>DATNCY010000252.1:0-27191 GCA_035553375.1 Gemmataceae bacterium
TTGACGCCGCGCGGTTACATGGGCATTCAACTCCTTAGCGCGGCGGGCTGCGCGATCCTGTGCGTGGCGGCTCGCCTGCGTGGTTGGCCGCGCCGTGAGGTACTGGGTGCCATCCTGATGCTGGGCACCTGCTGGATGACGCTGTGTGGTCCCGCGACCGAGTCCTGCACCTATGTTCTGCTGGCGCCGGCCCTGGCCTGGGCCGTGTTTAGTGCCACAAGCGACCGCTGGCCGCGGTTCGTCGAGTGGATGACGCGAGTGGCCTTGCTGCTCTTCCTGCTCTGTGTACTTCGGGGGCTTTGGCGAGACGTGAATCGCATCCACGCGCTGGGATTGCAACCGCAGGCCGCCCTCCTGCTGACTATCGCCTACGTCGTGGTCCTCGTGCGAAAATTGACGGCGGAACAGCCGGGCTATGGGGCCGAAATGCCCGACGCCGCGGTCCACGCCGCTTGATGAGGGTCCGGCTACCGGAAAACGGAGAAGGTAAATGGCCGCGCCTGTTTGCAAGCTGAGCATCGTCTGTCCCGCCTTCGAGGAAGAGGAGGTTTTGCCTCACTTCCATGCGGAACTGTGCGCCGCCTTGGCCCCCCTCGAACCGGAGTATGAGGTCGAGATCCTTTACATCGATGATGGCTCCCGCGATGGCACACTCGATTTTCTGCGTCTGCTGGCCGCTACCGACCCGCGCATCCGCTATCTGTCCTTCAGCCGCAATTTCGGCCAACAGGCGGCTCTGACAGCCGGCATGGAACACGCGCGCGGCGACGTGGTCATTACACTGGACAGCGACTTGCAGCATCCGCCCAACTTGATCCCGGCCCTGCTCGATCAATGGCGGAAAGGGCATGACATCGTGCTGACTTTCCGTGAGGACGATCCGCGCCTGAGCTATTTCAAGCGTGTCTCGTCGCGGGCCTTCAACACGGTGATGCACTGGCTGAGCGACACGCCGGTCAGTTCGGCGGCGTCGGACTATCGGCTGCTCTCGCGCAAGGCGGTCGATAGTCTGCTGCGCTTACACGAGAAGCATCGCTTTCTGCGCGGCATGGTCAACTGGCTGGGCTTCCCGACGACGACCGTGGCGTTCTATCCGGCCAGCCGCGGCGCGGGCGTGACGAAGTACACCCTGCGGCGCATGTTGGCCCTGGCCATCGACGCCATGTTGTCGTTTTCCAAGCTGCCGCTGCGTTTGTCGATGGTGCTGGGGATACTTCTGGTCGTACTCGGCTCCGGCTGTGGCATACTCCTGCTGGGGCAGAGCTTGTTCGGCGGCAGCATCGGAGGCTATCAAATCGTGCTGATGGCGCTGTTCCTGGTCGGCGGCGCCATCCTCTGCTGCCTCGGCATCGTCGGTGAATATATCGGCCGTATCTATGAGCAGGTCAAGGTTCGGCCCCTGTACCTGTTGAAGGAAGCCTCGCCGGAGTTGGCGGCCCTTCCGCTGGGTCTGGAAGGCGTGACACGTAATGGTTATCCGGACCGCGCTGGCCGAGATGCGTCGGCGGCATGAAAACCAATCGGAAGGGCCAGCCAGAGAGAGCCGGTTTGCCTGCGAGGGGATTGCGACCTAGAGTTGTACGGCAAACGAAGCTGCCAGCTTTGGTGGCAGCGCTCGGGGGCGAGCCTTGCTGTCTCGCCCGGATCACAACGCCTTTCATCCTCGAAAGGGCAAACCACGCGCGAGCGTGGGACGCAAAGAGACAGACCTAGTGGCATTTCCATCAGGTGGCTGCTCTGCCGAAGGGGTGGACTACTGGCGAACCCACCGTCCATCCCGCGACTTACGGCGACACGATGACGCACGAAGTCGTCATGATCCGGGGCCGAAACTGCTTTCGGTATGGCAAGGTTCTCCCCGCTTTTTCTTCCATCCAGCGGAAATTCTCTAGCCGACTTGCCCTCGCCTGTCAGGGTGCGAACATCCATCCAGCAGATGCTTTTCTCGTCCAGCGGGGCGTCCTTCTACAGCCGCACCCTCGGCATCCCATCCTGAATTGACACCGCTGCATTCAGTGTGGCTTTGCCGTAGAATGTTCACCCGACGATCCTATGAACTGCTGGCCGGCTATCGGCGGGGAGAGCGTGCGCCGGAAGGGTGCCCGCTCCAGAGAGCGTTGACAGGCAGGGCGTTGAAAAAGTAAGGAATCAACCATGAAGGCGAATGAAGGGACCGAGCGTATTCGTGCTGCCGTCGAGAAGAATCCTCGGAAAATGACTCTGCAACTAGCTCGTGATCTCGGCGTGCCGGAGGTCGAGGTCATCCGAGCCTTTCCAGCGGAGCGGGTCATGGAACTCGATATGGCCCGTTGGGAGGAACTGCTTCAGAGTTTTGAGGCATTTGGTTCGGTGCGAGTGCTGGTGTCCAACGGCGCAACGACGATTGAAGTGGACGGACAGTTCGGCGGCTTCAGCACAGCGGGCGAGTTCTTCAACGTCCAGACCGATTCACTCGACATGCACATTCGAGGGCAGCAATTGGCGGCTGTGTTCGCCGTGGAAAAGCCGGGCCACATGGACGGCACCGCCACACGCAGCTTCCAGTTCTTCGATCGGACGGGTGCTGCCGCTTTCAAAGTCTTCCTCAACTTCGGAGGGCCGATCCCGCCTGAGCGAGAAGCAAGGTTCATCGAGTTGCGGAACAAGTTCAAGATGTAGCGAATCCCGGATGGAAAGGATTTGGGTAGGAGTCCTTGATGGACGAGCAAGAACAACTCAATTTCCTCTTCTTTCTTCGCAGCGCAAGCAAGGGACGACTTGCCCTCGCTTACGCTGCGGGTTCCGATGGATTTTGTTCAGCAGTCCTTGCGTTTGGCCGCGACCATCCCTTGGTCGTGCGGTACGGTCGCGGATCAAAACTGCGAAGCATCCACCGGTTCGCTGCCAGTGGCGGAGCCGAGAGCTTGCCAGGTGATGAGGTTGATGCTGTTGGTGAGGAAATGTACTGAACCGTCGCAGAAGAGGGCGTTGATGCCGTTGGTGTGCCGGCTGCGCGCCGTCTCGTATTCCGGCGACGAGTTGACGCAGGGAGCCCGCGGGTCGTTGTTGGTGCCACAGAAAATCTGGTCGGGTGTCATGCTGTTGGGCGTCGTTACCGTCATGAATGCCCAACCGACTTGAGCCGCATCATCGTTTTGAAAGTCCCCGTGGGAATTTTGATCGCTATCGCCCATGGCCACGATGATCTCGGACATGAGCAAGGTGCTAGAGGTTCCGTCCGGTATTCGCTGAATGGCGGTGGTTTGCGTGATTCCGCCGGTGTTGTTCGGGTCGCTGAACGGAGCCGAGGGGTTACCGGCGTAGCTATCCGGGATGGTATGCGTTCCGAAGTTGACCATATAGTTCCCCCGGCAGCGATAGTAGCTGTCGTGCGTATCGTAAGCACCGGGGCGGTCGCTGGGGCAGTAGTACATTTTCACCTGCATGGCGCAGGCACCGGTGAGGGCGCCCTGGTTGATCGCGGGCGGGTTGTAGAACTGCTGCACATTCGGGTTGCCGTACAGGTTGGCCAGGTTTTGCTGCTCGATGAACGGCCACAGGTGCGGAACCCAGGTGTGGCGCGGATTGTGGACTGCTCCAGGCGGGAGGGTGCCCATCGTGTCGTTGTACATGTGCATGGCCAGCCCCCACTGTTTGAAGTTGTTGGTACACTGCGAGCGTGCGGCGGCCTCGCGGACCTTTTGCACAGCGGGCAAGAGCAGGCCGATGAGAATGGCAATGATGGCGATGACCACCAACAATTCAATCAGGGTGAAGGCACGCCGGGACTGATGAAGTCGTGACATAACGGACTCTCCTGACAACAACGAATGCGACGAAATGAGAACCACGTTGCGAAAGTTGAATCAATTAGGAGATTTTTCTCACGACCATTTTCTCTGTCAAGATTAATCGTACTAATTTTTAAGAAGTTAGCAAGTGGCGCCCCGGTCGGTCTCGTAGGCACAATTCGGAGAGAGAAGGTCGTCGGTTCGTAAGAAACGGACATCAAGGACTTGGGCTAGAGAAGTGTGTTTGTCATCTCCTCGTCGGCGAGATGGCTCCCCGCCGGCACCGATGTGCCTCGCTGCAACAGCCTGGATTGTGCGACGGGGGCAACGGCGCGGTTATCGGCGTTTGCGCGAACTGGAGAAGGAGATCTGGCCGTCCATGCCTGGAACTTGTGCAGACACAAATGGAGAAAAAAGCGACAATGGCCGATCGCGTTCGGGCAGCGGTCGGACGCAGGGAGAGAGCAAGCCAGGATACGGAGAGACAACATGAAGGAATGGCGACGAGCCGCGAGACTGGCGCCATTAGTCGGACTGATCATTGCGCTGGCCGTGGTCGCCAATCGCGGACAGGCGCTGTCGCGGCAGATACCGGCATGCACCGTACAGCAGCCCTGGACAGCGCCGGGAGCCGGGGCAGGAGAACCGCCGTTCGCCGATTCGCCCCCGCCTTCCCAAAACCCTGATTCGCCCGCCCCTCCCTTTGTCGCTCCGCCTCCCAATCCACTCGCACCGGCTGAGACAACTCCCTTTGGAGGAATACCGTTTGTCGGACCGGAACCGATGGAGCCACCGGAGCCACTCGTGCGACTGCGTGTCCGCGCGCCCGCCGAGGTTCAGCCCGGCAAGGAGATCGAATATCGCTTGACGGTCGAGAATGTCGCGCGCGCCGCCGCGCATCATGTGATCGTCCGCGATCGTTTGCCACGCGGCACCGCCTTCGTCCGCGCCAAACCCGAGCCAACCAGCAAGACGCCGGCCAAGGCGGGCGTGACGGATTTGCTCTGGGATTTCGGCACGTTGAAACCTGGCGAGCGGAAGGTGATCGTGCTGGCCATCAATCCCACGGACGGTGACGAGATTCAGAACAGCGCCTATGTGCAGTTCGAGCATGGTCAAACTGTCAAGACACGCATTGCCAAGGCCAGCGTCGGCGTGCGTGTCATCGCGCCCGCTCAGGCGACTTTGTATCAGGCGCTGACCTTTCGGCTGGAGGTCACGAACACCGGCCCCGCGCCCGCGAAAGACGTTGTTGTCACCGATGAACTGCCGGCCGGCCTGGAATTTCTGGATGGCAAACCGTACCCCAAACCCGAGAAGCCGTTGACCTGGAAACTGGGGGAACTGGCTCCCGGTCAGACGCGCCGTATTGAATATCAGGCGATGTCGCGGCAGACGGGCACATTCACCAACAAGGTGGAAGTGACGGCTGCGGGCGGCGTGCGCCAGAAGGCCAGCGCCAACGTCACGGTCGGCGAAGCGAAGCTGGCGCTCCTTAAGACCGGACCCCAGCGACGGCTCATCAATCGGCCCACCCCTTACCGAATCACCGTGAGCAATCCCGGCACGATGCCGGCGACGAACGTGCAGGTGACCGATGAATTAAGTCCCGCCGTTAACTTTGTCAGCGCCAGCCCTGGTGGTCGCTTTGCTGGTGGACGGGTCCGCTGGTCGCTCGGCTCTTTGCGGCCCAAAGAGCAGCGTGTCCTTCAGGTGGTCCTCCTCGCTCCTCGACCGGGTCTGTTCGGCAACGGGGTACAGGCCACGGCCGATCACGATCTGTCCGTCAAGGCACGCGCGGAGGCGACGCATTTCGAGACGCCCGCCGGTCCAGCCATCGAGATCGACAAAAGCGCCGATCCCCTGGAAGTGGGGCAAAAAGCCACTTACACGATCCGGCTTATCAATCCCGGCAAGACGGCCTTCCTCAATCCCATCGTGACTGTCACGGTCCCGGAGGCGATGGCGGTGCGGGCCGAACGCGGCCCAACCACGGCGCAGCGCGAGGGGCAAATCATTCGCTTTGATCCGCTGCCGGCACTGGACGCGAGAGCGGAAGTCGTCTATACGGTCGAGGTGGAGGCGAAAAAAGCCGGTGAAGTGAGTCTGCGTGTGGAATTGACGGAGAAACGCAAAGACCTCGGTTCGCCGCAAGTGTGGGAGGAGAAAACGATCATCCGCGAAGCGCCGCGGCTCGCTCCCCAGTCGGTTCCTCCCACCTTGCAGGTCCGCCAAACACATCGGCGTTAAAGGCACTCAAAATGAACGGCAACGACCGAGGGGATGGCCGCCACAGTGTCCCCTGTGCGTTAGCTTTTTGGGGAATATCGTTGCGATGATTCCTCCGAAGAGGATACACTAACTCGTTGCATCTACCTGGAAAAGATCGGTTAATCATCGGCGCTCCGTTCTCGGATCCGCTTGTTGACCGAGCTTTCTTTCTTGAGGTTCACCATGCCCATCGTCGTCCAATGCCCCCATCCCGACTGCGGACAAAGTTGTTCCGTGGCCGAAACCGTCAGCGGTCAACAAGTCGGCTGTCCCAAATGCGGCAAACCCTTCGTGGTGAAACCGACCCTCGACGGACAAAAGAACGATACCAACAAAAGCCAGCCGGCTACCAAAGCCAATCCATTTCCCCTCCTGCCCGCGGAGTTCGGTCGTTATCGCGTGCTGAAACTGCTCGGCAAAGGCGGCATGGGTGCGGTCTATCTCGCCGAAGATTCCCAACTCGGACGACAAGTCGCTCTCAAAATACCCTTCTTCGACGCCTTGGAGTCTCCGCAGCGAGCCGAACGCTTCGTGCGTGAAGCACGCTCGGCGGCGGCGCTGCATCATCCCAACATCTGCACCGTGTTCGATGCTGGACAGATCGACGGCCGGCCGTTCCTGACGATGGCGTATATCCCCGGCAAACCGCTAGAGGACGAGATCGATCCCGAAGAGCCGATGCCGCAACTTCGTGCTGCCGAGATTGCTCGCAAGGTCGCGCTCGCTCTGGAACATGCTCATCGCAAAAAAGTTGTCCATCGCGACCTGAAACCGGCGAACGTGATGATGGATGCCGATGGCGAGCCAGTGGTCATGGACTTCGGCTTGGCCAAGCGATTTGGCGAGGTGGAGGCGGGGGAGACCAAGTTGACCCATGCCGGCACTATTCTCGGCACTCCCAGCTACATGTCTCCCGAACAGGTGCGAGGAGAAGCAAAGGCCGTTGGGCCGGCCACGGATGTGTATTCGCTCGGCGTGGTGCTGTTCGAGATGCTGACCGGGAACACGCCGTACAACGGCGCGTTCCGGGTTGTGCTGGGGCAGATCCTTTCCGCGCCGGTGCCGCCGGTCAAGGAGTTTCGCTCCGATGTGGATTCGCGTCTGGATGCCATTTGTCGCAAAGCGATGGCCAAGGAGCCGGCAGCTCGCTTTGCGAGCATGGCGGACTTTGCCAACGCTCTGGGACAGTATTTGAAAGCCCCCAAATCATCGCCTCCCGTGCTTCCGGTCCCGCAAGCCTCCTCGCCAACGGTCGATTATTCTCCCTTCGGCGATCTGGTCGAGCCGACCGCGCCTGCTCCGGCCGTGAAGAAGGCGAAGGCGCGGCGAATCACGGCCGTAGCTTTGGCGCTCGCCCTTCTGACGCCCCTGTGCGTTTGGCTGGCGTACATCGTGCTGCGTGTCGAAACCCCGAACGGAACGCTCCTCGTCGAGATGAACGACGATGAGGTCGAAGCTCGCATCAAGAAGGGGAAACTGATCCTGTCGGGGCCGGACGACAAAGTCCGCTACACGCTGACGCCGAAGGACCGCAGCAAGAAGCTGGACGCGGGTCCGTACAAAATCCGCGTCGAGGGGGCGGACGGCCTGGTGCTGGACACAACCGAATTTTCGCTTCGCAAGGGCGACAAGGTGACCGTGCGCGTGATGATGGCTCCGAAGACGCCGGCCCCGAAGGTCGATCCGATTCCGTCCGCGAAGCCGGAGGAGGCGAAGATACTCGGAGAGCGAACAGAGGAATTTGAGTACCTGATCGAGGGAGAGAAGAAAAAAGGTTCTCGACGGGTCGTGGTTCTGGATATTGGGGGTGGGGAGAAGATCGAGTTCGTCCGTATCCCGAAGGGCACGTTCCTGATGGGATCGCTGGACGAGAAGTGGCAGCGTCAAGTAGAGATCAGCCGGGACTTTTACTTGGGGAAATACGAAGTGACGCAGGATCAATACAAGGCTGTTACAGGGCAATCCCCCAGCCATTTCAAGGGCGACCGTCTCCCGGTTGAGCAAGTGTCCTGGGTGAATGCGGTGAAGTTTTGCGAGACGGTTTCGGAGCGAACGAAACGGAAAGTGCATTTGCCGAGCGAGGCCCAGGCGGATTACGCCTGTCGTGCGGGAACGACGACGCCGTTCCATTTCGGCTCGAAACTGAACGGGGACCAGGCGAACTGCAACGGAACGGAGCCTTACGGGACCGACATGAAAGGGGTGTATAAGGAGAAGACCGTGGCGGTGGGTTCGTATCCGGCGAACCCGTGGGGGTTGCACGACATGCTCGGAAATGTTTGGGAGTGGTGCCAAGACTACTACGCTCCTTACGACAAACTCGTGGGGTTGAAAGATCCCATTCAGTTGGATCGCGAACTTCACGCCCCGCCCCTTTTCCGTGGAGGTTCCTGGATCAACCCCGCTAATCTCTGCCGCGCAGCCTCTCGCTCGTGGGGCACGGCCGAGATTGGCCACCCGGCGGTTGGTTTTCGGGTTTGTTTGCGCCTCGAGTGATTGTCGTTAACCGGCCCATCAGGCGAAACGCTTCAACTCTTGCCGGAACGCCATCACATCCGGGTAACGGTCCTCCGGTTCCCGGCTGAGCGCCTTGTGGATTACCTCCGCCAGTTTCGCCGGAAGGTCGGGGTTGCGTTCGGTGATCGGCACTGGGTCCATTGTCACGATGTGCGCGAGTTGGGCACCGATGTCCTTCGGAAAATCGTGCGTGTGACGATCGGTTAATATCTTGTACAGGGTGGCGGCGGCGGAATACTGATCGGCCGCCGGCTTCACCTGCCCATAGTGGGTGACTTGCTCCGGTGCCATGAACGCCGGGGTGCCGCCGATCTCGCCTTGCATCGTCAATCCACTGATTTTCGACGATTCACAGACGCGAGCCAGCCCGAAATCGGCCAGCTTCACCATCCCCTTCACCCCAGCGCGGCCAATCAGGATGTTCGAGGGCTTGATGTCCCGGTGAACGAATCCCTTGGCGTGAGCGTGCGCCAGACCCGCGAGCATTTGACAAACGATTCGCACCGCCGTGCGGACATCCTCCGCTCCTCGCGTCTTCAACCGCGCGCCGAGATCGGGGCCATCGACCAAATCCATCGCCAAAAAAATCAAGCCGCCCGCCTCGCCGGCCTCCTGGAAGGCCACGATGTTCGGATGCGCAAGTTGGCCGAGGATTCGGCTTTCGCGGAGAAAGCGGTCAATCTGTTTTCGGCTGGCCCCGGCAGCGGGCATGATGGTCTTCAGGGCAACCGCCCGGCCATCCCGTTCGCGCGTCGCTCGGTACACCACGCCCATTCCACCACGGCCGAGTTCGCCTTCGAGCCGGTAGCCGAGGACGGCAGACGGTTGGTAGTCGATGGTCGGAGTGCCCGCGATGGGGTCAACCGGCAGCGCGAGAGTTTCTTTGTCGGCGGACTCCGCAGCAAGAACGCAGACTTTGAAAACGGTGTGCCCCGCGCCGATTTCGTCTCCGTCGGCAACCTCGGTCGTTTGGATGCGAACCCCGTTTAGCTGGGTTCCGTTGCGGCTGTTGAGGTCGATCAAGCGGCAGCGGGGCGGATTCACCTCAACGAGAAAATGCCGGCGAGAAAAATAGGGATCATCGTAGGAGAGTTGGAAATGGGCATCCTTCGTCCGGCCGACGAGGAACGTATCGTGCCCGTCGAAGACGAACTCCTGGCCCTGATGCGGTCCCGAGATGATGGTCAGCTTGATCTTCACAAGCTGTCTCCCTCGCCGGTTGTCGGAAAAGAATTTCCCGCCTGGTTCACTGTGAACGGCTCGGGAAAACGATCATTTCACTCCGCGTTCTTTCCGAAAGAGCAGAGCCAGATCGAGCGTCTTTAACGGTAGCTTAGACGATGGTCCCTTGCCGAAGGCTAAATGGAGTCTCAGTGATGCCGGCTCGAATACCATCGTGTGCAATGTGTCCGCTCCCTGGTTGACCGCATCCAACTGTTTCGCTACCTCTGCCACATCGAGACGCGGTTTCTCGCGCGATTTATCGAGCATGTCATAGCGAGAGCATTTCGTGGAGGTCACCAACCCCTTGCAACGGAAATGATTGGTGCAGCAGCACACGTTCTCTTCGGCGCGGCGCACGATGAGTTGTTTCGTGGTGGCCTCGAAGACGGCACCCGCTTTCTTATCGCACAGAGTCAACAGAATCATCGTGGTCGGCGTCAAGGATCGGCACAATTTCTCGGCCTCGCTGATGGTCGTGCATTCTTCCATCAGGCGGCGCATGCCGACTTCAAGAGGCGTGCCCTTGGCGTTGAACTTCGAGGAGCCATCGCTTGCCGACGTGACTTCGTTGGCGGCGAGAGCCAGGCCGGCGTCATTGATTACCGTGGGTCCGATGATGAGGCCCGGCAATGTCACCGTGGCAAAGGCGTGCTTGCCCTGCGGTCGATAAACGATGACGAGGGTGTACTGGTACAGCTTGCCCGCCGGCGGGAAGTCCCAGTTGCGGCCGAACAGCGGTCCCTTGCCCGCGCTGCGCTCGCCCTCGACGATGAGCGTCGAGCAACCGCCGAGTTTCGTGTAATCCATGACGGTATTAGCGACGATGAAACCATCGCGTTTCAGGCCGGACGCTTTCACCATCGCCTCGACCTCGGCGCGATAGTCCGCCGGGAAATTGGCGAACAAGCCGTTGCCGATTGTCACGAGCAACGGCCAAACTTTTTCGAGCTTACGATCCTTGAGGAACTCCTTGAGAACATCCATGATTTGCGGTGCGGGCTTGAGTGCCAGCACGCCAATCTGTTCGCCAATCTCTTGCGGCGTCCCTTCGACCATGAGGACGGGCAGCCCATTGACGTATTTCAGCTCGCCCTTGCCGTGCTTCCCTTCGGGATAGCGAAATGGTTTCTCGGCACCACGGCAAGCCGGTGCGGACAGGAGAACCAGCAGGCAGAGCAAGGCGAGGCTGCGCGGTCGGAGCATGAGGCACCTCCAGGCGTTGATGGTCGCTTTCCGGGACGCAACAGGCAACGCCTCATTTTGAGTAATGTGCAAGCGGGAAGCAAGGGGTTCGGTCGCGGATGCTTCCGGCTTCAGGATTGGTTCCACTTTGTCCGTTCCCATCCGGGCGATATAATCCACTCATTACGGGAATCTGTTTCCTCGCCAATGAGAGTGGCATGAAGATTGTCCAATATCCGCATCCCGCGCTGCGTCATCCGGCTCGGCCGTTGGCTGCCATTGATAAGCAGGTCCGCCTTGATGCGGGCCACATGCTCGAATTGATGTACGAACATCGCGGCCTTGGTCTGGCCGCCAATCAGGTGTTCCTGCCCTATCGCATCATCGTCCTCAATCCGACCGGCGATCCGCAGCAGCGCGACAAGGAAGAAGTGCTGCTCAATCCGGTCATCCTCGATCGGAAGGGCACGATGGAAGGCGAGGAAGGCTGTCTGAGTTTCCCCGAACTGTTTCAGAAGATTCGCCGCGCGAAGACGGTCACGGTGCAGGCGTATGACCTTGACGGCAAGGTTATCGAGAAAGTCGTCAGCGATCTGGAATCCCGTTTATGGCAGCACGAGGTCGATCATCTCGACGGTATTCTGTTCATCGACAAAATGGGCACCATCGCCAAGTTATCCAGTCGCGGCATGCTCAAGCAGTTCGAGCATGATTTCCAGCAGGACCAGCAGAAGGGCGAAATCCCTCCCACGGCTGAACTCGAACGCATCTTGTCGGAACGCGCGGCGGAGATGGATCGTAAAGATCAGGCGTCCTGAGTCGGCCATCAGCCTCATGAATTACGGATATACCGCATGCGTATTGTCATGATGGGCACCGGCCTCTTCGCCGAGCCGACCCTGGAAGCTCTGTTGGCCAGCCCGCACACGGTTGCCGGTCTGGTGACGCAACCGGATCGCGCGATCGGTTCGGAACGCGGCTCGACACGGCAGACCGGCCGGGGCATGAAGAACATTGCCCTGGAGCATCAGGTTCCCGTCTTGCAACCGGAGAGCATCAATACGCCGGAGGGCGTCGGCGCGTTGCAGGCGCTACGGCCGGATTTGCTCGTCGTTGCCGCCTATGGGCAAATCCTGTCGCGCGATGTGTTGGCCGTGCCGCCGCACGGCGGTATCAACGTCCACGCTTCGCTGTTGCCGAAGTATCGCGGTGCCGCTCCCATCGCCTGGGCGATTTACCACGGCGAAACACGCACCGGCGTCACCATCATCAAAATGTCCATATCCCTTGATGCGGGCGATATACTGGCTCAGGAAGCCATCGACATCGGAGCCGACGAGACAGCGGGTGAAGTGGAGGCTCGGCTTGCCCCGCTGGGCGCGCGCATGGCGATGCAGGTAATTGAACAGATTCAAAACGGCACGGTGCAAGGTCGCAAGCAGGATCAAAGCCAGGTGACGAAGGCACCGAAGTTGAAGAAGGAAAATGGCATCATCGATTGGAACCGCGATGCCGAGCAGGTGTGCAATCAAATTCGGGCCATGCAACCGTGGCCGACGGCATACACGTTTTGGCATCGAACAGGGCAATCTCCGCTGCGATTGATTGTAAATCGCGCCAAGGTTTCTCCTGTTGGATCTCCCCCAGACTACGAACCGGGAAGTATTTTGGCCCTGGATTCACTGCCTTATTTGTCGGTGACGGCTGGATCGAATACGGCGGTTGAGATTCACGAATTACAGCCGGCAGGTAAGCGACGTATGACAGCCGAGGAATTTCTACGTGGCCGCAAACCGCAAGCGGGCGACCGGCTCGGTTCGGAGACGCCATGAACCGACCGTCGCCGCCGTTTCGCGGAGCCGCGCACAACGCCCGCAGTCTCGCCCTGCAAATCTTGCTCGATTGCCGTAAACACGACGCCTTCGTTCAGGAAATCCTCGATCGCCAGTTTGCCGCAACAGCCGGCTCACGCCGGCCGCTCGCCGAAGCCGACCGCCGGCTTGTCACCCAACTGGTATATGGCGTCTTACGCCGGCGCGGCACCTTGCGAGCTTTGCTCGAACCACTGGTGAATCGTCCCGCTCACAAGGTCGAATCGTGGTTGTGGGATGCGCTTGCCCTGGGAGCCTGCCAGCTCGCCTTGCTCACCCATATCCCCGCACACGCTGCCGTGCATGAGACGGTCGAACTAGCCGTCGATTTCGGTCGGCCCGGCGCGCGTGGCTTCCTCAACGGGGTGCTGCGCCAGGTCGCCGCGCTTGTTACTGATGAGCGCATGACCACGGCCGCGGCGAATGCTCTGCCGCTGGAACATGGTGCGTATCGCCGCCTGGCGCGGCCTGTGCTTCCCGATCCGGCGACTCATCCGTTAGAATACGTCGCGGCCGCCTTCGGCTTACCCGACTGGCTGGTTCGCCGCTGGCTGCCGCGCTATGGCGTCGAAGAATGTCAGCGTCTCGGCTTCTGGTTCGCCGGCCCCGCGCCTCTGATGCTGCGTTGCAATCCGCTGCGTATCGAGCGCGAGGCGCTGCTGACAGCGCTGCGAGAGGCCGGTCATACGGCGGAAGCCGGCGAGCATTCTCAGGCATTGCGTCTGCACGACGCCGGCCCAATCCGCGATTTGCCCGGCTATGCCAAGGGCTGGTTCAGCGTGCAAGACGAGTCAGCGATGCGCGTCGCCACCGCGCTGATGCCCGAACCGGGCGAGTCTGTTCTCGATCTATGCGCGGCTCCGGGCGGCAAAACGACGCACCTCGCCGAATTGATGCGCAACACGGGGCGCATCCTCGCTTGCGACGTGGAGGATCGTCGTTTGCAAACGGTCAACACCCTGGCGCAGCGTCTTGGTTTGACGATCATCGAGACGCACCGGCTCCAAGGCGAGGAAGCGCCGCCGGGATTGTTCGATCGCGTATTGGTGGATGTTCCGTGTAGCAATACCGGCGTACTGGGCAAGCGTCCCGAAGCGCGCTGGCGTCTGCGCCCCGACGATCTGCGGCACCTTGTGACGCTGCAAACGCGGCTGCTGCGTCTGGCGATCAAGCGAGTGCGTCCCGGTGGTACAATCGTCTATTCGACGTGCAGCATTGAGCCGGAAGAGAATCGGCAGGTGGTTGAGGCTGTGCTGCGTGAGTCGCCGGACTTGCGTTTGGAGGCGGATGAGGAGGCAACGCCTGGCCAACCCGCCGATGGGGGATATTGGGCACGATTGCAGCGGAAGAGTTGTTAGTCTTGTCCTGGGGGAGTCGCTCATGATCCAAAGAAATTCCCAAGCAGCGGAGCAAAACCTGGAGGAACGTCTGAAGGACTTTCACAACCTTCCCATGGTGCATGAAGCCGATTCGGAGTGGGACATGGGTGAAGCGAACCTTCACGCGCTGGCGGAACACATTCTTCGCTACGGCATCGCCGCGCATCTGGGCGATCAGCCGCGTTACTGCACGTTTTCCAATATGAATCTCTATTATCAACCGCGCTTCCCACGCATTTGCGTTGCTCCCGATGTTATGGTCGTCGCACCGCGAGTCCCACAACCGGACGAACTGCGATCGTACCGCATCGAATCCGACGGGCCCGCGCCTGTTTTCGTGGCCGAGGTGCTGTCGGAAGAAACGGCGGAGGAACGCGATCTGGAGGAGAAACTTTACATCTACGCGATGACAGGTATCGAGGAATACTTACTCGTGGATGTTGAGGGGCAATTCCTTCCGCAACGATTGGTGTTGAAGCGTCTTCAGCCGGATCGCTCATGGAAGGATGAGCAGGATACGGACGGCGGCGTAACGAGTCAGCTTGGCTTCCGCGCGATGTTCGAGACGGATGGCCGGTTGCGCGTCGTTGACGCTGTGACGGGTCGAAAATATGCACGACCGGATGAGGCGGAGGCACGCATCCGCGCTCTTGAAGAAGAATTGGCTCGGCTTCGCGGTGCTTCGACACAGGAACCGAAGAAGAAAGGGCGGCGAGGCAAGTCATGAACAAGAAATTATACATCGAAACGGTCGGCTGTCAGATGAACGTACTGGACAGCGAGTTGGTGGTCGGCGCGCTGCGCCGTCAAGGCTACGAGTTGACACACGAGGCCACCGATGCCGACGTGATTTTCTTCAATACGTGTAGCGTTCGCCAGCACGCCGAGGACAAAATCTATAGCGCCCTCGGCCGGCTGCGCCATCACAAGCAGCGCCATCCCGATAAAGTTCTCGGCGTTCTCGGCTGCATGGCCCAGAAGGATCAAGAGACGATCCTGCGCCGCGCGCCGCATGTGGACATCATCTGCGGCACCGGCCAACTTGCTCAACTGCCGGAGTTGATCGCCGCCGTGCGCGACACGGGTAAGCCGCAGTTGGCTCTCAGTCTCGATCGCAAGGAAGGTTCGCGCCACGAGGTCGAGCGCAGCTTCGAGAGCTACGATCCGCTACGCGATCCGTCGATGCGGCCATCGCCCTTTCAGGCATACGTTCGCATCGTGATCGGCTGCGACAAGTTCTGCACCTATTGCATCGTGCCCAGCGTGCGCGGGCCGGAGCAGAGCCGGCCACCGGCGCACATCGCTGCGGAAGTTCGCCAACTTGCCGCCGAGGGCTGCAAGGAAGTCACGCTGCTCGGCCAAACCGTTAATAGCTATGCGTTCGCTCACGGCGATGGCCGGCGCGAACGGCTGTCCGATCTGCTGCTGCGCATCCACGACACGCCCGGCATCGAACGCATCAAGTTCATCACCAACTTCCCGCGCGACATGAGCGACGATCTGCTCGACGCCGTGCGCGATCTGCCGAAGGTGTGCGAATATCTGCACGTTCCCGCGCAATCGGGCTGCAATGACGTACTCAAACGCATGAAGCGACTGTATACGGTCGAGTTCTACCGCGACATGTTGCAGCGTTGCCGTGAGCGCGTGCCGGGCGTGGCGATCAGCAGCGATTTCATCGTCGGTTTCTGCGGCGAGAGTGAAGAGTCATTCCAGCGCACCTGCGACCTCGTGCGTGAAGGCGGTTTCAAGAACAGTTTCATCTTCAAGTACAGTGCCCGCCCCGGCACCAAGGCGGATGATTTATTTCCTGACGATGTACCGGAGGAAATCAAGAAACGCCGCAATAACGATCTATTAGCGATCCAAAATAGCGTTAGTATCGCCGATCATCGCGGCCGCATCGGTCAGGTGGTAAATGTGTTGGTCGAGGGACCGAGCAAGACGGCACTCAAACACGATACCGGACCGGGGCCGAAGCAATTGACGGGACGGACGATGACGGATCATATCGTTGTATTCGACGGCAACGAACGGCTGATTGGCCGCACGGTGCAAGTCCACATCAAGGAGGCGACGGCGTTCACGCTGTTTGGCACGGTGGTTACGGGAGAGCAGGTTGGCGTTGCTGAGGATGATCTTTCGAGGGATGATAGATCAATATTCGGGAGAGCCGAGAAAGAATCGAAGCGGGTTAGTTTGCCTCTGCTGTAGCGACGTCGCCTAATCGTGTTTCGGAGCAATGGGAAGGAGGACGGTTGTGAGCAATCCACTTTCTTTACAGGTAGCCATACACCTGCCGGCCGATTTGGTGGCCAAGATGGAAGAACTGAAACAAGATTGTGAGCAAGATCGCAGCAAGAGCATCCAGCAACTCGTTGAAAGGTTTTGCCGAACCTACGTGCATGTCCTGGAGGGGCACCGCTGGGAGCGGGAACACATGGAAGAACTGGAACAGTCTTATCGCGAGCGCCCCAGCGATTATGATGATGCGGAGGAATGGGAACAACTCTATAAAGAAGAAGAAAAGAGGCGGCAACCGTGAAACGAGGCGAAGTCTGGGACGCGATTCTACCACTGCCGGCCAAGTCGAGGCCGGTCTTGATTCTATCTCGCGACAGCATGCCGAAGTCGCGGCCGGAAATCACCGTCGCCTACTTAACCACGAAGCCACGTAATCCACGGATCGAAGTTGCTTTGACGGCGGCCGATGGGGTCAAACGCGATTCCGTGGTCAACCTCGATTCCATCAATACCATCCCCAAGGATTGTCTCGACAAACGCGTATGCCAACTATCTCCCGCCAAGATGGATGAAGTAAACAAGGCCATTGCCGAGGCTCTCGACATGAAATGATCGCGGCTTCCTCTCCTGCGACTTCGCTATGCACCTGGAACAATTGCGAAACGCCCTGGATTCTCTTACCAGCGCTCGGCCCTTGCTGCGTTCCTGGAACCTGCACGATGCCGAACGCGGCTGGCGAAACCTGACGGGACTGGCCAACGCGGTTTCGCTCGACGCTCTGCGCGAGATTTGCACGCCGCTGGGCCGGCTGCTGCCGCGCTGTGCCGATCCGGATATGGCGCTCAACAATCTCGAACGCTTCCTCGCCAATCCGCTCGCGGTCGAGCAAATCCCCGCCCTGCTGGAAAATCGAGCGCGTATTCTCGAAATCCTTTTGCTTCTATTCAGCACCAGCCAGTCTTTTAGCGATCTGCTTAGTCTCAATCCCGACTATCTCGATATGCTGCGCGTTCCCTTGCGGCGCAGTCCGAGCCAGGCCGAATTGCAGGCACAGCTGCAAGCCGAGATCGATGCCGCCCACGAAGATTCGGCCGTGCTGCGTGTCTTTCGCCGCTTTCGTCAACGACAAATGTTGCGCATCGGCACCAATGACATCATCCGCGATCGACCGTTGGAGGAAATCACCCGCGACATCTCACGCATCGCCGATGTCGCCATTGAAGCCGCCTTGAACGCTGCTCTGCGTCAGGTCGGCAAACGCTTCGGCCAACCGCACACGGACGATGGTACGCCCGTCTCATGCGTCGTTCTGGCCTTCGGCAAGCACGGCGGCGAGGAACTCAATTATTCCAGCGACATCGATCTGATGTTTGTTTACGCCGACGAGGGAGCGACGCGGGGCAAGCGGATTACCAGCATTGGCAACGACGATTTTTTCGCCCGCGTCGTCGGCGAGGTGGTGCGCTTGCTGTCCTCGCATACCGATCGTGGCCACGCTTTCCGCGTCGATTTGCGTCTGCGTCCCGAAGGGCATCGCGGTCCCCTGGCGCGCTCGCTGGCCAGTACCTTCGCCTATTACGACGCGATGGGCCGCACCTGGGAGCGGCAAGCGCTCATCAAGGTACGGCCCGTGGCCGGCGATTTGGCGCTCGGCCGGCAGTTCTTGCGGGGAATTGAATCGTTTGTTTATCGTAAATATCTCAGTTTTGCCGAAATCAACGAAATCAAGGCGATGAAGCGGCGCATCGAACACAAGGTAAACCAGGCTGGTATCAGCGATAGCGAGGTCAAGACGGGGCGCGGCGGTATCCGCGACATCGAATTTACCATCCAGTTTTTGCAGCTTCTTAACGGCGGTGATCTGCCGGAGGCACGCCAGCGTAATACGCTGCTCGCACTGTCCGCTCTTGACCGCGTCGGTTGCCTGACCGATCAGGAATATCGCGTACTCGACGACGCCTATCGCTTTCTGCGCAAGGTGGAGCATCGATTGCAACTGTTGTTCGATCTGCAAACCCATCGCTTGCCCGAAGGCGAGGACGAGCTGCGCAAGCTGGCTCTACGGATGGGTTATTCAAACTTGCACGATCGCAATAATCCGTCACCCGATCCCTGTGCCGCCTTTTTGCACGATTATCAGGACAAAACCGAGCCGACGCGGCGCATCCTCGATCACCTGTTGCACCAGACTTTCGCCGGCGAAGCCGAGGAAGCGGCCCCCGAATCGGACCTTCTTCTCGACACCAATCCTGAACCCGAAACCATCCGCGCGGTGCTTGGCCGCTATCCCTTCCGCGATGTGCAGGGCGCATATCACAATCTCGTTCAACTCGCTCAGGAATCGGTACCGTTTTTGTCCACGCGACGCTGTCGCCACTTTCTCGCCAGCATCGCGCCTGCGTTGTTGCGCGCCGTCGCCGACACGCCCGATCCGGATATGGCCCTGGTCAATCTCGAAAAGGTGACGAGTTCCCTCGGTGCCAAGACCGTGCTATGGGAGTTGTTCAGCTTCAATCCGCCCAGCCTGAAACTTTATGTCGATCTATGTGCTTGGAGCCAGTTTTTGTCGGAACTTCTCATCAACAATCCCGGCATGATCGATGAACTGCTCGATAGCCTGGTACTCAATCAGCCGCGTAACGCCGAGGAGTTACGCAGCGAGTTGGCCGACCTATGCCGCGGCGCAGCCGACCTGGAGCCGATCTTGCACAGCTTTCAGGACAAGGAACTGCTGCGCATCGGCGTCCGCGACATTCTCAACAAGGACACCATTCAGGCAACCACGGCGGCGCTCAGCGATCTCGCTGAAGTGTTGCTGGCGCAGATTGCCGCCCCGCAAGTCGCGCCGCTGATGAAACGCTTCGGCGTACCGACGCTGAGCGACGGCTCACGCGCCGGCCAGCCCAGCTGTTTCGCCATTGTCGCGCTCGGCAAACTCGGCGGACGCGAAATGAACTACCATAGCGATCTCGATTTGATGATGGTTTACGAAGGCGATGGCCGAACCGAACCGCCGCCGCACGCCACGCGCTTCGAGCAGCACGAGCCAACGGACAATTATCACTTCTTCACCGAACTGATGCAGCACATCATCAAGGCGACGAGCTATCTCGGTTCGATGGGCCGGCTCTATCAGATCGACATGCGGCTGCGGCCAACCGGCAAGTCCGGCAGTCTCGTCATCCCGCTGAGCGAGTTTCGCCGCTATTTTGGTACCCAGTTGGACAGCTCCGCGCATCCCGAAGGCAGCGCGCAGTTGTGGGAACGGCAAGCACTGACGCGAGCGCGGATCGTCCACGGCGATAGCGATTTCGGCCGGGAAGTGATGGCTGTCGTCGTCGAGGGCGCGTATGGCTTGACATGGAAACCGGCGATTGCGCACGAAATTCAAACCATGCGCGAGCGTCTGCAAGCGAGCCGGCCGCCCGGCAACCTCAAGCGCGGTCCCGGTGGACTCAGCGATGTCGAATTTCTCGTGCAGTTGTTCCAGATCAAATACGGTCGAGATTTGCCCGCGCTGCGTCTTCCCAATACCTGGCAGGCGTTGGAGGCGTTACGGAAGGCGGGAATGTTGTCTGAAGCGGAGGAAACAGCTCTGGCCACAGCCTACGATTTTCTGCTGCGCGTGCAGAGCCGCCTGCGCATTGTGCATAATCGCACGCTCGATGAATTGCCGGAAGCGCCGGAGGAAATCGACAAGCTGGCTCGCCGGCTCGGTTACGAATCGGACGGACTATTTCTCGCCGAGTTGGAGCGACACCGGATGCAGACGCGCGAATTGTTCTTGCGATTGGTGGAGCGCGAGCGCACGCCGTAGACAGCGATTGCGCATAGATTGAGTGTTGGCAGCCCTTCGCCCGTGATTCTCAGGAGTGCCGCCATGCCCTCTCTCCGCGACGCGCTGGAAGCGGCCCTGGTCGAAGATCCCGACGACCTGGCCACCCATCGCGCCTATGCTGATTATCTGCAAGAACAAGGCGATCCACGCGGCGAATTCATCCAGGTACAACTCGCCCTCGAAGACACGGAGAGAACTCCCGAAGAACGCCAGGAATTGGAGCGACGCGAGCGGGAGTTGCTGGACGCACACGGGCGGAAATGGCTCGGCGTGTTGGCCGACGAATTGCAACTAAGACCAGTCGATGATCCGTGGGGGGTGTTTGAGGTGACTGAGCCTCCGTATGAAATCCGCTTCACGCGCGGTTGGCTCAATGGCATCGTTTTGCGCAACAACCCCTTCGGATACGGTCCCCGTCTGTCTCGGTTGCTTCCCCAAGCATCCGAATCGCGATTGCTGCGTGAATTAGTTCTTGCGACTGTTGAGAAACTGATTCCATCGCCCCTGCTGGCTAATCTGCGTATTTTTCAACTTGGCGAGACGGTGGATGATTATCAGGACGCAAGCAACAATGTTTGGTGCGAGGATGTTCCCGACTTTGTGGCAACCTTACCTCACCTTGAGATACTGCGCCTCTTCGCGCACGGATACGATCCCGCTAAACTGTTTGCCTTGCCGAACCTGACGAACTTGCGAGTACTACAAGTTTACCATCTGCTAGCTTTGCATCCCTTGGAGGTACTGGCGGAGAACGGAGCGCTGGGGCAACTCACTCATCTGTTGCTGCATCCCCATGCCTCACTCGATCCATTGATCGATCTGGCCAGCGTGCGTGCCCTCCTGCATTCTCCGCACTTGCGGAACCTGACGCATTTGCAAATACGCTGCTCCGACCTGGGCGACGTCGGTTGCACGGAGATTGTGACTTCCGGCATTCTCAAGCGGCTCAATGTACTCGATCTACGCCACGGCGAAATAACGGATGCAGGCGCTCGCATTCTCGCCGACTGCCCAGACCTGCGCCGCCTGGAGCGTCTCGACATCGCCCGGAATGGCCTGACGCAAACGGGCATTGACGCCTTGCACCGCGTCCTCAGCGAGAAACTATGGGCCGACGATCAACAGAGCGCCGGAGAACTGACGCAACGGCAGTATCTCTACGAGGGCGTTTTCGAGTAACCCCGTTCGTCTGGTGCAATCCACCGCGCTAACAGCGGCGCGGGATCGGATAAGTCCGTCAGCAGCAGATCCGGCGCATGCTCGGCCAACTCCTCCGCACGGTGCCAGCCGGTTGCCACGGCGACGGCGCGGGCACCAATGGCGCGGGCGCAGCGAATGTCCAGCGGCGTATCGCCGACGACCCAGATGCGCTCGGGACTGACCGAGCCATTGTGCTGGCGATGCACCTCGGCCAACGCTTCGCGGGCCACGTCATCGCGGTCCAGGTGATGATCGCCGTAGCCGCCGAACGCGAAGTAGTGATGCAGACCGAAGTAGCCGAGTTTCACCTTGGCCCCCGCACGCACATTGCCCGTCAGCAAACCGATGGCCACGTCTTCGCGGTCGGCAAGATGGGCGAGCAATTCGGCGATGCCCGGCAGGACACGGCCGGCGTGGAGATGACTCGGCAACTGCCGCAGGTAGGCATCACGCAAGCGGGCGTGATTTTCCGGCGTATCGTCGATGACGTGTAGGCGAAACAGATCGAGGATGATCGCGCGGTCGGTTCGGCCGCTCAGCTCAAGTTTGTCGATGAGGCGAGTGATGCCGAACTCGTCGGCGAGAGCGGCCTCCAGAGCAGCCTTGCCTGCGCCGCCGCTGGCGATGAGTGTACCATCGATGTCGAAAAGACAAATGTGCATGAAAACCTTTCAGAAGAGCCGCTGGCGGCTTAGCGCTCGCGAATGCTAAGCCGCCAGCGGCTCGGAAGGAAAAGAAAAAATCACGGCTCAATACGTGTGCCGAGAACGTCAAGGAAACGGGCCAGCCATTGCGGATGCGCGGGCCAAGCGGCGGCAGTGACGAGATTGCCGTCCACATGCGCGCGGTCGAATCCAACGTCAATCCAGTGCCCACCGGCGTTCTTCACTTCCGGAGCGACGGCAGGATAGGCCGAGCAACCGCGTCCCTGCACGACACCGGCGGCGGTCAGGATCTGCGCACCGTGGCAGATGGCGGCGATCGGTTTTTTGGTTTCAGCGAAGTGCCGCACGATGCGCAGCACATCCTCGTTGAGACGCAGATACTCCGGAGCGCGACCGCCAGGGATGACCAGGGCGTCATAGGATTCGGGCCGAACCTCAGCGAAAGAGGCGTTGAGTGTGAAGTTGTGGCCGGGTTTCTCGCTGTAGGTTTGATCGCCCTCAAAATCGTGAATGGCCGTCCGTACCGTCTGGCCGGCCGTCTTGCCGGGACAGACGGCATGGACGCTGTGCCCGATCATCAGCAAGGCCTGAAACGGCACCATGACCTCGTAATCTTCCACGTAATCGCCGACCAGCATCAGGATCTTCTTCACCGCCATAATCACTTCCTCAAGGCATTAAAGAGTCACTATCCGTTCGGCGACGCATACTCCAGGATAGCAAAAACCACAACTCGACGAATCCGCGTCTGGGGCAACCGCGACTACCTCGCGCGTACCTCAAGAACTTGCGGTTCCAATAGCGTCACCTTGTTGCCATGCGTGATGGCCAGATTATCCATCGGCAGGGGGCCGGCATCGGAACGGAACAGGACTCCCGTGGCACCGGGGTAGCCTGGAATCGTAAGGAGTTCCTGTCCCTGTTCGGGATCCCAGATGCGCACCGTGCCATCCGCGCCGCAGCTGGCCAATCGTTTGCCGTCGCTGCTGAACGTCACACCCGTGACGGCTCCTTTGTGGCCCTTGAGTATGCTCATGATTTGATACGGATAGCGCACGCCCCATAGCTGGATGGTCTGGTCGCTGCCGGCGGTCGCCAGCATTTCACGGTGTCCGTCGTAGGCCAGGGCCAGGATGGTCGCATGGTTGTCACCACGCAATTCCTGAGGGCTGGAACCACGCAGGTCTTGGAGGATAAGAACCTGGCCGCCATCCGGACTGATGAGAGCGAGATGTTCGGAACCGGGACCAAGGGGAATGAGCCGCGCATGGGTGCCGCCGCGCGGCCAGACCTGACGAAAGGGAATCGGCTGGGTCAACGCATCTCCCGCATCGTGGGCACGCAAGACACGCACTCGGCCACCCCCGCCGGCCACGAGCAGACTCGTTTGATCGGCACTGTAGGCGAGGGTGGTCATCTGGCTGTCACCAGGGTATCGACGGGTGAACAAAATCTGCCCCATCCGAGTCAGCCGAATTTGGACCTCGCTGCGTCTTGTACTGCTATTGACCAGGGCCAGGCGCGAGCTATCACCATTGAAGGCCACTCCATGCACCGGCGCAGCTACCTTCTCACGCCAGAGATTCATGCCCGTCGCCCGATCCCACACCGCGACTTCGCCCTTCTCCTTCGGCCGTTGATCCGGCGTATCATCGCCGCTCCCGATGGCCAGATATTGTCCATCGAGGCTGAGGTCTACGCTCGCGATGGGAAACGTGCTGGTGAAGATTCTGTTGTCGCCGTCTTTCCGTAAGCGGCTGCGCAGGTAGTACCACTCCCAATGACGCCGATCGAGAGGGCAATGCTCAAGCAGTTCCCGTCCTCGCTCCACGTCACCGCTCTGGGATGCGCGCTCGGCCAACGTCAGATAACGGTGATAGATAGCGTCAGCCTCACGCCGTCGTTGATGCGCGAGATCCGTTTCCAGCCGCGTTATCCGCTGGCGGTAGTCCTGCTCGCGGCGAGTGGGCAATGAGACGGGGGTGCTGTCGCCGGACGCCAACAGTGCCAGCAGCGATACACCCGCCCATAAGCTGAGCAGAACAAGAGCGATGGCCCGGAAGTTCCGCCGCGTCCATTTGCCCAAGCGCTCGGCGGTACTGGCGGCGCGGGCCTTGATGGGATAGCTCTGAGCGCAGCGGCGCAGGTCGGCGGCGAGTTCCAGAGCGCTGGCATAGCGGCGGCGCGGCTGCTTGGCAAGACACTTGCGGCAGATGGCGTCGAGATCGCGCGGCACCCGCGAACGCAACCGCGAGAGCGGCTTCAACTCCTTGCACTGAAGGGCGTCGAGGGTCTGTGACACCGTCTCGGCTCGGAACGGTGGCCGGCCGACGATCAACTCGTAGAGAATCGCCCCCAGCGCGTAGACATCGGTAGCCGGCCCAATGTCCTTGGCTCGGCCCCACGCCTGCTCGGGAGACAGATAACACGGCAGTTCGCCTTGCAGTTCCACATCGGTCGCATCGCCCTCGACTGGCCGGCGAGCCTGCCCAAAATCCGTGATCTTGGGAATGCAGAATGAAAGATTAATCTCTTTTCCATTCTGCATTCTGCATTCTGCATTCTGTATTGAAAGGAGGATGCTGCTCGGTTTCAGACTGCGGTGCAAGATGTTCTTCTCATGGGCGTGGTGCATCGCCCGTGCCAGTGTCTCGACCAGCGTGAGAGTTTGACGAAACGGCAGCGGTTTGCCGTCGAGCGCCTCGGCCAGGGTTGGTCCCTCCACGTACTCAACGGCATTGTAGAACAGTTGGCGATCACGTTCGCCGGCTTCGAGGATCTGCACGATGTTCGGATGCGCGAGCCGCCCCAGGGCACTGGCCTCGCCGCGTAAGCTGCCCCAGGCGATCTGGCTGGCGTCCTCCTTGGCGAACACCACCTTGAGTACGACGGTGCGGTTGACGAGCAGTTGCCGCGCTCGATAGAGGTGAACGCCGGTGGGACTTTTGCCGAGATCTTGCAGAATCTCGTAGCCGGCGATCACCGGCCGGCCATCCTTGTCACGCAGCGGAGGCGGAGGGGGTGGCTCGCTCGGGGGAGTTGACGGAGGCTCGGACGGCGTCAGGTCGAGCAGCGGCTCCATCTCGGCAGCTTGGCCGCACACAGGGCAGACAGTGTGTAGTCCACTCGCGCCGTCCTCGATCTGTTTCTCCCAATAATGTCCCTGTGGGCACGTTAGCAGTTTGAGCATGACCGATCTCATCGCGCGGTTGGTCAACTCTCCGGATTATCGCACAGCGGGGAGAAGGGTCAAGGGTACGCAGCCCTGCGGAGTGTGCTTCTGGATTTGGCGTTTCCAGGCGAACGGCCGGCGTCAGCCGGCTGGTGGGAGCCTGTACCAGCCAGCTGACGCTGGCCGTTCACCAAAATCGACAGGGCACACGGTCTCGCTTGCCGGAATCCGCTGGCGCACCCGGATGGACAAAAAGTGAGGGAATTCCATTTGCGGTTCGGTGAAGTTCTCGTCACAATAACAAGATGCTATCGCGGCACGAAGCACTGAACTACGAATGCTCCTCGCGGAGGTTGTCGGCATGAAAAGCTGGTTCCTGGCATCGGCCCTTCTGTTTGCAAGCGCCGGTCTCGCCTCGGCGGAATATGTGGTCATTATCGCCAATGTCGGCACGGTCAAGGAATTGCAGACGCAACCTGGTGCCGGCATGGCCGGTGGAGGTATGCGCGGCATGCAAGGAATGCCTCCTGGGATGGGCAATCCGGGTGCCCTACCCACCAGCAGCATGAGAGGCAATCAGGGCGGGTTGCCCACCAGCAGCATGAGGGGTAATCAAGGCGGATTGCCTACCAGCAGTATGAGGGGCAATCAGGGCGGGTTGCCCACGAGCAGCATGATGGGAAACCCAAACGGCATGCGCGGCGGCCCGAATGGCATGCGAGGCGGCATGATGGGTATGCGGGGCGGCATGATGGGCATGCGGGGCGGCATGGGTGGTCCGATGGGCATGGGAGACACGACCGATGTCGATGACGTTCCGGAATTCATCATCGCTATCGTCGAACTCAACCCTGTAAACCCTAACACCGATATTCACAAAAAACTCACCGATACACGCCTGACCCAGTTTCCCACAGTCAGCGTCAAGCACAAGTGGGGCAAATCCACCTTGCTCGCCAGAACCAAATTCGCCCAGACGATCGTCTTGACGAACGACTCCAATCACAAACCGCTGAAAAGTGTTCCCCATCGTTTCGATGACAAGTTCAAAAAGCTCATCGAGAATAAGCCCCGCGCCTCGGAAATCCTTGAGATGGCCGACTGGACGCTGGAACACGGCCTCGTGGATAAGTTCCCCCAAGTCATGGACAAACTGGTCGAAATCGACAAGAGTAACCCCGCTGCGGTCGCCTACCTGAAGGTCAAGGCCGAACTTAATAAGCCCATCAAGGACGACACCTCCGCTGGTTGGCGCAGCAAGCTGCTGCGTGGCTACAAGGTAGACGATGAGAGTCCGCACTACACGATCATCCATAACTCACCAAGTGTTGAGGCGGTGAAGTCGCACAAGGAATTGCTGGAGAACTCGCTCAAAGGCTTCTACTATTGGTTCGCCCTCAAGGGCGTCGCGCAGCCGATGCCGAACCATCGCCAAGTGGTTGTGCTGACCGGAGGAGAGAACAAGGACTTCCGGCGCTTGCATAAGATCCTCACTTCCGGGCCTGTGGTGGTCGATGGCTTCTTTGCTCGTCGCGAGAATCTGGCGGTAATGACCTCCAAGCGGCAGGATGAAACCTACGACTCGCTGAAAAAGTTTTGGAGAAGATGGGAAGACAGAAGCTATGAGGCAACGAAAATCCTGAGCGGGAAATCGCGAGCAGGGTATCCTGCCGGCACGAGTGCGGATGACATCCATGTGGCGCAGCTGGTGGCCCTGATGGTCAAGGCTCTGGAGCAAGAAGGGGAGTTGGCCACAATCAGCCACGACGCCAGCCGGCAACTGCTGTACGCCTCCGGCCTGCTGCCGAGCAACGTGGCCGCACCGGAGTGGCTCCTGTTCGGCATGGGCAGCTTTTTC
>DATNCY010000253.1:0-12272 GCA_035553375.1 Gemmataceae bacterium
GACCCCCGCGACCGCTTGACATGAGGCACCGCGAAGTAGGTCGGATACAGGGTGCCAAAAAAATTCACGCGCATGATGTGTTCGAGGACGGCCGGCACCGTGTCGGCGAACATGCCGCGCAGGGACACGCCCGCTGAACACAGCAGTATATCGAGCCGGCCAAAATGCGCGACGGTTGTTTCAACGGCCTGGCGACATTGCTCCCTATCGGTCACATCCGTGGGTACAGCCAGCGCCTCAACGCCGAACGTCTTAATTTGCTGAACGACCTCTTCAAGAGCTTGTGCGGTACGAGACGCCAAGACTACACGGACGCCGAAGGAGGCCAGACGCAGAGCCGTTGCCCGTCCAATGCCGGACGAAGCGCCGGTGATGAGCGCGACTTTACCGTGTAAGGGGTGCATCCTTCACCAACTCCGAAATCCTCACCCGCTACGCGGGAAATCCTCACCCGCTACGCGGGAAATCCTCACCCGCTGCGCGGGAAATCCTCACCCGCTGCGCGGGAAATCCTCACCCGCTGCGCGGGAAATCCTCACCCGCTGCGCGGGAAATCCGAAATCCGAAATCCGAAATCCGAAAGAAATCTCAAATACAAAGAAGTAAAGTCAAAAAAATCAGCGGCTGGTTTTGAGTTTTCATGTTTGATGATTGGAACTTCTTTCGGATTTCGGATTTCGGATTTCGGATTTCCCGCGCAGCGGGTGAGGATTTCGTTTTATCCCATTTGTTTTTTTGCTGCTGACGCCAACTCCAGCAGATACTGCTCGGAATCGCGGTCATTCGCCAGCCGCGCCGCTGTCACGCCTTCCTCGGCGAAGCGCAGTGCGCGGGCACCTTGCTTGAGCGCCAACATGGCCTCGGCGGCGCTGCCGCGATAGCGGAAGTTGGACGGCACACGCTCGATCAAGCGCTGGAAGACATCGGCGGCTTCCTCCGCTTCCCCGCGCTTGACGTGAACCTGACCGCGACGCAATTCGTAATCGTTGCGCCGCCGTCCCTCGTTGTGTTCGCAATCCGCCTTCTCGCCCTCGTCCACGTAATCCAATGCCGCCGCCGTGT
Organism: Gemmataceae bacterium; assembly: GCA_035553375.1. Taxonomy (GTDB): domain Bacteria; phylum Planctomycetota; class Planctomycetia; order Gemmatales; family Gemmataceae; genus JAJPHU01. The sequence goes on from DATNCY010000253.1 coordinate 1,063, forward strand.
CGCCGATCTTCAGCGCATGCTGCGTCAGATACGAGTACCACGGGAAACGATCCGGTTGCTCCGCACGCGGAGGCCGGCCGATCAGGTGCCCGGCGAAGTGAGCGGCCAGCTCTCCCGCATCGAGCTTCACCGCTGTCTGGTAGGCGAGTTCCATCTGCTCGTCGGACAGCTGGCCCGCGTCCAGACGAGCCAACTCGGAAGCGCCCATGCTGGCGATGTCGAGTGTGGCCAAACTCGGTGGGACCGGCGTCTCGCCGGTCCCAACCCCAACAGTTCCCCCCTCCAGCAAGCCGAGTTTGCGACGCAGTCGGTCGAAGTCGTAGTTGGCAATCATGCCGCCCTGGGCGCAATCCTGGATGAACTGCACAACGCCACGGAGTTGCTTGCGCAGCTTCGGATGGGCCGCGGCATCAATGGGCGCGTTACCCGCCAGCGAGCGGCGCGGCTTGTGAATCCACGTCTCCTCGTAGTGTTTCTGAGCATGAGCCAACACGCGCTCGCCACTGTCCTCCGCGCGCTTGAGCGGGAATAGCAGCGCTTCGGCCACCACATCCTGGAACTGGATCGGCGCTCGGCGTTCCTGCAATTCCCCCACACCCAACGCCAACCGTTGACGAATCTCTTCACGCAGACGGTCGAATGGCTCCTTCAACGGGCTGGTTACTTGCAGCAAGTTGCCGAGGATGACGACATAGCCGCCCAACCGCCCCGCATCGGCCGCCGGTGCGCCCACGGTGATGAGCGAGGCCGTGGTCATCTCCAGCACCAGTCCCATGAACATGCCTTCTTGCTGCGTCGGCAAGGCCACGAGCCGGCCGCTGCGGTCCCACTCCTGCAATAGGTTAACCACGGGCTGCGGATCGCGGAACTGATAGCCGAAGGCGTGTTCCTGATAATCGCACTGCTCTTCCTGCCCCTGACCGCAGCGGAGTACTTCCATGAGGGCGGCCGCCTCGCTGGCGGCGTTTTCATCGGCTTCCATCTCGACATAGCGCTGGAGCGCTTCCAGCGCCGCGGGGTTGTCGCCCAGCCAGGCGTGAGCCAGGCCGAGGTTGAACCATGCCGGCGTGTCGGAGGCATCGTCTTTCGTCAGCCCCTCGAAGGCGCGCACGAGGTCGCCCAGATGCGGCGTGTCGGGACGCTGCAAGGCTTGATCCCAGGCGGTGCGCTTCGGCCCTGTGGTCGAAGCGGGACTGCGAAAAGTGTATGCACGCCGCGCTATCGCCGGCAATCTGCCTTCAGGACCAAACATCGCGTCGAAGGACTTGCGCAGATCTTCCTCGGCAGGCGCGTAGTGCGTCACCAGATTCAGCGCGGCACGGGCGGCCACGGGGCGATTGAGCCGCATCTCGCACTCGAAAATGAGGTAATAAACCTCGGCCAGGAAGGATCGCGCCTCGGGATCGTAAGCGTCGGCGGCACGCCGCGCCAGCAGCAAAGCCCCCGGCACCTCGCCTTCCTGAAAGCGGAAGCTGGCGCGCAAGAGCAAACCGGCTGGATAGTTTGGGTTGAGGTCAAACGCCTTCTGCAAGGCGGTTTCGGCCTCTTCGACTTTGCTCTGGCTGTAGAGAAGCCGAGCCTTCTGGCCCCAAACTTCGGGATTGCTCTCGTTGTCCTTCACGACCTGATCCATGAGGCGCAGGGCCGTGTCGTGCTGGCCGGCCGCCTCCTGTTCCCAGGCGCGATTGATGCCGACGAAAATGGGTTGACAGCACCACTTGAACTTTTTGCCGCTGCCGCAGTTACACGGCCCGTAGGGATCTTGTGCCATGAAGACCTTCTTATGGTCAAAACCGGAGGAATCGCATGCTCCGCTCAAGATAGCAGATCGCGCCGCGCGCGGGAAGAACCGCCTTCGCCGCGCGGCACATCCAAAACACGAAGTGAACTAATTTTCGGAAGTCGTCACAAACGCAGGCCATCTTTCTTCCGAAGCGCGGCCCGCGTCGGCCAAGGCTGGTTTTCGCTTCTGCCGATGGATACACTTGGCGCATCGTGAGTATGACTGATCGGGCGCAACCCCTTCGAGGGAGACATCGTGAACGCAATCCCTTTTTCCGGGCGTGGATTTCTGACCATCCTCGTCCTCGCTGTCGTCGGCTGTTCTCCCCGGGCCGCCGTGACCGAGTCCCCCCCTACCCTTGCCGAAAAGCCTCGCGCGGCGAGTTGTACTCCCATCATCCGTCTGCACGGCGACAAAAATCCCGCCATCGAAGTGACTGGCCTGCTCGCGGAAGAATTGACGGCCCTGGCACGTCTCGACCAGACGCCCGACAAGTGGCAAGCTCTGTTCGCCGTATATGTCGAGCGCGGCGGCGATCGCGCGGAACAGCCGGCGATGCTCGGCTCCTATCGCATCGACAAGGATGTACTCCGCTTCGAGCCGCGTTACCCCCTTGTGCGCGGTGTTTCCTACCGGGCCGTATTTCGTCCCGATCGCCTGCCCGATCATGACGGTTCATCCGAGAAGTCGGTCGAGAAAATCCTGCTGCTGCCCAAACCGAAACCGGCCGCGCCGACTGTAGTGGCGCATGTCTATCCGAGCAAGGATGAACTGCCTGAAAATCATCTGCGTTTCTACCTGCACTTCTCCACCCCGATGAGCCAGGGCGAGGCGTATGAACATATTCACTTGCTACAATCTGACGGTAAGGTAGAGGAGAGGGCTTTTCTCGAACTCACGCCGGAACTCTGGGACCCCGATGGTCAGCGTTTCACGCTGTTGCTCGATCCGGGTCGCGTCAAGCGCGGCCTGAAGCCGCGTGAGGAGTTCGGCCCTGTCTTGGAGGCGGGACGGCGGTACACACTGGTCATCGACCGCGATTGGACGGATGCCGCCGGCAATCCGCTGAAGGAAACCTATCGCAAGACCTTTCGCGTTTTGCCGCTCGATGAGAAGCAGCCCAATCCGAAGAAGTGGAAGATCGAGCCGCCCACGGCCGGAACAAAGACGCCGTTCGTAATGACATCTCCTCGGTCGCTCGATCACGCATTGCTCCAGCGCATGCTATGGATCACCGACGATAAGGGGCTGAAGGTGCCCGGCGAAGTGGACGTGACGCGGCAGGAGACATGCTGGCGCTTCACGCCAGCGAAGGCATGGAAAGCCGGACACTATCATCTCGTCGCCGATACACGGCTAGAAGACATTGCCGGCAACAGCATCGCCCGGCCGTTCGAGATCGATGAACGGCATCCGCTGGAACGCCAGAACAAGGAAGAAACCGTGCGGATTCCGTTCGAGGTACGTTGAGTTGCTCGCCAGCCCGCGGCGCAAGCAAGGGAACATCGGGATCGTGACTTGCCAGACGGAACTTCTATTTCTTCGCCGCGATGCAATACAGGTGTTTATCCGTCCGCAGATAAATCGCGCCCTTGGCGATGGCTGGCGTCGCCAACAATGGTTCCTTCAGCGCATTGTTGGCGAGGATTTTCGGCTTATCGCCGAGTTGAACGACAGAGGTATCGCCCCCTTCCTTGGCGACATAGAGTTTGCCATCGGCGATGACGGGCGACGCGGAGAAGCCGTTACCCAGGCGCTCGCGCCAAATCTCTTCGCCGGTGGCGGCGTCCAGACAGCTGACGCCGATGCCAGTCATGCCGTAAATCCGCCCCTTGTACACGACTGGCGACGCATAAGCGGCGGCCAGCTTGCGGCTCTTCCACACCACTTCGGGCTTATCGCCCTCCGACACACGCAGAGCAAGAGAAGGATTGCCCGGCACGATGACCAGATCATCCACGACCAGAGGCGAGGGCACGGACCCCAAATTATCGCCCTTGTAGCTCCACAATATGCCGCCGTTGCTCACGTCATACGCCGTGATTTCACCGGACGTTTGAAACAGAGCAGCGGTCTTACCGTGAAAGTGCGTGACGGTCGGCGTCACCCAGTTGATGTCACGGCGGCGCGGTATCTTCCAGCGATTGCGGCCGGTCTTCACATCCACGCCGAGCGCGAACGAATCGCCGGCATTCTCCAGCGGCAGAAGCAGCGTTTCCTCCGCCAATACCGGCGAAGCGGCCATGCCGACCTGATTGCTGATGTCGGGATAATCGCGTTGCAGGGCGCGATACCACAGCAAATCGCCGTCGCGGTCGAAGGCGGCGAGATCGCCGGTGGCGAACAGCGCATAGACATTACGACCATCGGTTATGGGAGTCGGCGCGGCCATGCACGTTTTGGGATGGCACATGGTGCTGCCGGTCGAGGCGATTTGTCGCTCCCACAGTTTCTTGCCGCTGGCCGCATCGAAGCACAGCACATGCAGACGCCGTTGACGATAGCCGGAACTGGCGGTGACGTAGACGCGGCCATCGGCAATGACGGCACTCGATACGCCGCGGCCCGGCAGTTCCACCTTCCAGCGGACATTCTCCGTGGCGCTCCACTTCACGGGCAAGCCGGTTTCATCGGAGACAGCGGAGCCACCCGGACCACGGAATTGCCGCCAATCGCCGGCCTGGATAGCAGCCGACAGAAGCAGCACAGCGACCGGTATACACGCGGACCACGCACGTTTCCTCATGGCTTGCCCTCTTCTTGCTTCGGCGGATTGACGGTTTTCACGGCGATTGGGGTATACGGCACGGCCGCGCCGACGGCGTCGCACAGACGCACCTGGAATTTCCACTGTTGCGCCCAGTCTTCCTTTTGCTCGTTTTGACATACTTTTAGGAGCAATTCGTTGCGACCGGATTTCAAGGTGGCCTTGGCGATGTACTGATCTACTTCCATGCCATGATGGTATTCGTCAACGTGAAACACTTCCTTGCCGTTGAGGAAAATCTTGATGCCGTTGGGTGAGCCGGCGCGAATTTGAACCGGCCGCTCCGCTGGCGACTCAATCACGGCGTAGGCGTAGGCGACAACGCCCTTCTGTTTGCCAAGCACCTTGTTCAGATCGACGACGCCATACGGCGATGCCGTCGTATGGTTCGCCCAGCGTGCCTCCGCGTTTTTCTTGCCCTTGTACATCGCCTTCGGATCAACCCTCTTCTCCGGTGGATACGCGATGTTGAAGCCGGCGTCTTTGGTGTTGTCGAACGGAGCGACGAGGAGCCATTGGCGCACGAAGCCGAAATGAGCGGCGACATCGACCTTGTCGCCGAGTTTGTCGAGTTGCTTCGTGATGACATCGACTTGATCTTTGTCACAGGCACCCGTGAGGGCTTTCCGGTAGGCGGCGCGAGCGCCGTCTTTATCGTTCTTGTCGAGCCGGGTTTGTCCTTCCTTGATGACGGCGGCGACGGCATCGCGCCGCAATTCGGGGCCGGGATCTTGGAGCATCCCCGGCAGCAAACGGTCGGGAGTTTTCGGATCGACGCGACACAGCCATTCGTAAGCGAGCCGCCGCGCCGTGCTGGCATGGCGCGTCTGGCGAACGAACTGTTCCAGCGGTTCGGTGGGCAACGGCTTGCCCGTCGCCAGCGTTCGCTCGGCGATAGCATCAACGGCGGTGCGCAGCCAATTGGCGGAGGTGGCGTCGGCGTCGTCCATCGCCGCCAAAATCGCCGGCAGCGCGGATGGCCCCATACGCACCACTTCTTTCCAGGCACGCGATGCGGCCACATTGCCAGCCCCTTCCCGGCCCACGGTCTTGAGCCGTGCCAACGGCGATGGCGTTTCGGCGCGCAGGGGTGCTGCCAAGAGGAGAAGCAGCACGATTATTTGCTCCGTTCCCAGGCGTGGCATAGGATGGTCTCCATCTCTGCTCGTTGGCCAATGGTTCGCTCCTCTTGATTGTCTGGATCGAGAGGAGAACCGTCCATAGAGAAGGCGAGCCGCTTGCGGCTTAGCGCTGGGATACGCGAAGCCGCAAGCGACATTCTGCTACAACCTGTGAAGGACCGTCCCTCATGCCAACCCGATTGACTTTCTCATGCCCTATTCTCTGGATTTGCTCGCTGTTGCTCGTAAGCGGCATCGCTGCGGGTGCCGAAAAACCGGCTCCGCCGAAACCCAGCCCCGAAGCGATTCGGGCCAGAGAGATTGCCAACGTCACTCCCCATTTTAAGGAGTACATCTTCAGCGCGGAAAGTTTCCCTGGAGGTGTGATCCACAAAACAACCTTTTACGATCGCTCTTATCGTTTAGTGCGAGCCGCCGACGCGCCAGGGCCATACGGCGTCGTCGTCGCGGCGACACCAAAGGCGACAGGGCGAACCTTCCTTCGCTTCGCCACCATGTACCGCACGGCCGCGCAGATCGACGGCAAACAAATCCTCGATCCGCTTGCTCCCGGCGACCTCGCCCGCGCTCTCGGCATCAAGCCGGCCATCCTCAAACAGCAAGAGAAATTGATCCGCGACACGCTCGGCATGCGGACTTTCGCCGAATGGTCGCGCGATCCCAAAGCCGCTCGCCTGCTGGCTGGATTATCTCAGGCAACCGGCGACGGCAGCGAACCCATCCACAAATACGATGATGCCTTCGCCCTCGATCGCCAATGGTGGGTCGGTCTCAAGCGCAAACTGTACGGCTGGGACAAGGCGTACCCTCGTCCCTTCGTTGGGCCGCGCCCCAAAGCCGGCGCTCCCGCTCCCGTGGTCCGTGAAGGCACGGCGAAGGAAGCCGGCATGAAAGCGGACGCGGCCGAGAAGATCGACAAGGTGCTGCAAGAATTCGCCGCCGACACCGATCAAGCCTTCGCCGTGTGCATCGTCCGTCACGGGGTCATCGTCTTGCATAAGGCATACGGCATGCGCGACGGCAAGCCCATGACTGTGGATACCAAAAGCTGGATGGCCTCCGTCACCAAAACCATGTCCGCCAGTTTGATGCTCATGTTGATCGATCAAGGATTGGTCAAACTCGATGATCCCGTGGATAAGTTTTTGCCGCCGCTGCGCGGCATCAAGGTTAAGACGCCGTTGACCATCCATCATCTGTACACGCACACCAATGGTTTGACGCTCTATAATTGGTGGCCGGGCTGGAACGACGAGATGCCCGATGTGGAAGAACGGTTGGCAAGCTATTACAATCAGCTGCTGGTCGGTAAGGAGTGGTCGTACACCGGCACCGGCAACATTCTCGGCAGCAAGATCATCGAGGCCGTCTCCGGCGAAGCGTTGCCGCGTTTCTTTCATCGCCATCTGCTGGCCCCGCTCGGCTGCGAGCATACGGACGTGATCGGCTCGCACGCCGACGCCTTCAGTGTGCCGCTGGACATGGCGCATTTCGGCCAGATGTTGCTCAATGGCGGCTCTTACGACAAATGGGAGTTTTTCCGCAAGGAGACGTTCGAGAAGATGTTGCCGCACAAGCTGACCAAGCTGCTCGGTCCCAACGCGCGTTCATTCGGTTTCGGGCTGGACGGCACACCGAAGAAATTCGGCCACGGCGCGGCATCGGCCGCGACTTTCCACGTCGATACCGAGTCCGATCTCGTCGTCATTATGACGCGCAATCGCCAGGGCAAAAACCAGGACAAGTACAATGGTCGTTTCTGGCAGGCGATTCAAGAAGGCATCGTCAAACCGTGAGCCGCACCCGACGCCGTTTGCGTTTTGGCGTTCTTGACGCGAAACCGCTAGCGGCGATGTATACTTACGGGAAGTCGTCTCCTCACGGGCATCCGCATGAAACCGACACCGACCGAAACGCACTGTCCCGCTCCCAGCGATCTGCGCCGGCTGCTGCTGCGTCAACTGCCTGAAAACGAGGCCGTTCGCCTGCACGAACATCTTCGCGATTGCGCCGCCTGCCGCCAGATATGGCAGAATCTCCAGACAGAAACCGTGGCTACACCGCCGATCCTTCATTCCGCCGGCGACACCAATCCCGCCCAGGCTGTCCCTCCCTCTTCCGTTTCCGCCGTGACATGGTCTTCCGCAGTGATGCTGGGGGGAGGCGGAAACGACCGAGCGGCCGCCCCCCCACGCGCTCCGTCCGCCCACGGAACTCGATCTTTCTCCTTCCTATCTCCCCCCCAGGAAGCGAACGAAATCGGCTGGTTGGGCGCGTATCGCATCACCGCCGTTCTCGGCGAGGGCGGCATGGGCTTCGTCTTCGACGCCTTTGATATGCACTTGCAGCGCCGGGTTGCCTTGAAGGTACTCAAGCCCGAGCTGGCGGCGAACTTGTCGTTCCGCGAGCGTTTCCTGCAAGAAGCGCGGGCCGCCGCCGCCCTACCCGACGAATACATCATCACCATTTATCAGGTCGGTCTGGAGAACGATGTTCCTTTCCTGGCCATGAAATTCCTCCACGGCGAATCGCTGGAACAGCGCCTTCAGCGCGATGGCCGATTGCCCACTCAGGAGGTGTTGCGCATCGGCCGCGAGATCGCCCTGGGATTGAGCGCGGCCCACGAGCGTGGCCTGATCCACCGCGACATCAAGCCGGCCAATCTCTGGCTCGAAACGCCGCCTCCCGAACAAGGCACGTCGAGCGGCACGCGCCTTTCTTGCGAGTATTTGTATCGCGTTAAGGTTCTCGATTTTGGTTTGGCGCGTCCGATCAACGACTCTCGTCGCTTGACGGCCACCGGATTGATCGTCGGCACACCGGCCTATTTGGCGCCCGAGCAGGCGCGCGGCTTGCCACTCGATCACCGTTGCGATTTGTTCAGTCTCGGCTGCGTCCTCTATCGCATGGTGACGGGCATCCTGCCCTTCGATGGCCCCGACACACTGGCTCAGCTGACGGCGCTGGCCGTGGCGGATCCTCGCCTCATTGAGGAAATAGCGCCGGAAGTGCCGGCCGAGTTGCGTAACCTGATTCATCAACTGCTGGCACGCGATCCCGCCCATCGACCCGCCACGGCGCGCGCCGTGGCCGAAACGCTGCGCTCTCTGGAAAAGGGCGAGACGCCAGCCCAGGAATTCGCTTCGCTGACGGTCGCGCCGGCCCGCGTCTCCCGAAAATCCGCGTCAAGCCCAGGCTCGCCAACGCCGTGGCGCTGGCTTGTAGCCTGCGGCCTGCTGAGTTTGGTATTCTTGGGTGGACTGCTGCTGTGGCGCAACTTTCGCTCGTCTCCGACCGATAACAACGCAGCCGCTCCCCTTCCAAATAAAGAGCCTATTAAGATCGGCGTTCTCTTTTCCCTGACGGGGCCTCTGTCCAACACCGGCGGTCCCTCCACCGATACCGCGCTGTTGGCCATCGACGAATTAAACAAGCAAGGAGGATTGCTGGGCCGGCCCGTCGAGGCGGTCGTGGTGGATGGCGAATCGAATAATAGCGTGTTCGCGCGGCTAGGCGAGAAACTGATCGTCGAAGATCGCGTCTGTACGATTGTGGGCTGCCGCACCTCAGCCAGCCGAAAAACTCTGTTGCCGGTCATCGAAAAGCACGCCTCTCTGCTTCTGTATCCGATGCAGTTCGAGGGACTCGAGTTATCGCCCAACATCATTTATCTTGGGGCCGCTCCCAATCAGCAGATGATCCCGGCACTCGATTACATGCTGGGCCTGCAACGCAAGCGCCGTCTTTTCCTGATTGGCTCGGACTACGTTTTTCCGCGCACGGCCCATGCGATCCTCCGCGATGAGGTGAGCAAGTTTCCGGAAGTGAAAATCGTCGGCGAGAAATACATCCCGTTCGGGGATACCGAGGTGGGCGAGGCGATCAAGGCGATTCAGGCCAGTAAGCCGGATCTGATCCTCAACACGATCAACGGCGACACCAATGCTTCGTTCTTCCGCGCTCTCAGCCGCGCCGGTATCCGCGCCGAGCAAACGCCGGTCCTGTCGTTCAGCATCAGCGAGAATGATTTGCGCAGTTTGCGTGAGGAAGGCATCGGCCATTATGCGGCCTGGAGCTATTTCCAAAGCATCGAGCGCGCGGAAAACCAGGAGTTCATCCGCAAGTTCCGCGCGCGTTTTGGTCCGCGGCGCGTTCTGTCCGACCCGATGGAGACGGTATACTTCGGCATCCATTTATGGGCGCAAGCGGTGCAGGCGGCCGGCAGCACCGAGCCGAAGGCGATCCGGCAGGCCATGAAACGGCGCACGTTTGAGGCACCCGAAGGCCGAGTGCAAATCGACGCGGACACCGGGTACACACGGCGCATCGTGCGTATGGGCCGTAGTGTAGAGGGTGGACAGTTCGAGATATTGTGGAGTTCCGAGACGCCACGGCTGCCGCAGCCGTTTCCGCCCACGCGGACGCGCGCCGCCTGGGAGACATTTCTGCACGAGCTTTACCAGGGTTGGGGCGACCGTTGGGAAGCACCACAACCATGAACCGCGAAATCGTCGTCGCCTTGTCGCACGGCAAGCGTTCTATTGACATCCTCTGTCGCTTCGTAGCACGCCAGCAAATCGGTGTTGCGATACCGGATTTTTCCTTGACGGCTGCGCAGGCTCGTGGATAGTAAAGGGCAGTCGTGCATGCCGCGCATAACCTAAAATGGGAAACGCGGCTCCCTTACTATGTCGCGCACGCCCTTGCTATATTGCGCAAGACCCGTGCTAGGTCGCGCAGACCTTTGCTATATCGCGCAGCGGCTTTGCTAGATCGCGCACGTGCGCGACCTAATCAGAGGTTCGGCGAAGGAGGACACAGCGGTGGATGAAATGGAACGCATCAATCGACTCCTCCAAACCACTGCGCCTGCGTGCGTTGCTGGGTTCCGCCTGACTCCGGCTGAGTTGCCGATCGAGTGGGATGACAACACCCGGTCAGTCTGGCGGTTAGCGTGCCAATGCGGCAATGAGCAGGGGCGAGTACTCGGGTATCCCCTCGGGGACTACAAGGACTGGCCGGGAGGGGCCAACATTTTCATTAGCCCCATCGGGTTCGAGTGCGCCGCGTGCGGCAAAGTCACGGAGGTTATCGACACCGACCAGCATGGCTACCATGCTGAAGTGGGTAAGCGGGAGGACGGCATCGGCTCCGTCAAATACCGCAGGGAGGGGCCACCGACAGCGTGGACATGCCCGCAGTGCGAGGGCCAAGTCTTCGGCCTCACAGTCGCATTTATCTTCTGGGAGGTGGTGTTCGACCTGGCGAACGAAGACCTCGGCTGGCCTTTGCAGGAATTCTTCAATGTGTTTCTGTCCTTCGCTCGGTGTACCGGCTGCGGGCACTTGTCCGAGCCAACAGATTTTGGCAAGCTGTAGCCGCCGCCCCAGGAACTTCCTCCGAGAGTGATGCGCCGGTGACATAGTACACCTTTGCGGTGCGCATTGTTCGGCGCGCACCATCTCTGCTCGCCACCAGCCTCGCTCTTACGATCCCTTTTGCCGCTTCCTTTATCACC
>DATNCY010000254.1:0-14052 GCA_035553375.1 Gemmataceae bacterium
CAAACCGCTACCCGCTATCCGCTGTCCGCTATCCGCTTCGTTTTCGTCTTTGGCGGAAAGCGGATCGCGGATCGCGGATCGCGGCGTGGCCAGGATCTCGACGTTGGTGACGGCGAACACGGCCGCGGCCATCTGGCTGGCGACGAACCGCTGATAAATCAGCGTATACAGACGCAGTTGATCGCCCTGCAATCCCAGCCGCGCCACGCGCTCGGGGGTGTACGACAAATCGGTCGGGCGGATCGCTTCGTGAGCCTCCTGCGCGCTCTTGCCGGAGGCGTAACTATGCGGATTGGCCGGCAGATAGGCCGAACCATACTGATTGTTGATGTGAGAGCGCACCGCTTGCAGCGCCTCGGCGGAAACGCGCGTGCTGTCGGTACGCATGTAGGTGATGAGGGCCACCGCGCCTTCGCCACTCAGATCGACGCCTTCGTATAGTTTCTGGGCCGTCTTCATGGTGCGATCGCCACTGAAGCGCAAACGCAGGAACGCTTGCTGCTGCAACACGCTCGTCGTGAACGGCGCTTGCGGCCGTTCGTTGCGGTCCTTCTGCTCCAGCTTGGAGACGAGGTAGTTCGCTTGATCTAGAGCGCGAGCAATGGGCGTTGCCACTGCCTCACTGGCAGCCTCAAACTTCTTGCCGTCCCACTCGGCCAGTTCTGCCTGGAACGAGCCTGGTGGTAGTTCGGGCTTCGCTGTCTTGTTCTCGCCGACATCCTCAGTCTTCCCCTCAGCGGCGGTGCCCTTGATACGAGCAAGCGCGACCGAGAACGGTTTCGGCGCAATCCCGGTGCCCTGGGGAGCGAGTAGGGCGGTGATCTTCCAGTATTCCGATGCCACGAACGCCTCGATCTCGCGTTCGCGGTCCACCACCAGACGCAGCGCCACCGACTGCACGCGGCCGGCGCTCGAACGCCGCGCCACTTTCTTGCTGAGGAGATTGCTCAGCGGATAGCCGACGACGCGATCGAGAATGCGCCGCGCCTCCTGGGCGTGGACGCGATCCATATCGATCTTGCCCGGCTGGGCGATGGCCTTCTGCACCGCCGTGCGCGTGATCTCATTAAAGGTGATGCGAAAAACGCGCGGATCATCATCCAGCCCCAGCGCATCTTCGATGTGCCAGGCGATGGCCTCGCCCTCGCGGTCGGGATCGGTCGCCAGATAGATGTGGCCGGACTTGGCCGCCTCACGCTTCAACTCGGCCAGGATGTCCTTGGCCGTGCGTCGCCGCGACATGCCCTTGCCATTGCTCTCGGCGCGATCGACGACGACGTAGGTTGGCACCCAACCTTTCTCGATGTCAATGCCGGCGATCACTTCGCCGCGCCGCCGCCGGCGCGGTAGATCGCGGACGTGGCCATAGCTGGCCAGCACCTTGAAATTGGTGCCGAGATATTTGTTGATCGTCTTGGCCTTCGCCGGCGATTCGACGATGACCAAATCTTGTTTGTGCTTTTTGTTATCTCCTGCTGTCGTGGCAGGAGCCTTGCTTGCTCTGCGGGCGGGCGCGGCCGACTTCTTGCGGCTGGTCGCCGGTGGAGTCCCGTCTTCGCCGGGTTGCTTCTTGCGTGCGGGCACTGCCGTCTCCCTGTTGCTGTTGTGTTGCCGACTAGACTCGCTACAATCACCACTTTGAGCGAAGTCCGCCTTTCACCCATACTATAGCTTTGCTCTGGGTGTCAAGTCCCGCAGCGGCTTGGCGGGCTGGTTGCGTGACCTAAAGTGAGGATTGCCAATGGCCTTTCATCCCTTCCGCTATTTCCGCAAACACCAGAAGGCTTTCTTCGCCGTCATGTTGATCGTCTGCATGATCACCTTCGTGTTTTCCTTCGGTGCCGCCGACCCCATTCAGACCGCCCTGCGCACGATCGGCATGGCCCACCACGGGGATGAGGTTCTGCCCCTCTACGGCAAAACCATCCACACCGACGATCTCGATAAAATCCGCATGCACCGGCAGTTGGCCAGTGAGTTTTTGAAATTTGGTACCACGTACTCCACTCCTCTGGACAGCGTTCTCTCCGACATTCAGAAGCGCGTCGAGCGCGAGCGAAAAGAGGGTGGCGAGAACCTTTTCAGCCCCTTGCAACAGGCATGGAATCATTTCTCCACGCTAAGGCAACTCCTCCAGGGGCAACGTATCCCGCCGGAGCAACTCCACTCTTTCATCTTGAGGAATTTGCAAGATGTTCAGACGCAGTACGCCAATCCAGAGGTTCAGAAGCATCCCGATCAGGCTCACGCCATTGATGCCATTTTGACGGAACTGGCCAAGCAGGCGTGGTACTCCAGTCCCCAGCGGCAGCCACAAGAGTATTATTTCGGCGGCACGCCGCGCATTCAGGATGTGCTGGACTTCGAGATCTGGAAGCATCAGGCGGACAAACTCGGCATCGTCCTCACCACCGCTGATGTCTGCCGCGAGGTCAATCGCGCCTGGGGCAACGGCGATTTCCTCAAGCCGGACCTCAAGTTCGATAGCCACGAGTGGGTTCGCAAATTCTTCGGTTCCGTCAACACGATTCACAAGAACCTCAACGCGAACGACCTGCTCGGCGCTCTGACCGATGAGTTCCGCGTGGCGATGGCCAGGGAAGCCCTGGTCGGCTCCGGCTCCGGTGTACGCTTTTTCCGTGGGACCGTCGATGACATTCATCACAGCCCGGCCGTTGCCACGCCCGACGAGTTCCTCAAGTATTTCCAGGAACAACGCACCACGGTGGCCGTCAGTATGCTGCCCCTTTCGGTCGAGAGTTTCGTCTCGAAGGCGAAGTCCCAGACAAAACCGGCCGAGGATGATCTGCGCAACCTCTACACCCGCTACCAGAACGATGAAGCCTCGCCGTCGCGCCGTCAACCGGGCTTCAAGGCTCCGCAACGGATCAAGGTCGCGTATTTCAGCTATCGTCCCGATGGTCCCTTCGCCAAGAAATTAGCGGCCAAGGCGACGGAATTGTTGCCCTTGTTCCGCCTGGGTGGAGCGGCCAGCCCCTTCGCCGCCGGCGGAGGCGTGGCATGGGCGGCCAGTCTCGCGGTTCCCGCCGACCTCGATACCGCGCTGCGCGGTCTGTACGAGGAATATCGCAAGCAGGAAGCCGAGAACGTCCTCAAGTTCGACAAAATGGATGATCCCCGCGCCCGTTTCGGTCAGGGTTTCGACCTTACCGACCGCCGCGCCGCCGAGGTGCAAGCACCCGTGGCAGCGCTGGGCCAATTGATGGGTTGCGCCGGCACGGGAGCGACGCCCTTGGCCGCGCCCATTAGCTGGTCGGCCACCAATGAATTATACGAGCGCGCGACGCTGACCGCTTTCGCATCCAGTGTGCTGGCGGGGGCCGGTTCCTCGCCGTTGACGGCGAGTACGCTGCCCGCCCGCTATCTCCATTCGCCCAAACCGCTGGAGGTGGTTCGTCCCCAGATGGTCGAGCGTTTCGAGAAGACGCTGGCCAGGAACACGATGGCCGCCAACATCTTCGCCGTGCGGTTGGAACTCGACAAGCTGCTGAACGCTCGCTCCGAGCAGAAACTCGACGAGTATATGAAGAAGGCCGTCGCGGAGCATGGGTTGGAGAATTTCCATGTCACGGCCTCCATGCAATCGCGGCAGGAGATGCTCGACCATCCCGATCCCGCCTTGAAGGAACTTCAGACGGCCTACGAGCAATCCACCGACAATCCCTTCTTCCAAAATCCTCAGCGTCCCGATTTCGTAAGCGCGATGTTCCAGCCTCCCGATTCGAGGCTCCGCAATGTCCCAGGGTTTCCCTTCCGGACGCAGCAATTCCGTTCGCGCTCGGGGGATGTCAACTGGGTGTTCTGGCGTGCCGAGGAGAAACCAGCGCACGTTCGCACGTTCGAGGCTGTTCGGGCTGATGTGGAGAAAGCCTGGTACTTCGAGCAGGCGCGCAAGTTGGCCCGCGAGGAGGCCCGGCGCATCAATGACGAACTCAAGAAACAGCACGCCAACGCCGAGGACGCTGTCAAGTTTCTGCGCGAGCAGAAACAAGGCGATGTGTTCCGGCTGAGCAACGTGGCTCATCTGATTCCCAAGTCCGATGCGTTCGTCCCACTGCGGAAGATGTCGCCCAACGACTTCCTGGAGTATCGGCCGGACAAAAAGGACATCGCGTATCCGCCAACGGATTTCGTCGATCAACTGCTGAAACTGAAGGAACCGGGCGACTCGCTCGTCATAACGGATCAGCCCGTCAAGCACTATTACGTCACCGTGTTGATGGTGAAACCACAGATGCCGGATCGACGGCAGTTTTACGACATCTACAGTTTCTCGGGAGCGGGCGGCAATCCGCTGTGGGTGGGCATGATGAATGATCGGCGACAGAAGTATTATCAGAAGTTGATGGAGCAGTTGCGTGCCGAGGCGACCAAGAAGGTCGAAGGCGGCGAATACATCATCCCCGAGAGCATCCGTAATCGCGGCGAATCCAGTAGCAGCGATGCCGGGGAATGACGCCGATTCGTTGACACCATGAATGGCCAGCCCGCAGCGCCAGCAAGGGAAAGCCCTTGCTGGCGCTGCGGGCTGGTGAAATTATTGCCTCTAACGCCGCATGCGTCCCAGCGCCGCCCTGGCATCGCGCGTCAACCGGACATTGGGGGCACCCTTCGCCAGCGCTTCGATCAATCGCCGTGCGCTATCGCCGCCCATCCACTCCAGCGCTTCCAGCGCTCGATTCTGGCGCAGCCGTTGTGGATTCTGGGACAGAGCTTTTTCGAGTATTTGCTCGACTCGGCGCCGCGCCTCCAGAGATGGCTTGTTTGCAAAAAACTGCTTTAGTCCCGGCACGGCCTGCTCGCCGAGTTGCTCCAGATTTGTCGTCGCCCGTTCGCGATCCGCAAACACGGGACTATCCAGATCGCGCAAAAATTCCTCGATTCGTTTGGTGTCGATCCGTGCGACGGGTTTGAGATGTCGAGCGAGCAGTTTGACGGCCGCATCGGGCGAAGCGGCGAGGACGCGAATCGCTTCGTAGGCGGCTTTCGCATCATCGCCGGCAAGAGCTTGCCATGCTCGGTCCACGTCGCCAGCCTTCGGACGCGGCTTTTTCGCGGCGATGCCGGCAATGTCCCACACCAGCATCGTTGAATCCGCACTCGATGAAACGAGGGCGTGTTCGTCCGCGGTGAAAGCCAGGCCGGTGATGGCGTCGTCGTGGCCGGTAAACGAACCGAGCTGTTCGCCACGATGGATGTCCCAGACAGAAATGTTGCCGGTCGGCGGCCATCTCAATCGCTCTTCCATTCGCTGTGCGCTAGGGCTGCTCGTCCAGGCCAACCAACGTCCGGTTGAGGAAAACCGCAAGACACCCTCTGGGTAGCCGCCGAGCGGACGGATGGGGACGCGCTCGCGGCGAGTGGCGAGTTCATACAGGCGGATGCCTTCCACGCCTGCGGTGGCCAACGTGCGGCCGTCCGGGCTATACGCCAATCCCAGAGGAGCGAACGCTTTCAATCCTCGCTGTTCTTTCCAGGTGCGGACATCCCAAAATCGCACGATGCCGTGATCTGAGGCGGCGAACGTGTAGCCATCCGGACTGAAGGTGCAGGTGATGCCGTAAGCGACCTTGTGCTTGCCGCGCAACACGGTGCGGCCGTTCGTCATGTCCCAAACTTGGATGATGCCCTCGGAATGGTCGGCACCCGCCAGCCAACAGCCATCGGGAGAGAAGACCAGATGTTTCCCGACGGTGCGCTCGGCCGGTAGCTTGCGAATCTGTTTGCCCGTCGCACGCTCGTACACGAGGATGGCATCGATAGCGCTGTTGGTCGTGGCCAGCAACCGGCCATCGCGGCTGAGGGCGAACCCACCGGCGTTGAGGTCTTGCTCGACCGGCAGCCGGCCGATGGCCTTGCCCGTCTTCATGTCCCAGGTGCGGATCGTGGCGTCTTTCGAGAAAGAGAGCAATGCTCCGTCCGGCGCGATGGCCACTCCGTAGATGCCCCCTGAATGGCCCTCCAGCGGCGCGCGCGCTTTTTTACCCGTTATCAGATCGTAAAAGTGTAATGCTTGTTCGCCCCAGAACAATACCTCCAATCGCCGACCGTTGCCGGAGATCGCCATTCGCTCAATGCCGCCCCGCCCCAGATCAATGATGCGGACAGCTTTTCCCGAAGGCCAATCGCGGACCAGCACGAACGGATCGTTCCCGCCAGTGACGACGGTTTTTCCATCCCGAGAAAAAGCGAAGCATCGCGCTGCTTTCTTGTGCCCCTGTAGCGGCGTTCTCTCTTTGCCCGTGGCGACATCCCAGACGCGCACGGAGGGGCTGGAACTGCCGAACAGGACCGCCGAGCCATCCGGCGACAGATCGTATTCCTGCGTCGTCCTGAAATCCATCGTGCGGAAGGACCGCCGTTGCTTTCCGGTGACACGGTCGAGCAAGCGGATGCTATTATCGTCGATCGCGCGGACTACCAGTATCGCCCCGCCTTCCGCGAAGCCGAGCGGTACCATGTGGGCCACATCCGGCTTGTGACTCCATAGCTCCTTGCCGGTCGCGCCGTCCCACAGGCGCAGCGGACCTACGCCCGTCCCGCCGGTCGTGGCGATCCACCGGTCGTCCGCCGAGAAACGGGTCCAGAAGACATGCTTCCAGTCTTTCTGTTCCAACGGCTTGCTGTTCACCCAGACCGCTTTCCGCTTCACCAGGTCGTACAGGGTCAGCCTCCATTCCTGCTCTTCCTTTTGCCCCGGCACTCGGATACCGCTGTAAAAGACGAACTCCGTTGACATCAGGGCGTATCGTCCATTCGGCGAGAAGCCGGCTACCTGATGCAGATCGGGCACGCGCCAGCTTTCGAGGATGCGGCCCGTTACGGCGTCGAGACGGCGGATCGCGCTGATGTTACCAAGGCGATGATAGGCGAGGTACGACTTGCCATCGGGCATGTCCTGCCAGGGGAGCGGCCAATTCTGGATGCGGTGGCGGCGCGTTCCCAGACGCTGGAGTGCCCCCGGCGGAAGCGGATCGCCGAGTGCATCGACGCCACGCTGAACTTGCGCCGGCGGTTTGCTCACAGGCGGCGCGGCGGGTGGCTCTGTCCGCCGGCTCGCGGCACCGATACCGATTCCGCCCACGATGAGCAAGACTGCGGCAACGACGCCGACTTTGAGGGGAGAAATAAGCGCGGCGCTGGCCGCCAGAGTTGCAACAGCGGGAGGGATCGGACCACCGGCCTGGGCGAGCAAGATCGTCTGAAGCGTTGTCTTGCCGAGAGCCGCCGGGACAGGGTCGGCGTTGCTCAGGAGTAAGGCAGCGGCCAGGGGCAAACCGAGTTTCTCCAATCGCTGCCGTAATTTCTGCCGGCCGCGCTCCAGTCGGCCACGCAGCACGGTCGGCGACAGTCCGAGCCGGTGGGCGGTTTCGCTTTGCGATAGATTTTCGAGATAGCAGAGGATGAGCGGCTGGCGATACGGTTTCGGCAAACGGGCGATTTCGGCATCCAACATCTGACGCAACTCAAGCCAAGTCCGATCGTCGGCCGATGTCCTCATCGCGGGAACATGGGCGTGATCGCGACGGCGACGGCGTTTCTCGGCGAGCCAGGCTCGGCGCGCGAGCCGGGTCGCCACGGTATGCAGCCAACCGGCCAGCGCGCCCTCGCGCCGCAGCGTCTTGGCTCGCTGAGTCAGTTGCAAGAACGTGGCCTGAAAAGCGTCCTCTGCGGCGTGGGCGTCTCCCAACACCCGACAGCACACGCCCCAAACCAGCGGGCCGTGGCGGCGCAGCAGTTCCGCGAACGCCGCCTGATCTCCGGCGGCGGTGAAGCGGCCGAGCAACTCGCCATCGGAGAGTTGTGGGTTAACCAGCGGTAGAAGGTGACGCAGATAGGCCAGAACTCCAGCGGACATAACCACATCTCCTGGGAGGATGGCATTCTACCATAAAATACTGCGCACGCTCCCCGCCCACGACATGCGACTTTCCCCCACCCTGTCATCCGCCCGCCGAGCCGGTATAAAATCTAGGTGCGCCCTCCGCGTCCCCGACGCCTCGATTCGCAGGAACGTCAACTATGCCTGATCCCTCCATCGAAACATCTCCCTCCGCGTTTCCCCATACTCCCGCCCCGCCCAGCAATCCGGGAGCGAAGTCCGCCTTGATGATCGTCTTCCTGGTCGTCTTCATCGACCTACTCGGCTTCGGCATCGTCATCCCCTTGCTATCCATCTATGGTGATAAATATGTAAGTCCGTTGATTGGCAGCAAGGAGGGGTTGCTCCACGGAGTAATCCTCGGCGTGCTGATGGCCTCGTTCTCGGCCATGCAGTTCTTTTTCGCGCCGGTCTGGGGACGTTTGTCCGACCGCGTTGGCCGTCGGCCGATTCTGCTCATCGGTCTGGTCGGTTCCGTCCTTTTTTACCTGCTGTTCGGCTACGCCTCGGATTTGCCCGCCGAGCGCGAATGGGCGGGCCTGGCATTGGCTCTGCTGTTCGTGTCGCGCATCGGGGCGGGCGTGGCCGGTGCTACCATCGCCACGGCTCAAGCGGTCATCGCCGACTGCACGACGCCGGAACGCCGCAAACACGGCATGGCCTTGATTGGGGCGGCCTTCGGCATCGGCTTCACCTTTGGTCCACTGGTCGGCTTCGCTTCGCTTTCCGGCGTCCGCAACCACGACGGCGTGATCGGCTACTCCGCCGCTCTGCTTTCCTTCGGCGCTCTGATCCTGGGCCTTATTCTCTTGCCGGAAACGCGGCGTTTCGGTACCGCGCCGCCCCTGCAACGCAAATGGTTCGACTGGGGAGCGACGCGCAAGGTGCTGACCTCGCCGATGCTGGGGCCGATCGTGCTGATTTTCTTCCTGGCCACGCTCGGTTTCGGCGGCTTCGAGCCGACGCTGGCGCTGCTCATCAAAGACGCTCTCGGTATGGAAAAACGCGATACGTTCCTGATGTTCGCTTACGTTGGCTTCGTCCTCGTGATGACGCAGGGCGTCCTCTATCGCCGCCTGGCCAATCGACTCAGTGAAGTGACGTTCATGGCAATGGGCATCAGTCTGATGGCTCTGGGGCTGCTCCTGCTGGGCGGTGTGACGTGGATGGCTGCCGATCCTTCCACCACCTGGGGGATGAAACTGGGCGGCATGTTGGTGAGTATGACGTTGGCCGTGGTCGGTTTCGCCTTCCTGACGCCATCGGCGCAGGCGTTGATCTCGCGTCGCGGCGACCCGGAGAAACAAGGCGAAATCCTCGGCGTCAACCAGTCAGCGTCGGCGCTGGCGCGCATCTTGGGACCGATCTTCGGCGTGGGTCTCTATTTCCTTCCGCCCAAACACCTGCTGCCCTATATCTTCGGTGCCGCGCTGCTGGTCGTCATGCTGCCGCTGCTGCCACGGATTCGCCGCAGTGACGCGGTGAAATAACTACCACGCGCTGCATCAACCGTCGGCGTCCGCGGGGTTTGCTTTGTGCAAGGCGGCGAACGGACTCTGTAGGAGGGACGGCCTGGAAAAAAGGCGAGGGAACCGCTATCCTGCGAGGGAAATCAGACGCACCTGTTTCATCCCTTCTTCACAGAGGCTCGATCTCGATGCGGAGCAGCCTGCCGATTGTCAACTTGTCGGAAGCAAAGTTCGAGTGCATCTTCGGTCGCGGCTGTGATGGCATTTGTTGCCAGAACGGCCGGCCTCCTGTCTATCCCGAAGAGATTGAGCGTCTCGACGCCAATCTGGAAAAGTTCTTGCCGCACCTGCGTCCCGAAGCACGGCACATGGTGGAGACAAGCGGCTATCTGAGTCAGCGTCGCAAGCTCGACTTACCGATGCTGCGAGTGCAGGATGGTTGGTGCGTGTTCTTCAATCAGGGCTGTGTGTTGCACAAGGTCGGTGCCACGGAGGGGGACTCGTATCGATACAAGCCGGCCGCTTGCGCCCTCTTCCCGCTGGCCCGCAACGACAAGGACGAATGGTACGTCCGGCAGCACGGCTACGAGGACGAGAAGTGGACGTTGTTCTGTCTCGATCCGCGGGCCACGTCGAAACCGGCGGCGGAATCGCTGCAAGAGGAGATCCATCTCGCCGAGCGCTACACCGCCGAGCAAGCAGCGGAGCAGGCCGAGCGCGCCGCCGGATAGCAGAAGAGAATCAACTCCCTCCACCCGCCAGTCCTTTGACAATGGCGATGATGCCGAGGACAAGAAGAATGGGCGGGTAGAAGAAGATGTAGCCGGCCGCCAGACCACCAATGAACCAGATGACAGCGATCAAAATCATAAGCACGCCGCCGGCCACGCCCGCGTTGATGCTGCCGAACCCGCCCGACCCGAATGACCCTGAACCACGGCGTGAGTCTTCACGTCGTAGCTTGGGGCGGCGTTTGATGGGCCGATCTTCATCCCTGCGCCGGCGAATGGTGGAAATTGCTTCATCGTCATCCTCTCGAGAGCGCCGCCGAACGGGTGCCTCCGCCTGGATTGCCGCCCGTCGCGATGATCGGCGAGCGGGCGTTTCGTCGGGTTCGTCAGCGGGCAGCACTTCATCCGGTTCGTCGGCGGGCAGCACTTCCAACATCAGGTCTTCGGGGTCTACTTCTTTCTCCGCTGCCGGCACCGCGAGGATGGACTTGCACTCGGGACAGCGAATCTTACGTCCCGCAAGTTCGTCCTTAATGTGAAACGCTCGACCACAGGGATAAGTTAATGCGATGGACATCGGCGTACTCGCATATCTGGGAAGGAAGGTAGGGGATTCCCAAATGGGTGAGTAATAGTGTACACCGCACTGCCGGCTCTCACAAGAATGTTTGACCGCATTTTAATGAGACAGTTGCCTTGCGCGTTTTAGGTCGTAAGTCCTTGATTTCTCAGCAGTCGCACCGCGTTGATCAGGAGTTTCCAGACCTAACCCTGCACACGCACCCGTTTGCTTGGTGGATTTCGTTTCACTCGACCTACCCTACCCGCTTTTTCAAGGATTCGGTGAGGGGAGAGGCGGCGGCGGAGTCTGACGGCTCCTTTGCGGGGTAAGGCCAGTCGGCGAAGTCATGTTGGTACCATCCTTTTGCTTGCCACACCCTCCCACGAGAGCGAGCAGCACAATAGCCAGGAGAGCGAGCAGACGTATTCTCATCGCGGGTTTTTGTCAGTTGCCAATCTGGGCGAAATCCACCACGACGCCATCGAGCCAACCAGAGGAGGCAATGAAGTTGGCATAGGCCTGGGTTCCGGGAGCGATGCCCTTGCGAAGGCTCCGCACCGAACCGTCGCCCATACAGAACTGGATGACGCCGGTGTGCTTGCTATTGAATTCAAAAAAGCCCGTACTCGTTGTGCCCGCCGTACCATAAGCCGCCGGCAGCGACCCGGCACCGATCCACGCGGGAGCGAATTGACGCGGGCCGATCTCGAAATCGTCCAACCACTCACCGAACAGCAGCGTGTTACTGCTGCCATCGGCGGCCGTCAATTGCTCCAGGCTGACATGGGAGCGATTGCAAAAAACGCCCGCATAGCGATCGATGGCACCGTTGTTAATCTGTCCGCCATAGCCGGCGACGCCGACATAGCTGGTCCGGCCCAAATTGCCGCCGCCCTCGGCCACGCCGAAGCCGCCCACGAAGAGATCGAAGCCCGTGGCGGTTCGGAAGGTGTGCGTCAGAATGTCGGTCTGACGGGTGTTTGAGTAGGGGTCATCGGAGGGACACAAGTAAGTCTTGATGCGAGCCTGGGCCGCTGTGGAGGCCGAGCTATAATTCCACCACGGCGGATAGACTTTGGAGGGATCCAGGTAATCGCCTGGTAGATCCTGGAGCAGGGCGCGATAAGCGTTGTCCTGTTCGAGATAGGGGAGCAGATAGACCAACACGCCGACGAACTGAGCATTGAAGGGAGGTAAGCCGACGCCGGTGTCGGGGTACGGCCCAAGCTGTCCGGGTGGCAGACAATGATGGACATCCGCGTAGTGATGGGATGCCAGCCCTATTTCCTTGAGATTGCTGCTACATTGCATGCGCGCCGCTGACGCGCGGACCTTCTGGACCGCCGGCAAGAGTAGGCCGACGAGTACCCCAATGATGGCGATGACGACGAGCAGTTCGATCAGGGTAAACCCGGATCGTCGCACGGGACCGACCATACCTTCATCCTCAGTCAAGGTGGCAAATCAGGATCGCGACCGAATAAGAAGGGTTGGACGAGACAGCATCAAGTTCGCTGTCCAATCCGTTGAAGGGCAAGGCGATGACTTCGCTCGACAGCGAGCTATCTCGCAAAGACGAGTTTATCGAGACGAAAAGGTTGCTTATCCCAAGGCGAAACAGTTAACCGAATGGTGGCCAAGCGAATACTCCCGGAAAGATATGGCGATAATCCATTACGATCCTCACTATAGTGGTGTGGGGATACCCTCGCAAGAAAATTCCGATGTCTTTTTCGTGTTTTTGTCAAAAAGGATGACGCGGGCTTTTCTCCCTCATCGGGACTGACCGGACTTGGGAGAATGTCCTCCTTCAACGTATGCTTTCGTGAACACAGGAGAACCCATCTCATGACGCCGTCTCGTGTCGCCCTCGTCACCGGCAGCGGCAAGAAACGCATCGGTTCGCATGTGGCCTCCCTGCTGGCCGAGCGCGGCTATGCCGTGATCGTCCACTATCACACCTCGGCCGCAGAGGCGGCCGAGACGGTGGAACAACTCCAGCGGCACCACATTGAAGCGCTCGCCCTGCAAGCCAATCTCGCCGACGAAACCGCCGTGCAGGGCCTCTTTGAGAATGCACGGGCGCGCTTCGGGCGACTCGATGTGTTCGTTCATTGCGTCGGCCTCTGGCGAACGGGTCGCCTGGAAGATGTTCGCGCCGCGGATGTGCGCCAGCACTTTCAGGTCAACGTCCTCAGCACCTTCCTGTGTGCGCGGGAAGCGGGACTGACGATGATTCGGCAGCCGGAGGGCGGTTGCATCATCACGTTGGGTGACTGGGCCGAAGCCCGGCCTTATGTCAACTACGCCGCCTATTTCGCCTCAAAAGGTGCCATTCCGGCCATGACACGCTGCCTGGCCGTTGAGCTTGGCACGCGCAATCCGCGCGTGCGTGTTAACTGCATTCTGCCGGGGCCGGTCATGCTGCCTCCCGATTTGTCCGCGGAGGAGCGGCGTGAGTCGATCGCCTCCACGCTCGTTCAGCGCGAGGGCAGTCCTGACCACATCGCCCGTGCTGTTGTGTCGCTGATCGAAAATGATTTCATAACCGGCGTCAGTTTGCCCGTCGATGGCGGACGCACGATTTACGCGGGAGGCACGTAACAAATTACAGGGGCGCGCACTTGGGTTTGACTCTTCTCGCACGGGTCGTACAATAACAGATGAGGTTTCACCACGGAGGGTGACTTCTCCGGAACGCTGCGGAAGAGGTGCGATCATGTGGGTTCCCAAACCCGATCATCCGCTTCGGCGGATCTTCGCCGGTCTCACCGAACAGACCTTTATCAATACCTTGGGTGTGGCCGATCCTCAACTCACCGATTATCTCTCCGAATTGCTGTCCCGTTTCATTCACATGGACGCCGTCTATCGGTTGTCCAATGCGATGGGCCGGCGGTTGGAGGAAGTCGCCGAGATGATGATCGAGGCCGAGGCCATGCCGCCGCAAGGCCGCACTCGCCGTGAGGTCTATCGGCACATCGGCGATTTTACCCTGTTTTGGACCGGCGTTTATCCCGAAGCGGTCAACCGCCTGCGCTCGATTCTCTCGAAAGATCACTTCATCGATTATTGCTCGCAGGGCAAACGCTCGTATTACATCGCCAGCACCTTCGAGGAGCCGCCTTACGAAGACGAAGCGCCGATTCTGCGGCGGCTGAGCGAGGAATTTGAATTGTGCGCCTATGGACTCAATCAGGTGCGCCGTCAGTGGGAGCGTCTGCCCGGTGAAGGGCCGGCCCCCATCAATTACTGACAACTGCGCTCGAAACTAAACTTTCCGTTGGCGTTTATAATAGGAGGCATGAAGCAGCCCCATGATTGGCGCGAATGGCGTCGCCTTCGGGCGTGGTACTTGTTCCAGCAAGGCTGGACCGAGCGTGAGAT
>DATNCY010000255.1:0-40924 GCA_035553375.1 Gemmataceae bacterium
GGTGATAAAGGAAGCGGCAAAAGGGATCGTAAGAGCGAGGCTGGTGGCGAGCAGAGATGGTGCGCGCCGAACAATGCGCACCGCAAAGGTGTACTATGTCACCGGCGCATCACTCTCGGAGGAAGTTCCTGGGGCGGCGGCGATGTCGCGCGTGCGGTCGGTCGAGCCGGTATCCACGACGATGATCTCATCCACGATGTCCTTGACCGAATCGAGGCAAGTGGCCAGCGTGGCGGCTTCGTTCTTGACGATCGTGGTCAACGAGATGCGCGTGGACATGATGCAAAACTCCGTTGGTTCGTGACTTCTAGTCGCGGTCCTCAGGTCGTCGCGGACGGGAGGCGGAAAATGCCCAAGAAGTTGGCCTGGACTATACGCCGCCAGCCCAGACGACGGGCGTAGTCATCCACGACGCGCCGCACGTCGGGCCAGCGAGGATCCGGGTAATCGTGGACGGCAATCTGTCCGCCTGGCTCCAGCACTCGCAAGGCCGTCTCGATGTCACGCCGCACGCTCGCCTCGTCCGGATCGGTGTCCACGGAAACCAGATCAAAGCGCCCTTCCAAGTGGGCCGCGATCCGCTCGATCTCGCCTTGACGGAACACGATGCGGTCGTGGACTTGATAGCGGCGACTCCATTCGCTCGCCTCGGCTTGATCCAACCGATCGATCGTCACCACCTGCCGAGCCTGCTGCGCTAGACAGACCGTGGAACGTCCCAACCCCGTCCCTAATTCCAGCACGCGACAGCCAGCGGCATGCTCCCACAAGAGTGCCCCCTCCTCCACGGTCAGCCAGCCGGGGATGGCCTCGGGCGGCTGAAAACCCGGTCCGATTTCGAGGCGAAAGTCTGGATCGAAATCGGGGGCATGGGCTGCGGGCGTGGCGAACACCGAGGTTAGCGGGGCATGCTCCACCAAGCACGGGTAGGTGTACCACAACGGCAACTGCAACTCATCGCAGATGAAGAGGACGCGCGCGTCTTGGCCCTCGCCCAAGCGGTTCCAGCGTTCCAGAGCGGCGCGGAGGAAACGCCGCGACAAGACGTAGGCTTGACTGCCCCAGATGCGGTGGCGCTGCCAAATCTGCTTTGGCCCCGCATAGAGCGGCTTGGCCAGGCGATAGCCGAGGTGGCGCTCCTGCCGCTGCCAGGGAGCCACGATCAAATCGGGCAGAAACAGGCTGAGATAATCGCATTGATCGCGGCGGATCAGCGGCAGGGTGGTGAGGTTGTGCCACAGGTGGCGGTTGACGCGCACGTCGTCTTCGAGAATGAGGGCGAAGTCGCAGCCGTCTTCGTAGGCATGCTCCAGCACGCGGCGATAGTTACGCGCCGCCGACGGCTTGCCGGGCGGCCAATCCTCCGGCTGCATAAAGACGATGGGTTCCTCGCCCCAGTCGCTGTGGCGAAAGTCCTCCAGCGTTACCTGCAAGCTCTCGTGATTGGCCGGATAGGACACGCAGTAGGCGCGCAGACGGGGAAACGAAGCCGGCAACGGTCGAACGGACTCCTGGAAGTCGTTTCGTGGCGACCGAACAGCTTCCTCCCTTCTGCTCTCTTCCTCATGGGGAGGAGGGAGTGAGGGGACGGCCGGCGGTGGGGCGGCGCCGGTAAGGTGCAAGGTATAATCGGGGAAGCGTTCCACGTCGCGGCCAGCGTCTTCCCAGCCGAAACGATAGGCACCGACTTGCCAGAGTCGGATGGTCGTGTCGGCCAGGACGCGGAAGCCGCAACGGCGGGCGCGTTCACAGAAGGCGTAATCCTCGCCCAGATAGCACGCCTCTTCGCCCTCGCCGGCGATCAGCGGCGCGAAATACGGCACCAACGGCGACGGGGATCTCTTGTTGCAGACCGGCAGTTTCAACTGTCGTTGCATGGTCTCGTACAACGGACGGCGTGTGAGAACGAAGCCGAAGCCGCCGTAGAGAATCTCGACCACGCCCCCCTTCGCCCCGAATACTACCTGGCGCATCTCCGGCAGGAAGGCGCAGGCGAACTGGCGGCGTGCCTTTTTGGGATAGATGCCGCACACCAGCGGCAGATCGTGCCGGCGCAGTTTCTCCACGTCGTTGGGATCGAAGACGACATCGGCGTCGATCCACAGGAGTTCTTGGAAGCCTTGGGCGAGAGCGTCGGTAGCCATCTGACTGCGTGGAATGTCGAGGGCCGAGTAGCCGCGGGCGCGCCAGACGGGATAGCGGCGACGCTCCAATTCGCGTAGGCCATCCTCGCAACCGGGATCGATGCCACTGCCTGCGGGCACGAGAACGACGCATTGGCTGGGATCCGTCATGTGTCTCATCGCCTTCACCACGCCAGGAAGAAAAAGGGCCAGCGCATTACCTTCTCAACGGCTTTGCTCTGTCTGCACGCTCGCGGCGGTCGAAGCGGATCACGAGGAGACCCGCTTCGGTTCGCGCCATCATCAGGAAGGTGGTCCGCCGGTTCATAACCGTTTACTCAGCCGTGGTGGCGTCCTCAGGGGTGATACATTTCAGTGCAAGTCGAGTCAAACGATGAAAAAGCGTATAGCGTCACCGATTTCTCCACCTTTATGGAAACAAATAGTCAAAAGTGCGAGAATCGGGCGCAAAACGGTACGGCTTTCCAGCCTCAAAAAGTGCTAAACGTCGCCGGTAGTCCGCCAAGAAGGGAAAACTGGAATCCGCTTTCTTCAAGGATTCCTTGGCCAAGCGTGTCGCTTCCTTATAATCTCCGCATTCCGCACAGGCCATAGCTTGAAGCATCAGATAGCGAGGAGCCAGGTTTTCCGTTCGTTCACAACATCTAGCTGCCAGAGTCCGTGCCATCGGACCATCACGGAATTGCTCATCGGGACATGCTGCCAACAGATAGGCTTTCGCTCCCATTGCCCCAAGGGTATCGCGGCGGAGCGCGAGAGATTTATCGTAATCTTGCAAGGCGTCCTTATACTTTTTTTGCGTGAAGAACACTTGACCGCGATGCAAATAACTTCTCCGCCGAGGTTCCTGGCGAATTATCGATTCAGCCACCTGTAGTGCTTCCTCATGCCGATTACGCTCGATAAGGCAAGTGACTCTCATGCCCAGCAGATCCGGCCGGTTCGGTTGTTCTTTCATGAGTTGTTCGCTGATCTGAAATGCCATGTTGTATTTCCCTGTCTTAAAATAATAGTCACAAAATGCGCCCTTTACGGCAACGTCAGAGCGGTTAAGCCTGCGAGCCATCAGCAGATTCGGGAAAGCTTTCGTGGGGTTATCGAAGATGTCGAGGAAAACGGCCGCCCTCACAATAAAAGGGGTCGCCGCTTGCGGCGTGCCGCCGCCATAGGAAAGAGCAATACATTGATTAATATCTTTAAGCGCAGGCTTGACGTTATGTTCGCTCAAGTGGGCCAGACTGCGAGCTAGGTATCCCTGAGGCTCGTCTGGATCCAGCGCGATAGCCTTCTCAGCGAACTTCTTGCCGGAATCGATATCTCCGATGTCCGTCGAGCAGAGAGCCAGGCCCGCATAGCCGATTCCGGATGTCGGCTGAAGCTTTACGATTTTCTCGAAATCTGCACGAGCCTTGTCTTGCTGTCTAAGTATGCCATAGATTTGGCCACGAGAACGTAACGCGCGATAGTCATTTGGGTGGAGGTTCAGCGCCTCTGTCAGGTCGCGTATCGCGCCGTCAGCCTTTCCGTCGAAGTTCAGCGCTATGCCTCTTAAAAAATAGATCCGAAAAAGCTGATCTTCCTTCAACTTTGGCTTTTTGGCCAATGCCAGCGTGCATTCCTCGACCACTTTTTCCGGGTCGATGCTCGACCAATCGAGCGGATCTAATTCCAGTAACGCTTCAATTCCGATAGCGTCCGCCGCAACGAGGGACATGGGGTTCCAGGAGAACAAGTTGGCAATTACAACAGCGCATGCCAAAATCAGCGCCTGGAGAAGATCGTTTTTCCGGCTCCCCCTACTTCCAACCTCTGTAATGCGATTGAGCAAGCGGCTATTGCCCCGCCCCATTTTTCCAGAGAGACATCTCGTAGTTCGTAACATCATCTGGCTCATAATTTGAAACCTCCGTGTACGACGTTTTTACTGTTCATTATTCAACGTCAACTTTCGTGGACGGGCCCTCCCACAGGTGCCCCCCAAGGCCGGTACAATGGGACAGGAGCAGGACTCCATTCTTGGCGCCACTTGAACTCAGGGAAGATCATGAAGTTCCACTCAAGTTCAAAGTCCACACCAGGAACGAATCCCGCCTTCCCACCTGGTCCAACTTCCTCGCCTCCTTCGCTGGAAATTCTTGGCATGCAACCGAGAATGAAGGCTCCCGGTGGAAGTAGAGAAGGGGCAATCCCAGGAACATATCGTGGGTTGGGCGGAAACGACGGCTGCGAATGTCCGGTAATGCCCGGTAGGAACAATCCAGGTGGCAAAGCTCCGGGGAAAGGTAAAGGTGGAGGCTCCGGATACGGCGGAAACCGGACAGGCGGCAGCCCAAGTCTGGGGAAAAATTGATCCGGTGGCGAAGGCGGAACACCGGGTAATCCGAATGGAGAACGGGGAGGCATATAGCCTGAAGAAGGGGGAAGCATCGAAGGCATTGACTGAATAGCCGACCGTTCTAATCCGCTCGGATCCTCGAATTGAACGGGGTTATTCCCAACATAGCGATCCAAATTCGCATCCCCCGCCGCAAACCCCAGCGGATCTTGACTCAGCCATTCGCCCGTCGCGGGATTATACCACCTTCCGTTGAAACGATAGATGCCCAGGATAGAGTTCTGCTCTCCGCCTGCGTACATGATGCGCGGCGCATTGGCCGCATTCGTCTGACTCACGATGTTGCCATAGGGATCGTAGGTGATCGCATCCAGCGAAGTGCCGGTGGTATTGACCACCTGGCGGATCGAGTTGATATTGTCCGTCAGATACCACTGCGTCGCGCCGCTGGCACTCACTTGGCCATAGAACTGGCTCAACTCACGCGGGTCCGTCAAATAGCGTTGCGTCAACGTGCCGCTGCCGTTGAAATCCATGTACGGATTCGAGGCGTCGTACACCGTATACAACTGCTGCACGCCGTTGAGCAATACGCCGATGCGATTATTGTTCACATCGTAGGTAAACTTCTCGTCGTTCAACACCGTGCCACTACTGTTCTTGACTTGCACTTCCGTCAAGCGATTGCGGTAATCCCAACTGTAGTATGTCACCGTGCCGGTGGCAATCTCCGTCTGCGTCAGCGTGTTGCCTTCGTTGTCATACGTGTAGTTGTACACGCCATCGCTGGTCAACTCGTTGCCTGTGCCCGTCGTATAGCCCGGCATCGTCCGGTTGCCGTTGGCATCATACGTGTAACTCACCCCGTAAGTCGAACCATTCAGCGTACCCGAAGCGCTGGTCAACTGACCCGTCTTGTCATACCCATACGTCAGCGAACTGTTGATATCCTGATAGCTGGTCAAGCGGCTGGCCGCGTCGTAACCGTAGGTGTAATTGGCCAGCGTTGTGCTTTTGCTCGTGTCCGTGTGCGTGATGTTCGTCAAGCGATCGGCATTATCGTAGCTCAGGCTCGTCGCGATGGTGTCGCTACCGGCTGCGCCCGTGCGCGTGATGCCCGTCTGGCGGCTGGCCGCGTCATAACCGAATGTCACCCGCGCATCTTGCGTCATGCTCGTGGACAAAGCCAGGCTCGTCAGCCGTTGGTTGGCATCGTAACCGTAGCTGATGCTGCCACCCAAACTGTCGCTCATGCTCGTGCGGTCGCCGAAACTATCATAGCTGTAGTTCAGCGTCACTTGCGGCGTGCCTGCCACACCGCCACCGCTTACACTCGTCTCATTCCCCAAGCCATCGTAAGCATACGTGTACGACGAGAACGGATCGGACGCCGACGTCAATTCGCTGTTGGTGTTGTAAGCATACGTCGCCGTATAATTGCCCCCTACCCATGTCTCCGATGTCTCGCGGCCCGCCTGATCGTAACCAAACGTCGTCGTCCGCCCATCGCGATCCGTCATCGAGGTCAATTGATTGGCCGCATCGTAGCTGTAGGTCGTGGCATGACCCAATGGATCGGTCGTGCTTGTCAGACGGTTGGCCGTGTCGTAACCGTAGGTCGTCGTGTTGTTATCGGGGTCGGTGATCGATGTTTGATTGCCGGCCAGATCATACGTGTAAGTGGTCACGCCGCCGTTGGCGTCCGTTGCTGTCAACATCCGGCCCTGCGCATCGTAGGTGTACGTCGGATCGTTCAACGGATCGCGGACGCTCGCCAGGTTGCCGGCCGCGTCGTAGCCGTAGGTCGTCGTGTTGTTCAACGCATCCGTCACGCCCGTCACGCGATTCATCGTGTTGTAGGCGTAACTGGTCGTGTGACCCAACGGATCGGTTATGCTGGTCTGGTTGCCGACGGCATCGTAGCCGTAGGTGGTCGTGTTGTTCAAGGCGTCGGTCACGCCGGTGACGCGATGCAGGGCGTCCCGCTGGTAGACAATCGAATCGTCCGAAGTGCTGCCGCTGCTGATCGTCAGCGTGCCGCTGAAGGAACCGCTGACATTGACCCCATTAAAGGAACCGCTGACGCTATCGCCGCTGATGGTGCCGCTGACGGTGCCGCTGTAGCCGTTGAGACTGAACGTGCCGCTAAGGGTGTCGCCGCTGACGCTGCCGCTCATGTCGCCGGTAAAGCCGCCTGGATTGTTGGTGCCGTCGATGCTGCCGTAGTCACTAAAGTCAAAGCTGCTGCTGCTGATCGGACCCCTAAAAGTGGCATACTCAATCGTGTCGCCGGATTGAGAACCGCCGCTGATCGAGCCGCTCATGCTGCCGCTGGCCGAGCCGGAGAAGGCGTTGTCCAAGGTGATGGAGGAGGGGCACTCGCACGCCGCGCGGTCGATGATCTCCCAAGAGAGGAGGATGCCGTTGGCGTTCAACTGCTTGATGCTGACTACCGCGCCGCGTAAGTCGTAGGCATACAGCGTCTGATTGCCCAGCGGGTCGGTCATGCTCGTTTGTTCGCCGGCCGCGTCGTAGCCATAGGTCGTCTGCTCGTTGGCCGCATCGGTCACGCTGGTCAACTGGTTGGCCGCATCGTAGCCGTAGGTGGTGACATGGGCCAACGCATCGGTCATGCTGGTCTGATTGCCGGCCGCGTCGTAGCCGTAGGTGGTCTGATGCAGCAACGCATCCGTCACGCTGGTTAGCTCATTCACCGCGTTGTAGCCGCTGGTGGTTGTGTGGTCCAGCGGATCGGTGACGGAGGTTTGGTTGCCTACGTTATCGTAGGTGTACGTATACGTCGAGAACACGCTGGCGCTGTCGGGCAGCGTTGCGCCGGTCGTGCGGCCCATGTTGTCGAAGGCGAACGTGCTGACGAAACCGCGTGCATCCGTCGTGCCCGTCTGGTTGCTGGCGCTGTCGTAGGCATAGGTGGTGACGCCGCTCAGCGCGTTGGTGGTACCAGTCAGACGATTGAGAGAATCGTAAGCGTAGGTGGTTGTGTTGCTGTTGGGGTCGGTCGTGCTGGTGAGCAAGCCGGCGCTATTGTAGGCGTAGGTGGTGATGTCGTTGAGGGCGTCGGTCAGTTGCGTCAGGTCGCCCGTGCTGTTGTAGCCGTAGGTGGTGGCGTTGTTTTCCTGGTCGGTGTACTGCGTCACCTCGCCGAAACTGTTGTAACTGTACTGCTGCGTGGTGTCGTCGGGTGCTACCTCTTTGGTGGTGTTGCCCTGGCTGTCGAAGAAATCGCGTGTGCGGCGACCGAGTTGGTCGGCGGACAGGTAGGCCAGACCGTTGGCATCGCGGTAGATCAAGCTGGTATTGCCCAGCGGATCGCTGTCGGCTGTGTCCAATCCGAAACCCAGCCAGTCGAGTCCGGTCATCCATACCTGATCGTTGGCGTCGGTGTATTGCGCTTGATCGCCCGTGGCGCGCAGCACGGCCGTGGCGGGATTGCTGCTCGTGCCGCTGCCCGACGCGGCCAAGCCGTTCATCTGCTCGGCCGTCAGTGCCTCCGTCGTGTTGTCCGCTTGCGTGACGGTGGCGACGCGGCCGGCGAAGTTGTAGGCGAACGTGGTGGCGTTGTTGTTGGGATCGGTCAGCGTGGTCAAGTCGTTGGCACCGTCATAGCCATATTGCCATTCGTCGTTGGCCGGATCGGTGATGGAGGTCAACTGACTGCCGGTGTAGACCAGCGTGGCCGTGCGGTTGGCCGGGTCGGTGATGGTGGACAATTGCCCCGAACCGTTGTAGGCCAACGTCGTCGCCTGGCCGTTCATGTCCGTGATGCTCGTCAGCAAACCGCTGGTGTAGCCGAATGTCGTGGTATTACCATCGCGATCGACGCTGGAGGTTTGCTGGCCGGAGGTGTTGAAGTTGATAGCCGTGCCATCGGTCAGCGTGCGCGTGTAAGTGCCGTCGGGGTTTTGCACCAGCGTGGAGAAGTCGCCGGCCGGATGGGTGAACGAACCGCCGCTGCCGGCGAAGAACAGGCTGGTGCCGTCGGGGTTGACCAGCATGACGCCGCCGGAGACGGACACCAATTGCTCGACATTATCCAGCGACCAGCCGGCGCCGAAGGGGCTGTTGGCTTGGTTGACAAGATCCACGTTGCCGCTGGAGGTGGTGGGCGTCGAGCCGTTGGTGACGGTGATCGACCAGGCGTAACGGCCGGTACTCAGGCTGGTGGCATCGCCTTGCAGGGCGATTTGCACCCAATCGCCGGGATTCAGGCTCGACGTGTCGTAATAGACCACGGAACCGGCCGTGCCGTCCAGCGTCAACTGCGCCGTGATGGTCGCGGGCACCGACTGGCCGATGGGTAATTGATATTCGGCCAGGAAGATCGGCTGAGCGTTGGCGGTGGTCGAGTTGTAATCGAGACTTAGCGGAGCGACATTGGGGTTATAAGACGGCATGGCGAACGACGTTTGCACGGAACCATCGGCCAGTCCGAGGCTGGCATAGGGACCACCAGGCTGCGTGGCCTGCTGGCCGGTCAGCTGGTCGGGGGTGATGACGCTGGGCCAAGTGCTGCTCGACGTGGGCCGACTGCTGGAGTAGGCGGGCGAGTCGGTGCCGGCGACGAGATACGTCATGGTCTGGGAGAGTTGGCTACCGCTCGTCGTCTCGGTGACGGTGATGGTGTCGGTGCGAGCGGCTCCGGTGAAGCTGGCCCAGGTGCCTTGCAGGTCGGCCGTGGTCTGGCCGCTGATATTGGTGAGGTCCGGTGCCTGGCTGGTATCCCAGGTATAGCTGACGACGGAACCACCCGCCACCTGCGCTTGCAGGTTTTCGCCCCAGGTGGAGAAGCTGTTGAGGGTAGTATTGGCGGGCAGCGTTTCGCCGGTGTTGGCATCGAGTACGTACAGCGGATCGCCGCCGGTCGAGTGCGGGCGCGGCGGATGTTGGGGATGCGGCGGATGTTCGGGATGTGAAGGTTGCGTCTGTGTCGGATGAGCCGTCGCGCTCGGGGACGAAGTGGCGAGGGGTGCCAACAACGCGGCGTTGCTGGGATGGCTGACGGGCGAGACGGCCGACCCACCGGAGACGGCCGTCCCACCTGTCGTTGGTGTGAGAGCGCTGCCGACCATGCCCAGATAGGTACTCAGCCATTGGTTGGCGTTGGTAGTGGCGTTGCCGCCACCGGCACCAACAGGCGAACCGCCGCCGCCACCCGCATTGGGCGTGGACGCGCCGCCCACCGCCGCGCCGCCGCCGCCGCCCGCCCGCGCTTGCGGGTTCGGCGCGGTATTGCTCGCTTGCTGGCGCGGTGAGTTCGCTGCTTCCCGGCTCGGCGGTTGGCTGAACAAGTCCTCCGGCGTTGGCGTGTCGTCGTTGGTATGGACCTGCTGGACGAAGGATGGTTCCTCTGGCGGCGTCGCCTTCG
The DNA here is from genome assembly GCA_035553375.1 of Gemmataceae bacterium. Classification (GTDB taxonomy): domain Bacteria; phylum Planctomycetota; class Planctomycetia; order Gemmatales; family Gemmataceae; genus JAJPHU01. The sequence goes on from DATNCY010000255.1 coordinate 9,866, forward strand.
TGGAGACGGAACTGTCCTCCGTCTTGGTCGATGGCGGTGAGGGAATAAGCTGGATGGACGCGCCGGACATCAAAGCGGCTACGGTGGGAGCTAGTCGATAATCGCCGGCGCTGGAACGCATGCCGTTGTTAAATTGGGAAATATGTGTGGGGGCGCAGTCTCGGCCAACGTGCCGCCAGCGAGAGACGTGGGCGAAAAGCGATCTTCGAGGGACTCCAGAGCTGGCTTGCCGTGGCGCACCACAGGCTGACGGCGTGGCGTGAAACGCGCGAGCCACCAAGGGCGGACCCAGGAGAAGACACGAGGCGACGGTGACTGATCGGCCATGATCCAGCCCTCAAAGGTGCGAAGCAAGGATGCATCGGGCGGCGAAGCGGAAGGCGAAAGCCAGGCGCTAAGATGTAAGATTGAGGAAGAGTTTACCATCGAATCCAGGAAGTGCAATCGCAGTAAAGTGACAAGTTCGTAACACTCGAAATCGGTCAGAGAGTTTGACGAGAAACATTTTTGGCGTGAACCAGCGCCGTGGGCCGCGCGTCTATCAAACAGTGATTTGGCCCGTTCGTCTAGCGGGAACAGGACACCAGTTTCTCAAGCTGGAAAGAGGGGTTCAATTCCCCTACGGGCTGCTGAAGGTGCTTTGGTGTAGCGGCTCTGCACGATGCCCTGTCGAGGCATAGGTACGGGATCGACCCCCGTAAGCACCGCTTGGGAAGGCAGCCGGATACGGTTGGCCGGGCCGCACCGCTAATGCGTGCCCCCTCACGGGGATGAGGGTTCGACTCCCTCGCCTTCCGCTCGCGCTCCCATCTCGTCTTTCCAAACTCCTTCCGCCAGCGCCGGCGATGGGATGGTCGGCTATCATATCCTCCATCTGGCGGCGATGGATGATCTTTTCGGATCGACGAGGAGTTGTCCCATGAAACGACGATTGCATCTTGTTATCCGCGTGTTGGCGATCGGCCTGGCGTGTGTGATACCGGCTCGCGCTCATGCGGCCGACGCGGGAGCGACGAAGCTGCTGGCCGACGCCCGCGCCGCGCGCGGCCTCTATCACGACTTCCCCGGCTTTAGCGCCGACATCGAGATTAACCGCGAGGGCAAGGTTGCGCGCGGTCAAGTCGAGGTCAGCGGCAAGGGCGAGGTGACGCTCAAGCTAGATGACGCCGACGCCAAGAAATGGGCCAAGCATACGCTCGGTTCCATCATCGGCCATCGTCTCAGCAACGGCGCGGCCGGCGGCGAAGAGACGCCGTGCGCCTTCGTCGATGACGACGCGCATCATCCGCTCGGTCGAGCCATTCGCGTACTCAATGACGAATTCCATTCGAGTTATCGCATCCGTGATCGTCAGGTCATCGTCGTCAATCGCAGCGTGCCCGGCGCACGTTTCACCATCACTGTGATGGAGAACATCGTCACGAAAGAGAAGAAGTTCTTGCCGGCCTGCTATGTGGTCAATACCTGGGATGCGAAGACCGATGCCTTGACCAGTTCCGAAACCCATCATCAGAGCTGGCAGCGCATCGGCGCTTTCGATTTGCCGAAAGACACACTCACCGTCAAGGCGATGGCCGGCAAATTGGAGTCGCGCAGTATCAAGTTATCGAATGTCCATTTGAAGTAAGCATATCTCTTACCAGCCCGCAGCGCGAACAAGGGGATTCCCTTGCTCGCGCTGCGGGCTGGTAAGACAGTCATTCCGCCGAACTGTTGACTGCGCCGGTCTGGCCCATGAGGTAGCCGCGCAGGTCGCAGAAGATTTGCGTGCAGACGTTGCGCCAGGCCATACTCGCGTTGAGATCGGTGCCGGGCGAACGGAAGATAACCGTGATGCGCAGCTGATTTTCGCGGCTGGGATCGGCGTGATCCAGGCGCAACTCCATATCGATGAGATTGGAGCGCCAGCCAAGCCCCAACCACGAGAGACCCTGACGCGGCGCGGAATATACGCTGCCCTTGCCGCCGACGCGGACATGAATGCGGCCAGGCACGCTCTCGACCATCTCGCCGCCGACATCGTGGATGAAGCCGCGCAGCTTGTAGGTGGCGATACGCTCCGGCATCCACGCCTCCAAGTGATGAATCACCGCGAACGGATCGTGCGTTTCGTTGTCGCTCGACGCGCTGATGGGCGTGGCGGACGAGATCGGTACGGATACGGTGTGGTCGAGGTGCGGCGAGCGCGGCTCCGCAGCAGGACGAATCGGAGTTCTGGCGGTGCCGTTGGGGTTGCGTGGGGCCGTTGTCTCGGCCATCGAGGACCGCAGCCGAGACGACGGCTCAACGACCGAGGCCGCGGGAGGAGGAACGAAATCGCGTGTCAGACCGGTCTCATACAGTTCGGCCAACTCGCGGGCGCTGCGCGGCCGGCCGTCCGGCGTTTTGGCCAGACACATTTGCACGACCTGCTCGACGCCGGGCGGTACTTCGACCTCGGCGGCCATGAACGAGAAGGGCGGCGGCTCCTCGGTGACGTGAGCCAACAGCAAGTCCATCGTCGATCGACCGGCGAACGGCAGCCGGCCCGTTAGCAGTTCGTAGAGAATAACGCCGACGCTGTACAAATCGCCGCGCCCGTCCATCTCGTCGCCGCGCGCCTGCTCCGGACACATGTAACCCGGCGTGCCGACGGCGAACTCGGTGTGCGTTTGCGTGATCTTGGCCATCTGATCCGGCGTCAGCAGCTTGGCGAGGCCGAAGTCCATGACCTTGAGCAGTTCATACGGCGTATCCGGATCGACGATCATCAGGTTGGCGGGCTTGAGATCGCGATGGATGATGCCGATGGCGTGGGCGGCTTGCAGCACTTCGCAAACCTGATACAGCAGCCGGCCGACGCGCGCGGCCGAGAGCCGGCCGTTGGATTGCAGCATCTGATCGAGCGTGATGCCGCGAATGTATTCCATGACGATGCACGGTCCCTGCGGATCGTTGAGGGAAGCATCGTAAAGGGTGACGGCGTAGGGATGCTGAAAGCGCGCCATGAGGAGCGTTTCGCGCGCGAAACGCTCGCGGAATTTGGGATCGGCGGCAATATGGTCGTGCATGACCTTGACCACCACTTGCCGCCCGAGGTCGAGTTGACGAGCCAGGTAAACCCGACCCATCCCCCCTTCGCCGAGCAGGCGAATGGTTTCATACCGCCCCATGAAAACGCGGCCGAGCATGGAGTATCTTCCGCTGATCCCGAGGAGTGGGAATCTCTGTCTGTTGCAAGTGTAGGTCACAAAATCAATGCAGAATGCAGAATGCAGAATGAAGAATGAAAAAAAACGATCTTTCATTCTTCATTCTGCATTCTGCATTCTGCATTCAAGAAGACTCGGCGCCCCTCAATGCGCAGTCGGCCTTGTGCAAACCAGCGAATCGCTTCGGGATATGCCTCGCATTCGGCCGCGAAGACCCGCGCCGCCAGACTCTCGGGGGTGTCGTCGTCGAGAACCGGCACGACACGCTGCGACACGATGGGACCGCGATCGTATTCATTGTCGGCGAAATGAACCGTGCAGCCGGATACCTTGACGCCCATCTCCAGGGCGGCGCGATGGACCGCCAAGCCATGAAAACCCTTGCCACAAAAAGCCGGAATGAGCGCGGGATGAATGTTCAGAACGCGGTTGAGAAAATCATCGGGGATGTGCAGCAGTTGGAGGAATCCGGCCAGGCAGACGAGATCGACCTCAGCCTGCCGGCAGTGCGCGAAGAGACGCGCGCTGAAGTCCTCGCGCGAGGTACACGCCTTGCGATCGACGACGAAGGCGGGAATGTTGGCTTGCCGGGCACGGGTCAGGCCAAAAGCGTCCGTCTTGTTCGAGACGACGCAGGCGATTTCCGCGGACAGCATACCGCCGGCGATGCGATCGAGGAGGTTTTGCAAAGTTGTGCCGCCGCCACTGAGCAGGACGGCCAAACGGATCGGCTGGTGCATAACGGGCCTCCTCGCTGGGACGGCGATGCTATCGGGCGTTCTTCGCCCGTGATAGCATAAGAGTCGCTCTGTAAATGGCGAGCCGAGATGCGGCGAAGGAGGGACGAATGGCACTCTTCAACTGGTGGAATCGAGAGCAGCCAACCTTTCACGATCGTGCCTTCCAGCGCGCCAATTTGCCGCTGTGGGATACACGTTGGCAAGCGCTCTCGGTCGCGGCACGGAAAAATTTCCTCGACAACATCAAGGCCACGCGCACGAATACCCGAAATCGTATGGAGCAGCCGCCGGTTTCCGCCGAGCGTTTTCTCCCTGCCGCCCTGGATGAACTGGTTTCCGCGGGCTTCATAACGGTTCGTGAACCCATCGGTCGCGAGAAGGCCCGCCAGGTGACGCTGGTGAAAGATGCCGTGGATTTCGTCGAACGGCTGCGCGCCCTGCGCCGCTATCATCTGCTGGACGCCCAGCAACCGAGCGAGTTTACGAAGTATATCAATTACTGCTTCATCAAGTATGAACTAGCTAACGAAATCAATCGCATCTTGCAAAAGGCTGGTCTCCATCCCCACACGCTCTACGGCGATGTGTATGAACTATATGTGACGCGCCGCCGCTGGCCGGGTTGGGTGGCGGAGTATCTGGACGATTCGCTGGCCGAGTCGATCTTGAATGCGATCGAGCAAGCGGGCGGCCGGCTGCCGTTGTTGGAAGTGGCTCGCCGACTGCCCCAGCACAAACCGGCCGATGTGCGAGCCATGCTGGAGAAGCTCATTACGCGGCTGGTTTTGTTCGAGGATCTCGATCCCCAGACGTATGAGATTCAGGTGGGTCTGCTGCCGTCGGTACGAGCCGATCGCGAACAAGCAAGCAAGCCGCGGCAACGGTCGCCTTTGCAGCCGTGTCCTCAACCCCTGGAGCCGGGGCCGGAGGGCGGCACCGACATCCCGGACCTTCGCGCCGTGCTGCTGGAGTTGGCCGGTGGCCGCGCTCGTTTGCGTCAAGATCGCAGCCTGTTTCAGAAGGAAACCGAGCGCTTCGAGTCCATTCTGGAACCGCTGCCCGGCTGGTTGACGCAGATGTACAATCTCACGCCGGATCGCCGCCTGGATATCGCCCTGCACTGGGCCAAACGATTGCAGATGACGCACGAAACGAAGGAGGGCGACCATGTCTGGCTCGATCTGAGCGAAGGCGGCCGGCACTGGCTGGCGCGGCGAAGCGAGCAGCAATATGCCTTCATTTACGAATCGTTGCGTGGCGCGGAACGGCCAACGGATTCCTACCATTATTGGAGTCACGATTACGATGATGGCTGGTTTCTCGGCGGCCCCATAACGGCTGTTCCCAGGAAAAGCGGCCGGCGCAACGCCGATGAGTTCATGACACCGCTAACGTCTTCCCAGCGACAGCCGCTGCGCGAAGCGTTGCACGCCGCCTTCCACGAACTGCCGGTCGGCGTCTTTCATCGCCTGGATAACTTCGTGGCTCATGCTAGTTTCGGCCCACACAATCCGCTGTTGTTGGGACGAAAGCCCGAGGAGGTTCAGGTGCGTATGTCCGGCCGTTTCCTGGCCCCGCTGGAGGAGCAACTGCATGAGGCAGCCCGCCATCTGTTCGGTCAACTCGTGAGCAATCGTCTCGTGTCGCTGGGGTGTCTGCAAGCCGGTCGGGACGCCGACGGAGAGCTATTGATCGCTCGCCAACCGCGACTGGATGCCTATTTCGGCGACGAACCCGCGGAAGCGCCGGACACCGTGCCCAGCGTCACGCGTGTCGTCGTGCAGCCGGATTTCAGCGTCATCGTCATCGGCATGGACCTTTCGCCGGTGGCAGAACTGGCTCCCTTCTGCGAGCGTGTCAAGGAGCGTAGCGGCGCCGGCGCGGCGACGTTCCGCATCACGCGCGCCTCGATCGTCCGGGCGGTGACAGCCGGCCTATCGGGCGCGGAGATTCTCGATCGCTTGCAGCGTCATTCGAGTACGCCGTTGCCGGCAAACGTGACCCACGAGATACGCGAGTGGTCCAACTGGGTACGTTCCGTGACGACGGAACCCGTGATGCTATTCCGTTGTCCCGACGCGGCCGCCGCCGATCGCGTCATCGCCGCTCTGGGCCGCCGCGCCGAAAAGCTCAACGAGACAACCGTGGCTCTCTCCAATGTATCGCCAGGCGATGCCGACCGTCGCAAATTGTTGGAACAAGGGATTATCGTCCGGCGAGCAGAGACAGTGAAACCATCGAAGGAGGACACCAAGAAGCGCCGGCGACGCTAAAACCTGAAAGCGTCAAATCTCAAACAATCGGAAAAACCTTGAAGCTTTGCCCGGCGCGAGGGCGATGAATGGACAGAAGCACGGAGCCTACCTTCTCTCCATCTCCCGCCCGTCCTTGCCGCGGCCGCGCTGATGCGCTTGCTGAGCGTAGGGACCGGCCATCCCTAGTAGGAACGCGCACATGCAAGGTCTTGTTGCCCGGCTCTGGCGCCCCGTGGCGGCGGCCGCTCTCGTTCATCTGCTGTTTTTGACCGTGTACCTGGCCAAACACCACGGCGATCCCTCCGTACTGGTGTGCGCCGGAGCGCAGCGCATCGGCTTCCCTCCCTACGAGTGCATAACGCAAACCGTTGGCCCCTCCGGCCATGATGGGCAATTTTATTACAGTCTGGCGCGTGCGCCCTGGCGCTCGCATGGCCCGGACATCGACCTACCGGCAGGACGGCATCTGCGCATTTTCTACCCGGCTCTTTGTTGGCTGACGAGCGCGGGCGATCCGCACTTGCTGTTCTACGTCATGCCGGCCATCAACTTCCTCGCCATCGTGAGTTTGGCCGCGCTGGGTGCATGGCTGGCCGTGCGGCAGGGTCGCAGTCCGTGGTGGGGATTCGTTCTTCCTCTTGGGGCGAACCTCGGCCTATCGCTGTTGCACAATTTCACCGACATCGTCTCCACGGTGGCCGTGTTCGCCTTGTTGGCTGCCTGGCTCAGCGGCGGTCGCTGGTACTGGATCGCCCTGGCCGCCCTGTTGGCGATTTTCAGCCGCGAGCAGAATCTAGCCGTGGTGGGTTTGGTCGCTCTGGCCGCGCCGTTCCGTGGTCGTCTGCGCACGGCCGGAGCGATCGCCGGCGTGCTGGCGCTGTGGGTGGGATGGGTTTGCCTGTTGCGTTTGTGGTATGGCTGCTGGCCGTTCATCACCGATTCGGGCCAATTTGAAGCACCGTTCGCCGGCATGTGGTATCGCTGGAGTCATCTCGGCGGCAACCAGGGATTTTCGCGGCGTCTGGCAATCATCCACGCGGCCAGCATGATCCACTTGCTGTTCCTGCTGGGCGTGGCCTTCGTCCTGGCATGGCGGCAGCGCAATCGTGTGTTGGCCTTGGCAATGCTCGGCGGCGTGGCCCTGGCCGTTCTCGCCGGCCACAACATCTACATGGATTTCTGGAGCTACAACCGTGTGTTTGTGTGGGTGCCGTTGGGTATCTGGCTGGGCAGCTTGCAAACCGGACAAACATGGTCGCTTTATTGTCTCGCGCCCGGTTTTCTCTGGTCCAGCGTCGCCGCGCTGAATTACGTTTGAGTGCGCACCGCGCATGATCGTCTTGAAGTTGGCGATCAGCGGAGAAATGGCGACGGCCTACGCAAACACCGCAACGATGCAAGAACGCCGCTGTTCCTGTAGCCGCTACTCGCAGGCGGGGCTGTAGATCGAGAATATCGACATACGGATTTGAATAGAAATTGTTTGTGTAGAGCGTCACCATTTCCCACCTCCATTTTCCACCCGAGACAATACCTTTTACCAATTTTACAAAGAATAGTGTCTCAGATACTTGCACCAACCGATTATATGACAAGACCGGGAAAACTCTCAGAACCCATGAGAGAAAGGAAGTTTCCATGCGTCCAGCAAGGTGCCTGCTAATAGGCGTACTCTGCTTAGCCGGATGCACCCACGTCCAACTCCAACGGAGTACGGTGAATCAGGCGAGTACGATGACTGACCTCCAGTACCAGGAAGTACTCGACAACATCGCCATGTTCATCGACAATCCTTATGCCTTACCCTGGCATGTGACGCCGATCTACGGCAACGTGCAGGTACAGGATAGCGGACAAATCGCTCCGGGACTCACCTTCGTGCCCACAGGCAGAGCTCTCAATCCGTTTGCGCTCCAATTCCAAGGCTCAAGGCAACTCCAAGAATCGTGGACAGTCACGCCGGCTGTATATAATATCAAAAAGTATAACTATGGCTATGGTGGCATAAATGGTGAAAACGAATGGACTGGGCCGGTGCTGGTCTTGGATGACGTGCGCCATGCCTACCAGGTGGTAGTAGGGGCAAAACCGGCGGAAAAGTGTCTTGAGACGTACTATCGCCTCGGGCCAGGCTGGTATCATGTTGGTAAGAAAAAAGAGGTGCCCAAAGATGCTTGTTATGTCGGCCGCCACTGCGGAACCTATGTTTGGGTGACGAGGGAGGGACTTCAAGGGCTGGGAGACACCGCCGTAGCCATCCTTGAATTGACCGCGATCAAAATCAACGGGTCAGCAGGCGCATATGGCGCTCCATATGGGGCGGCAGGCTCCCCTCCCTCCGGGCTCGTTGCACCAATCGCCCCTGCTGTGGTACCTCCGCCGGCCATTCCGAGGAGATAATACTTCTACTGGGGGAAAATGGTGACGCTCTCTGTAAAGGGATGTGAAAAATGAAAACATGGTGGAAAAATGGTGACGCTCTCCGGAAAAATGGTGACGCTCTCCGGGAAAAATGGTGACGCTCTCCGTAAACGGATATAGTCGTTCGGTTTGCAAAGGATCTCTCGCATGTTGGGCCAAGATCCCGCTCGGCAAGCGGGATCTACCTCATACGGTTACAGTTACAGGTTGTGTTTTACTCTTCACCCCGCACCGCGCGCACAAACGCCTCAAAGTTGGCGACCGGCGTGGCGCGATCGACGCCGTGACTGAGATTGACAATGTGCCGCCGCCCGCCGCCCGCCATCACACAAGCGCGCGTTGCCGCCGTCACCTGCTCCGGCGTGCCCGAACGCAAAATCTCCTCATCGACGTTGCCCTGAAAGATCAGCTGCGGATACTCGCGCCGCGCCGCCGCTAGATCGTGACACACGCCCAGCGAAATCACGTCCGCGCCCGACGACGCCATCAGCGGCAGATACGGCCCTTCCTTGACGAACAGGATACGCGGCACTCCGCTCGCCGCTCGAAAAATCGCTTCATGATGAGGCTGCGCCCACGTCTGGTATTCCTCACGCTCCAGCAAGCCGGCCCATGAATCGAAGAGTTGATAGACATCGGCTCCATCGTCGATCAGCGTGCGCAGAAAATGGATGGTCGCCGTCGTTAGGCGCTCCAGCAGCGCGTCCCACACGCGCGGCTGTTCTGCGGCGAAGCGGCGCGTGGCGGCGATGTCCTTGCCGGTGCCGATGCTGTACGTCGCCACCGTGAACGGCGCTCCGGCGAAAACCAACACCGGTAATTCGCCGCGCAGTTCCTCACGAACCAGACGTAGCAGATCGCGTATGTGCTGAAAGCGCCGCGGATCGGGCTGCGCTTCCAGACGTTCGACATCGGCCAGCGTCCGAATGGGATGATCGGGCACCGGGCCTTGCGACGGCTGGAGTACGAACGACTGCCCCATTGCCACCGGCAGCGTCGTAATGTCGTAAAAGAGGATGATGCCATCGACGCCGAAACGGCGCGGCAGCAGCGACGCTTTCGCGCTCAGTTCGACGTTCTCGGAGAATTCGTAGAACGACAAGCCCTGGCGAACGCGATTGAATTCGGGATCCCAGCGCCCGGCCTGACGCATGGCCCAGACGGGCGGCCGTTCGACCGCTTCGCCGCGCGCGGCACGGACGAGCAGATGGTTGGCGGGCGAGACAGAGGACAGATCGTTCGGCATCGTATATTCCTTCGCATCGGACGGAGCACCGCCCCCCATTCTATCGCAAAGCGCGAGACGCGGAGTGGGCTGGTCACGAGGCTCGCGGTTCGCTTATGATATGCCGCAAACCGCGAATGGGAGATGAGGACGAGGACATGACCACGTTCGTAATCGAATCCGACCAGGTAAGCGTTCCCGAGGAAGTGAAGGATCTGGCCTCGTTTCGTCGCTGGGCGGATAGTGAGGATTTCCCGGAGACCGGCCGCATCTGCTATCTGGATCGGGAGGTCTGGGTTGATATGAGCCGCGAACAGCTCTTCACTCACCTGGCGGTCAAGAACGAGTTTAACATCGTGCTGGGAGCGATGGTAAAGAACGACCGCCTGGGTCTATATTTTCCAGATGGGATACGGCTAAGCAACGTCGATGCGAATATCGCCGTCGTTCCGGATGCCGTCTTCGCCTCGCATGCCGCGCGTGCGGATCGCGTTCGCTTGCTCGAAGGCAAGAAAGGCGGTTACGTCGAAATGGAAGGCTCGCCTGATATGATACTGGAAGTAGTGAGCGATAGTTCGGTGCGCAAAGACATGCAGCGGCTGCGCCAGGATTACTGGACGGCTGGCATCCGCGAATACTGGTTAGTTGATGCTCGACCGGAGCCGTTGCTATTCGATATCCTCCGTCATTCCTCAAAAGGGTATCGGGGAACGCCGAAAAAGGAGGGCTGGATAAAGTCAGCCGTGTTTGGCAAATCGTTCCGTCTATCGCGGCGCACGAACGAGTTCGGCGATCCCGAATACACCTTGGAAGTACGTTGACCTTATTCCTCATCATCAAAGTTATCTGGTAGGGACAACCATGCGTGTTTTGAATCACCTGTTTGTGAACAATCGAGCGTGGGCTGGCGCGATCACCGAAAAAGATGCCGATTTTTTCACGACATTATCCCGCCAGCAGGCACCGCAATATCTGTGGATTGGCTGCTCGGATAGCCGAATACCGGCCAATCAGGTCGTTGGTTTATTGCCCGGAGAAATGTTCGTTCATCGCAATATCGCCAATGTGGTAGTCCACACCGACTTGAACTGTCTCTCCACCATTCACTATGCAGTGGAGGCGTTGCGGGTTGGACACATTATTGTCTGCGGGCATTACGGCTGCGGTGGAGTATTGGCGGCCCTGCGCGACGATAAGTTAGGGCTAATCGACAATTGGTTGCGACACGTTCAAGACGTGCGAAGTAAGCACCGGACACAGTTGGATGCCTTGCCGACCGAAGCGCTGCGACACGACCGTTTGTGTGAGCTTAACGTCATCGAACAAGTGGTCAATGTCAGCCAAACAACGGTTGTCCGTGATGCCTGGGCGCGCGGACAAAGCCTGTCGGTTCACGGTTGGATTTATGCCCTACGCGATGGCTTATTGCGCGATTTGAGCATGTGTGTGACGAATGAGCGCGAATTGGCGGATTGTTACGAAACGGCGAAAACGAAGTCCGCCGTCTCCTGATGCGCCATGCGACGGACGCGAGGAAGGATCGACGAGGCCAAGGGCAGTCCGGCGGATAATTTCTGCTCAACAAGGAGGTGAATTATGCGGTTGATTTCTTTACCGCGTCTGGTGTTCATTGCAGTATTTTTATTCGTGTGTGGCTGCTCCTCCAGCAATAAGGGGCAGATTGAAGGAACGAAATGGACCTCGCAGGCCGCAGCCGACGCCACGCAGCTGGAATTCAATGCGAATCACAAACTGGTTTTGAAACGCGGCGCGAAAATCCACAAAGGAACTTACTCGCTGGGGATGGGGCCGACCGTTACGTTTACTTTTGAAGACGACTATGAAGGACGGAAAATCCATGCGGAAAAAGTCGTCATCAATGGCGATCAGTTGACCATGACCAATCCCAACGGCTCCCAGACGACGTTTCAAAAAACCAACTAGCCGTCATCAACCGCTTGCGGCGTAGCGTTCTCCGGCGCTACGCCGCAAGCGGCTTGCCAACATCCGCACACGTCCGCCGCACATTTCTTCGCGATTATTTCAAGTCCACCAATCTTCCCAGCCGAAAAATACAGCACAATCCGACTTCGGAGGCCGCCCCTCCGCATACCTTTTTGCCATAGCCGGCTGAACCCGCCGAGGAAGCAGTTCCAATGGACGCTTTTTTTGCGCGCTATTTCCCCCACGATGGCGACGCCGCCGAAGGGTATCATGAGGCGATTCGGACCGCCCTGCCCGACACGCGCCGGCTCCTCGATCTGGGTTGTGGCGACAACACCGACCTCGCCGTCTATCGCGGCGGAAACCGCGAAGTATGGGGCGTCGATTTCCAGGCTCATCCTCAATTGGCGAATCGTGCCTGGTTTCGCCCTCTCGAAGCGAACGGCCGGGTGCCGTTTCCGGACGGCTACTTTGATACTATTGCTTCGCGCTGGGTACTGGAACACGTCGAAACCCCGCAGCGTTTTCTGGATGAGGTAAGGCGTCTGCTGCGGCCCGGTGGATCGTTCATCGCCCTGACGGTCAACGCCAGCCATTACGTTTCCTGGCTCAGCCGTCTGACCGATCTGTTGCCACACACGGCAAAGCAATGGCTGGTTCAACGTCTGTATGCTCGGCCCATTCACGATACATTTCCGACCTGTTATCGCCTCAATACGCGCGCCGGCTTACGGCGACAGGCTCTGCGAACCGGCCTGCATCTAACGGCCGTCGCCCGCTTCGCCAACCCCGACTACTTCTCTTTTTCTCCTCTGCTGCGGCGTGGAGCCGTGCTGACCGATTGGCTCCTGGAACAAGCCGGCACGGACCTGGGACGACTTTACATGGTTGTCACCCTGCACAAGCCCGCCGCGCCGGTGACACGCCGCAATGATCGTCGGATCGCGGCCTAGCCGGGAATTCTCCACCGGCGTGCCAAACTATCCGAATAATCCGCGCATGCCGAACATTCTTGACCTATGCTTTGCGCAGCTTGTTCGCCCTATCCTGGCATCCGAGGAGATTGTCTTCATGCACGCCATACCTTGGCCTCTGTTCGGTGTGGTCGCCGTCCTGCTCATTGTGGCCATCTATTTCGTATGGGGCCGCAAACTCGGCAAGTCGTAGGGCGGGCCATCCACGCCGCGCCTACAATGAGGAACGCAGTGAGCAGGGGCGTGATTCCATTCGGAATCACCATCCGTCACCCTGCTGCTGTTTCCCTCAGCCGTGGCGAGCCATGAACGGCATCTATCTCGACAACAACGCCAGCACCCCTCTGTTGCCTGCGGTGTGGGATGCCATGCGTCCGTATCTCACCGAGGTATTCGGCAATCCCGCCAGCGCGCATTCCATTGGCCGCCGCGCCCGCCGTGCCCTGGAAGACGCCCGCGAAGCCGTGGCCGCGCATCTCGGCGCGCATGCCGACGAAGTCCTCTTCACCAGCGGCGCGACCGAGGCCAACAACCTCGCGCTGTTCGGTCTCTCCGACGATCCTCCCGCGCACCTGCTCGCCAGCCCTATCGAGCATCCGTCCGTTATCGAGCCGCTGCGCCGCCTCGCCGAAAGCGGCTTCGCTCTCGATCATTTACCTGTCGATGTCCACGGCCATATCGTTGCCGATACGCTGCCCAATGCCCTTCTCCCCGACACGCGCCTCGTCGCCGTTATGCTGGCCAACCATGAGATGGGCGCGGTGCAGCCTATCCGCCGGCTGACCGAAATCCTCGATGGCCGCGCCCTATTTCACTGCGATGCGGTACAGGCGGCCGGCAAGATCCCCGTGCATTTCCATGACCTCAGCGTCGATACGCTGACAATCAGCGCGCACAAATTCCACGGACCCAAGGGCGTGGGCGCGCTTCTGGTGCGCCGGAGTGTGAAACTGCGGCCACGAACGTGGGGAGGACATCAGCAACAAGGCCGGCGACCCGGCACGGAGCCGGTCGCCCTAGCGGTCGGCCTGGCCTGTGCTCTCGATCATGCCTGCCGTGAGATGACCGATCGCCTGATCCATGTCCGCCAACTCCGCGAGCGCTTTCTGAATCACCTGCGCACCCATGCCGCGCCTCTTGTCCTCAATGGCCCGGAGGATGGGATACCACATACGCTCAATGTGTCGTTTCCGGGATTGAAGGGTGACTTGCTGCTGATGAATCTCGATCTCGCTGGCGTCGCCTGCTCGACGGGTTCGGCGTGTTCGAGCGGTTCGCTATTGCCCTCGCCGGTGTTGCAAGCGATGGGCGTGCCCGCCGCCGTGCTGCATTCCGCGCTGCGTTTCAGTCTTAGCCCGCTGCTGACGCACGCCGAAATCGATGAGGCAGCCGAACGCATTGTCACCGTGGTCACTCGCCTGCGCCGTCAGTGACAACCTTGAAGCGCTCATGCGAGCTAGAACCGGAGTTCGATGTTCTCGCACGGCTCGCGCTCGGTCTTGATTGCTCGTATGTGCGTGAACTTCCACTTGTCTTCCACACTGACAATCGCGAACCCAAGCTCTTCGAGAGCTTTGGCGAACCTCTGCCTGTCGGCGAAGCGCTGCGTCGCTTCGAGGACGTGAAGCTGGCCATCGAGCTTGAGGGTGCGATATGCCTCGCGGAGGTAATCGACGAAGTTCTCGCCCATGAGGGACAGCGAAAAAATCGCCACATCGAGCGTCTCGTCATCGAGCGGCACATGAGCCATGTCGCAAGCGACCACGTTTTCATTCACCGCCACATGGTCGAAACTGTGGACGGTATGCCGGTCGGACACCGCTTCGGCCAACTTGGCCTCGCCGCAGCCGAAGTCGCCAATGACATAGCCGCTCCGCTGCATACACCAGCGGATCATTTCCTCATAAGGCACCACGGCCCAGTCCTTGCGCGCTTCGCGGTAAAGGGTGTGGTACTGCGCCCATTCCTCGGTGTTCGCCTGAAGACGCGTGTGAGTAGCTTCACTACGACCGTGGTTCCAGGCGCGATTCATTGTCGAGAAATCGCCGTAGCGCCGGCCACGCCGTTTCACGTCTGCCGGGTCCGTGTCCGGGAGCGGAACCACGATTGGGGGCCGAGTAATGACCTCGACCTCGCCCGAATCGAGACGCTCCAACCAAGCCATCACATCTTGGTAGGCTTGAGCCGAAGTGCGCAGGTGTCCCTCCGGCACGACGCCATCGACTGCGGCATCGGCGATCGACTTCTTGAAGTGCAGTCGTTGCATCTTCGATTCGCACCACGACCAGCGCTCGCCGTGGACCTCGGCGTAGGTCAACGGAATGATCATGGTGACATTCTCTCGCTTCTGGCCTTGCCGGTAGATGCGGCCCCTCAATTGCTCGAACTCGGCAGCGGTCCAGGGCAGGACATTGACGATCAGGCGATTGCAGACCCGCTGCAAGCCATCGACCCCGGTGCCGATGGCACTAGAGCCGATCAGGACATCGACATCACCCTCCAGGAAACCGTCGAGACCAGACTTGTCCTCGCCGGTGTAGAAGCCGACTTTCCAGCCATCCGCCACCAGCGCATCCCGCAGCAGCCGGTCGATACCCTGAACGTAATGGGTGTAGATGAGCGTCTTGCGTTCGATGTGGGCGCGGATCACGGGCAACCGGGCGCGGGTGAGGATCTGCTCGAGCGCCAGAGGGGTGCCCTTGCCGCCGAGTGCGCGGATTTCATCAAGGGACGGGCCGCAGTCCACCTCGATTTCGTGCTGCTCGCAGCCGAGTTGGTATTCGGGCATCCAGCGAATGCCGAGCGTCACGAGCCGTTGATGCAGTGCCATGCAATTGGACACCGTAGGGCGAGTATCGAGTTCGTCATGGGCCAGGCCGGTGACTAGCTCGATCATGCTCTTGCCTTCTTGGAGGTTGTTGATGACGGGCGTGGCCGACATCCCCAGCACATGGAGATCGGCATTGCGTTCGGCGGCGTGGGTCGTGAGTGCCGCGACCAGCCGCCGCCGCTGGGAAATATCTTCCGATCGCTGCTTGGCATAGTGGATTTCGTCCACGATGACGAAGTCGATGGCTTCGCCCTCTACCAGCGCCCGAAGGCGCTCCGCCGAGTCCGGCTGCTGGAACGCCTCGTAGTTCAGGATCAGATAGCAGTGGGTGTCGTGGTTAGCCGCGCCGCCGAAGCCGATCTCATCCTCGGCTGTTGTGGCCCAATCAGGGGCAAAGGTTTTGGCCGCGGCGATGCTATCGGGGAAGATGTCTCGGATAGTGCGTCGCCAGCCCTCGACAACGCTATTGGGACAGCAGATGACGGTCAGCTTGCTACCGACCACGCGGGTAGCGAGAACCGCCGCGAGCGTCTTGCCGGCCCCGGTGCCCGACCAGTTGCCGACGCGCTTCCGCTCTCGAACGCGAACCGCGAAATGCCGCTGCATGAGGTTCGGCAGTGCCGGCTTGCCGTCGATCCGAAAAGCGTATCCGGGCGGAATGGCGAGGTCTTTCGCCTGGCGATATTCGTCCAGAAACTTGGTTCTAACCTGCTCCGCGTACCCGTCTCCATGAAAAGCCTCGGCCTGCGCCACCGCCGATATCTCATCCTGGTAAGCGTGTTTCCATATCTTGGCGACTGCGGAGGCAAGCAGGAACTCGACCGCTTCTTCGTCCGCTGAGCTGAAGACGTGAAGACCAAGAGAGCCAAGAACTTCTTTGGTTTGAACGACCGGAAGCTCTGGCTCCCCTCCTTCCTCCGTCTGCTCGATCACGACATCGGCTTGGTCGAGAACGACATCTTCTGCGCGATCTGGTGTTGCTTCGTTCGTTTCCAGGGCTTCCAGTGTTTGGGTGGGGTCTTGAACGAATTGATCGACGAGCGATGGCGAGCCGTTGACGAACTTCTCGATGTCTTCCTTTGGGAACCGACCGGTGGATAGCGCCTTGACGAAGGCTTTGCCTTTGCCCTTTGTCTGCAATAACCCGTTCTGCTGGAAGAGCAGGTAGAGTTCAGCAGGCGTGAAGGTGTAAAGATGGTCTTTTAGGGACGAGACAAAGGACTGGATAGCCGGTAGAGTCCACCCTCGGTTGCAGTACGGACAACCCGTCCGAATGTCCTTATTCGTTCGATTGACCAATCTTGCTTGCCATTCGTGGTTGGGGTCTTTAGCGCATTTCCACCAGAACTCCTTATTGGACCCTGCTACAACTTGGTCGGGGGTCAAATCATCGTTCTTCGTCGGGTGCCATTCGGCAGCTACTTCAGGAAAGATTGAGGCAAGACTGTTGGTAATCGAAACTTTACGTGCAATACAGTAAGGACAACTAAAAGTCCTTCTCGTTCGATAATCTAATGTCGATTGCCATACATGGTCTGGATTAACGGGACACTGCCACCAGATGTTTAGCGTGGATCCAGCTACAACATTTTCTGGGGTGCGGTCGCCATTTTTCATTGGGTGCCACTGGACACAAAATTCGGGGAAAAGTGAAGCAAGAGAATTAGTGACCGAAACTCTCTTCCCAGCGCAAAAAGGGCAACCTTGACCTTTTGTCCGATCAGCAATTCGAGCCTGCCATTCGTGATCCGGACCTTTGACACACAACCACCAAACTTTTTGCCCTGAGCCAGGGACAACTTTGTCAGCCGTGAGAAGTTCGTTTTTTGGATGCCACTCTACGACAAGTTTGGGAAAAAGGGAAGCGAGAGAGTTGCTAACTGAAACTCTCCGGTTAGAGCAGTAAGGACATCCTTGTCCCGCATTGATTCTTTTGTCCACTGTAGCCTGCCATTCGTGATCTGGGTCTTTGCTACAGAGCCACCACACTGTTAGTCCTGAGCCTGGTTTTACTTTGTACGGTGTGAGTTCTCCATTTTTCGTTGGATGCCATTCTTGTGAAATTTGAGGATACAGTTCACATAGGGAAGTTTCAAGTGTTGTAACACGTCCTGAACAGATGGGACAACCAAGACCGCGCACCCGATTTGAAATGGCTGCTTGCCATTCATGAGATGAATTGAGCCGACATTGCCACCAGACCTTCTTATGACTATGTGATCTGACGTCAGTTGGCAATAGCGTTTCATTTTTGCCCATGTGCCACTCGATTGCCACATTAGGATAAAGTGCGGCTAACGAATTATTCGCACAAACTCTTTGGCCTGCACAATAGGGACAACCCGAAGCTTTTTCGCCTCTGGTTCTACTGCGTACGATTGCCTGCCATTCATGTTGCTGATCCTTGCGGCACCGCCACCATACTTTTGTTGTGCCGCCAGCACTTACCTTTTCAGGGGTAAGGATACCATTTCTCGTGGGATGCCATTCGGAAACCACATCCGGACAGATGGTGGAGAGAGCGTTAGTGACTGAAACCCTCCGACCCGCGCAAAACGGACAACCTGTTGGATTGCTGCTCGTTCGATGTCCCACACTTGCTAGCCACTCGTGGTCCGGCCCCTGGGGACACTTCCACCACACTTTCTTGCCACAACCCGCCAAAATATTATCTGGCGTGAGGACGCCGTTTTTTGTCGGATGCCATTCAACGGCGATCACAGGATGAGTACGCGACAAGGGATCTTTCATGTATTCTCTCTCATACAAAGAAAAATTGACCAATGTTTTCAACTCGCTCCCCTGATAGAGTCGGAGCTATGATCCCAACATTTCCGGTCCAAATTTATCCTCAAGAGTAGCATGCTGCCATCTGCTTCTGAAAATCGCCTTGATCATCGCGTCGATGCCAGGCTCAAAGGGTTCGTATTCGTCGCCAACTTTCTTAAACAGGATGAAAATAGGGCAATGCCCTACTGCTTGGTAGTGGTAGAGTGGGGTGGAGGAAGGCAACCAGTCCGGGGTGCTATGTTTTTTGGGGTCTGGGTCGTGGATAACAATGCCCATTACATAGTTCGGGTCCAGGAAGGGCGAACGACCATGTAGCAACCCCGGCATGAGGTATTGAGCATAGAGCACTTGCAGCCTCTTCGCGAATGTTTTTAGATCTCCCTCGCTGGTCTTTATTTCGACGATGCCCCTACAAAAAGCGGAATGCGTGACCAGAAAACTCCCCTCACGGAGTATCGCAGGGCCAAGTCTGGGATCGTACACGATACCGTCAATTTGCTTCCGGATATGATTCGTTGAGGCGATGGGAGTAGTGGTGTCGTGCGGATACAGGGTTCCTCGCATCAGGAGGCACGGCCTGATCCAGTCGCGGATGAAACCTCGAACTAGCTCTTCGACGAAATCGCCGGTCAACTCCGAGTTGCTCGCTTTTGGCACCACCTCGTAAAGCTGTCGCACTTTCAGGGATATACTTCCTGCAAAGGCGGTGCGGAAGGACTTGAGAACATCGAGACTGGTATCCATCGTGAAATCTGCTCCCCTCAGACAAGAGAAAAAAGTAGAACGATCCGATGTCCACCCTCCAGCGGTACAATCTATCCTGGACAGCGGCTATCTGTTCAAAAGTTTATTACGTGTTCCCGCATGCGCCAAGCGCTTTTGAGGTAGAAAAATGCGGAAAAAAAGAGAGGAGAAAACCTTGTCGGGAACCGTTGTTCCTCTTCACGGCAACTCCAGCGACGCCTTGAGGCCGTCGTCGAGCTTCTGAAGCAGAGGGAGCGATAGCTTGCCGATGCGATCCGCACTCATAGTGACCAGGTGCAGGCAGGTGAATGTGGAATGCGAATGAACCTCAATCTGGTCGGCGTCGCCCCGTCTGCGCGGGAGGGGAGACAACAATAAAGCGCTCACGGCAGCAAATCGCGCACGGCAATGCTCGCGGCCGCGATACCATCCAACATCAGCGCCACATCAGCGCCCATGCGGAAATCCTGCCGCTGTGCGTAAGCCGGCGAAACTATCGGACCGGAAGGAATCGTATAAACCTCAACCTGCCTATCAACGAGATTGACGATCCAGTAAAAAGTAATATCAGCCCGCGCATAAATGCGGCCCTTGTCGGCCCGATCGCCGGCCAGCGTCGTATCGGCCACTTCAATCACGAGGCCAATGTCTGCGGCACCGGGATGACGAGACGAATAGGTGCGCGCGTCTCCCCGGACGATCGCGCCATCCGGTTCCGGCTCGCTGCCGCCGACCGTGATCGCGGATTGCATCCGCAAGCACCAGCCCGCCGGCAGCAACTGCGGCAACGTCGCCTGAATCAATTGCAAGGTGGCATCGTGAGGAGGATTGCGCGACATCTTATGCACCAGATAGCCTTCGAGCAGTTCGAGATTATCGTCCTCGGTCAGAATGCCAATCTCGATCAGCTTGTGATACTCGGCTACGCTGAAACGACGGAATCCGGCCATAGTTCCCTGCCAGGGCAAATGAAATGTTTGCGTTGTCATGTGTCCCTACCTTTTCTTCGCTCTGTTGCTGTATCACGGATCACAGCAACAATTCGCGCACGGCAATGTTCGCGGCCACGTTACCATCCAACGTCAGTGCCACATCATCGCCCATACGGAAATCCTGTCGCTGTGCATAAGTCGGCGAAGCCGTCGGACCGGAAGGAATCGTATAAACCTCAACCTGTCTATCAACTATATTGACGATCCAGTAACAAGTAATATCAGCCCGCGCATAAATGCGGCCCTTATCGGCTCGATCGCCGGCCAGCGTCGTATCGGCTATCTCAATCACCAAGCCGAGGTCCGCCGGGCCTGGATGCCGGGTCAAATAGGTGTTTTCATCTCCTCGAACGATGGCCAGGTCCGGCTCCGGCTCGCTCGTAGTCACCGTAATAGCGCTCTGCACACGCAGATCCCAGTCCGGCGGCAGAAGACGGAACAATTTCTTCATGATCTTCTGGATCGTGGCATCGTGGGGAGGATTGCGCGACATCTTATGCACCAGATAGCCTTCGAGCAGTTCGAGATTGTCATCCTCGGTCAGAATGCCAATCTCGATCAGCTTGTGATACTCGGCCACGCTGAAACGACGGAATCCGGCCATAGTTCCCTGCCAGGGCAGATGAAATGTTTGCGTTGTCATACGTCCTCCTTTTCTTCGCTCTGTTGTAGCACGCCACCGACACCGGCCGCAACCGGAGCCGTTGACGGATGGCTAAGGGCGGCTATGCTGGCGCGGATACCGAAGGGACCAGCAGGCGGGAAAGGCCGAGAGCATGACCATCCCAACGATTTTGCTTACGGGTGCCACAGGTTTTATCGGCGGAGCAACACTGGCGCGGCTCCTGCAATCCGGCCCGCCTTGCCGCATCCTCTTGCTTGTGCGCGGCGAGACGGCAAGCGTGGCCGCGTCTCGCGTGCGGCAATCGCTCCGTCGCTTTGTCGATCTGGCCCGCCTGGAATCCGCGCTCGATTCTTGCCAGGTGATCCCCGGCGATCTGACCGATCCCGATAGCCTCGCTGCCATCCCGCTAAACGAAGTGACGCACGTTTTGCATCTGGCGTCGAACACCTCGTTCCGCTCCGTGCGCGGCGTCCGGCACACGAATATCCTTGGCACCTTGTCGCTGGCGCACCGCCTGCGGCGCGCCCCGCGACTCCAGCGTTTTCTCCACGTCAGCACGGCGTATCTGTGCGGCGACGATCCGCCGCGGATCGTCCACGAGGACGACTATCCGCGACCGAAACTCCGTCATCTGGTGGAGTACACCAACTCGAAGGCGGAATGCGAGATGCTTCTATGGAATACCGCGCCGGAACTGCCGTTGATCATCGCGCGGCCGTCCGTGGTCATCGGACACACGCGGCTCGGCTGCGGCCCATCGGCGAGCATCTTCTGGTTCTATCGCACGGTGGATATGCTCCGTCGCACGACCTTTCCCCTGGAATCTTTCGACGACGCGATCCCCGTGGACTACGCGGCCGAGGCGCTGCTGTTTCTGCTGTTAAAACCAGAATTACAGTATCGCTGTTATCACATTTCCGCCGGCGAAAGCTCCAGCGTGACCTGGCATGAGATCGCCGCGACATTCGCGCGCTGTCACGGCGAACGTCCGGAAAACCCTTATCGTCAGGTAGATTTTCAAACGATCCGCAACGAACGCGACCGACTCCAGCCCTTGCTCGGTTCGGGCGATGAGGACCATCTATTGATGGCGCTGCAACTTTACTATCGCTTTGGCGAGATCGCGGTGGAGATTTTCGATAATCGCCGGCTACTGGCGGAGGGAATGCCGTCAGCGCCGCGGTTCACCAGTTACCTACCCCTGTGCGTGAATACCTCAGCGCAGCGGAGCGTTTATCAGCAGATGTTGGATGATGAGTGATGGGACACGGGAATGGCGCTGCATCGCGGACAGAGGATCCGGTATACTCCTCGCTCAAGGAGGATATGGTCATGACTGAAGACGGACACGATCTTGTGGAACGAGTACACCGCGAGGCATGGGAACGCTATCGACAACAATCGCTGCCGCCGCTCCCAGAGCCGCCGACCATCCATTACACGGAACTGCCCCCCTCGAAGCCCGGCGACACACTCGCGGAGGAGTGGGAAACGTATCGCCGCGAAGTCGGACGGCTGCTCGCCGAGGGAAATGAGGGGCGATACATTCTAATCAAAGGCAAGGAAATAATCGGCATCTGGGATACGCGAGACGAAGCATTCGCAACAGCAGATCAGCGATTCCCTCGCCAGCCGTTTCTGGTTCACCAGATCCAGGAACGCGAACGCATATTGCGGATAGGGTATAATCGCCTATGTCTCCCTATTTCGATTTCCCATTCGACAGAATAGAATAGCTTCATCCTCAACCGTGAAGGAGATTGGCCTGTGTTCCCTATTGAATTGCTCCGCCTTCTTCAGCAAAAACCATTTGTCCCCTTCCGCTTGCATGTCACGGAGGGAACCGTTTACGATGTTCGCCATCCCGATCTCGTCATCGCCACGCTTGGTTTCGTGGCGATCGGCTACCCCGATCCGGCACATCCGGGCATGGCCCTGACGGTAGACATCGTGAACATAGCCCATGTCATTCGCATTGAGCCAATCGCCACACCGCCAATCCCTGCATCCGCTTCATCCAACTAACCAGAAGAACAACGAAGCAACTCCCACAAGGGAATGAAGAGAGATGTGCCGATGAACCGTGATCTTCCATCACTCCCGAGCAGCCAGCAATATCGAGAGGCTTTATCTCGTCTCGCTGAAGCCTTACCATCAAATCATCTGGCGCTACTACGCGCCCACTATAGGGCACCCGATCACACTGCGACGGCAACAGACCTGGCTAAAGCAGTGGGTTATCAAGACTACCGTGGCGTCAATGCTCAGTACGGCCGGCTGGGCACGATCCTCCGAGAAGCGCTCAATTACGAAGAGGGTGGGCAAGAGTCGTACATTATTGCCTCATTCATTCCACCGGGCGTGAACGACAACATCGATTGGTTATGGGTGATGCATCCCGAGTTAGCAGAGGCATTAGAACAATTAGGCTGGGTGAAGGATGCCGAGCGAGATGAGGAGTGAAGTACGACGGAAGCAAGCGACAGCAACCGTTTCTCGATCGGAAGTAGCATCCATCAACTGAGTAGCGAGTGGATGGGCGTCACCCCTGACGCCCATCCACTCGCGAAAGCATCTACTTACCCGGCAGTTTCATCACATAAGCATTATTGCGGTTGCCTTCCTCGCCGGCGGCGCTGGAACCGCCGCCGCTGCCGGCGACCAGATACTTACCATCCGGCGACACGGCCAGCGAGAACAGCGTACCCAGCGCTTGTTCGCCGCCGTACACCATCTTGCCGTCGGTTGCGTTCCACATCGCCAGGAATCCCTGGTTACGCGGTGCGCCGCCAACGCTGAGGAGATGCTTGCCGTCCGGCGTGTAGCGGAGGGCATACACCACACCCGGATGCGCTTGCGGCGGCTTTTGCTTCGGATCGACCAAATCGCGCACCACGCTGCCATCGGCGATATTCCAGATCTTTATTGAGTGATCCCAACCGCCGGCGGAGGCCAGCGTCTTGCCGTCCGGCGCGATCGCCACCGAGACAATGCCTTCGCGATGGCCCTTCTCGAACTTCTTGTCCTCGTAACCCTTGAACTCGCGGATCATTTTGCCGTCAGCGGCGTTCCACAATTTCAGACTGTGATCGAAGCTGCCGGAGACGATTTGCTTACCGTCGGCGCTCCAGGCCAGGCAGTAGACGGCCGAGGGTTGCGGCATGGTGACATGAGCCTGAATTTCGCGGATGACCGTACCCTTGACCACATCGTAGATGCGCAGCCGGCCATCGTGACAACCCGTTGCCAGTTGTGTGCCGGCAGGATTGAAGGCCACCGCATCGACAATGTTGGGATGCTGCAAATTCTTCACCGGCGTGTCGGCCGCGAACTTCCACACCTTGACCGCCTTGTCGGTGCTGCCGGAATAAAAGGTGCTGCCCTTGCTATCGAAGACGACTTCGGTAACAGCGCCGGCATCGTTATACGTTTGCACCGGCTTGCCGAACTCGGCGGGGACCGGTTGGCCGGCGTTGTAAACGACGTTCCACGCCTGGATTCCGCTTTCCGCTATCCGCTTTCCGCTTTCCGCTTTCCGCTGTTTGCCGTTGTCTTTGGCGGATTGCGGATTGCGGATTGCGGATTGCGGCGACCACGCGGCGGCAAGCGTCTGATTGTTCGGCGTGAACGTCAGATTGCGCAATACGCCCGGCGCTTTGACCTGCGCCAGCAGTTTGCCATCGGCCAGCGTGAAAATGCGCACCGTCTGATCGACACCACCGGCGGCCAGCAGGACATTATTTTTCGACACTGCCACGGCATTGAGCGCCTTGTCGCCACCCTCCAGCGTGCGATCGTTGACGCCGTTGCCGGTGTTCCACAGTTTGATTTTGCCATCGTCGCCAGCCGTCAGAACATGCGAACCGTTAGCAACCACGGTCAGAGCGCGAATCGGCGTGCCGGCGGAGACGACGCGCGCCACGGTCATCGTGTGCAGGGCAATCGTCTTGTCGGCACTGCCGGACACGAGGAGCGCGTTGTTGCTTCCGTGGCAGGCGACGGCGCGCACCGGGCCAGCATGGAGAAACGCCTGCAATTCGTGGCCGGTCGCCAACTCCCAGACACGCACTTCGTTATCCGCCGCAGCGGTGGCCAGTCGCGTCGCATCGGCGCTAAAGGACAGCCCCGATACCTCGGCCGGATGCTCCAGTTTGCGCACTTCCCTCCCGTCGGCGACGTTCCACACTGTCACCGATTTGCCACCGGCCGCACCAATCTGCGTGCAAGGGCGATTGAAGGCGATGGCGCGAACCGTCTCCGGCAGCGGCCCGAATGTCTTCAGCACTCGGCCTTTCGTCAAATCCCACAGCTTGACCGTCTTGTCCGCGCCCGCCGAAATCGCCTGGGTGCCGTTACTGTGAAACGCCACACTTGTCACACCGCCGGCATGGGCATCCAGGGTTGCAAGAATGTTCATATCCGAGAGGCGAACCATCTTGTCCGCGCCCGCCGAAACGAGCGTGCGATTATCGGCGAGAAAACTCAGCGAACTAATCGCGCCGGCGTGTTCGGCGAAAACGAGCATTTCCTTGCCATTGACCGCGTCGAAGACATGAACGCGCCCTGTCTTGTCGGCGGACATGGCCGCGGCGATGCGCAAACCGTTGGGACTGAGGGCCACGGTGGAAGCGGCCGTCGGCAGCGTGATGACGACAGGCTTGTCGTCCTTGGCACCCGGCTTGGCGGAGAGCTTGAAAACCTTGACCGTCTTATCGGCGCCGCACGAGACGATGCGTGTGGCGTCGGCGTTGACGGCGACACCGTTGACAGGGCCATCGTGGGCGGCGATCGATTGAACGAGTTTGCCGTCGGCGGCGTTCCAGACCTTGACGGTTTTATCGTCGCTACACGAGACGACACGATCGGCACGGCCATTGAACAGCGCTTGCCGCACGGGGCCGGCGTGACGCGCCTGCCACACCTGGGACAGCGACCACGGCCGCACTGTCTTATCAGCGCTGGCCGTGAACACGCGCTTACCGTCCCCGTGGAAGGCCACGGCGAGTACCGGCCCCTCATGCGGGAAGAACTCAACAAGCTGACCATCCAGTTCATAGACACGCGCCTTGTTGTCTTCACCGCCCACGAGGAGACGCTTTCCATCGGGACTGAAGCTGACACCATGCACGACGGCGGGCGTGGTGATCGTCGCTTGCGCTTTGCCATCGGCAAGCGTCCACACTTTCACTGTTTTATCCGCGCCGCCAGCGGCGATACGCGCACCGTCTTTGCTCAGCGCCAGCGTCTGCACGGCCGCCCCATGCTCTAGCTTCGTCTTCGCTTTGCCATCGGCGACAGTCCACACCTGTACGGTCTTGTCCGCGCTCGCGGAGATAAGTTGATCGCCCTTGTTCGTGAATGAAAGCGCATTAACAGCTCCGGTATGTCCTAAAAATGTCTTGACTTCCTTGCCCATCGCCACATCCAACAGATGGATACTGTTATCGGCCAGAGCACCGGCGACAAACTTACCATCGGGCGAGAAGGCCACACTGTTGACCGCAGCGGGGAGGGTGAATTTCTTGACTTCCTTGCCGTTTGCCGTGGTCCAGACCCATAACGTCTTGTCGGCTCCTCCGGCGGCGACCTGCGAGCCGGCCGCGTTCATCGCCACGCTCAACACGCCAAGCGTGTGACCGTTGAACGTACGCTCGATTTGCCCGTTGGACAGGTTCCACAAACGCACTTGCTTGTCACCGCAGCCAGTCAGCAAGCGTGAGCCATCGGCGCTGAGAATGGCACTCGTGACAGCACCAGGATGAGCGAGCAACTTTCCCGCCGCGGCGGGCGTCTGCCACAATTTCACGCTGCCATCCGCCGAAGACGAAAGCAACTGACCGCCGGCGTTGAAGAACAGGCTCGTCACGGGAGCGGCATGCGCACCGATGAGGGCGGTCTGCTGACCATTGCTCTGATTCCAAAAGCGGATCGTCTCATCATCGCCGGCCGAGGCAAGCACCTGACCGTTGGCGCTAACAGCGACCGCATTGACAGCGGCAGTATGGCCAGAGAACTGGCGTTCCGGCTGCTTGAGATTGCTCACATTCCAAGCGCGGACCATCTTGTCGGCACCAGCGGTGAACACGCGCTTGCCATCGGCGCTGGCGACCGCCGCGCGCACGGCGTCGGGGTGCGCCAGCGTGCGCTCCGGTGCCGGCGGCATGGCCCACAGTTTGAGCGCCCCATCGCTGCCGCCGGTCAATAGCTGCGTGGAAGCGGGATTGAACGCCACACTCGTCGCCTTGTCCGCGACGTTGGCAAGAAGCTGGCCGTCCTTGGTCTGCCAGATAAGCAAATGCTTATCCGCCGTACCCGCCGCGATCAGCGCACCGTTGGACGAGAGAGCCACGGATTCCACACCTGCGACCGCTCCCTTGAAATCGCGGATCAGCTGACCGTTCGACGCGCTCGCCAGACGCACGCTTTTGTCCGCGCTGGCGGAAACAATCTGATTGCTGTCTCCGGATAAGGCCAGCGCGGTGACCGCATCGCCATGCGGAGCGCCCAGCGGTTTCGAGGCGACAGGCGGCAGCGCCCAGAACTTCAGACTGCCATCCGCGCCGGCACTGTACAGGGCGTTATTGTTCGGATGGAAGGCGATGCCACGAACCGCGCTGGCGTGCGCTCCCGTGACGGCAACGGCTTGACCGTTGGCCGGGTTCCAGAATCGCAGCGTCTTATCACTGCCGCACGAGACGAGAAGCTGACCATTGTTGCTGAACGATATACCGGTGACAGGCCCCGTATGTCCGTCCAACTTGAACAGTTCCTTACCATCGGCACTGTTCCATATCTTCACATGTCCATTTTTATCACCGCCGGCAACCTTCGTCCCATCGGGAGTAACGGCCAGCGTGCTGACACCTTCGCTCTTGGCGATGTCGCGCAACGGACTGGAGCTAGGAAAGTCCCAGAGCATGGCTTTATTATCGGCACCGCCCGAAGCGATCAGGCCGCCGTCGGCGCTAATGGCCACACTGAGGACGAGGTTCTGATGGCCGGACGCACCGCCGTAGCTCTTGAGATCCTTGCCGGTGACGCTGTCCCACACCTTAACGGTACGATCGCCGCTGCCGCTGACGACGTACTTGCCGTCCGGCGTATAGGCCACGGCGTAGATAGCCTCACTGTGCCCTTTCAAGGTGGCGACCAACCCCGGTGCCGAAGCATTGTCGGCGGCCGGCAGCCAGGGCAGCAATCCCGCGACGACCAACAATATCGCAAATGCGGCGAAGCGAGCGGAAAACGAGGTAGTTGGCAGACGCATGGTTTGCCTCCAAGTTTGTGAGTTCGGGATGCGGACCAACGAGCGACATTCCACGAGGCGGGACGGCACGCGGAGGAAATGCAGTTTCCCACGCGCACGCCGGACTGTCAACCGATTGGCGCTTGCGTTGTCGGGTTATTGGTTCGTAGAATAGCGGAGCGGCTGAGGTGGTGTTGGCATAGAAAGTCCCTACTCAAAGAGCCGTGTCGTGCGAGCGTGTGACCAGCGGTCCGTCCAACCGCGTTCTCTCCGCCGTGCCGGTTGCCGGCTTGGACGCGGTATCTGCCGGACGGCACGGCAGATAGAACGCGCTTCGTTCAAAGAGAGGCATCAGCAGTGAAACAAGTGTTGTTCATCTGCGAGGGAAATATCCACCGCAGCCGGACTGCAGAGGTGATGTACGCCTCGACGCCAGGCATCAAGGCACTCTCGGCTGGGCTGTCGTCGTTAGCCAAGGTCCAGGTGATCCACGAACTTCTGGCCTGGGCCGACGCGATCTTCGTCATGGAGCGGCGGCTGGTTCGCATGCTGAAGCGGCGTTTCGGCGATGACCTGGCCACCAAGGAGTTGGTGTGCCTGAACCTGCCGGACGACTACCAGTTCATGCAGCCAGAGTTGCAGGCCGCGCTGGTCCAACGGTTAGTTCCCTATCTCGGGGAGCCAAACTCGTGCAATACTATGAGCGCCGCCCCACGAACGCTCCTTGGAGACGACTCCGCAGTGAAATAGCAGACTTCTCCGATGCGTGTTGTCAGCGCGTAGCGTCTCCGCTCACCTCCCGCCATCGCACCTTCGACCCTTACGTTCAACCGCCCTCGTGCCATCCCCACCAGCACAACCAACAACCACTTACTCGACCGTCGCCACCACCAGCGGATCGAGCTTCTGCACCTCAAACCCCAACTCCAACGCACGACGATGCAACGGCTTCTCCACACGCGCACGCACTTGCTTCGCGTACACCGACTCCGCTTGCTTCACATATGCCATCCCGTAACGCACCAAGTGGTACACGATACGAGCCAACTTGTGCGCGCACGCCGTAATCGCCTTGACGCGCAGCGGAGCGCTCCGCTGCGCGTCGCGGCTACACAGGGAAGTTATTTCACCATCGATCCTTCGCTCTTGAGATCCCTGCCGGTGGCGCTGTCCCACACCTTAACGGTACGCTCGCCGCTGCCGCTGACGACATACTTACCATCCGGCGTGAAGGCCACGGCATAGATGGCCTCGCTGTGCCAACCATCGCGGCGCGATCGCGCGATTGCGCCTCTTAGGCGACATAAAACCGAATACGAACGGCCGTGGCCTTTGCAGGTGATACGGATCCGATGTATCGTGACGAGCCGCCCGAACGGGTTCTACGATGCCAGCAACTAGAGACACGGCGAACTGGATGGTATAGTGATACCCTGGATTGCCCGATACGCATCGCTCGATTTCGAGACCAGATTCAGGGAGATCTCACAATCATGCAACCGCGACATCGTAACACTCGGCGTTTCCTACTTACCCTCGGCGTCTTGCTGCTGCTTTGCGGCGTGGCCGGAGCGAGCGATTGGCCGCGCTTCCGCGGTCCCAACGGTGCCGGCATCGCCGCCGACAAGAATGTGCCGGTGAAATGGACGACGGACAATATCCTGTGGAAAACGGCCATTCCGGGCGTTGGCCATTCCTCGCCGATCGTTCACGCGGGACGGGTCTATTTGCAATCGTCGTCCACCGACGGCAAGGAGCGTTGGCTGCTCAGTCTCGATGCCGTCAAGGGCGATCTCGTCTGGAAAACGCCGGCTCCAGGGCGAAAGGCACGCATCCATCCGCGTAACTCGCTCGCCTCTTCGACGCCGGCCACCGATGGGGAACGTGTGTACGCCGTCTTCTGGGACGGCAAGGACATCCACTTGGCCGCCTACGATTGCAAGGATGGCAAACCGATCTGGGAGAAAAACCTCGGTGGTTTCAAGAGTCAGCACGGCGTCGGCCATTCGCCGATGCTCATCGACGGCAAGGTCATTTTGGCCGACGATCAGGATGGGGCGTCGCACCTGTTCGCTTTCGACGCGCGCAGCGGCGAGAAGGCTTGGGAGGTCGAGCGCAAGGCATTTCGCACTTGTTACTCCACGCCGTTTGTCCGCGCGAAAATGGACGGCGACAAGGAATTGATCGTCGCCAGCACGGCCGGCATCACCGGCTATAACCCGGCCGACGGCAAGGCGAACTGGTCCTATAAGTGGTCATTCGCTCGCATGCCGCTGCGCACGGTGGCCTCGCCCATCGCGGCCAACGGTCTCGTTTTCGCCAACAGCGGCGATGGCGCCGGCGATCGCCATCTCATCGCCGTCAAGCTCGGCGACAAGGGAGATGTCAGCGATACCAACTTGGCCTGGGAGAATCGCAAGGCGTTCCCTTATGTGCCGTGTCTGCTGGTGCGCGGCGATCATCTCTACAGCGTCACGGATAAAGGCATGGCCGCCTGCCACGTCGCCGCCAGCGGCGAAGAAGTGTGGAGCAATCGGCTCGGCGACGCTTTTACCGCTTCGCCGATTTTGGTGGATGGCAAGATATACGCCGCCGCCGAGGATGGTTCGGTTTATGTGTTCGAGGCGGCGTCGAAGTTCAACCTGCTGGCCAAGAACACCATCGGCGAATCGATCTTTTCGACGCCGGCTGTGGCCGACGATCACTTGTTTATCCGCGGCGACAAGCATCTATTTTGCATCGGCAAAGCGGCGAACAAGGGACGGTAGCCGACGAGCCGCTTGCGGCTTAGCGTATTCTCTTTTAAGGAGTGCGACGAATGAAGTATCTGTTGGGTGTGCTGTTCGTGGCTCTGGGCATGCTGGGCGTCGCCCCTGTGGCGCACGCCGGTAAGGCCGACAAGGGAGAGAAAAAGGTGGATTCTCGTGTCTTTGAATTGCGGACTTACTGACAACTGCGCTCGAAACTAAACTTTCCGTTGGCGTTTATAATAGGAGGCATGAAGCAGCCCCATGATTGGCGCGAATGGCGTCGCCTTCGGGCGTGGTACTTGTTCCAGCAAGGCTGGACCGAGCGTGAGATT
>DATNCY010000256.1:0-6275 GCA_035553375.1 Gemmataceae bacterium
GGCTTCTATCTCTCATTATGGGCGTCGGCGACCATACGTACTGGCGTCTCCGAGCAGTGCCGGAGCATCAAATCGCCGTCACAATCTAGCCGGGACCCTCGGCGGGGAAGTTTAGGCCCCGATGCGAAGCACGTAGCCGACCGTTTGGCGCGACTGGATTTCAAACGGGACTCCGCCGGCTTCGGCGAGCTTCTTGCGTATGTGCGAGATGTGCGTCTTGAGAAGCGCCGCGTCCGGGTCTCCCAGCGTATCCCAGCCGAAAGTCAGCAACCGCTCCAACGGCGCCACGTGGGGGTGATGCTCGCAGAGGCAGTAAAGCAGTCGTAGTTCGAGCTTGGTCAGCTGGAGCAGTGCCCCGTTTTTTGTCGCGTGATACCGCTCCAAAGCCACTTCGAGGTCGCTCAACGTGAGTGCGTCGGCGACAGCACCGGGCCCAGCATGAGCCGCGACCCACGTTTCAGCGCGAAGAACGAGCTCATTTTGGTTGAACGGCGCAGTGATGACCTCGTGGGCGCCGGCGCGGATCAACTCAAGAGGCAGCGGCTGCCGCGGCTTTTCGACAGTCACGAAAAGCGCCGCCTCCGGAAACGTCCCTTTGAGGCGCTCGAATTCGTTCATAGGCGGCAGGCCGTGGCCATTCACCGAAACGACAATCAGCGCGGGCTCGAATGGGAGGCGCTCAAACAGCTGGCCGATGCGGTCCAGGCACACGGTCTGGTGACCCCGGCGTTCCGCCGCGAAAGCCAGCACCCCGGCGCCCACAGAGTCATTCGAGACGATGGCCAACTTCATGCGCCGGCAACCTTTCTGCTTTCTCGCACAACGCCACTAGACGGGCGTGAAACTGTACCCAACGCCATGGACTGTGCGAATCATCTCTTCTTGGCCGCCCGCATCGCGCAGTTTTCGCCGGATGGAACTGACGTGTCCCTTGAGGAGGGTGGCGTCATTGACGTTCTTGTAGCCCCAGATCTGCTCGGTGAGGAAGGCGTGCGAAAGCGCCTGGCCGGGGTATCGAACGAGTTGCCAGAGCACGTCGACCTCGAGCGGAGTCAAATTAAGGCTGGTCCCGCGGTAGGCGGCGGACTGGCTCGTCTGGTCGAGTTCCAGCCCGTTCGATTCGATGCGCTTCGTGGGCCCGGCATCCAAAGACACATCGGCCCCGCTTCGCCGTAGTACGGCGCGGACGCGGGCCAGCAGCTCCGAGGGCGTGAATGGCTTGATGAGATAATCGTCGCCGCCCGCTTCAAAGCCGCTCAGGACGTCGGTGGAGCGATCGAGGGACGACAGAAACAGGACAGGGAGTTTCGGAAGCCGCTCACGCAGCTTGAGACAGGCGTCCAGCCCGGACCCGTCCGGCAGCAGCACGTCCAGCACCGCTGCGGCTGGCTCCTTGTGCCGGGCGAAGTTCAGCGCCGCCGCCACGGTGTTGGTGACCACGACCTCGTGACCGCCGCGCCGAAGCGTGTGCGCGATGATTTCGGCGTAGTCGTCATCGTCTTCGAGTACAAGGATCACCATGGTCTTCCTCAGGCCGAGAGTGGTTGCCGGGGATTCTTGTGCCGGTCCAGCCCGGTGGCCTCGGCGATTCCGAGAGCACGGGCGTTGGCCAGGATTCGCGTCCGGCTCGATGCGTCCAGCTTGACAGCCAGCGCATGGAGGTGGCTCCGGACAGTATTCGTGGAGATGGTCAACGTCTGCGCAATCTCCGTATTTGAGTGACCGGCGGCCACCAGCCGCAAGACTTCCCGCTCGCGGTCGGTAAGCCGGACCATCGAATCGCTGGGCAAGGAACTGGCATCGTCCTCGCGACGCCTCCGCGCCGCGACCGCCTCGTGGGCCATCGATTGCAGGAGGTCGCCGGGGACGAACATGGATCCCGCAGTGCTCAGCGTTTCCAGGCCATGCGCAAAGTCATTGGACGCCGAACTGACGGTGAGCACCGAGGCGCAACCAGCGGCAAGTGCAGAAGGCACGCCAAGCTGTACCGCGCTTTCCGGGAGCACGCACAGCCACCTGCCAGTTTCGAGCAACGTGACGCGCACGCCGCCCCAGTCCTCGAGGCCGTCCGGTGGAACATCCTCAAAAGCTGCATCTGGACAGACATCGGAAACCAATGCTCGCACCATGCTGCCCAGCAGTCCGTTCGGCCGAGAGATTGCGAATGTTCGCACGCTTCCTCCGGTCGCCAATGGCGTTACTCGTACCCGCGGCCCGCGGGAGGTTACTCTTGATGGTCGGATCTTTGGCCAGCTTCCGTAGGCTTCTTCCGCATCCTGGATCGTCTCGAAAATCGGGAGGCGCCAGCCCAGACCCGTCTTCCGGGACTAGGAGTTAAACACCAGACACCCGGCTTGTCAACACAAAAGGTATACTTTGGATGCTGTTTCGGTGTATCGCCCCTCCGTCGGACGCGGCTATGATGAATCTCATTCGGGAAAGATAAAAGGCCTCGGAGGACCGGTATTACCGCGCATTAACCGTTCTGGGGGACTGGGTGGCCGGCGAGTGTTCCGGGGTCTGAGTATCCCCAATGAGGCCCGTATAGCGCAAGACCAGCCCCTGTACCCGATCGTTACGCCTTCTCAACTCGGCATCCGTACCGTGGCTTGCGATGCCAACGACAACCATGGCCGAGACCACAACCAGGTCAGCGCCGGCTGAAGAGTCGGTTTCAATCCAGCTCCCGGCCCTTGAAGCCTCGATTCTGTATCTCCGGCCGTCGCTCAGAATCCATCTTCTTTCGGCCCTAACGGACCTGGGCATTTTTGTGTCCGAATCCGTGAGCGTCGCCCCAGCTGCCCTCACCGTCGCACGAGTATCCGCCAATGCGGATTTGCTTGTCCTCGTGTGCGACGACTCCCCCGAGCACTGCGCGGTGATCTCCGGAGTTCGTCCCGAGGCGGCCGTGGTCGTCGCGATTGTTCCTCCGCGCTCCTCTCAGCCCAAAATCATGGCTGCTGGCGCGTTCGTTTGTTGCAACGACGAGACGTCTCGAACGGCCTTGTTGGTTGCGCTTACATCAGCGGCTACACATTCACGTCGCATTCGGCTCGCGCGCGAAGCGGGAGAGGCGATGCTTTTTGGCGATGTCCTCTTTCAGACCAATCCGCCCGTGCTTATGAGGGAAGGATCCGCGGTTGCCCTATCTCGATCCGAAGGCCGCGTGTTGGCAACGCTCGTAGCCGCCCACGGCGAACCCGTGGGCAAGCATCTGCTTGGAGATCAGGGAGAACAGGCGATCAACCCCGCTAACCTGAAGACGATCGTCATGCGACTACGCCGGAAGGCCGCCAGGCTCGGCGGCGATCCGGTTATGCTCGGTTCAGTTCGCGGCTTCGGGTACGTCCTACGCGGGTGATACTGCGGTGCCCCGGTTGGCGACAGAGGCCGAGGCCGACCCGCGAGTTACGGGCATAATGACCTCGACCGAATAGTGCGACTCCCCCACCGACCGATTGATGATCGCGGGGATGAGTCCAGCCAGCTGGTCGGCTATGTAGTTGCCGACGCCCAGACCCGCGTGCCCCGTCCGTCCCGAGCAAACGTTGTTCGAAATGCGGGCTGCGAACTCGTCGCCCGCGCAAGCGAGATGGACTTCCAGGACAGTCGAAGGCTCGGCATGATCGAGCGCATTGCCGATGAGCGACGTCACCAGGGTCTCGAACTGTTCCCGGACACCTTCGAAGAGGTACTCTTGGGCACACGTTTCATCAAACAGCCGGACTTGTACGCCGATAGCGCGCAAGTCATCGACGATGGCCCGTACCGATTCCGCTGGATCGAACGGGGATCGCTGCAACAGCGATGCTGTCTGAGCCAAGGAAATAACGGTCTGTGCTGTTTTAAGCATTCGTTCGGCGGCGCGCACAATAACTTCGCACCTGTGCCGCAACATATCGTCGTCACAATTATCGGCTGCTGACCGGGCAGCTGTTGCTACGAGCCCCAATGGAGACCGTAATTCGTGCAATGCCATCGTCACTGGATCCGTCGCTAGCGCGTTCACAACTGCTCAACCACCCTGTCACGGTCTTGCCGCTTGGGACATGCTATGAGGGGAAACCCTAAGCCGTGAATCCCCGCCGGGGATGATTCTTGGTCATCCGTTTGGTCTAGTCCGCGGTCTAGTCTTTTTACGCATTCGGTTACCGGCCGGTCACCGCTTGGCGACGGGAAGCTGGATCGCCGGCCGATGCCGAGCACGTGAACCTGTTGAGCAACTGTACGGCGCAGGTTAGCGGCCTCCCAAACACCTTGATTACACCCCCAGAGCCGTGCCACGGTGACGGCATGGTAACCAGCGCGGTTGACGGTCATTCGCTCCGCTTATTCGCGTACGTGTTGACGTTTGTTGTCTGCGTCGCCGCGGCCCGGAACTCGGGCACGGTGGGCCAGCGGCGACTGTGGTTGGCGATCATTTTGGCCGTCCTCGGGCTCGGATTGGTCCGCCTGTTCGGCTGGGACAACGAAATCGCATCGCACGTTCGCGACGATGCATACCAGGGCGGCTGGTACCGAGGGCGACGACCGGTTCAGGAAGCGGTCATCGCCGGTCTGCTGGGCACCGCGTTGGCCGCTCTCGGCGCAGCCGTGCTTATGGTTCGGGCCGCTCGTGGATTCCGCCTGACGGCGCTGGCGGGGGTTGGCCTGTTAGCGGCCTTCGTCTGCATTCGAGCCGTGTCGTTGCACGACATCGACCACGCGCTGTTCGCGGAAACGACATTGGGCATCCAGCGGAGCGCGCTGATAGAGTTGGGGTTGTTGGGAGCGATTTTTGTTTCGGCGTTGCTGGATTTTGGTCTAGCAAGACGAAGAGCGCACGGCGGTACACGGCTTTCGAGATCAAGGATCGATCGGCGCAGTTCGGCGGCGCGCGAGCCAGCCGTCCCACCTGGGGGCAGTGGCTGACATCAGCCAGGCGTAGGAAAATGCCGCTCCCCAACCGAGCAGCGCACCACCGACGACATCGGTCCCGGTGTGCTGGTGGGCCGCCACTCTTTGGACGGCTATCCAGGCAGTCACGAGCAAGACGCTCAGCACCCCAGCGAGCCGCCAGCGAACCGGCACGAGGGTCGCTAAAGCGATCCCACTTAGCAGCGCCAATCGGGCCGTATGGCCGCTGGGGTACGTGCTATGAACGAGGTGGTGGCCGCGCGGTTCAGCGATGAAACGGCCGAGATCGTTCCAGGGAATGTCCGCTACTCTCACGCGCATGAGGCCCTCGATCAGCGTCATGGCTCCCATCGCAGCGATGACGCCCAGGCCAGCCCACGTGCCTTTTGCTCGAGCGACGCCGATTGCCAACACGGCCGTCAGGACGATGCTCACTTCCGGCGAACCGAACGGCGCAATAGCACTAAGCAAGTGGTAGCGCCGGCCGGTGGCGAGGTCACGAGAGATGTGGCTGATGTGGTTGTCGAGGAACGGATTACCGCCCGGCTGGGTCAGAATCGTGAAGCCGACGAAGGCGACAAGCAGAACCGCGCCGGCCCAAAAACTCTGTCGACGACTCCAGCCAGCCAACCACGAAAAGTGCACGCACAGAATCGTAGCCTAAGACCAGCGGTTCGAGCGCGGGATCGTGACCGCCGAACAGCCTAGTCCGGGTCGAGCAACAGGCGGTTCAATACGCCTTCAAGGGCAATAGGATGGCAGCGACGGCACACGCCGTGCTCCACCGTTGGTCCGCCGTCAGAAACAACTTCATTGCAGAGCACGCACAACACTGTGCTCTTCGCGGACCTGCCGCCACGTAGTGCCAGGGCGGGGCGCGCTTTGGCAGTAGCTCCCATAGCTTTTTCTCCCTCGGGCGCAATAGTGACGACCCGCGGGGACGTAATCAACGTGTGAAACGTAAATTCTTTGTAAGCGTGGGCGCAACAACGCCCAATACTATCTCACTGCCAAATAGCTATGTCATTCATCGCCCGTTTTGTACGGCACCTTTATGGCACGCGTGAAGCGTACAAGGTTCATGGCGCCGTCGCAGCCAGTGCCCTGCCCGCCTGGTTTCAACGACGTGGCTGTCCGGGGAAAGTTTACTCAAGGGTTACGAGATTTGGGCCAATCCAGCCTGTCGCCAGCCGGATCCCGCGTCGAACATTCACGCGGCTGCTTCAGCGGCCGTGAGGGACCCCCGAATGTCGATCCGAAAGTTAACTCTGCCCGCGCTCCTGGGCGCGGCTGCTCTCGCCTTCCTCGGCGCCGTTTTGGTGATGAATGGAGGCTCTGCCCCGCCGGCAAAGGCCGCGTCGGGCTTGCCGGCGTTGCCG
>DATNCY010000257.1:0-2829 GCA_035553375.1 Gemmataceae bacterium
CAAGGCTCTCCGTCGCCGGCGCGGTTCGGACTACACCGCCGTTGGCCACCGCCAAATCGAGCCAACCATCTTGATTGAAGTCCGCCGCCACCACGCCAAAACCTGTCCCACGCCAGCGAGGAGTTGATAGGCCAGCGGTTCCCGTGCGGTCGGTGAATAAGCCGCGTGGCCCTTGCTTCCAGAGATTATTCGTCTCGCCGCTCAGGTGCGTGACGAACAGATCGTTGAGGCCATCACCGTCGAGATCGGCGCAGGCGACGCCCATGCCGGCCCAAGCATGGCCCATGCCATTGTAAGCGACGCCGCGTGGCACCGCTTCGTCCTGAAAAGTGCCGTTGTGCTGATTGAGCCATAGCCGATTGGGCTGGCCGTCGTTGGCGACGAAGATGTCCGGCCAGCCGTCGCCATCGAAGTCGGCGCAGACGACGCCCAGACCGGGACCGGGTAGCCGGCCAAGCCCTGAAGCCAGCGTCACATCCGCGAAGCGACCGATGCGTCCTTCGCCGCCAAGGTTGCGAAACAACGCGCTGACGCGGCCGGCGAACACCTTGGGCATGCAGTAATCCTTCTCCCCAACCGGCGAGGTGCAAGCAATGGAGGGATCGTAATCGAGGTAGTTGACGACGACGAGATCGAGCCAGCCATCGCGGTCGTAGTCGAGAAAGGCGGCGGAGGTGGCCCAGGCGGGATTGTGCAGAGCGGAATCGGCGGTGTTCTCGCGGAAATGGCCGGCACCGAGGTTGCGGAACAGACGAATGCCGCCGTACTGGGTGAGCAACACATCGGGTCGGCCGTCGTTGTCGATGTCGCCGACGGCCACGCCCATGCTATGGCCGGCGACATCCAGGCCCGAACCAACGCTAACGTCTTCAAAGGTGCCGTCGCGTCGCTGATGGTACAGGCGATTGCGTGGTCCGGAGGGACCGCCGTTGTGCAGCAAGTAAATATCCAGCCGGCCGTCGCCGTCGAAGTCGAACAGGGCCGCGCCTGAGCCGAAAATCTGCGGCATGAAGTATTTGCCGTCGAGCGGTCCGGGATCGTGTACGAAATCCAGACCGACCCGCTTCGTCACGTCCTCAAACCACTCCGGTTCCGTGGGTTCCCTATCGGGGACAGAGGGGCTTTGCCGCTGGCAGCTCAGACCGACGATGAGGAATATCATCGCCAGTCCGAAAAGCCAGGAGAATGAGCGACTGGGTTTCATACAGCGGTGTCTCTTGCTGGCGCTGCGGGCTGGCAAAGACACCCTTGCTGGCGCTGCGGGCTGGCAATTCATTGATTTCGTGTCCCTTACGGTTTGCCATTGTCGCGGACGCGCGCCAGAGCCTCTTGAGGCCGCTTGTCGTCTCGGTGCGCCAACTCCACGGCATACTGAAGATGGACCAGGGCTTCGTCCTTGTGGCCCTCCGCCGCCAGAGCCTCGCCGAGTTGAAGATGCCCTTCCGCTAACTCCGGTCGGCATCTCACGGCCATTCGGAAGGCATCTAGAGCGTCTTTCTTCTGACCCAGGGCATTCAGCGCTTGGCCGAGGTAGAGATAGGCCAAGGCGTGATCGGGCTTCAACTCCACGGCGCGCCGCGCGCTGGCGGCGGCGGCGCGATATTTCTCGGCAGCAGCCGTCGCATCGGACTTGCGCCGTTGCTCTCCCTGGCGGAACAGCACCACACTGAGCGCATAATGGGCGTTGACTTTGTCCGGTGCCTGTCGAAGCGACTCGCGCAACAGCCGCTCGGCTGCCGCGTCGTTCCCCAGTTTGGCCAGCGCGACCCCCAGGGCGACGTAGGAGCGATCATCGGGGAATTGTTCGGCGACCTCCATCAATATCTTGGTCGCTTCCCGGAGTTGCCCCTGTTTCTCCAGCGCCTCTGCGGACAAAAGCCGATTCTGCCGCCCTGGAGCCAATTGCTGATAGTCGAGGATGTAGGGATCGCTCCAGAGGAGATCGGGAGGCGCTTGCCGTGCCTCGCGGCTGAACTTCGCGGATGCCTCCTTGTCACCCAACCGCAGGTAGGCAGCCGCCAGCTGGGCATACGAACGCTGCCGGGCGAACGGGCTGGCAGCGGAATGAGTCAGGTGATCGATGCCACTCTGTAGATCATTGCGTGCCAGGGCGGCCATGCCGAAGTTGAAATGCGCACGCGGGTTGTCCGGCTGCTTCTCAAGCACATGCCGGCAGAGAGCCTCGACCTCGTCGAACTCGTCTTTCTCCAAAAATACTTCCGCGAGCATCAGGCGCGGCGTCGTGTTGTCCGGATCTTTCTGATCGCACAACTCGACGGCCCGGCGGAGGTGAGACAGGGCGGCATCTCGGTCGCGGATCAACAGCGGGATGGCCTGGAGATAGGGCCATCGCGGCTCATCCGGCTCAAGGCGTTCGGCCTGAGCCAGACAGGGAGCCGATTCGTCGGCGAAGCCGTTGGCTAGGAGCAGCATACCGAGCCGGCCCCAGCGTGCCGCTGAGTCTGGCTCGCGCCGCACCGCCTCCGTCGCCGCAGCCAACGCCTCGACCAGCTGCGGATCCGCCTCCGCCGATAGTTTTACTTCTGGTATCGCCACCGGATGCGGGCGGCACCAGGCGCGCCAGCCCCACGTTCCCAGAGTCGCCACCACGCCCAGGCACACCATTCCCAGCATCCATTTCGTCCGCCGTCTCATGGCCCGTCCCCCAACCGCTCTCCCTCTCCTCGTCGTAGCACCATCGCACGGTTCACCGAACCAACCGCGAAACGCTCGCGGCCACCATCGGGCCAACGCACCTCCAACGACTCCACGCGATCGACATTGCCCAAACCAAAATGAACACGCGGGTCCGAGGCACACAGGTAACTG
>DATNCY010000258.1:0-15769 GCA_035553375.1 Gemmataceae bacterium
TCGATTACGAAGATTTCGTCTTCGTGGCAAGCGATCGGCCGGTGTTGCTGCGTCTGCATATGCGCAACAACGGCCGGCCGTACTCTGCCGCGTGGGACGATTACATGAAGAAGTTTTTCACCTACTTCGACAAAAACGGCGACGGCACACTCGACAAGGCGGAAGCCGAACGCGCCCCCAATATGCAATTCTTGCAGAACCATCTGCAAGGAGCCATCGGCTTCCCCTACCAGGGACAGACCGTTCCCCTGGCGCAGATGGACACGAACAAGGACGGCAAGGTCAGCCCCGCCGAGTTCGCCAACTACTATCGGCGCAGCGGCTTCGCGCCGTTGCAGTTCTCCAATAACTCGAACCAGGCGAACACCGATACAGTGACGAATACGCTCCTCAAGCACCTCGACGCCAACAAGGACGGCAAACTTTCCGCCGCGGAGTTGGCCAAAGCGCCGGCGGCGCTGGAGCGGCTCGACCTAGATGAAGATGAGATGATCGCCACGGCGGAGCTTATGCCCGGCGGCGGCGATAACAACGGCTTTTTCGCTGTGAACCTCATCGTAAGCGCAGGGCCGGATGCCGATCTGGGGTTTATTGGGGTCAAGCCCGGCACGGTAGACGCCGTGGCGCTGCAAGTGCTGACACACTACGACAAGAATAAGAACGGCAAGCTGAGTCGAGATGAAGTCGCTCTCAACAAAACGCTGTTCGCCCAACTCGACGCCAACCGCGACGATCAACTCGACGCCAAAGAGTTCGCGGGTTTCTTTCGCCGCGCTGCCGATCTCGAATTGATGGCCCGCCTGGGCAAATTAGAAGCGAAGGATCTGCAAATCGCCTCGTTTCTGCGCAACATCGGTCTGGGTTCGCAGCCGGTTCGCGCCGAGATCTTCAATCCGAGCAAGCGCGAGATGCCGTTGGCGGCGAAGGTACGGCGTGAGAATCCGTCCCGGTTGGCGCTGAGCTTCGGCGATGCTCGCATCGCGTTGTCGGCCGCCGAGCAGGAGTCCGCGCGAAACAATAATCTCCAGTTTTACACGCGGCTGTTCAAGCAGGCGGACACCGACAAAAAAGGCACCATCGATCGCAAGAAGGCCAAGACCGTTCAATTCCTCGACGAGGTTTTCCCGCTGTTTGACCGCGACGGCGACGGTCAATTGACGCTTAAGGAGTTGAATACTTTCCTCGCTATGCAGGCGGACGGCTCCGTTTGTCAGATGCAGCTGAGCATCACGGACGAGGGACGCAATCTGTTCGAGCTTCTGGATGCGAATGGTGACAGTCGTTTGTCCATCCGCGAACTGCGCGCGGGATGGTCGCGGGTGAAGCTGTTGGCCAAGAGTGACAAGGGGTTGTCACGCCAAGACATTCCGCGCCGCCTGACGGTGTCGGTCGGTCAGGGACAGCGCTTCCGGGGCGCAATCGCCATGCGTGGGATGGGCAGCGCGGCGATCAATAAGGCCGCTCCGCTGTGGTTCAGCAAGATGGACCGCAATCGCGACGGCGATCTTTCGCCGCGCGAGTTCCTCGGCACCGTGGAGGATTTCCGCAAGCTCGACACCGATGGCGATGGTCTCATCAGCGTCGAGGAGGCGCGGCAGTTCAAACCAAATCCGAAATCCGAAATCCGAAATCCGAAGTAAACTCAAAAGCCAAAATCCGAAATCCGAAATCCGAAATCCGAAACAAAGACATCCCTTGTCTTTGTTTCGGATTTCGGATTTTGTGTTTGGTATTTCTTTCGGATTTCGGATTTCGGATTTCGGATTTCGGATTTCGGATTTCCCGCGCAGCGGGTGAGGATTTCCCGCGCAGCGGGTGAGGATTTCGGATTTATTTCAGAGTGTCCATACCCCGCCCGCCCAGGTAAGCCCCCCGCCGAAAGCGAGCAGCAAGACACGATCGCCAGCGCCGATGCGGCCGGTGCGCACGGCTTCATCCAGAGCGATCGGAATCGACGCGGCCGAGGTGTTGCCATAGCGATCCAGGTTCACCATCAGCTTATCGGTCGGAAAGTTCAGGTCGGCGAAGGCAGCATCAATGATGCGCTGATTGACCTGATGCGGGATCACCAAATCGATGTCGGCCGGCGTCAAATGGCACTCGGCCAAACTCTCGCCAATCAAGTCGATGATGGTTCGCACGGCGAACTTGAACACTTCGCGCCCATTCATGCGCAGAAAATCGAATTGATCGGTCAGGCGCGGATCGGCCGACGTGGAGGTGGGGACACGCAAACGCGCGCCGTTGAGACGGATGAGGTCGCCGCGATTGCCGTCGGCGTGCAGGCGAAAGGAATGTTGGCCGCGCATCGGTCCTTCGGCAACGCCAAGCAAGACGGCGCCGGCACCATCGCCGAACAACACGCACATCGACCGATCGCTGAAATCGACGACGCGAGTCAGCGTCTCGCTGCCAATGACGAGAATATGCCGGCAGCTGCCGGTACGGATGAACTGGGCGGCAACGGCTAGGCTGTACAGAAAGCCGGTGCAGGCCGCGTTCAGGTCGAAAGCGGGGATCGGACGGCAGCCCAGACCAGCTTGAATGAGGCAAGCGGTGGACGGCACCAACATATCGGGCGTGACGGTGGCGCAAATAATCATGTCCACGTCGGCGGGAGTCAGCCGGCCAGCCTCCAAGGCGAGGCGAGCGGCTTCCAACCCAAGAGTGCCCGAAGTGTCGTCGGCGCTGGCGATGCGGCGTTCCTGAATGCCGGTGCGCGAGCGAATCCATTCATCGGAGGTGTCGAGGCTGGCGGGAAATTCGCAGTTACGGAGTACGCGCGCAGGCAAACTACTGCCGGTCCCTAACAGCATGACACCGAGGGAGGTACTCATGGCTCACACCCGGACGAGGAAGGCACACCTGAGGAATCGCCGGATCGTCTACGGCGTTCGGCGACTCTGCTTCCAAGTATATTAAAGATTGTTGGTCAGACAGGAACGAATTTCCCAAAAAATCGAGCGCATGACGCCGTGATCGCACCGTGCTTGCCGGCTGATAAGCCTGGAGCGCTAGCGACGGGGTTTTCGACCCGTCGCTGGCGCGCCAGGCTCGTCAAGCGCGTCAGGGAGCGCACGTCCAACGGCGCGGTTCTTCCCAACACGGCTTGAGATCGAAAGGACGATCGTAAAATAGATCGCGCGGATAGATCGTGTTGGGCTTCATCACTTGCGGATCAACAACGCCGGCGACGGCCAGCGCGGCAACCACCAATTCCGAGCAAAACCAACTGCGCCGATCAACCCGCGAACTGCCGAACACCCGGCGATGCAGCGTACCATGCGCGTGCAACGGTGTCACTTCGAGCATGATCCGCGCCACGGCGAAATGTTTGCCCGTCTGCGCCAAGGCAAAGCGCGTCAGGCGGGCGGATTGATCCGCAGTCAGCGGAGTGCGCCGGCGGCGTACCCAAATTGCTCCTTCATGGGTGCGCAGACGGGGCAGCAAATCCATCAGGTAGACGTTGATGAAATCGTAGGGGCCGGCTTCGAGCAACGCGGGCCGGCCGTCGGGCAGGTTGACGACAATGCCGGAATGATAGGGCTTGCCGGTGTGGGCGAGGGCGTAAAAGAACCGCTGGCGCATCTTGTCGCTGGAATAGAACACGAGATCACCCGGTTGCGGCACGTAACCTTCTCGAACGACGGTCGCATCTTCAGGTCCGACGCCCGGAGGGAGCAGCCAACCGGGGTTATCCGCTGCAAACAGCCGACGTGCCCCATTGCCCAAGTAGGGCAGGAAGATGAAGAGAATCGCCAGCAGAGGAGAACATCGTTGCATGCGTGTTCAAGGTGTTGACTGCCAGGACGGACGTCTGAACCGCTCCACCGCGAAATGAATGGCGATGAATAGATCGACAAACGAGCGGCCGATTCTTGACCAGATCCCCAAGATACGCGATCTTGCCCCAGTCGATAATCCCGCTGGTGCCGGATAGGCCGGCCGTGCGGGTATAGGTTTTTTTCACTCCCTGGTGGCGAAAGCGTCTGCCGTGTGATAGGGTACGTTCTCCGCCCAACGATTGTCCGTGGATCATTCTATTTCACTGAGGACCGCACCATGATCGCTGTGCGCATGCTGGCTCTGGCTGGAGTCGCCGTGCTTGTGCTGCCGGCGCTGCCGCTGTACAATCGCGCCGCGGCCGCCGAAGCGGCAAAGGGTTTCCAGGATCGCGTTCACAAGGACGCCGACGGCAAGGAGGCCAAGTACGTGCTGTTCGTGCCGCACGATTACAAAGGCGACAAGCCGTATCCGCTGATTCTCTTCCTGCATGGTTCCGGCGAGACCGGCACCGACGGCATCAAGCAGACCAAGGTCGGCCTCGCGCCTGCCATCAAGAAGAATGAGAAAACCTTTCCCTTCCTTGCCATCTTCCCGCAATCGCAAAAACGCACCTGGCGAGCCAGCTCGAACGACGCCAAGCGAGCCTTGGACATTCTCGCCGAGG
Source organism: Gemmataceae bacterium (assembly GCA_035553375.1). Lineage (GTDB taxonomy): Bacteria > Planctomycetota > Planctomycetia > Gemmatales > Gemmataceae > JAJPHU01. The sequence continues at coordinate 4,451 of DATNCY010000258.1, forward strand.
TCGAAAAAGAATATAAAGTTGATGCCAAGCGCGTCTACTTGACCGGCCTGTCGATGGGCGGTTTCGGTACCTGGAGCCTGGCCGTCGCTCACCCGAATAAGTGGGCGGCCATCGTGCCGATTTGCGGCGGCGGCGATCCCAAACAAGCGGACAAAATCAAGGACATCCCCTGCTGGTGTTTCCACGGCGACGCCGACAAGGCCGTCAAGGTTGAGGGATCGCGCAAGATGATCGACGCCTTGAAGAAGGCGGGCGGCGAGCCGAAATATACCGAATATCCCGGCGTCGGACACAACAGCTGGGACAAGGCGTATGGCACCAAGGAGTTGTACCCCTGGTTGCTGGAGCAGCACAAGAAATAGTGTTCAGTGTTCAGTTTTCAGTGTTCAGTTTTCAGTGTTCAGTAAAGGCCAATCGTTACCGAACACTGAACACTGAACACTGAACACTGAACACTGAAAACTGAACACTGAACACTGAAAACTGAAAACTGGAGGTCTTTTCATGTCCAACAAGAAGAATCGCCGTGATTTCCTGAAATCGACGGCGGCGGGCGCTTCGGTCATGGCGCTGACGGCGTCATCGTATAGCAAGGTGGTAGGAGCCAACGAGAAACTTCGTATCGGCTTCCTCGGCGTCGGCGGACGCTGCCAGCAACATATCGACGTTATTCTGCAAATGGTCAAGGAAGGCAAGTCGGTCGTGCCCGTCGCCGTCTGCGACGTGTGGAAGGGCGATCCCGAACTGGGCAACAAGAAGGGGCGGGGGTTGTATCCGTCGGCCAAGCGCTGCGGCATCAAGGAAGATAAGGAACACGTCACCAAGGATTATCGCCGAATCCTCGATCAAAAGGACGTGGACATTGTCGGCATCGCCACGCCGGACCACTGGCACGCGCGCATGTCGATCGATGCCATGGAAGCGGGCAAGGACGTGTATTGCGAAAAGCCGATGACGCGCACCATCGCCGAAGGGCAGGCCGTCGTCGATACCGCCCAGAAGCTCAAGCGTGTCATGACCGTCGGCGTACAGTCGATGGCCGATCCCACCTGGCGCGAGGCGCACAAGTACATCGCCGCCGGCAACATCGGCAAGGTGCTGCAAGGACAGACGAGCTATTACCGCAATTCCAGCGTCGGACAGTGGCGCTACTATCCCTTGAAAAAGGACATGACGCCCAAGACGATCGATTGGGATATGTGGCTGGGCTACAAGTTCGACGTGGGCGGCGTCAAGCTCGGCCCCACACCGGAGAAGATGCCGTTCGATCGCGCAGTGTGGGCGCAGTGGCGCTGTTATTGGCCGTTCGGCGGCGGCATGTTTACGGATCTGTTCGTGCATCAGACGACGCATCTGATTTCGGCGATGGGCGTGCGTTATCCGGCTCGCGTGGTCGGCGCCGGCGGCGTCTACATTGAATACGATGGCCGCGATGTGCCGGATACGGCCACGGTCGTTGCCGACTATGGCGAAGGCTGCCAGGTCATCATCTCGGCGACCATGTGCAATGATACGCAGCTGGGTGAAATGATTCGCGGCCATCTGGCGACGATCAAATTCACCGGCGGCGGCGATTACATGAAGGGCTTCGAGGTCTATGCGCAGAACATCGCCGGCGGTCCCGCCAAGCCGAAAGAAGGGTTCGGCAAGCCGGTGCATACTTTCGAGAATACCAAGACCGGCAATGCAACCTATGCCCTGTACGAGAACTTCCTGGAGTGCGTGCGTTCGCGCAATCGCGATACGCTTTGCACGCCGGAACTGGGCGCGGCGGCGTTCACCACGGTCAACATGGGCGTGTTGAGCTATCGTCACGGCAAGGTGTTGTTCTGGGACAAGGACCATCGCAAAACCACGGATGTCGATTCCGGCTGGGCGCGGCAGTGGGAGCAACGCAGCCACGAGCGCGGCAAGCCCAGCCATATCATCGGTTGGGAGGGCGGTGACAAGGGCAGCACGTTGACGCCGCCGGCCTATCAGAAGTTGGAAGGTCCGTGGAAAGACGGCAAGGATCCGGCCGACACCAGCGCCGGCTAGGAGAGGAAGTCGTTGCCAGCCCGCAGCGCCAGCAAGGGAATGTCCCTTGCTGGCGCTGCGGGCTGGCAGGGATGGATGCGGAGCAGCCATGCCTTCACGCGATCTCTTCGACCTCACCGGGCGTCATGCCCTGATCACCGGCGCGAGCCGGGGCATCGGTCTGGCGACGGCGGCGGCGCTTTCCCAGCGCGGCGCCGCCGTCGCCCTCACCGGCCGCAAGGCCGAGAATCTCAACACCGCCGTTCAGCAACTCCAGGCCAACGGCGCGGATGCGCGTTCCTTCGTCTGTCATCAGGGCGATCCGAGCGCCATCGACCATCTATTCGAGCAACTCGATCAAGCGAGTTTTCACACCGATATTGTCGTTATCAACGCGGCGACCAATCCCGTGTTCGGGCCGCTGCTGGCTCTCGATCTCGATGCTTGGCGCAAAATCGTCGAGGTGAACCTGACCGGAGCGCTGCGGACGGCACAGGCGGCGGCGCGGCGCATGCTGCCTCGGAAACACGGTTCGATCATTTTCATGGCCTCCATCGCCGGCATCGATCCGCTACCGGGCCTCGGCGCGTACAGCGTCAGCAAGGCGGGCATGCTCGGCTTGATGCGAGCGCTGGCGAAAGAACTAGGAGCCAGCGGTATTCGCGTCAACGCGGTCGCGCCGGGGTTGATCGAGACACGCTTCTCGGCAGCGCTATTTCAGGATCGCGGGGCGTATGAACGCATCATCGGACAAACGCCGCTAGGCCGCCACGGTCAGCCGGACGACATTGCCGGCGCGGTCGTGTTCCTGGCGTCGGAGGCAGCAGCGTATGTGACGGGGCAAGTGTTGATTGTGGATGGCGGCGGACGGATGGGATAAGACCATCAAAGGGCAGCCAGTCGTTTTTTGAGGAGCCGAATTGTTTGCGTTCGCCCTTCATTTTTCGGTTGCTCCTGCAATTTTGTAATCTCCCGCTCCAATCGGTGTCGCTGCCGAACTCTCATAAGCCAGACACGTTCACGGTCGGCCTGCGAAATTTCGACCACCCATTCGCGGAGTTGTCGCCATGCCTTGAGACTTCGCTTTGGAGGCACCGGGATTTTTGTCCCAAGATATTTGCAGGCTTCTCCACACAGTGGGCACGGAACATCGGCCGCATGCTGTGTCGGACGGCGAACCGTTTCCCGACAATCAAAACAGACCCATGTTCCGTTTCCCACAGTATCCTCCCGTTTGCGACCGCATTCTATCGTTACCCGGCAGTGGCAACATACTATCATGCCGAGGAGTTTTGCGCCATCTGCTTTGTCGAGCGATGACACGATGGGCTGCCGCTTTTCGCACCCATTCCCTCGTCGACCTTCTCATAAGAGGCACTAACTTTATGAAGCTCTGACGTTTTAGCGAGCCTCCCGCGTAAGCGGGGGGGAGCAGCCAACTCCCCCCGCTTACGCGGGAGGCTCGCCAGCTTGTTAGTGCCTCTAAAGGACTTTCCCTTTCGACACGATCTCCCGTAGGAATGAGTCTCCTTCTTCAAGACGCCATTTCATGTTCTTCGGAGTGCGAACGATAATGTCCAGCGGGAAGGGCGGATCGCAGGTAAGTTCGATCCGCACGGCTTGATCGAGTTGGTTGCGTGCGGGCATGACGACGAGAATGTCTACATCGCTATCGGCGTGCGGCGTGCCGTAAGCATACGAGCCGAACAGAATGATTTTCTCTGGCTGAAATCGTTCCGCCACCTGGCGAGCGAAACGGCGGATGATGCGCATGGGGATGTCAGCACCGCGATACCAACGCGGCGGAGTCTCTTTCCGGGGTGTTCGTAGTTTGCGGGCCATGCCCTCATTCTACACCATCCGCGAGACGATGCGATTGGTATAATGAACCGCTGACCGCATTCTTCAAGGAGGGGTTTCATGCGCCATGCTGTTGTCATTGATGCCGTCCGCACGCCCATTGGCCGCGCTCACGCGGAGAAGGGCATTTACCGCGATGTCCGCGCCGATGATCTCTCGGCGGATTTGATGCGTGCGCTGCTCGATCGCGTCGGCGTGCCGCCTGCGGCGATTGAGGATATTCAATGGGGTTGCGTCAAGCAGCAGGGCGAACAGGGCTATGACATCGCGCGCATGGCCGCCCTTATCGCTGGATTGCCGATCGAAGTCGGCGGCGTCACGGTCAATCGCAACTGCGGTTCCAGCTTGCAGGCCATCAACAGCGCTGCCCAGAGCATCGCCGCCAACGCCGAGGATGTGCAGATCGCCGGCGGCGTCGAGCATATGAGCCATATTCCGATGGAGGCCGGTTTCGATGCCAGTCCGCGCTTATGGTATCATCATAGTCCCGCCACCATGAATATGGGCCTGACCGCCGAAAACCTGGCGATGCGCTACAAAATCAGCCGCCGCGAACAAGACGAGTGGGCGCTGCGCAGCCATCAACTCGCGGGCAAGGCTACCGATTCCGGCGAGTTTTCGCGTGAGATTATCCCCACCTGGGGCCGCGATGAGGAAGGGCGGCGCAAGATCATGACCGAGGATCAGTGCATCCGCCGCGATACCAGCCTCGAAGCATTGGGAGCGCTGCGGCCGGCGTTCATGCCCGAAGGCGGCAGCGTCACGGCCGGCAACGCCAGTCCGCTCAACGTCGGCGCGGCCGCTGTCCTCATCATGTCCGAGGAACGCGCCAAGGAGCTAGGACTCAAACCCAAAGTGAAGGTCCGCGCCATGGCCGTCGCCGGCGTCGATCCGTCCGTCATGGGCATCGGTCCCGTACCGGCCACGCTCAAGGCACTTCAAAGAGCGGGATTGAAGCTGGAAGACATCGATCTCATCGAACTGAACGAGGCGTTCGCGGCCCAAACGCTGGCGGTGATTAAGCTACTGAAGGCGAACCCGGAGAAGATCAACGTGCGCGGCGGTTCCATCGCCATCGGTCATCCACTCGGCGCCAGTGGGGCACGCATCTCGACGACATTGATTCACGCGATGGAAGCGAGGAAAGCTCGCTTCGGACTGGCGACCATGTGCATCGGCGCCGGACAAGGCATCGCCACTATTTATGAAATGATGAATTAGCCACAGATAAACACAGATGAACACAGATAAGACAAAAACAATTCAATAATTTCTTGTCTTATCTGTGTTCATCTGTGTTTATCTGTGGCTAATTTTCTTTCGCATAGCCGTATTGCCGGATGACGTGTCCCCAGCGGCGGGTGATCTCCGCGCGTAGCTCCGGATCAAGGTCGGGGTAGCGATTCGTCTTGTAGCCGGCGCTGGCGTCCAGGTAGCTCTTCAGACGCGGCAAAAACTCCTCGAAACCGCCCAGTTCCAAATGCTCATACAGCAAACGCATCTGACCGACGGGATCGGTCATCAGATCCTCGTAACGCAATTCATGGAAGCGATTGGCGGCGAGCAACGGCTTACTCTGTTCGAGCCGAGCATAAAGGTGTGAAAACGTGTCGAAGACACGCTCCTCCAGGCCGGCGAACGTCGGCCGTTGCATGCCGTGCGTTTCGTAGAGCGACTTCCACAGGTTGACCGTCGAGCGGAAGACGACATACGGGTCACGGACGATGTGGACGAAGCGAGCGTTCGGAAACAATTCAAGCAAAGCCGGGATGCGGCAGGTGTGCGTCGGCGATTTGAGTACAAGGCGGCGTGGATTCTTGAACGTCAAGTGACGCAGGAAACGCAGAAACGCCTCTTTCCAGGCTCGCCGAGCGCGCGGCGGCAGGCCATCAAGGTCGAGCGCTTCGGGATCTTGCGGCGGATGGTTGGGGAACGCGATGGTCAAGTAGGGCGACGGCTGGCCCATCATGCACAGGGCGAATTCGTCTTCCTGCGGCCGTTCCCAGCCGGCAGGCATGTTATCCATCGGCCGATGCGCGGGCAGCAGAAACCTGAACCAGCGCTTGAAAAGATTCTCGGTCAGCAGGAAATGGTTCGGTTCCAGACACTCGTAGGTATTGGGGTAATTGTGCCGTTCGTCGAGAATGAGCAGTTCATGCAGCAATGTGGTGCCGGTGCGCCAGTGGCCGATGATGAACACGGGATCGTGTTGGATCGGTGTGCGATCGAGTTGGCTGCCATACCAGGCATCCTGCACGCAGCGCAACAACGTGTGGCCAATGCTAACGAAGGTGATGATGAAGGCGATGTACCATTTCGAGGGCGAGATGCGCAGCTGATTGCGGAGGATTAGGCGCAACCAAGCGAAGAAATCGCAGCCCTCCCAGATGTGCGGCATCCATTCACGCGAAGAGCGCGGCGTCGAAGAGGAGGCGGGGCTGGGGATCGTCATATTCCGGCGTCTCGTGTTCCGCGAATCCGCCGGTCCATTTTGCCATCGCCGCCCAGAGTCGCAAGAGTAGTTTCGTCATTCGGTGACAGCCTCTTGACTCGCCGCGTAGAATAAAAGTGAAGAGCCGCTCCACCCTGCTGACCAAACCTCATCATCGCGGAGCGGCTCTCCCAAGGCGCGGCGTAGAGCAGAGGCAGCTCGCCAGGGTTACATACCTGGAGGTCAGTGGTTCGAGTCCATTCGCCGCAACTCTCTACGTACAACATTCCGCCAGTTCCCCATCTCCCACAAAATCCACGGATAATAGGATTCAGTTCAGGCAGCGGCGTACTTCCGTGAACAGAGCTTCCGCCCCAATGGGTTTTCGGAGGAATCCTACGCAGCCGTGTGATGCCGCACACTCGGGTGTGAGGATGGTGCCGGTGGCAATGATTACCGGGACGGGCAAACGCAACCGCTTCAAGAAATTCCAGCCATCCAAGACCGGCATGAGCATATCCAACAGGATGAGGTCGGGCGTTGGGGCGCCTTCCAGATAATCCAGCGCTTCTTGGCCATGGCGCAGCGGTATGACTTCGTAGCCCTCTCCGCGGAGCAATACGGCCAGCCCCTCACGGCAGGTATCGTTATCTTCCACCACCAGAATCATCGCGCGACGCGAACCCATCGGACACCCCTCGCCGGGAAGAAACCAGCAGGAACAGCTGAGGGCGACAGCGAGGGAACTAACAGCGCAGGAATAGGGCGAGGATGTCGCGATGACGGAATAAATCCGCGTCCGGTCGCGGGTAGAGGAAAGATGTTGCAAGGGCCATCGCCAAAAGAGGGACCGCCAGCGAGAAGTCAGGGGGTTGGTGTTGGAGGGCCGCAATGACGTTTTTTTTCGCTGAACTGGCGGACGTAGTGAAGTCGGAGTTGGGGTCGTCCACGGAGAGCGAGCCGCCGAGGGCATTTACGGAAAAACAGGGTGCCACGATGCGCAGCAAGCAGACATCGTCTCCGCTGGCGGCCAAAGTCAGACCGCAGACAAGGGAGATGACAACCAAACGCCCGGAAGGATTCGTCATAAAACTCCGAAAAATACAATCTATTTCGACCTTAAGGCGCAGTCGAACGCCTGTCAAGGCGGTTCGTCCGGCGAGAACCCATTCGACCTCGGTTATGGTGAGGCTCTTGCAGCCTTTACAGGCACCGACAGCACGCGGTAAGTCCGGCGAGCCGAGCCGGACTTGAAGAAGTGCCGCTCGGCTCGCGGCACCTACCTAATGTGTGCCGCTCGGCTCGCGGCACCTACGGCCAGTAGGTCCGGCGAGCCGAGCCGGACTTGGAGAAGTGCCGCTCGGCTCGCGGCACCTACGGCCGGTAGGTCCGGCGAGCCGAGCCGGACTGGGAGTGCCGCTCAGTTCATTTTATCCGGGCCGACGAATCGACCGACCAGTTCCAGGCGATGGCCGGTAATTTCAAAGCCCTGTTGATGAAGCGTCTCAATCAGTTGCGGATCGAGTTTGTCGAGCAGGTTGGGATCGTAGGGCAGGGGTAGGTCGATCACTTGGCCGGTGTGCTGGCAGCGCAAATGATAATGCGGCTCGCTGCGGCCATCGTAGCGGGTTGGTCCGCTGTCACCGGCGATGCGATGGGCGAGATGGGCATCGACGAGCGCTTCGAGCGCCTTGTACACTGTGGCCAAGCTGATATTGGGAATGTGCTGGCGAACGGCGGCGAAAACTTGCTCGGCCGTGGGGTGCATTCGAGCGGCGTGCAGGTACGCGAACACTGCCGCCCGCTGGCGCGTGAAACGCCAGCCGGCTTGTTCGAGAGCGCGGCGCAAGGCGGCGTCCTCGAGCGGATCGGAGACAGGTTCGCGGTGAAACGTGTTCATAGAGTTCATTTTAGGTAGGCTCGGAAACAGCGTCCACCAAAGACAGACGCCGGCCGGCATCGGACTTGCGATCAATTCGCTATAATCACCCTAGCGAGTTCCTGGCGGTCAGGAACCTACGACGGTGTCATTCCAGGGAACGAGGAACCTGCTCATGACCGCACTCCGATTTGCTCTCGGTCTGGCGACGGGACTGGTTCTCGTCGCGGCGGCCTCCGCCGACGAGGCTCGCGGTCTTATCGTGCGCATTGATCCCGACAAAAAAATGTTGCAGCTAGAAGGACGCGGCCCCTGGCGCGGGACGCTGTTCGATCTCAAAGTCGATCCGAAAACCCAGATTCTCATCGGCGGACAGCCTGCGGCGTTGACCGATCTGGCACCCGGTCGGCGCATCCGCGTCGTGTTCGAGCCGCGCGACGGCAAGCCAGTCGCGCAGGTGATTCGCGCCTTTGGCCTGGGATTGATGCAACCGCGGCTAGGGCAGTCGCTGCCCGCGAATCTGCCGCCGCCGCGCAAGGCGGGTGACGGCATGGTGGGCACCCTTCAGCGCGTGGCGTTGACCGATCGCGAAATCGTCCTTATTGGTCCCGGCGCCAAGGGACCGCGGACGGAATCGACGATCGCCGTGCCGGAAAGCACGGCCATTACCAAAGATGGCAAGAACATCGCTTTCGACACGCTGAAGGAAGGCGAGACGGCGACGGTGACGACGGAGATGCGCAAGGGTCGGCTGATCGCCAAGTCGATTCAGGTGGGCGAGGCGGCGGCCGCCGCGAGACCCGCCGCCTTGCCGCCACGCCGCGAAATCATCCCGCGTTTGCGGCAGGCCCTGAAACTGGCGGATGAACTGCTTCGTGAGATGGAAGATCGCCAGGGCGAAGTTGTTCCCGATCGGCCGTGAGCATTAACGATACACAATGACTCACACACTAGCCCGGAGCGCCAGCGACGGGTTTCTTTGCCCCGTCGCTGGCGCTCCGGGCTAGTGAGGAAGTCAGTGCCACCAAGCGTCAAGGCGACCTTCCAGACGCTCCACCATCGCCTTCTGCTCCGCAGCGAGGTTATGTTCCTCATCCGGATCGTGGGACAGGTCGTACAACTCCGGCGCGCCCTTCGCCTCATTCCGGCCGGCCGGAACGATGAGCTTCCATGACCCCTCGATCATCCAGCGGTAGCGCAGGCTGCTGGCGGGATCGTGGATGTCCACGGCATTATGCGTGAAGCATTCCCCGAAGATCGCCTTGCGAGCTTGCACGGCGTCGTCATCGAGCAAATTCACCCCCGGCATGTCCTTATCGGGTTTCAGTCCCACGGCGGTTAGCAGCGTCGGCGCGATGTCGAGCGACATCGCCAGATGGGAAGACTTGCGCGGCTTGACCCGGCCCAGCCAGCGAATCAGGATCGGCGTGCGCAAGCCGCCGTCGTAGGGCGATTGCTTCGACTTCGCCGCGTAGCGATTCGCCTTCGGTTCCTGAATCCAGCCGTTGTCCGTGACATAAACGACGATGGTGTCCTCGGCCAACCCCTTATGGTCGAGATGGTCGAGAAGTTGGCCGCACGTCTCGTCGAACCATTCGCACATGGCCCAGTATTTCGCCATCGGGAGCGTGGGAGCCTTGTCTTTGTATTTGGCAAGCAGGCGCTCCGGCGGGTTGTGTGGCTGATGCGGCATCATCGGCGCATACCAGAGGAAAAACGGTTTGCCGTCGCGCTTGGCATGATCGATAAAGTCGTACATCGGCTGCATCGTTTTCCGGCCGATTTCCAATCCCTTGTCGCCGTGGCGACCGCCCATGTCGGGATCGCCCTGGCTCATGCCGTCGGTGAAACCGCCGTGGCGGAAGTTTCCCTGCCACCATTTGCCGGTCTGGAAACTGACGTAGCCCTTTCGTCCCAGGAGGCGCGGCAGCGTCGAAACTTGGTCGATGAAGCCGACCATCTCACGCCGTTTCGCCCGGTAGCCGGCGTCCTTATTGATGGCGGCTCCCTTCAATCCAGCCGGCAAGGGCGGATCATTGCTGGTGATCTTGTGCTGATGCGGATAGCGGCCGGTGATGATCGAGGCGAGACTGGGGCAGCACAGCGAACACGGCACATAACCGCGCGAGAACGTCAGACTTTGCGAGGCCAGACGATCGAGGCGCGGCGTGCGAATGTGGCGATGCCCCATGAAGGAATAATCGCGCCAGCCCTGATCGTCGGAGATGAGGAGAACGATATTCGGCGTCCGCGCCAGTTCGGAGGCCGCAAGCGGCCCGACGAAGAGCGCCGCGAACGCAAGGCTGGCGAATGTGCATCCCGAGAGTGAGGAACGCATGTCCGATCTCCTTCAGCGGCGTGCATCGTCTTTTTTGGTTTCTTGGCAGACTTGCAAATAGCCGGCACTCGACTGGAAGAAGCGCTGCCGGCGCTCGCGGGCGCGCGGTGCGGGTTCCTGTTGAAGCGCTTGCAGATCGGCAAGATTGGCCACGCAATAGGGACAGCCAATCACGTTGAGATGGAAATCGAGATAATCCTGCTCTCCCTCGTCAAGCACTTGCAGCAAGTAACTGCCGAGTTGTTCGCGGGGCGGGCAGGTGAGGCGCTCGCGACGCCAAACCGCGCCGAGCGAATGCTCGCCGCGATCGCGTTCCTGCATGGCCTGGCGCAGCGAGCGGCGCAGCGGTTCGGAATCGCGCAGCGCCTGTTCGACTCGTGCCGTCTCGGCGTCGCTCAGGGCTTCATCGAGATACGCATGCAGTTGTTCGCGCGAAATTTCGCTCATAAACATCAGGGGTTTGGAGGGACGTAAGGACTCCTCACGGCTCCCATTCAACCATCCCCTTTGTGCGGCGTCAAATACGAACTTGGCGAACGGCCAGCGTCAGCCGGCTGGTATAGACTCATGGACACTATACCAGCCGGCTGACGCCTAATGCCGTTCAGTTAAGCAGCGGGATTAACTCATGTCCATTGACCGGGAGGGCGTCGCCCGCCCCGGTCGGTCTTTTTCTTCCGCGGCCATTTGCATCGCGGACATTTTACTCTACGCGGATAGCTTCGGCTCCGCTGTTTGCCCTTGCAACACCGATTCAGACCATCCAGCAAGCACGCGTACCACACCGAACCCTCC
>DATNCY010000259.1:0-2025 GCA_035553375.1 Gemmataceae bacterium
GTGCTCCAAAAACAAAATTCCTCGCTCGTGCCCCGGATTCCCGACACAGTCGCTGAAATTTCCGCCGGACGTCAAAGACTTCCTAGTCGTAACCGTTCACGCCCCGGCGTAGCCGGGGCGTGAAATTGGTCTTCGCGCGAAACGGAAAATCGGCGACATAATTGGCATGTCGCTGCCGCAACCGCCGATTACTCGCGAACAAATCGAGGCCCTTTCGCCCGAACTTCAGACGCTGGTCATCGCGATCATCAATCATTATGAGCAGCGGATTGCCAAGCTGGAAGCGGAACTGGCTGGCTTCAAGAAAAACCCACGCAATTCCTCGTTGCCCCCAAGCACCGAACATCCGCACGCCAAGCCGCCCCGCGATAAAAAGAAGTCCAAGAAAAAACGGGGCGGGCAGCCGGGTCATCCCAAACACGAGCGACCGCTCATTCCCACCGAGGAATGCAGCAAGGTTGTCGCTGTCTATCCTGAGACCTGTCGGCGATGCACGGCGAAACTTCAAGGTGAAGACCCTAAGCCGTTGCGTCACCAAGTCTGGGAACTTCCGGTCATCAAGCCCGAGATCACGGAATACCAACAGCATCGCCTCGATTGTCCGTGCTGTGGCGAAACCACCTGCGCGTTGCTGCCCGAAGGCGTTCCCAGCGGACAGTCTGGGCCGAGGCTGGTGGCCTTCGTCGGACTCTTGATGGGACACTTTCGCCAGAGCAAGCGCCGCGCAGCCTTCTTTCTGCAAGACTTTCTCGGCATGCCTTGCTGTCCGGCGTTGACGGTAAAAATGCAGAATCAGGTTGCCGCGGCTTTGGAGCAGCCCTACGAAGAGCTCAAGAAGGCGTTGGCCGACGAGAAGCAGTTGAACATGGACGAATCGCCGACCAAGCAAGGCAATCAGAATGCCTGGCTGTGGACGGCGGTGGCCGCGAGAATTGCCGTGTTCGCCATCTTTTCTAGCCGAAAAGCCACGGCCCTCCCGAAGCTGCTGGGAGACGTCTTCACGGGCGTCATTAACTGCGACCGGGCTAAGATGTACTGGCAGGCCAAACGCTTGCAATGGTGCTGGGCACATTTGAAGCGGGACTTTCAAGCCCTCATCGACCACCAAGACCCCAAAGTGCAACGCCTTGGCCATGATTTGATGCGGCATGTCCGATGGATGTTCGAGAGCTGGTGGCGTTACAAAATGGGCAAAATCCCTTGGGACGAGTTCCAACGCGAGATGATTCCTATCCGGGCAAACATCAACTCCTTGCTGCTGCGCGGAGTGTTTAGCGGCAATGCGCGCCTGGTTGGAATGTGCCGCGAACTCTACAACCATCGTGAATGGCTCTGGACGTTCGTGGACGTTCAGGGCATCGAGCCCACCAACAACGCGGCGGAACGGGCACTTCGTCCGGCGGTGATTCACCGTAAGCTTTCGTTCGGGACTCAGAGCGCGTCGGGCAGCCGTTTCATCGAGCGCATGCTGACGGTCAGCGAGACGTGCCGTCTCCAAAGCCGCTCGATCTTTGGCTACCTGACCACCGCCATGGAGGCCCATTTCCGGTACCAACCCGCACCGTCGCTCCTCCCCAGCGCGTGAACGGTTACTTCCCGAGGTCATAAATCGACATCCGGCCATCGTACAACTTATCGTTCGGAATCCCATCTAGATGAAGCCGAATTAGATTGTCGACGATTTCTTGCTTCTGACCAACGGCTAACGGACTGACCTGTTTCTCATCGCCGACGATCACAACCTGCCTGGCGAGGACGACCGCGAGAAGAGCCATTACGTCGCACTGACTTGCCTCATCGATAATCACTACATCGAACCGCGGTCCAGAGAAATCGAAGCTCTCGGCGACCCGCGCCAGCGGCATGATCCATACAGGAACCGCGGTTCGACAGTCTTCCATTTTCTGCTGTGCGACGCGGCGCAGCATGGCGGCGCGTTTACCGAAGCCCTTGCCGATCCTTCCAATCGTGTGAAGCCAACCGACAAGAGCTTGCCGTTGCGCGAGCGAGGTATGCCGCACTTGT
>DATNCY010000260.1:0-29649 GCA_035553375.1 Gemmataceae bacterium
CGTGCCGGAATATCCCTTCTTGACCGCGGAATGCCAATACTCGTGATAGCCGGGCAGGTCGATCTCGATCTGGCCACGCTCGGCCTTGGTCTCCTGCAGACAGAGCACGTCCGGCCGATGTGCCTTCACGAAGCTCTGAAAGAGGCCCTTCCTGACGACGGCGCGGATGCCGTTGACGTTCCACGAGTAGAGTTTCATGAGCGCGGCAGTTTACCGGAATGCCGCCCCACGCTGGAACGGAAGCGCACGAGCCTCGATAATGGCCATGGTAGGTGAATGGAGGTCGGACCCTTGGCGCTTTCCCCCCTTGCCGGCAAGCCGGCACCGCAGGCACTGCTCATAGATCCGGCGCGGCTCGAGCACGAGTTTTACGCGCGCCGTCCCGATCCGGCCAATCCCCTGGAGCGCGTGAGCTTCGGCACCAGCGGTCATCGCGGCACGCCCTTGGACGGCACGTTCACCGAACCTCATATCCTGGCCATCACGCAGGCCATCTGCGAATATCGCACAAGCCACGGCATCGATGGCCCACTATTCATGGGCAAGGACACGCACGCTGCTTCGGGACCGGCTCAGCGCACCGCCCTGGAAGTGCTGGCCGCCAACGGTGTCGAAACCGTCATTCAGCGCGCCGATGGCGTGACGCCGACGCCGGTCATCTCGCGCGCCATCCTCGTGCATAATCGCGGCCGTGAGAACCATTTCGCCGACGGCATCGTCATCACACCATCGCACAATCCGCCGGAGGACGGCGGTTTCAAGTACAACCCGCCAAACGGCGGACCCGCCGACACCGACATAACCAACGCCGTCCAGGATCGCGCCAACGCCCTGCTCCGCGCCGGCAACAAGGACGTGAAGCGCCTGCCGTATGAATCCGCCCTGAAAGCGAATACGACGCATCAAGATGACTTCGTCATGCCCTACGTCAAGGACTTGTCGAGTGTGATCGACATGGAGGCAATCCGCGCGGCGGGGCTGAAACTCGGCGTCGATCCGCTCGGCGGCGCGAGCGTGCATTACTGGGATCCAATCAAAGATATTTACGGTCTGAATATCACGGTTGTCAATCCGGTGGTCGATCCGTGCTTCGCCTTCATGACGTTGGACCACGACGGCAAAATTCGCATGGACTGCTCAAGTCCCTACGCGATGGCGAAGCTGGTCGAGTTGAAGAATCAGTATCGCCTCGCTTTCGGCAACGATCCCGATGCGGATCGACACGGCATCGTCACGCCGTCGGTGGGGTTGATGAATCCCAATCACTTCTTGGCCGTGGCGATTCGCTATCTGCTGGGCCACCGACCCGGCTGGTCCATGCAAGCGGCGGTCGGCAAAACGCTGGTTAGCAGCGGTCTGATTGACCGCGTTGTGGCCGATCTTGGCCGCCGGTTGATGGAAGTTCCCGTGGGTTTCAAATGGTTCGCCCCCGGCCTGTTCGATGGCTCCATCTGTTTCGGCGGCGAGGAAAGCGCGGGAGCGAGTTTCCTGCGCCGCGACGGCACGGTATGGACGACCGACAAGGACGGCCCGATCATGGATTTGCTGGCGGCGGAGATCACCGCACGCACCGGCAAAGATCCCGGCGAACACTATCGAGAACTGACAGCGAAGTTCGGCACGTCGTATTACACACGCATCGATGCCCCCGCGACCCCGGAACAAAAGGCCGCGCTGAAGAAACTGGCTCCAGAGGCGGTGACGGCGACAACGCTGGCAGATGAGCCGATCACGGCCAAGCTAACGAAAGCACCCGGCAATCATGCCGCCATTGGTGGTCTGAAGGTGGTGTCGGCTAACGGCTGGTTCGCGGCGCGGCCCTCGGGGACCGAGAACATTTACAAAATCTACGCCGAGAGTTTCAAGGACGAGAAGCATCTGGACGCCATCGTCGCCGAAGCACAGCAGATTGTCGGCCGCGCGCTCCGTTGAGCCGCTTGTGGCTTCAACATGGTTTCAACACCACTAGCCCGGAGCGCAAGCGATGGGATTCTTGCCTCGTCGCTTGCGCTCCGGGCTAGTTTGGAAACGGACAACTCATGTTTGAATCGGCGGAACTGGATCACCGCATTGCCAAGGATGTCTACAAGACGGAGAAGCCCCGTCTGCGCGAGGCGTTGCTGAACGCCCAGCTGGAGTTGGTGCAACAAAAGCGCTTCGCCGTCCTTATCCAGATCGAGGGCATGGACGCCGCCGGCAAGGGCGAGACGGTTCAGTTGCTCCACGAGTGGATGGACCCGCGACACGTTCACACGCACGCCTTCGGCGAGCCGACCGAGGAGGAACGCGAACGGCCGGCCATGTGGCGTTATTGGCGCGCGCTGCCGGCCAAGGGCGAAATCGGCATTTTCTTCGGTGCCTGGCAAAGCGTCGGGCTGAGGCGTCTGCAAGCCAATCACTATGAGGAAGGCATTGATGCGAGCGTGCGGCTGGAACGGATGCTGGCCAACGAGGGCGTTCTCATCCTCAAGCTGTGGTTTCACCTGTCCAAGAAACAGCAGAAGAAACGCTTGAAGCAACTGGAGAAAGATCCGCGAACGCGCTGGCGCGTGACCGAGGACGACTGGCAGCACTACAAATCCTATGAGCGCCAGCGCGCGGCGGCAGAATACCTTTTGCGCCGCACCAGCACGGCCGATGCGCCGTGGTTCGTCATCGCCGGCAACGACCATCGCTATCGAAATCTGACCGTCGCCAACATTTTGCTCACCGCGCTGCGCCAGCGATTGGAGCATGACGAACCGGAACACACGATCGAACAGCCGCCGCCCGCCCCCGCGCCGATCGATCAACAAAATGTTTTGCAAGCCTTGGATTACAGCCTCCACATAAGCGAAGCCGACTACGATCGCGAAATCGAACACTGGCAGGGACGGCTCAATCTGCTGGCGCGCGAGCCGCACTTTCGGCGGATGGGGGTACTCGCCGCGTTCGAGGGGTTCGACGCCGCCGGCAAGGGCGGCAGCATTCGCCGAGTCACGAGCGCGCTCGATCCACGTTGGTACGAGGTGGTTCCCATCGCGGCACCCAACGAGGAAGAACGCGCTCAGCCGTATCTGTGGCGATTCTGGCGGCACATTCCCGGCCGCGGGCGCTTCACGATCTTCGACCGCTCCTGGTATGGCCGCGTGTTGGTCGAGCGCGTCGAGGGACTGTGTTCCGAACCCGACTGGATGCGCGGCTATACGGAAATCAATGATTTTGAAGCGCAGATGGTGGACCACGGCTTCATCCTCTGCAAGTTCTGGCTGGCCATCACCAAGGACGAGCAATTGAAACGATTTCAGGCACGGGAGAATACGGATTTCAAGCGCTTCAAGATCACGCCCGAAGACTGGCACAATCGCGAAAAATGGGAGGATTACGAGCGTGCTGTCTGCGATATGGTGGACCGCACAAGTGCTAAAATCGCCCCCTGGACGCTGGTAGAAGCCAATGACAAACGCTTCGCTCGCATCAAGATTTTGAAGACATTGTGCCATGAGATCGCGGCGGCCTTAAAACGATAACGGAGCCGCAAGCGGCTTCGCGCGAAGCTGCTTGCGGCCATAACAGGAGAATGAAACCATGAACGCGGCGGACCTGTGGAAACGCTATCAGCATTATCTCTGTAGCTCCCCCTCGATCGATCTGACGTTGGATATTAGCCGAATGCACTTCGAGGATGGTTTCTTCGAGCGCATGGAGCCGGCCATGCAGCGCGCCTACACGGCGATGGACGCCCTGGAGAAGGGAGCGATTGCCAATCCCGACGAGAATCGCATGGTCGGGCATTACTGGCTGCGCGCTCCCGAGCGTGCCCCCAAACCGGAAATCACCGCCGAGATTCGCAAGGCGTTGGCGGACATCAAGACCTTCGCCGCTGACGTACACGCTGGCAAAATCAAACCACCAAGTGCGTCGAAGTTTACGCAAGTGCTGTCCATCGGCATCGGTGGATCGGCGTTAGGGCCGGAGTTCGTGGCCGATGCGCTGGGGCAACCCGGCCGCGATCGCATGCAGATGCACTTCATCGACAACACCGACCCCGACGGCATCGCACGGACGCTGGCCGCGCTGGAGGGCAAGCTCAACGAGACGCTATGCCTGGTCATGTCCAAAAGCGGCGGCACACCGGAGCCGCATAACGGCATGATCGTCACCGCCGCCGCATTCAAGGCGGTCGGTTTGAATTTCGCGCCGCAAGCGGTGGCCGTCACCATGGCCGGCTCGCATCTGGATAAGCAGGCGGTCGGCGAGAAATGGCTGGCGCGTTTCCCCATGTTCGATTGGGTTGGCGGGCGAACCAGTGAGTTGTCCGCCGTCGGTTTGGTGCCCGGCGCGCTTCAGGGATTAGACGTGGACGCCATGCTCGTTGGGGCGGCCGCCTGCGACGAGGTGACGCGCCAGCACGACACACGCCGCAATCCGGCGGCTCTGCTGGCGCTCATGTGGTATCAGGCCACTGGCGGCAAAGGCCAAAAAGATATGGTCGTATTGCCCTACAAGGATCGTCTGCTGTTTTTCAGCCGATATTTGCAGCAACTGGTAATGGAATCGCTCGGCAAGCGGCTCGACCTGGACGGCAAGCGCGTCGATCAGGGCATTAACGTGTTCGGCAACAAGGGATCGACAGATCAACATGCGTATGTGCAGCAGTTGCGCGATGGCGTGAACAACTTCTTCGTGACATTCATTCGTGTGCTGGAATCGGGTGGCGCGGGCGTCGAGGTGCAACCGGGCGTCGGTGCGGGCGATTTCCTGCATGGGTTCTTGCTCGGCACACGCGCGGCGTTGTTCGACAATGATCGCCAATCCATGACGATCACAGTGCGGCGCGTCGAAGCACGCACCATCGGCATCTTGATCGCGTTGTTCGAGCGTGCCGTGGGCTTCTATGGCAGTTTGGTGAATGTCAACGCCTATCATCAGCCGGGCGTCGAGGCCGGCAAGAAGGCGGCCGCAGCGGTACTCGACTTGCAAGCGAAGGTTGTCCACGCCCTGTCCTTGACGCCACAAACAGCGGAGCAAATCGCGCAGACCATCGGTGCTGCCGACTCCGTTGAGACGGTCTATCTGATACTCGAACATCTCAGCGCCAACAAGCGGGCGAAACTTGCTCGCGAGACCGAGCCGGGGACGAGTACATTTTGCAAGACCTCCTGACCCCAAGAGCCGCTTGCGGCTTAGCATTCTGACCGACTAAGTCGCAAGCGGTGCGGGAGAAAATGTTGACGAGTCGAGTGGGCTGGTCTTCCAGCCCTCGGTTCGATTAGGATACGCGCGGAAGGTTGCATTCATCGTGAGGAGACGCGGCATGGTTCGCTTAGTTCTCGATTCCAGCCATGTGGACGATTGCGTAGACATTCCGTTGTGGGTGATCGACCTGGATTCGTTCCGCCGCTGGGCCGACAGCGATGATTTTCCCGAAAAAGGCCGGCTCGACTACATCAAAGGCGAGGTGTGGATCGACATGAGCAAGGAGCAGGTATTCACGCACGTTTTGGTGAAGACGCGAATCGCGGCTTTACTTTCGGAACTCGTGGAGGCAAATCAGTCTGGGCTGTTTCTCGGTGATGGTGTGCTGTTAAGTAATGGCGATGCGGACATTGCCGTGAACCCCGACGCCCTCTTCGCATCCACCGAGGCATTGGCCGATCGCGTCCGTTTACTCGAAGGGAAAGCGGAAGGCTACGTCGAATTGGAAGGTTCACCCGATATGGTGCTGGAAGTGGTTAGCCCCGGTTCGGTTCGTAAAGATACCAAACAACTGCGCCGCGATTATTGGGAAGCTGGCATCCGCGAATACTGGTTGGTCGATGCCCGCCCCGAACCACTCGTTTTCGACATTCTGCGCTACACTCCGAAAGGCTACCGCACGACGGCGAAAAAAGAAGGTTGGATCAAGTCTGCCGTCTTCGGTAAATCGTTTCGCCTGACGCGGCGCACGAACACGCTTGGGCATCCCTCGTACACGCTGGAAATGCGCTGAGGAATTGGCCGATTCAAGTTAAGTCTGGACGGGACGAGAAAAAGGTGTCAGGAACGACGCAGTTCAGCAACCGGCTCACGCCGAAGATGCCGTTATACCACGCCGCACCTTCCTTCGCGTGTTCGGTGTGCTGTGGAGGTTTGGGTGGCCTGCCCTTACTGCTTGTCGAGGCCCTGCTTCGCCATCCACTCCACGAACGAACAGTCGGCCTGCCCAGTGGCGATCACGCGGCCGCGGTGCGTCATAACGCCGGCCCCATGCTCGCCGTCCCACACGCATCCGAACTCGAACCCGACGCACGCCACCCCGTCCCGGGCCAGCGACAAGACATGGACGCTGGACAGCCCGACGAGCGACCGAAGACTGGCCGCATCCGCGACCTCAGGCACCTCGTCCGACTCCTCCAGATCATAGGCGTCGAGGTACGCATCCCTCTCGCCGGGATAGTAGTCGAGCAGCGCTCGCCCGACCGCTTCCGCGACTGCTGCCTCGTTGTCAATCAGATGGCGGAACGCGGCGGTCTGCTCCGGCGTGGGAATTGCCTTCGTCTCGGCGTCCACTGTCAGCCGGGCGGTGCCATCCGACGGTCCATCATCGCTGACTGAGGCATACGGTCCGCGGCGGCTCTGGAACCCCGCCCAAGACGGTAGCCGGACCTCGCCGGACCAAGAATCGCTGTCCCACGTCAGCCGCGGGAACGGTAGGATGTCAATCGCCTCATCCAAACGGAAGCCCTCCGCTGCCGAACACCAAGGATCCGTTGCCGGGCCGGTTGGAGAGACTTCACCCCGCGCAGTGCCGGCCCGGTCAACTGTATCCGTTTGTTCGGCAATGACAATCTACGCTGTCCCCTTTTCCGGCCCTTTTCCAACTCGCTGCTGCGTCGCCTCAAACTCTGCCCGCGTGACGGCCCGGCTCCGACCCCTCTCAATGCGGGCTGGTTGGTCTTCCGTATTCGGGTCGAAGCGGCGGGCCTTGGATCGCTCGATCGCTGCAAGGCCGACCCCGATGAGGCCGAGGACCGCCAGGAGCGACCAGGTCACGACCATGTTCACCAGGGCGTGGTTGGTCGATTGCTGAAGGTAGGTGACGCTCCAGTACAGCGCGCCAACGGCGTCCAGGCTACCGGCCGCGAGAACTGCGAGGCTAGCGACCGCAAGCCACGGCGATGTCGCCCCGTACAACTTCGGGAACATGTAGCGCTGGTAGTGCCCGCAGATGGGGCACGGGACTGGGTCGAAGTCGTTCTCAAGGTACTCGCGGAGCGTGTCTTCGGCGGCGGCTGCCGCGTGTTCCTGGGCTCCATCGTCCTTCAGCATGTACACGCTGGTGCCGATCCCCTGCCCCTCGCGTTCGAGTACATAGACGTACTCGGTCGAGCAGTTCTCACACAACACGAGCTTCAGAACCCGGCCGGGTAGCGTGGCTGTGTACTTCGTCCAGACGACCGGAATCATGAACGGCCTCGCTCAGACATCGGAGCGCCCTTTGCGGCCGAACGACAAAACTCAGCAGCCGGGCGGGCGCGGGGAGCGATGAATTTCAGAAAGCCTACTTGCCCGAGGGATCAGACGCAGCGCCTAGTTATGCGACTTATTCGACCTCCAAACTGCGTGATCCATTGGCCTCTAGCACCGCCTCGATACTGCGAAGAAGCTTTGCATCCGCGGCCCACAGAAACGGATTAAAGGGGTGGCCGAATCCAAAATAAAGTGCATGCCGTGTCCCACCCCAGTAGCTGCCATGCACGAGGCCCAAGCCTCGGCGGAACCAGTACGCCTGCGAGGAAGTAGGGTCAGACGCGATGCGGATTCCTGCGCCGCGCACAGCCGCAAGCAGCCGCTCAATGTCGGCATGACCGTCGCACGAATAAAGCGGTCCCATGCCCATAGTACTGAAGTCGCATAAATCTGATTAGATCGCGCACATGCGTGACCTAACATGGGTCTTGCGTGACATTGAGCGGCTGCTGCGCGACCTCGCACGGTCCTCCTTCACTATCCACAACCTTGCGCAGCCGTCAAGGAAGATCCGGCCTCACTCGCCGCTCTCATTCTCCAGCGCTGACACCTTCGTTCCCACGTACAACGTCGCAATCCCAAACGTCAGCGGATACCATCGTACCGCGCTCAGCCCGTGGCCGCGCATTTTCTCGGCCAATGTCTCGCCATCGGGGAACTCCAGAACGCTTGCGGGAAGATAATTGTAGGCGTTGTCGCGGCTGCGCGAGATGACTTGACCGACGCACGGCAGAATCCAGCGAAAATAGGCGCGATACAATCGACCGAATAACCAGTGGCGCGGCCGGGAAAACTCCAGGATCGCCACCCGGCCGCCCGGTTGCGTCACGCGCACCATCTCCGCCAGGCCGCGATCAGTGTCGGTGACGTTGCGCAGTCCGAAAGCCACCGTCGTTAGCTGAAACGTATTGCTGGGGAAGGGCAGACGTTGCGTGTCGGCCTCGACGTAGCGGATGCGCGCGGCGGCGCGGCGTTGCCGCGTCTTGTCGCGGGCCGGCAACAGCATCGGCAGACAGAAATCGGCACCGATGATGGATACGCTTTTCTTCGCCGCCCGGTCGTAAGCGAGCGCGAGGTCGCCGGTGCCGGTACACACATCGAGTATGGGGGCGACGGTGCCCGGCGCACCGACGCGCGGCGGTGCCAGCCGCGTCGTCTGCCAGCGCCAGTAGCGATCGATGTTCAGGCTGAGCAAGTGGTTGAGCAGATCGTAGCGGCCCGCGATGTTGCCGAACATGGTGCGGATGCGCGTTTCACGTTTGTCGAGTAAACTGCTGGACACAATGCCTCTCCGGGGATGGCGGCTGCGCCGCGGTTGCGAGAATCGGCTTCTGCTCATACTATAGCGCCACGGCTTCGGCGAAGTTTTCTCCCACGCCGGCGTGAAAGAAAACTTCGCCGAAAGGATAACCGCCGAGCCGCGCCGATTGTCACACGCTTGTCGCAATCCGGCCCATGCTCCGCTGCGCGTGACGGCTAAACGGGAACGGAGTAATCGCATGGCCGACATTGTTTTGACCTTCTTGTGGCACCAACATCAACCGTATTACCCCGACGATGTGAGCGGGGAGAATCCCATGCCATGGGTGCGTCTGCATGGCGTCAAAGATTATTACGGCATGGCCCTGCATCTTCTGGAGTTTCCGGAGATGCGCTGCACGATCAACCTCGTGCCCAGTCTGCTGCTTCAATTGCTTGCCTACACCGAGCACAACGCCAGCGATCGCTTTCTCGATGTATCGCGCATTCCCGCCGATGATTTGCAAGAGGCTGACAGCCTGTTCTTGCTCGACCACTTCTTCATGGCCAATCCGGATCAAATGATTCGGCCCTTTCCGCGCTATGCCGAGTTGTACCAGCGCCGCGCTGCCGGGAGGAACAGCGCCCGCGACGTGCTGCGCCGCTTTCAGACGCGCGACCTGCGCGATCTCCAAGTGTGGTTCAACCTCGCCTGGGTCCACCCGCTCGCCATTGAGCGCGACGATTGCCTACGCGGGCTGCGCGACAAAGGCCGCAACTTCACCGAAGAGGACCGCGAGAACCTGCTGGCCAAGCATCAGGAAATCCTCAAGCAGATTATCCCATTGCACAAAAAATTGGCCGACAGCGGGCAGGTGGAGTTGACCACGACGCCGTATTTCCATCCGATTTTGCCGCTGCTATTCGATAAAAAGCTGGCACGCGAGGCGATGCCGGAAGTCAAGCTGCCGCGCTACACCGGCGGCTATCCCGACGATGCCGCCGTTCACGTTCGCCGGGCGATCGAGCAGCACGAGCGCATCTTCGGCCAGCGGCCGCATGGCATGTGGCCGGCCGAGGGATCGGTTTGTCAGTCCATGTTGCCGCTCTTGGCCGAACACGGCATACGCTGGATCGCCACCGATGAGGAAGTCCTCAGCGCTTCGACGCACGGCCAGGTCAGCCGCGACGGCAAGGGCCATGTACGCAATCCCGAACGCATGTATCAGGCTTACAAGGTGCGTGAGGTCAACGCCGAGTTGGGCATTGTCTTCCGCGATCACGCCCTGAGCGATCTGATTGGTTTTCACTATCAACGCAGTGATCCCAAGGCGGCGGCCGACAATTTCATGAGTTGTCTGTATGGCATTAGTCAGGTGGTGACGACAAAGGAGCCGGCCCTGGTCAGCATCATCCTCGACGGCGAAAACTGCTGGGAGCATTACCCCGGCGGCGGCGTCGATTTCTTGCGTGCCCTCTACGAACGCTGCACGCGCACGCCAGGCGTTAAACCGATGAAAATCGGCGAGTATCTCGAACGCTATC
Source organism: Gemmataceae bacterium (assembly GCA_035553375.1). Taxonomy (GTDB): domain Bacteria; phylum Planctomycetota; class Planctomycetia; order Gemmatales; family Gemmataceae; genus JAJPHU01. The sequence continues at coordinate 10,276 of DATNCY010000260.1, forward strand.
CGCCGCGAGAAACGCTGCCGCGTCTGTTCGCTGGCAGCTGGATCAGCCACAATTTCGCTATCTGGATCGGCCACGAGGAGGACAACGCCGCCTGGGACGCCCTGCACCAGACGCGCGAGTATTTGCGCGTCAGGAGTCAGGAGTCAGGAGTCAGGAGTCAGGAGTCAGGAGTCAGAGGGCAGCGAACTGATTCCTGTCTCCTGACCCCTGACTCCTGCCTCCTGTCTCCTCTTGAGCGGGCGTGGGAGGAGCTTTACATCGCCGAGGGCAGCGATTGGTTTTGGTGGTTCGGCGACGATCACTCCAGCGCTCAGGATGCCTTGTTCGATTACCTATTTCGCAAGCACTTGCAGAATGTTTATATTCTGCTCGGCGATACGCCGCCGCCGGAGTTGGCTCGGCCCATCAGTCGCAAGGGGCAGCGCGTTCACTACACGACGCCGCGCGCCTTGCTCGATGTGAAAATCGATGGTCGCTATACCTTTTTCGAGTGGGTCAGCGCCGGCCATTACATTTGCCAGAACGAGCGTGGTACGATGGCGATGGCGACGCAAGGACCGCTCGAAGAGCTATACTTTGGTTTCGATCTGTCGCTGTTGCTGATTCGCATCGACTTCAATCGCCCGGCGCGCGGCGTCCTGGCGGATTTTGAAGTGTGGCGGGGCGGTTTCATCGAGCCGGCCGGCTTCGAGGTGCGTGTGTCCAACCCCGGCCGACCGGATCAGCGGGCCGAATTGCTCCGCGATGGTGTGCCGCTGCCGGACATCAAATTGGCGGTAGGCATCGATCAGATCGCCGAGATTGCGATCCCCTTCGACGCCTTGGGTATCGGCGTCGATCAGCACTTGCAGTTCTACGTCGAACTGCTGCGCGATGGTCAAGGGCAGGATCGCGCCCCCCGCGAGGGCGCGATTGTGTTGACGCGCCCCTCGCGCGATTTCGAGCAAATTATGTGGGATGTGTAAGAATTTTAACCACAGAGGCACAGAGGCACAGAGAAGACAACACATAATACTATTCTTAAAAATATGCCGTCTTCCCACTCGGCGGTCTGTCTTTTTGAGTTTTGTTTTCTCTGTGCCTCTGTGCCTCTGTGGTTAAAATTCTGGGGCGTTGTATGGATCTGACGCTGCAAGGTTTTGCCGATTCTCTTCGAGGTTTGCCGATGCCGGAACTGCGCAAGGACCCGATTGTCGGACGCTGGGTTATCATCGCCACCGATCGCGCCAAGCGTCCGGTGGCCCCCAAGGATGATCCGATGCCCGTCAGTTCCTTCTGTCCCTTCTGCGAGGGCAACGAGGACAAGACGCCGCACGAAATTCTCGCCTATCGCGATCGCAACACGCGCTCCAACGAGAAAGGCTGGCGCGTTCGCGTCGTGCCCAATAAGTTTCCCGCCCTGCAAATCGAGGGTGAGCTAAACAAGCGCGGCGAGGGCATTTACGACAAGATGAACGGCATTGGCGCTCATGAGGTCATTCTCGAATGTCCCTTCCACGAAGTGAGCATGGCCAATCTGTCAGAGGAAAACATCCGTGAGATTCTCTGGGTCTACCGCGATCGACTCGTCGATCTGAAAAAGGATCCGCGTCTGGTCTACGGCATGGTATTCAAGAACGTCGGTGCCGCCGCCGGTGCTTCCTTGGAACATTCGCACTCGCAATTGATCGTCACGCCGATTGTGCCCATCAATGTATGGGAAGAGATGTCCGGCTCCGTGGAATTTTTCAACTACCGAGGCCGTTGCATCTACTGCGACATGATCCATCAAGAATTGCAGACCGAGAAACGTATCGTATTGGACACGCCGAATTTCGTTAGCTTCTGTCCTTATGCGGCTCGCTTTCCGTTCGAGACGTGGATTCTGCCCAAGATGCACAATAGCCATTACGAAAACATCCAGAAGAACGAGGTCGATGAACTCGGCACGGTGCTAAAAACGATTCTCCTCAAGATTGAGTCGGCCCTGGACAAGCCGGCTTACAATTACATCATTCACACGTCGCCGTTTGACACGCAGTTATTGCCCCATTACCACTGGCATATGGAGATTATTCCGCGTTTGACGCGCGTGGCCGGCTTCGAGTGGGGCACGGGTTTTTACATCAATCCGGTGCCGCCCGAGCAGGCAGCGCAGTTTCTGCACGAAACGGAAGTTGATACTTCAAGCGGCAGAAAGAGTTAGAGGCACGAACACAATGAATTGCCAGCCCGCAGCGCCAGCAAGGCACACTCCCTTGCTGGCGCTGCGGGCTGGCCAAAAGGTTAGTGCCTCTAAAGAGATTCTTGCCCCACACGGTTAAGCTACAGAAGAGAGGCGTTCATACACCTCGCTCGCCGATAATCGCTTCAATTTCCGCGCACATTGCACCCCGTACCGTGTTCCTGTCCTCGCGGCGCAGGCGCTCCAGCCATTCCCACTGACATAGTCTTGTCAGCACATTGCGCCGCTGCTCGGCATCGGCGCTGCGCTCCATCACCCGTGGCCGCAGTTCAGCCAACAACGCGACCCAGACACCGAACATCTCGTCGAACTGCGTTTCGAGTTGAGCGCGCACGGTCTGGGTGAGGATCGGCGCCGCGCCGCCCGTGCTGACGGCCAGCATAAAATCGCCGCGCCGAACCGTGGCCGGTAGGAAGAAATCGCCCTGCGCCGGTTCGCTCGCCGCGTTCACCCATAGGCTGCGCGCTCGCGCGTCGGCCACGACTTGGGCATTCAACTCAGCCGGGCCGGCGGCGAACACCAGCGCTGCGTCGGCCAGATGATCGGCGCTGTAGGTTTCCGTCCGCCAATCGAGAAGGGGATCGCTCATCTCGGCGGGACGCGGTTCCAGGCAGATCAACCGAACGTGACCGCCCGCCGCTAAGACGGTCGAGGCCTTCCGCCGGCCGACCGGCCCGCCGCCGATCACCACCGCGAGGCGATCTTTCAGGTTCAGAACGAGAGGGAGCATGACAACGATTGTATGAACCCTTGCTGGCGCTGCGGGCTGGCAATCTACGCTTCCTTTCGCTGTCCGCCAATTTCCGCCAACCGCTGCCGTACACGCTCGGCGTAGTCCTCAGATAGTTCGATGCCCAGGTAACGCCGTCCCAACCGCTTCGCCGCGGCCAAAGTCGTACCGCTGCCCGCGAATGGATCGAGTACGACATCGCCCGGATTGCTCGACACACGGATAATGCGTTCCAGCACCGCCTCCGGCATCTGGCAGGGATGACCGGTGCGCTCCTTGAACGTGCCGCAAACGCGGGCCACGTACCACGTATCGCTGTCAGCGGCAAAACAGCGATCATCCTCTTGCGGACGCAGCACCCAGGTGTCATCCGGCAGTTTGCCGACCGGGTTGGCTCGGCGGTCGGCATAGGTCGTTTGCCGTGCCGAGGGCACACGGACGGCAGCCGCGTTGAAGGTGAAACGCTTGGGGTCCATCACGTAGTAGAGAATATGGGCGTGGCTGCGGTTGAATTTGAGCTTGCAGTTGACGCCGAACGTGTAGTGCCAAACGATCCAATTACGCATGACGAAACCGAGTGCATCAAGGCGAACTTTCAACTCGGCGACGTATTCATCGCCGATAGCGACGTAGAAGGAACCATCCGGTTTCAGGACGCGCCGCACCGCCGCCAACCAGCGCGCGGTCCAATCCAGATACTCGTCGCGCGTCTGGCGATCGTTGTACACGTCATATTCGTAGCCGATGTTGAAGGGCGGATCGGCGAAGGCCAGGTCCACGCTGGCTTCCGGCAATTCACCGAGATGACGCAAACAATCGCCGGTCAAAATCTGGTCCATGCGTTTAGTCCATTGCCCTATCACTTCTGGCTTGCCGGGAGAACCGTTCACCGAGCATACAGTTTCGCAGGGAATCCTCCGGTCGGGAAGAGAAGCCGACGTCCGAACCGATGTGCAATCGCATGCGGGCGAAAACAATCGCGCGGAAATAGCGATTGTGCGGGAGAAAAGACACGGGCGGTTGGCACAGCGGCCATTTGCAGACTAGAGTTTATCAGGCCGCCCCTTGCAGAAGGCCCCCACCGGACTGAGGTTTCGAGGCTTCATCATGCTCGGTCGAGTGCTGCTCGGTAAATACCGAGTTTCCCGTCTGCTAGACCAGGGCGGTATGTGCAAAATCTGGCTGGCGCGGCAGATCGACATCGGCCGCGAAGTCGTCGTCAAGGTGCTGCGCGAACAGTTTCTCAGCCAGCCGAAGGCGCGCGAATTTCTTCGCCGCGAGATTCACATTCTTTCGCGCTTCCAACATGCCAACGCCGTCAGCTATTACGATTCGGCCCCCAACGATTCAGACGGTCCCGTGCTGGTCATGGAATATCTGCGTGGTCTCGATCTGAGCATGTTGCTGCACCGCGAAGGCCGCCTCATGCCCGAACGAGCGGGCCGACTGCTGATGCAGCTGTGCGAGGTGCTGGCCGCCGCCCACAAAGCCGGCATCGTCCACCGCGACATCAAGCCGGGCAACTTGATGGTCCTGCACCCCTGCACGCCGCAGGAAACCCTCAAACTGATGGACTTCGGCTTGGCGAAGATGTCGTCGCTCTTTTACATCGGTGCCGACGATTTAAGCGATTTTTCGCTGCCGGCCGCGTCGGGCACGCCGGAATACATCGCCCCCGAGCAGGCGCGCGGCCGCGACATCGATGCCCGCGGCGATCTCTACAGCGTCGGCGTCGTACTCTATGAAATGCTGACCGGCCGCCGGCCGTTCGAGCATCCAACGGCCGATGCGCTGCTGGATGCGCATGCGCTGGATGCGCCGCCGACCTTCACCGAGCGAGGCGTTACGCATGTGCCGCCCCCGGTGGAAGCGATCGTCCGCGCTTGCCTGGCCAAACAGCCCGACCAGCGTCCCCGCGATGCCACCGAGTTGGCGCAACGCTACGAGGTGGCGCTGGGCAAACGCTTGTCCGCGCCGCGCCGAAGTAGTTCGGGCTTGTTCAGCTTACGGCCGCCGTTGCCTGCCTCGGACAAAGCCGATTCGTCCTCGCGTGTGCCGATCACGCCGTTGCCGGTCGCCGCCGATCGTCACGCGCTGCGGCAGGAGTTCGAGGCGGACATGCCCGAAGCGATGGCCATGCTCAAACTAAAAGGTTTTCTACACGACCTGGGCAGCCAGGTGGTCGAGACGGTGCCGGGCATGATCCGTGTTCGTCTGGGCGAACCGGAGAAGCCTAAAAAGAAAAGTGGCCTTTTCTCGCTGCTGGAACGCGGCGAACGCAAGTCCGGGGTCTTGCAGCTGGCCTCCACGACCGATCTCGAACTGCGCATGGAACGACGCGATCCCAATCAGCGTACCCTTTTGCACATCACCCTCATCATGCGTCCGGGCAACGGCATGGCCTCGCTGGAATGGCGCACCCGCTGCCAAAAAATTGGGATGGATTTGAAGGCTTATCTGATGGGCCGCTAACGGCGTGGACGAAACATGCCACTGCAGGAATCGCCGTTGTGCGTGTAATCCCATAAGAACGCGGGGATCGCCTCGGGAGGCAACGGCTTGGCTACCATGATCGTGAGTTGCTGGTGCGGCGTCCAGCTTGAAGAACCCAAATGAATGAAGATGTTCTCGGCTTCAAATATCTCCATCGTGCCGAAGCGGCTGCGAACCGGAAAGGCGATTTCCAAATCGTGGAGGAGTTGAGTTGGTTCATGGACGACCGTGCTGAACTCTCCGCCCTCCGCATTCGTGTAGTCCATGACATAGCCTAGCGCGAAGGTGGTGACGGTGTCGGCAATAGGGTTGTTTTCATGGGGGACGAATGTTTCGTCTCGGCTCTCGAAATCCCAGTGGAAGGCGTGGATCGGCGGGTCGGGGAGATCGAAATCCGCATGGCGAACCGCCCAGTGATAGTCGCCCTCACACTGAAGCAAAAGAGAAACAGCCGACCAGCCTTCAAGTTCCTTCATCGTGCAAACATCGCGGAGAACATCAAAATAACCGGAACTTGTCCGAACATCATGGGCAAATGCCAGCCACTCGCGGACGGAGGGTGGCAGCGTTCGTCCGAGCCGGGCTTCGACCGCGCGGATTTCCTCCGTTCGTCTGCCAACGTCACCGAGCGGTCGGCAATGCCAGCGATCCGTAAACTCCCGAATCAATCGCCACCGTTCTTTCCAGCCATTGGGTACGCCGTGGCGGAATGTCGGTTGGCAATCGGTGCCGTAGCGCATTGTTTGCAACCAATCCGGCGCGGCTCGACTACGAAGTTCATTCCGCCGTAGTTTCAATTGCCAGTAAAGATCGGAGAAGACGGGGAGTTGCCGCATCTCTTCCTCGATACGGATCAATTCACCGCGTGAGTCGGCTTGCTCCTCAAGCCAATCGGCGTAGACGAGCCGAGAAGTCAGATCGTCCGGAGCTGCGCGAATGGCCTCCAGGAACGCGGCTTCGAGGGTCATCGGGGGTTCCCCACCTAGGCAATGGAATGCTCTGAAATAGGTGCCGGTTGCCGAGCGGCACCTTTGCGGGCAAGGTCCGGCTCGGCAAGCCGGACCTACTTCATCCAGTTATCGCCTCTATATCAATCTGCTGTCGTCTGGGCCAAGAAAGATCGCGTCACCTCAAGGCGAGGCTGCTCGAAAATCTGTTGCGGCACCCCCGATTCGGCGATGCGTCCTTCGTGCATGACGTGGACCGTGTGGGCCACGCGACGCGCGAAGCTCATGGCGTGTGTCACGACGATCATCGTCTGCCCCGATTCGGCGAGATCGGCAATGACACGCAGCACCTCGCCGGCCATGCGCGGATCGAGAGCGCTGGTCGGTTCGTCAAAAAGGATCGCTTCTGGCTTCATGGCCAGCGCCCGCGCGATGGCGACACGCTGTTGTTGACCGCCGGATAGTTGCTCCGGCCAAGCGTCGATCTTGTCGGCCAAGCCGACGCGGTCGAGCAATTGCCGAGCCGACTCTTCCGCCTTCCCGCGCGGCTGACCGAGCGCCCACAGGGGGCCGGACATCACATTGTCCAGTACGCGCAGATGAGGAAACAGGTGAAATTGCTGGAACACCATACCGACACGCCGGCGCAGTCGCGGCAGCACACCATCGCGGTTCGCCTCCTCCGCGCCCGCCGGAAGCATCATGTCGTCCACATGCACTTCGCCCTGCTGAAACGTCTCCAGCCCGTTGATGCAGCGCAACAGGGTGCTTTTGCCGCCGCCGGAGGGTCCAATGATGACCGCCACCTCGCCGCGGCGCACTGTCAGCGATACGCCATCTAGCACACGTAGGCAATTATGATTTTTCACCAGGTCACGCACTTCAATCACGGGCATAGACCTCTCTTCGTTGTCCAGCCGATCACCGTTTCTCCTTGTATCCTCTCCGCAACGTAGTGGTCAAGGAAAATTGCCCCTCTACCCGACATGTCCCCTAGCTCCGTCCTTGTTATGCTTGACATTGCGCCCGCCAGAGGAGTACGGTTGATTCCACCGAAGATGAGTCTTCGCGGGCCGCAGCCATTGTAGAAAGGAGGAACGCTTTGCCTCGGTTGATCGTCATCAAGGGTGTGGATGAAGGCAAGCAATTCGAGTTGACCGGCCAGCATGTCGGCGCTGGACGCGATGGCTCCAATCGCATCAAGCTGCAAGACACCGAAGTGTCGCGCCGCCATGCCGAGTTCGTGCGCACCACCGACGGCTATCGCGTCGTCGATCGCGGCAGCGCCAACGGCACCTTCGTCAACAATCAGTCCATCCGCGATGTGCTGTTGCATCCGGGCGATCAGGTGCAAATCGGCCAGACGCTTCTCGTCTATTCCGCCGGCGTGCGCGAAGGCGTTTGGGAACCGCCGGTACGCGGCGATCTCGCCGATCACATTAGCCTTATCACGCGGCAGGATTTGCAACTGCCCTCGGCCATCGTTCAATCCATCGGCGAAACCGAAGGCAGCCGAATCCTCGCCCATCCCGAACAGGTCGAAGGGCCGTGGCTCAAGAACGCCCTCGCCAATCTCATGTATCAGGCGACGCAGGCTGTCAGCCAAATCCTCGACCTCAATCAACTGCTCGAACGCATTCTCGAATTGATCTTTCGCTTTCTCGACGCCGATCGCGGCTGCATCATGCTGCGCGATGTTCCCGCGAGCGGGACAGGAACCGAATCGACCACACCCGACAGCGCCGAGTTCCAGCCCAAAGCACTGCGCTGGCGTGACGGCATCAATCGGCAGGAGAAAATCCCCGTCAGCCGAACGATCATGGATTATGTGCTGCGCGAGAAGCAGGGCATCCTCGTTTCCGATGTGGCCCGCGATGAGCGTTTTCAGGCGGTGCAGAGCATCGTTCGTCATGGCATCAGCGAAATCATCTGTGTACCGATGAAGGGACGCCATGAAACGCTCGGCGTGCTGTATCTCGATGCGCGGACCATCTCACGCGATCCGCTAGGCGGCTCCATCTCGGCGGGGCAACCCGCGCACAAGTTCAGCGGCGAGCATCTCTTCCTGGCCGGCGCGCTGGCGCATCAGGCGGCGCTGGCCGTCGAGGAAACGCGCTACCATCAGGCGATGGTACAAGCAGAGCGCTTGGCCGCGATCGGACAGACCATCGCCGGAATGTCGCATCACATCAAGAACATTCTGCAAGGACTCAAGAGCGGTAGCGAAATCCTCAAAATGGGCCTCAAGGACATGGAACCGGCGCTGTTACAGCAGGGCTGGAAGAACATCGAGAAGAACCAAGCCAAGATTTACGATCTCGTCGTGGACATGCTCAGCTACTCCAAGGAACGCGAGCCAAACATCGAGAATACCGATCTCAACAGCGTGGCTCGTGATGTGATCGAACTGATGGCCGCGCGCGCCAAGGAACTCGGTATCGAACTGGCGGCGCGGCTGGATGACCAATTGCCCCAATGCCCGGCGGACCCCGAAGGCATTCATCGCGCGCTGCTCAACATCATCGGCAACGCCCTGGACGCCGTCGAGGACGTGGAATCGCCGCGTGTGATCGTAGCGACGGCACAAGAGAGCGATGGCGAAGGAGTTTACTTCGAGGTGCGCGACAACGGTAACGGCATTCCGCCGGAGAAACTCAACGATATTTTTCGTCCCTTCGTCAGCTCGAAGGGGGCGCGCGGCACCGGGTTGGGGTTGGCCGTCAGCCGCAAGATCCTCCGCGAACACGGCGGCGATATTCTCGTGCGAAGCCAGGCCGGGCAGGGCAGCACATTCGTTCTCCGCTTGCCGCTGCGCAGTCCCATCCATTCCGATGTCAACAGCACACGGACCATGCATCCGCCGTTGCCGCCAGACTAACCGCTGCGCGGAAATCCGAAATCCGAAATCCGAAATCCGAAAGAAATCTCAAACCAGAATCTCCAAATTCAAAACGTCTCGCTGTTTTGATTTTGGCATTTGGATTTGAGATTTCTTTCGGATTTCGGATTTCGGATTTCGGATTTCCGCGCAGCGGTTATACGGTGATCTGCGTCGGCACGTCCGGGCGTGGTTCCCGGTCGCCGGCGGTGAGGATGGGATGTTCGTGCCACCAAAGGGCCGCTCGTTCCTCGGTCCACTGCTCCGCCGACTCGCAGGCGGCCAGAGCCAGTTCCAAACTGTGCGCGTCCGGGAAGCGGTGAGCGGGATCTTTCTCTAGGCAACGCAACACGACCGCTTGCAAATCCAGCGGCACCTCCGGGCGAACCTTGGTCAACGGAATGACCGGCTCATAAGCGTGGGCCATGAGCATCATCATGGCCGTCTCGCGGATGAACGGCGGTTGCCCGGTCAGCAGATAGTAAGCGACGGCACCCAAACTGTAGATGTCGCTGCGCGGATCGAGACCGCTTTTGCCGGCAGCCTGTTCCGGCGACATGTACGGCGGCGAACCGATGATGGTGCCCAGCTGCGTGAGGCGATCGTCTTCCTTGCCGAAACGCGATTCCTGAACCAGACCGAAATCGAGCAGTTTGACCACGTCGAAGACAGCGCCGCGCTCGCAAGCGATAATGTTGCTCGGCTTGATGTCGCGATGGAGCAGGCCGACGCCATGCGCTTCCCGCAAGGCGCGGCAGACCTGACGCAGTAGGTGGATCGCTCGTCCCGGCGGCAGAGGGCCATAAATGGCCACGAGGTTCTCCAGGTTCTGGCCGGGCAGGTATTCCATGACGTAATAAAAGGTGCCATCGTCGGCGTGGCCGTAATCGTAAATCTCCACCGTGTTCGCGTGTGTCAGGGTGGCCATCGCCTGCACTTCACGCTCGAAGCGCTGCAAATTGGTCGGCTCGCCGGCTTGTTCGGGACGGATCAACTTGACGGCGCAAGGACGGCGCAACAGCAGATGCTCGGCCAGGTACACCTCGCCCATACCGCCGGCGCCCAGACGCTTTTTGAGACGATACTGCCCCAGTTGCTGCGCCTCGAAAGCCTGTTCCTCCAGGATCTGGATGCGATACGAACCGAATACCGCGATGGCGATGGCCACGGCCAAAAAAGTCGCCATGTCGAGCAGCGAGAAGAACAATTCCGCTTGCAGGGGAGCGTGGCGAGAGGCGGCCAGCGGCGTCAGAATCAACGGCGTCAACGCCCAACCGAGACTCACCAACAGACAGCGCCTCCAGGTGTTCGGAATGAAAACACCGTAAAGGACGATGAGGAAAAACCAGCGGTTTGAACTTTTCCCCACCGCCTGGCTTAGAATGAGAGGAGCCTGGGCGCAGCGGGACGCTTCCTGAAGGGGACCGTGCAGAAAGTCCTTGTATTGCAGCCAGGCGAAGAAAACGGCCAGCGAGCCGAAGAGGGCCAATTCGATGGCGCGCAGGACGCGCAGCGACAACTGCTTCCGCCGCCACAGCAGCCAGGCCAATCCGGCCGTGACGAGGGCGACGCTGCCGTGAAAGAGCAAGCCGAAGCCGGACAATGGACGCGGTATGTTGGTATCGATGCGATTGCGAATCAGGAAAATGAGCGAGGGAATCAGCGTCAACACGGCGACGAATAAAAGGCGATGATGCAGCAGCGACTCGATCGCGCCGCGGAAGGCCGAGCCGCCCGCGATGGACATGGCCACCCGGCAGCGCGGCGGCCGGCGTGTTGAGCGCGGACCAGCGGCGGGAAAGGCGGTCGTCGAGCCGTCGGCATTCCGAAGTATCGGCGATGGGTAATTCATAGCTGTGAGTTGGCTCCGGCAAAAGTGTCCGGTTCGGCCTCTCTCCTAACTATATCCGGGATACCGCGACGGGGGAACAGATGACAAGGTGACAAGGCGGCAAGGGATGGGGGACAAGGTGACGAATGAAGAGGATGGCTGGATTGGACTCGATTGAGCGAGCGATGGAATCTTCGGTCTCTTCGCTACATCCTCTCACCTTGTCACCTTATTACCTTGCCGTCTCGTCATCTTCGCGCCGGAGGCAAACCGCCGCTTGTCCTCTACCCCCAAGCCGCGTTAAATGGTAGTAGGAATTGAGATCCGGTGGGACCGGCGTCCCGCTGGTCTGAGGTTTTTCCGGAAACGTAAAATTATGAGTCATGGTACGGTTGCCAACCGTCTCAACCTGGATGCGATCGAGGCAGCATATCAGCGCTGGCGGCAAGATCCCGCCTCGGTGGACGAAAGCTGGCGTTTCTTCTTCGAGGGCTTCGAGTTGGGCGCCGCCCAGCCCGCCGCCCCTCGGACGGCTGCCGCTCCTGACGGCTCGGCGCAAATCGGCATCGTTCGTCTTATTTATGCCTATCGCGATCTCGGGCATTTCCTCGCCCATCTCGACCCGCTGAGCGAACCGCGCACCAGCCATCCGCTGCTGGAGTTGTCCGAGTTCGGCTTCAGCGAGGCCGACCTCGATCGTACTTTCGATACCAGCCATTTTCTCGGTCTCCAGCGCGGCACGCTTCGCCAGCTGCTCGACGCCCTCAAGGAAACCTACTGCCGCACTATTGGCGTCGAATACATGCACATTCAGGACACGCGCATTCGCCGCTGGCTCCAGGATCGCATGGAAGCTCGACGCAATCGGCCGCGCTTCGATCAAGCCAAGAAAGTGCGCATCCTCAAGAGCCTGCACTACGCCGAGCTATTCGAGCGTTTTTTGCATACTCGCTACACCGGCCAGAAACGCTTCTCACTCGAAGGAGCGGAAACGCTGATTCCGATTTTGGAAGCGATCGTCGAAAAAGCGCCGGAAACGCATATCCGCGAGATCATCCTTGGCATGACCCATCGCGGCCGGCTCAACGTGCTGGCCAACATCCTGCGCAAACCCTACGAGGAAATTTTCGCTCAGTTCGAGGATAAGTATCTGCCGGATACGACGGACGGCGATGGCGACGTGAAGTATCATCTCGGCTTCTCCAGCGACCGCGTCAACTCACAGGGCAAGAAAGTACACTTGTCGCTCGCGCCCAATCCCAGTCATCTTGAAGCGGTCAATCCCGTCGTCGAGGGCCGGACACGCGCCAAACAAACGCTGTTCTGCGACCCCGATCGCGTCTGGGGTATTCCGCTGCTCGTTCACGGCGACGCCGCCTTCGCGGGACAGGGGTTGGTGGCCGAGACACTGAACCTATCGCAGCTGGCCGGCTACACCACAGGCGGCACCATCCACGTCATCGTCAACAACCAAATCGGTTTCACGACTGGACCCGGCGATGCGCGTTCGACGACGTATTGCACCGACATCGCCAAGATGATTCAGGCACCGATCTTCCACGTCAACGGTGAAGACCCGGAAGCCTCGGTGTTCGTGGCGGAACTGGCCCTGGAGTTCCGCCAGACGTTCCGCCGCGATGTCGTCATCGACATGTTTTGTTACCGCCGACACGGCCACAACGAAGGCGATGATCCGTCGTTCACGCAGCCGATCATGTACAGCAAAATCCGCGGTCGGCCGTCGCTGACCTCGATTTACATGGAACAGCTCATCATGATGGGCGACATGACCGTCGCGGAGACGGAAGCCATCACCGAGAAGTTCGAGGGCAAGCTGCAAGCCGCCGTTGAGGAAGTGCGTACCGGCCCCTCGCAGTATCCGACCATGCACGGCTTCGAGGGCCAGTGGAAAGGCATGACCTCGCGCTATTCGCATGCTCCGGTTGAAACCGGCGTAGCGGAGGAGACGCTGCGCCAGATCGCCGAAGGATTGACGCGCTTCCCGGACAATTTCGCGGTCCATCCGACGGTGGCGCGCATCTTCAAGGCGTATTTGCAGGACATTCACGAGCGCAAGCCGATCCCTTGGCCGTTGGCCGAACTGCTGTCGTTCGGCTCGCTGCTTGTGGAGGGCGTGCCGGTGCGTCTGAGCGGGCAGGACAGCCGGCGCGGCACCTTCAGCCAGCGTCATTCGGTGGTGTACGACGCGCGAACCGGCGAACCGTATTTACCGCTGAACGATCTCGCTCCCCATCAGGCGCCGTACCATGCCTACGATAGTCTGCTGTCGGAGGCGGCCGTACTCGGCTTCGAGTTCGGCTACGCGCTGGATGCGCCGCAGACGTTGGTGATGTGGGAGGCGCAGTTCGGCGACTTCGCCAACGGCGCCCAGGTCATCATCGATCAGTTCATCGCCTCCAGCGAATCGAAATGGCAACGCGATAGCGGCGTCGTCATGCTGTTGCCGCACGGCTACGAAGGCCAGGGACCGGAACACTCCAGCGCCCGCCTCGAACGCTATTTGCAGTTGTGCGCCGAAGACAACATGCAGGTTTGCTATCCTTCGACGCCGGCACAGTATTTCCATCTGCTGCGCCGGCAGATGAAACGCAATTTCCGCAAGCCGTTGATCGTCATGACGCCCAAGAGTCTGCTGCGTCTGAAGGCGGCCAGTTCGCCCCTGGATGAACTCGTCACGGGGCGCTTCCGGGAAGTCCTCGATGATGTTGAGGTGGATGCGGCTCGCGTTCGCCGAGTCATCCTGTGCAGCGGCAAGGTATATTACGATTTGCTGGAGCGCCGCGCGGAGGCGAAGGCCAACGACATCGCGATCGTCCGCATCGAGCAGTTCTATCCCTTCCCGGAGGAATTGTTGAAGCGCACCTTGGTGCGTTATCGCAAGGCCAAGGAATGGGTGTGGGCACAGGAAGAATCGCAAAACATGGGCGGCTGGTCGTTCATGGAGCCGCGTTTGCGGGGTGTGGGCTACAACGTGGAGTACGTCGGCCGCGATGCCAGCGCCAGCCCGGCGACCGGCTCGGTGCAGGTTCATCGGCGCGAGCAGAAAGAACTGGTCGAGGCGGCCATCGCCGGCAACGCTCCCCATCTGGTTCGTGCCGTCAGTGCCCAGCGTGTGTACGCGCCCGAGGCGAATGGTCCGGTGTCCGATGGTCGTATCGTCGCGCCGGCCCACTAGCCCAGAGCGCCAGCGGCGGGCTTCTTCGCCCCGTCGCTGGCGCTCCGGGCTAGTGGTTTGAGAACCGTTTCTCAATGAGGTTTGCATGTCCGCGGAAATCAAAGTGCCTGCTGTCGGCGAGTCGATCACGGAAGGAACTATCGCCCGCTGGCTCAAGGCCAATGGCGCGGCGGTGAAGGCCAACGAGCCGGTGTGTGAGTTGGAGACCGACAAGGCGACAACGGAAGTCATGGCTCCCACAAGCGGGACGCTGGCGATCGGCGCGGCCGAAGGGCAAACGGTGGCCATCGGCGCCGTGATCGGCCGAATCGAGGCGGGCGCGGCCCAGCCCGCACCAGCGGCGCAACCGTCACGGCGAGAAAGCAACTCGCACGCTTCCGCCACACGATCGCCCGCACCCGAAGCGCCGGCTGCGGCCGAGCCTTTGCTGTCGCCGGCCGCGCGTCACGTCGCGGCCAACGAAGGCGTCGATGCCAAGCAACTCACCGGCACCGGACGTGGCGGACGGATCATCAAGGAAGACGTACTCACGCATCTCCAGGAGCGCGACAACCGCACCGAGAAGACAACGGCCGTCGCGGCCCTGCCTCCTGCCACGCCGACCGCCACGCCCGTGGTGGAGAGCAAACCGGCGCAGGCCGGACGCGAGAGACGCGAACGCATGACGCCCATTCGCGCACGCATTGCTGAACGCTTGCTCTCGGCTCAGCAAAACGCCGCCATCCTGACGACGTTCAACGAAGCCGACATGAGCGCGGTCATGGCTCTGCGCGCTAAATACAAGGAGAATTTTCAGAAAAAGCACGGCGTCGGCCTTGGCTTCATGAGCTTCTTTGTCAAGGCGGCAGTCGAGGCGCTGCACGCTTTTCCCGCCGTCAACGCACGCATCGACGGTGGCGACATCGTCTATCAAAACTTCTACGACATCGGCGTGGCCGTCAGCACCGAAAAGGGGCTTATGGTGCCGGCGCTGCGCGATGCGGATCAACTGAGTTTCGCCGGCATCGAGAAAGGCATCGCGGCCCTGGCTCAGAAGGCGCGCGAGAACAAAATCAGCGTCGCCGACTTGCAGGGCGGCACGTTCACCATTACCAACGGGGGCATCTTCGGCTCGTTATTATCCACCCCAATCCTCAATCCGCCGCAAAGCGGCATCCTCGGCATGCACAGTATCCAGAAGCGCCCCGTGGCCGTTGACGATCAGGTGGTCATTCGACCGATGATGTACCTGGCGTTTTCTTACGATCATCGTCTGATCGACGGTCGCGAGGCGGTCAGCTTTCTGGTGCGCATCAAGGAGTGCCTCGAAAGCCCCGAACGATTGATGCTGGAAGTGTAAACATGGCGAACGGCCAGCGTAAGCCGGCTGGTGAGAGGCAAACCAGCCGGCGTAAGCCGGCCGTTCGCCGATGCAGTTCTTGCGAGGTAGATGATGGCGGAGCGTTATGATCTCGTCGTGATTGGCGCGGGGCCGGGTGGTTATGTGGCCGCCATTCGCGCGGCGCAGTTGGGCATGAGCGTCGCCTGCGTCGAGAAGCGTTCCACCCTGGGCGGCGCCTGTCTCAACGTCGGCTGCATTCCCAGCAAGGCGCTGCTCGACTCTAGCGAATTGTATGCTCAGGCCAAAACGCACTTCGACAAGCACGGTATCCAGGTCGGTCAGCTGCGCCTCGATCTCGCCGCCATGCTCGCCCGCAAAGATCGCGTCGTTAAGGGGCTGACCGATGGCGTCGCCTTCTTGTTCAAGAAAAATAAAATCACGTCCTACGTCGGGGCCGGACGGCTGAAGGGCGAGGGCAAAATCGCCGTCAAGAGTGCGAGCGCCGAGGAGATTATCCTTGAGGCGAAGCATATTTTGCTGGCCACCGGCAGCGAGCCGGTGAGTCTGCCCTCGCTACCCTTCGATGGAACCTCGATCGTCAGTTCCACGGAAGCGCTGGCTTTCGAGCGTGTGCCGCAGCATCTCATCATCGTCGGCGGCGGCTACATCGGTCTCGAACTGGGATCGGTGTGGAATCGGCTCGGTGCGAAGGTGACGGTCCTCGAATTTTTGCCGCATATTCTCCCCTTGAGCGATGGCGAGATTGCCGATCTTCTCTATCGATCCCTCAGCAAGCAGGGGTTGACGTTCCATCTGGAAACGAAGGTGACAGGGGCCGGCGCGCAGGGTGGGCAGGTTCACGTCAACGCCACGCACAAGGGCAAGGACGATCTCTTCCAGGGCGACAAGGTACTTGTGGCCGTCGGTCGCCGACCGTACACCATGGGATTGGGACTGCGTGAAATCGGTCTCCATCCCGACGAGCGCACCGGCCGCCTCGCGGTGGATGAAAACTTCGAGACGAACGTCAAGGGTGTCTACGCCATCGGCGATCTCATCGCCGGGCCGATGTTGGCGCACAAGGCCGAGGAAGACGGCGTTGCCTGCGTCGAGCGTCTCAAAGGTATGAAGACGCACGTCAATTACGACACGGTGCCGAGCGTGGTTTACACTTGGCCGGAAGTGGCCAGCGTCGGACCGACGGAGGAACAGATCAAGGCCAGCGGCCGTGAGTATCGCGTCGGCCGCTTTCCTTTCAGCGCCAATCCGCGGGCACGCTGCATGGATGAAACCGAGGGACTCGTCAAGGTAATTGCCGACGCGCGGACGGATCGCCTGTTGGCCGTGCATATCATCGGGCCGCGCGCGTCGGAGTTGATCGCCGAGTGCGTGACGGTGATGGAATTTTCCGGTAGTGCCGAAGACATCGCGCGTATCTGTCATTCACATCCGACGTTGTCGGAGGCCGTACGTGAAGCGGCGCTGGCGGTGGATCGACGCGCCATTCATATTTAGGACTGCGGACAAACCCTGTCTGCCAGCCCGCAGCGCCAGCAAGGGTAAATCCTTCCCTTGCTGGCGCTGCGGGCTGGTAGATCTTCGCCGCTCCCTCCCAAACGCTACTTCCCATTCGTATCCACCTCGTTTTCCAAGCAACTCGTGAAAATCCTTCAAGGCGCGATTCCCTTCGTCGCCTGAGGCAATCAAAATAGAGATGTCCTCTCGGCGGACCTTTGTTATTCCGGGACGGCCATGACGTATCCGCGTTGGAACCTGAGAACCAGTGAGCCGGCATCCTTCGATGTCCGGGCTGCTGTCTGGTTCACGTTCCTGGCTGGGGCAGCGTTGGTGGCTCCGGCGAACGCGGCTTTCCCTGGGCCAACGTCGGGGCCGTTCCTCTCGCCTCCCTCGCGGTCGAGTGGGGCAGAGGACAGACGAGTTGAAGTCCATGTACGCATTGCCCTATCGAGAGACAAAGATTTGGGACCGCTGAACCTGGGCGTGCGGATGACCAGCGGTATCGCCCATCTCTTTGGGCCGGTGCCGTCGGCGGAGTTTTTGGCGCAGGCCCGACAGATCGTGCAGCAAGTCCCCGGTGTGCTGGAGGTTCGCACCAGCGAGGTCTACCTTGCCAAGCGCCGCGAGAGAGCCAAACCGCTGCCGCTGCCGGTCGAAGACGGCAAGCCAACTCAGACACGCTCGGCATCGCCCAATCCGCTGTCGGGTGCGCTGGGTAGTCTGACCGGACGCGAACCCTGGACTCCGACCCCAAACAAGGAGATTCCAGTAATCCGGCCCACTCCACCGCCTCGCACCTCCGTGGCGGTTGCGGTTCAACCCGTGTCGTCCGCTCCTTCGTCAATAAGTTTGCTGGAGCCGGAAGCCATCACGACTTCACCGCGCAATCCAGAACCGGCCCTCCTGACGGCCCAGCCGCGCGCGCCGAAACCGGCGCTGTCCATCTCGGCGGCCATCGATCGTCTGCGCCAGCGCGACCGGCGCTTTCGTTCGATACGAACTGAGGTTCGCGGAACGACGGTTCGCATCTACATGGGCGATAATCCCGGCGAAAAAGTGATGGCGTTCGCTCAGGCCATCACGCGACTAACCGGCGTCCAACGGGTCGTCGTGCAAGACAATTCTTTCCGTCCGCGCTAATTGCGCCGTGTCTTGCCAGCCCGCAGCGCTAGCAAGGGAAGCCCTTGCTAGCGCTGCGGGCTGGCAAGAGACGCTCTCCCTCATACGCTAATGCCATTGGATAAATCGGAAATCCTGCGAATGGAGACGGTCATGGCTCTGCGCGGTGTCATTTTGGCGGGCGGCAAAGGCAGCCGGTTGGGCGAACTGACCAAGGTAACGAACAAGCATCTGTTGCCGGTCGGCCCCTATCCGATGGTCTATCACCCCCTCAAGAAACTCGTTGGCGCTGGGGTGCATGACATCTTGCTGGTGTCCGGCACCGAACACATGGGCGATTTCGTCGAACTGCTCGGTTCTGGCCGCGAGCATCAGTGTCGGCTGACCTACCGTGTGCAGGATGAGGCCGGCGGCATCGCCCAGGCACTCGGCCTGGCGGAGTTGTATTGCCACGACGCGAGTTCATTGGTCATCCTCGGCGACAACATTTTTCTCGATTCGCTGGGCGATCTCGTCGCCGCCGCCAAGGAGAAACCCGATCACGCTTGGGTCATGCTCAAGCGCGTTGACGATCCACAGCGCTACGGGGTGGCCGAACTGCGCGGCGACCGCATCATCGGCATTGAGGAGAAGCCGCAAAAGCCCAAGACCGATTACGCCGTCGCCGGCATCTATCTGTATCCGCCGGACGTGTTCGGCTTCATCAAGACCTTGAAGCCCAGCGCGCGCGGCGAACTGGAAATCACCGATGTAAATCGCCATTATCTCGAATTGGATCGCCTGAGTTACCGCGAATTGAAGGGCTACTGGACGGACGCGGGCACTCTGGAGTCTCTGGGAACCGCCAATCAACTCGTGCATGGGCAAATGCCGGTGTTTTAGGACATCACCCTGCCAGCCCGCAGCGCAAGCAAGGGAACCAATCACCCCTTTCGCATCCAGTTACGTGGTGCCCCCTCTTACTCCCCTCTCCCCCGTACTCGGGGGCATTGGTATCTACACAAGTGCGGAGAAGGCTGAGTTAGAGCATCTTTTGTGGTTGAGGAAGAGCGCCAAATGCCTTTTTACGCTCTTCCTCATCCACGCTTCGGACCCGAAAACCACTTGTGTAGATACC
>DATNCY010000261.1:0-7142 GCA_035553375.1 Gemmataceae bacterium
AGGTGGCCGTGATCGGCGCATCCGGCGGTGGTCCTTTCGCGTTGCAGTTCGCGCTGCGTCATCCGCATCGTCTCCGAGCGTTGGTGATGTTCTGCGCCATCAGTCAACGGATGCCGCCGCGCCAGCAAAACGCCCGGCGCAAACGGCTTCTTTCGTCCCGCATCGGGCCGTTGTTGTTGGACCTGTTCAGCGCCTTCATGCAGATACTGTTGCGATTCCGAACGGAGCGATTCGCTCGCCGGTTGTTCCGCGAGACGACAACGCAAGCCGTGACGACAGCCGAGATCCACAACGCCGCCGCAACGATGATGCAACATTCCGAGCAGGTTTCCCTCTTCAAGGGCATCCTCTCCGCCATGCTGCCGCTCTCTGTGCGGATCATCGGCATCTGGAATGATGAGGAGCAATTCGCCCTTCTCTCCGACGCGGCTCTGGAGCAAATCAAGGTACCGACTCTGGTGATTCATGGCCGAGAGGATGCGCTGGTGAGGTTCAACCAAGCAGAGACGGTCGCCGCCAAGGTTGCCGGCGCCGAAGTCTACACAATCGAACGCTGGGGACATTTCATCTGGGTCGGCGAGCATTCGCGGCGGATGAGGTTCGCCCTCGTAGAGTTCCTCCGCAAACACGCCCACACTGACAAGGAGGAATCAAGATAGGTTGATTCATCCTTCCTCCTTCCTGGCAACCGCATGCAAGCGTTCGAGCGCGTGACAGGCTTTCTCGACGCCATTCTCTTCCGAAATTCGCGCGGCGTAATAGCGACAGCGCTCAGCCGTCTCGGACGACTCCAGAAGTTGCCGAAGTTTCCGACTGACTCTTCGCGGATGGTATGCGCGCGGTCGAACGATCTCCGCGACGCCCAACTTCCGTAGTCGCCGGCCGTTGTCGGGTTGGTCGAGAAAGAGCGGCACAATGAGTTGCGGAATGGCGGCCGCCAGCCCCTGACAGGCCGTATTGATGCCGCCGTGATGCACCAACGCGGCGGCTCGCGGCAGCAATCGGCTATGCGGCACAAACGAGAAGTGACGCACGTTCGACGGCAAGGACTGGGGCACCTGCTCGATGTGCGGCGTCAGCACAATGGCTCGGCGACCGAGTAGATTGGCGACCGCGACGGAATGCTGGAAGAAACTTCGGGCGTCCCAGACTGCGGAGCTATGGCTGAAGACCAGCGGCGGTTCCCCCACGGAAAGAAACTCTTCCAAGTCCTGCTCACCTGTGAACGGCTCCAGGGCATCGTAACGCAGAAATCCCGTGAGCGACGTGTTAGCGGGCCAATCGCGCCGCGGCTGGGATAGCCAGTCGGGGAAGAGGCCGAGGACGAGTTGAGGAGAATGCCACCACTGCAAGATCGGTGCGACCGGCGGCAGATTCAGTTTTGCCCGGAACGCATTGATCCCCGCGCCGAGGTGCCGGTCGATAAAGCGGTCGGCCATGCGGAAATACAGCTTGCGTAGGGTTCGCGGAACCCAGCGCGGCCAGAAGCCGGAATCATCGAGACTGCGAAAGCAACGAGGATACAGATGGAGCGTCGCCAGCGGTAGTCCCTGCTTCTCTTGCGCGATGCGCGCCCCGAACATCAGGCCAGACGCGGCCACCACGGTTTGTCCACGAACATAATAGGACGTGATAGCGTCGTAAACCCTCGGCAGATCTTCCAGCAGATTTTTGCCGCCTTCGCGCGCCGCCCGCAGCGGCGTCCACCCGCTCCGCTGGCGTGTCCGCTGCTGATGTTCGTCTGCCGAACACAAGTCCACGAACTCCAATCCCTCGCGCCGTGCCACGTCCCGATAATAGCCATTGCCGAGAATCGTCACGTCATGACCTCGGCCGCGTAACCCCTTCCCCAGCGCGATCAGCGGCACGAGATCACCGGCGGTCCCCAGAGTGACGAGTAATGCACGCATGACCGAGGCCCTTCCGTTAATCGGGGGTTACTCTGTTACCGCGTTTTATGCAAATGCTCCAGGGCGATGCAGGCTTTCTCAAACGGTTGGTCCGCCCGGCAGCGGACGGCGTAGTCGTGACAATTTTGTCTCACCTCCGGCGAATTGAGTAGACCGCTCAGGAGGCGAGCGACCTTGCGTGGACGGTAGGGCGTCCAGCGGAGATTGCTCGACACACCCAGTCGCAGCAGGCGACGGCTGTTGTCGAACTGATCGAGCATTCCCGGCACCGTGAGTTGCGGCACTCCCGCGGCGAGAGCCTGCGCGATGGTCCCGATGCCTCCGTGATGCACAATCGCGGCGGCATGGGGCAGCAAGGTACTCAACGGTATGAAGTCAAAGTGCCGAACGCTGGGCGGCAGCGACGGCGGAAGTTGCTCGCGATGCGCCGTCAGAAACACGGCGCGGCGGCCCAGCAAGCGGGCTACCTCAATGGAGGCGGCGAAATAGTGCCGCGCATGCTTGACCTGGGAAGCTTGACTGAAAACCAACGGCGGCTCGCCGCCGGCCAGATACTCCTTGATGTCCGCGTCCGCGTCGCCATCTGCCATTACATCGTACAGAGGGAAGCCGGCCAGGAGCGTTTGCGAGGGCCAATCGGGCTTAGCAGGAGAATACCACTCCGGAAAGAATCCAATAATCCGCTCCGGCGAGGACCACCATCCGCGGATCGGCTGAGCCAGCGGAGGCAAGCCGATTTCCGCGCGAAAGGCGTCGATACTCGGTCTCAGCCGGCGATCCATCGCTCGATCGATCAGCTTATTCAGCAGACGCAGTCCCCAGCGCGTTCCACCGTGAACCCTGGGGAACAACAGCGGCTGTAACTGGATCGTCGCCAACGGCAGGCCGAGTTTCTCCTGGGCAAGGCGTGCGCCGAACAGCCAGCCTGGTGCCGCGACGACAGTCTGGCCAGGCACGTAACGATCCGCGAGAAAACGGTAAATGCGCGGCATCTGCCGAAGGGCACGATTCTTGAGAATCCGCAAGAACCGCCATTTCCCTGGCGAGGTCTCGCCGGGTTTCATGTCATGGCGATCTTCCGGATCATCCACATCCACAAAGCCGAGATCCTCGCGCTGCGCCAGTTTCCGGCAATAGCCGCTGCCGATCAGCGTTACCTCGTGGCCGCGCGCACGCAGAGCCTTGCCCAGCCCAAGAAAGGGGAGCATATTGCCGTAGGTTCCTGCGGAGACGAGTAGCGCGTGCATACGATTGTTCTCCGAGGGCCGCGTGGCTTCGGAACACATCGGCGAGTTACATCACGTTGAAGATCCCTTAGGGCACTAACCTTTTTGCCAGCCCGCAGCGCCAGCAAGGGAGTGTCCCTTGCTGGCGCTGCGGGCTGGCAATTCATTGGACCTCTTGCCCAGGTTCCACCCGGCAGGTGGGACCTACCGCATGCGGTTACAGCTACTTATAGTCGCTTAACTCGGTTTCGGTGCGGAAATGCCAGGTGAAGAGAGCAAATCCTCCGGCCGTCTCGATGGTCAGGCGGCGGACTTGATTGCAACCGTTTTCCGAGGGACCATAATCGAGCATCATCTCGAAGCGATCGACCCGCAAGCGCGGCTTCACCGGCGAAGACAAGGTACGGACCAGTTCGCGCGTGACCGGGTCGATCCACGCCGAACCCTTGAAGGAGCGTTCCACGGGCGTGGCTGGCTCGAAATGAATTCGCAGCAAACGGCGTCCTTGCAGTTCCTCGACCCCTTCCAATCGATAACCGTACAGTCCTTCGGGCGCATCCTTCGAGAAAGGCGGAATCAATTGCAAATCCGCTTGCTCAATTTTAATACCATCGGGATCTAAAAAGGATTGTTTTCCCAACAGTTGACGCCGTTCGATCTGTTGTTTTTGTTCCACGCCCTCGTTGAAGTGGACGCGATAGGTGGTCTCCGCGATGGCTTCCGGCTGACCCTTGGAGTCGTAGCGTGTGGTTCGTGTCTTGCGTGTATGTGTTGCCCGGAGGAAGCGTTGTTGCAGGGCATCCGCGTGTTCCTGAACGTCGGCGCACAGCTTGGCGAATTCCGCAGGGCTGCGGAATTGCTCCTGAATATCCATCGCCTCAACCGTGGTGCCGGCCCCTTCCAGGGTCTGCGGCCCCGCCGCCGCCACCTGGCGACGCCGATTCCATTCGAGTACGATCAAGACGCCGATCGCAATCAGCAAGAAGACGCCGAGGCCGGCCAGACAGCGTTTGGCGTGGATCTTCATGGCCCGCTCTCCGACGGCATGCCCTCTACCGTTGGGTCGGAAATGGCAAAGGACTTGCATCCTCACCTGCATTTCCCGAATGCGGCAACGGATGTCAGGATAATAGTTCACGGATTACTGTCAAGAGAGGGGTCTCGCTGGATTCCAATAGAAGACTGTGACGAACGCCCCACAACTCTTTTCGCTTCCCAGCGTGAAACTGCCGCACCAGCGATGCCACGCGACGTTTGGCACTTGAATCTACCGACGTGTATCCCTTCGTTAGCGCCATGTAAGGCAAAGTATTAGCCAAAGTTGACACAATGCTGTCTCTGGTCGATGCATCTCCTGCAAGAATTACCTCAAACCTTTACCAATTAAGACCATGCATCTTTAGGCATACATTGGCACCTGATTTGCTTGGCAATGTGCATTCGGCAGAATATGGCGTTAGCATCCGTTCTCCGCAAACCTCCGAAGCGAGCGGACGACGAAAGCGATCTCAATTGGATCGCCCTGCCTTCCTTGCAACAGATGTTGGACTGCTGATTCCCTTGTCCTCCGTGGAAGAGATGAGTCAGCGAGAGAAGATAATCGGATAAGCCAACCCAACGAACTGCGACACCGAGTCGGGCATGATCGACCCGGCTTTTGCGAAAGATCAACGTGCAACGTGTCTCGTTCCCTCCTCCCTCCATTCAGCGATGAAAGGAGACAATGTGAAGATTTGGCAAAGGACAGTGGGGCTAGCACCCACCGCCTTCCGCGCGATGCGGATGGTGTGCGGTCTGGCACTGGTGATGATGGCTTGTGGCGGGGCGGCTCTGGCCAGGGGTTTACAGGCCCCCTCCCCCGTCCCGGAAATTGATCCGGGCTCGATCAAGGCGGCCCTGACACTCCTTGGTGGTGGCGTTCTGCTTATGGCAGATCGCTTCCGCAGGCGCTCACGTTGAGGTGGTAACCCGGCCCAGCGCACCCACTACCGGGAGGGCTGGGTCGGGCGCTTCTTAATGGTAAGGGAGCAAGTAGACTCCCGTATGGCCAGCTGCTCTCCACAATACCCCACGGAACCGAATGCCAAACACCACGGCTTGGATAGCCGGCAACCGTTTGATTGTCTGTCGGAGAGGAACGAGAAAAATACTCTTTAACTGAAAGGTATAGGCCCATGCTACGCTGGTTCAAAGGTAAGAAAAATCGGCTTCCTTCGGGGCGGCGTGCTTCGTTCTTCAAGCCTTTTCTGGAGGTGCTTGAGGACCGGCGTCTGCTGAGCGGCAGCGGATTTCTCCAGGGAATGGTACTCAACGACACGGACCAGACGCCCCTGTCAGGAGCGATTGTTCAGTTGCAACAGCAGCAGACCGGCGGCTCCTTCGTCTCCATCGGAACGCCCGCGACTACTGGGGCCAACGGGCCTGCCGGTAGTTACCTGTTTACGGGACTGGAAGCGGGCACCTATCAGCTCATCGAGACCCCTCCTCTGGGGTATGTGAACGATGCTACTGAGATCGTCCAGTCCCCGGTGGAATCTATCGTCCCAATCAATCCCAGTACGGTTCAGGTCACGATTCCATCGTCTCTCACGCTCACGATTAATGCAAGTCAATTCGCGCAACAATCCACCACTAATATGACGAATGGATACGAAAGTGTGCAAATTACCCAAGACGACATCGCAAATTGCACAAACACGCAATACGCCTCTACCGAGATATTGTCTTTCGAGATCACTGGAACCCCAGTGCAGGACACACACGACATATACGTTGGGCAATTCATCGCGTCGGCCAACAATGGACCATCGTTTAACACCTTTTGTATTGATCTGAACGAGGCGGACTTTCTACAGAGTGGATCAAATGTCTTCTCCGTTCAGCCGCAGACCAACCTAAACGGGCTGGGGCCAAATCCGCAAAACGCCAGCGCCGGAAAGATCGACTACCTCTATAATACGTATGGCATAACCCGCCTCACGAGTGTTGATGCGGCCGCCCTCCAGGTCGCCATCTGGACGCTCGAATACAATACGTCTCCGGATTTCCAGTCATCAACGAACCCGTTCTATTTGGAATCCTGGAGTACTACAAATGATCCGGACATCTCCCAAGACACCTATAACGCCGTCGTCGCGCAAGCTCAAACCTATCTGAGTGACGCAGTCGTGGTGGGTCATAGCGGGCAGGCGATCTTCCTCGCGCCGACTGCTAACCTCAATGCCCCCTTTGGGGGCATGCAAGGGATGATTGCT
This sequence comes from Gemmataceae bacterium, assembly GCA_035553375.1. Classification (GTDB taxonomy): domain Bacteria; phylum Planctomycetota; class Planctomycetia; order Gemmatales; family Gemmataceae; genus JAJPHU01. Next base: position 6,391 of record DATNCY010000261.1, read on the forward strand.
CCGGGGAGTTTGAACTTCTCCAACACGCCCAAGGCCAGCCCGACGATCAGTACCCAGGCATCGGAGACAGCCGACGGCGTGGTCGGTAACGCCATCCTCAGCGATTCGGCCACCATCGCGGATGGCGACAACCCCACCGGCACCATCACCTTTACGCTGACCCAGCCCGACGGCACGACCATCACGGTTGGCTCGGCGGTCACGGTCAACGGCAACAGCATTTACAACGCTCCGACAGTTCTGGCCACGCAGGTGGGCACCTACACCTGGCACGCCAGCTACTCCGGCGACTCCCTCAACAACGGAGCCATCGACAATGGCAACAACGAGTCCATCACCACCGTCAAGGCCAGCCCAGCTGTCAGCACCCAGGCGACGGAGACAGCCGGCGGCGTGGTCGGTACAGCGGTCCTCAGCGATTCGGCCACTGTCACCGGCGGCGACAACCCCGCTGGCACCATCACCTTCACCTTGACCCAGCCCGACGGCACGACCATCCCGGTTGGCTCGGCGGTCACGGTCAGCGGCAACAGCACCTACAGTTCTCTGACGGTGACGGCCACCCAGGTCGGTACTTACACCTGGCACGCCAGCTACTCCGGTGACTCTCTCAACAATGGAGCCATCGACAACGGCAACAACGAGTCGCTCATTACCGTCAAGGCCAGCCCAACGGTAGTGACGATGGCTTCGTTTGCAGCCAGCATCGGCAACGTGGTGGGCAGCGCCATACCGGAGGACTCGGCGGTGCT
>DATNCY010000262.1:0-7861 GCA_035553375.1 Gemmataceae bacterium
CCCGAACTGGCGCGCATGCTCCGCGAGGCGGCCGATGTTCACTATGCCCTATCGGTACCCATGTTGGCCGCGCCGGCGTTCCTGGCGTGTCTGTTCGGCGATCGTGTGCTGAGCATTTTCCAAATGCGCGAGCGTCTTTTCGCCGTGATCGATCTACTGATTCAGCCGGGTGATCCGTTCGTGGAGCATTCCGTGCGCGCGATGTCCGTGGACTATCATTTGCAGGCCGTGGCTCTGCTGCCCATCGATGGCGCGCCTGCCTGCCCCCTGCTGTCTGGCCGGCTCGCCGTCGGCGATCGACTGGTGGCGATCATCGCCTTACCCGATCTGGAACGCTTGCTGCGGCGTCAGCCAGCCTCGGCCGCCTTCGCTGTCGATGTGCTTGATTTCCCGTTGCCGTCCCGCGCCTGGCTGACCGGCTTGCTGCGTACTCAGCGCCGCTGCACCGATGAGGAAGCCGGCCTCGCCCTGGAATGCTTGCCCTTGCGTCTGGCCGAACATCTGACGCGCGGCCAGGCGGAAGATCTGCTTGTTCGTCTCCTCCGGGAGCGCGTCACCGCCAAACTTATCTCACCCGACCCATCTGCCTAATCGCCATCCCGTTTACGTTTCGCGAAACGTAAACAGTAGGCGGCTCAGTCGACTCCTATTGCTTCCAGTGCTTTTGTCGCGGTTTCGCGGAGTTTGGCATCGCCATCCTTGGCAGCTTTCTTGAGCGCCTCGACAACATCGGGGCGCTTGCGGGCTTTGGCACCCATCGCGCCAAGCGCTTGCGCGGCCATGTAGCGCGCATCGCCGCCGGTATTCGCCTGGACGTTGACTCTGCCGCTGGCGGCCTCGTTGCCGGACCCTTCCACTTTGGCATCGGTGCTGTTGTAAACCTTCAGCGTCGTGTTGGTGAGCATGTGCAGTAAGACGGTCGCTGTCTTGTCCGGCGCATCGGCACCCAGGTAGACGGCGAGTTTGCGCGCGGCATCATAACGCACCAAGTTCATGGCTCCCGATGGCTCATCGAGTACTTTTTCCAGCACCTTGTCCGCTTTCGTCTCTTCCATGACTTCTCGTTTCATGGGGAAGAGCGACCAAACACATTTTTGACGGACGAGCGGATCGGTGTCTTTTTCGATGGCTTCGAGGATGGCGGGGAGGCCCTCCTTCGTAGCCGGGTATTTCATCTGCCCAAACGCCTCGGCCGCGTACTGTCGAACCTCCAGCGGTTCCGAGGGACGAATGGCTTTTGCCAAAGCGGGCACGACCGGCTCAGCCGCAGTACCAATGTGCGCGATGGCCAGGGCCGCGCCGCCTCGTAAGGTGGGCGAATTGTTCGCGTTCGTCAACACATCCGCCAAGTCGTGCATGGCGGGTGCGGCGATAGGTCCGAGGGTGGCCAGGGAAGCCGTCGCCATCGCCTGCGTCTGGGCATCGGAATTCTTCAACGCCCGCCGCAGCACGTCCACTGCGGGCTTTGTATCCTCGCCGCCAATGCGAGCCAGCACGATCGCGGCTCCGAGGGCGATTTCGGAATCCTTGCTGTCGAGCAACGATTCCAGTCCTCGGGCGTAGGGTTTGTGTTCGGGACCGGCCAAATGGCTCAGGGAATGCAGGGCGGTTTTTTTCACGACCTCGTCAGGTTCCGACTTGACCAACTCGATAAGGGATTGCACGCCCGCCGATCCCGCTTTCCCCATCGATCCCAGGGCGTCGGCGGCATCGCGACGCACCAGCGTATCCTTGTCGTTCAGACACTCGCCCAGCGCCCCCACCGCTTCGCCCGCGTCCTTGCCCATCTGCCCCAGCGCCCAAGCGGCATTTTGGCGAACCGAGGCGGCCTCGTCTTTCAGCGCTTTACGCAGCTGCTCCAGCGTACCGGAAGCCTGTGGGCCGAAAGCGCCCAACGCATACGCCGCGCTGCGGCGAACGTGCGGGTTCTCGTCTTCCTTAAGGGCTTTCACCAGGGCGCCGCCGGCCTTGTCCCACAGAGTTGGACTACCTTTGAGAGCCTTGACGATGTCGCCGATCGCTGAAGCGGACATATCGCGCACACCCGCGTTGTCGTCTTTGAGCAATCGGGTCGCCAGCAGCGGCACAGCGGTTTGGGCGTCCTCGCCCATGCGACCCAGGGCGAAGGCCGCGCTGCGACGTACTTTCGCATCGCGGTCGTTCAGACCGCGTTGCCAGCGATCCAGCGACTTGCCGAGGAAAATGGGTGTTCGACCATCCACTTTCCCTGGAATTAGCCACGGATAAACACAGATAAACACGGATAAGACAAAAACCAGCTTAATTGTCTCTGGATAGTGTCCGTGTTTATCCGTGTTCATCCGTGGCGCAATTTTTCTGAAGCTTGTCACCTTGTCACCTTGTTTTGTTCGGTCTGCCGGTAGCGCCGGTGTTGAGCTTGGGATTCTCGATCCGCGCCTTGGGCTTGGTGTCGTCGATTTTGGCTTTCTTGCCGTCTTCGATAGCCAGGCGGAGGGTTTCCTTTTGTTGCAGAGTCAGTAGGCCACCGCTGCGGACTTTTTGGAGGGCAGCCACCACTTCCGCATCTTCTGGGGCGAGCTGCGCCAGGGCGCTGGCAGCCGCCAAAATGATCGGGACGTCCTTGACGTCCGTTTTCTCCGTCTGGTTGATAAGCGCTTGCAACACGCGGGGGCCTTTATTGCCCATGTGCCCCAGCGCTTGCGAAGCGGCGATCACGACCTCCGAATCTTCCCGGGCGCGGAATAATTTGAGCATGTCAGGCAGGTAATCTTGGGCCTTGTCCTTGAGCGCCCCCAGAGCCGTTACCGCTTGAACGCGAATGTCTCGTTCGGGATCCTTGAGGTAGTCCGCGATGGTCTTCAGGTACGTTTTATCTACCTTGTCTTCGAGGGCCATCACGCTGACATGCGCCCAGATCTTGATAATTTTGTTTGGACTCAAAAAATTCTGCTTGAGGGCTCCGAACACCTGCGCGAGCTTCTTGGGATCTTGTGGGCGCCCCATCGCGCCCAGAGCGATGATGGCCTCCAACCGCACCTGGGTCGTCGGCTCGATACCTGCCTTGGAGCGCAGAATCAAGGCATCCGTGACCCGTACGTCCGGCCCCTTCGTCGGGTCCACGCCGGCGACGATGAGGGCGATGATGCAGGCTTCGCGCAACTCGTAGGTGCCGCTATCGCCGACGCCACGCACCAGGTCGGCGACAACCTCACGGCCGTCCGGCCCGAATCGCCTCAATGCCTTTGCCGCTTCATAGCGAACGATCGCTTGTGGGTCGCTGGAAATGCGCTCGCCAAGAGCTTTCACGACCCGCACACGATCCGTGCCGCGGATGGCCATGAACTGGAAGGCGATGACGGCCTTGACCCGACAACTCGCATCCTGATCGTGAGTGCGAGCAACGAGTATCGGCACTGCGGACTCGGCCTTTACGCCGAAACTTGGAATCACGCGGATGGTATTGGAGCGGACGCTCGGATCTTTGTGTTCCAGATCTTTTTTCCATTCGTCATAAGTCTTGCCGCCAATCTTATTGGGGATGTCCTCCGCGGTGTCGCTGGATGTCGAGCGGCTGTCGTTACGGCTGGTTGAGCGAGGATCGGTGGGTTTCTCCGCTCGCACAAATGTTGTGAGGAGTGGAGCAAACAGGGCGGCGAGTAGTGGAGTACACAGGGCGGCGAACAGCAACGCGCGTCTGGAAGAAGACATAGCATTCCCCCTTGAAAGATAAGAGCTTCCCCATCTTTCCAGGATACCACCGATGCCGGACCAAGAGCAATGACGAAAGGAAAGAACACGTCGAGGGGAACATCGCCAGCGCCAATCAAATCGCTCGAATCGATGAGGTCATCGGGGCGTTTGCTCGGTTAACGGCACAGGCTGGCCGTTGATCCACAAGCGGGAGGCGGGACCGTCATACGAATTGTCTGCTTCATGCCAGATCAGGTTACGCTGGCAAGTCTCGCCATCCTGATAGCCCGAAAAACTGAGCAGGGCCGTGCCGAACGTAAAGCGATTGCCGTTCGCCTCGATCGTCAGTCCAGCCGGCAACATCTGGAACGCGGCCATACGGCCAGCGTGGATGGTATTTTCTTGCAGCTGCAAATCGACCGCCGTTGGTTGACTCACTTCCGGCGCCCATAGCGACAGAGCCGCCCCGGATGCTTCGCGCACGCTTAGTCGGCTCTCCAGCACGCGGAGCCGGCATGTCGAGTTTCGCCCCACCTCGACGGACACCCCGACACTGCCGGCGTCGATCCGGCAGCGGCGCACGAGAATTTCCCCGACATTGCGGGCGATGATCGCCACGTTATCCGGTGCCGTGGTTAGCCGGCAGTCGATCAGCTGCACGGACGCGCCCGCGCAGCAAATTAAGGAGCCGCCATGCGAACGATGCGCGTCCGGCACGGTGCCGGCAATGGCGAGGTCCAATCCTTCCAGAGTCAACGGCCGGTCTGTGTGGAACAGCGCTTGCCACGGATCGTCGCCCGGCTTCATCTCCAAACGCGGTCGTACTCCTTCGGCAGCCCGCACCGTCAGCGCCTTGCCCTGCAAACTCAGGGGTGGCGAGCGGAATGGGCCAGAACCCCGGATGGTCACGACATCACCATCGCGAGCGGCGGCGAGAGCCTGCGCCAGCGAGGTAAAGTCATCGGGTCTGCCTTCAATGTGGAACGGCGGAACAAGCATTTCAGGTTGCGACACGGTTGACGAAGGCGGCCTGCTCACGATCCAGCGCGCTCCTCCGGCCGCCGCGACCCCGAGCAGGATGCCGGCGAGGGCCGCGTAGGAAAAACGTGTCGCTGTTGGCGACCGCCGCGACCGCGGCGCGACTTCCTCTGGTTTTTCTTCGTTGAGACGGAGAGCGGAGAGATCCGCGGCAACGGCCGCCGCCGTCGGATAGCGGTCTTCCAGTTCACGAGCCATCAAGCGTTCGACGATGACGGCGACTTCCGCGGGCACATCCGGCCGAAGGTCGCGCACCGATACCGGAGCGTCGAGGCTGTGCCGCAGCAGTTTCTCGGTCCCATTCCCACCGGGGTATGGCACCTGTCCGGTGAGGAGATAATAGAAGGTGCAGCCCAGACTATACAGATCGCCGCGCACGTCCGTTTGCCGGCCATCGCGCCCCCACTCCGGGGCCATGAAATCCGGCGTGCCGCACAACTCATCCTCCCGCGCTTCCCTGTCGTTCCGGTCATCCGCTGACAACGAGTTGTCTCTCGCCGTCGCCAGCCCGAGGTCGAGCAGTTTCACGGTGACGCCAGGCGGCGCGAGCATCAGATTGGAAGGCTTGATGTCGCGATGGATCAGGCCGCATGCGTGCGTATGATGCAGCGCCTCGGCCGTTTGCCGCACAATTTCGCAGGCTAAATCGGTGGATAAGGAGCCGCTGTCGCGTACCAGGCGCTCAAGGTCGATACCTTCGATGTACTCCATCGTGAGATAGAGCCGTCCGCGCGCTTCGCCGGCGTCGTAGGCGGTGACGATGCTCGGATGCCGCAGTCGGCCGGCCGCTTCCACCTCACGCCGAAATCGCCGAAGTACGGTCGAGTCGCCGTGATCTTCTCTCACACGTCCGGCGACCTTCAAGGCAACGACGCGCTTCATCAGCCGGTGTTCGGCCTTGTAGACGTGCCCCATACCGCCGTGGCCAAGGGGTTCGAGCAGCACATACGGCCCCACGATGAGCCGCCGGCCTTTGCCGGCGAGTACCTGCTCCGCCTGATACCAGGTCAGCAGTCCCGCTTCGACGAGTCGAGCCGCGCCTTCGCGCGGAGTCTTGGCGTCGTCCTCGGCATCCGTGAACCGCTCCGCCTGCTCCAGCGACACCAGGCCGAGGACGTGCAATTCCCGCAAAAGTTCGTTTGTACTCAGGAGAGTTTCAGCCATTCGCGTTCCTGCCGCATCCTTGCCGCGGGATAGCTATTTCAGGGGAACTACAGGTCGGGGAAGACTGTACCAGGCGAGGTTGCACACTTCGCGATCCTCTTCGTCGAGGGTGCAATGGACGGCCTTCAGGCTGGCGTCGAGCTGCTCTGGCCGCGTCGCGCCGACGATGGCGGAAGTGACCCCTGGCTGATTCATCACCCACGCCACGGCGACCGTCACCAGTGATTTACCGCGCGGCTCGAAGTGCTTGCGCAATTCTTCCACTGCTTGCAGCTGCGCCTGATGCCAATAGCGCTCGCGATACAACTCGCCGGTTTTTCCCAGCGTGAAGCGTGTACCCGCCGGCTGTTCCTCCAGGTTGCGATACTTGCCGCTGAGGAAGCCGCCTGCCAGCGGATTGTAAGCGATCACGCCCAATCCTTGATTGCGGCACAACGGAAGCAGTTCATCCTCAATTTGCCGATACAGCAAATTGTAGCGCGGCTGCACGCAGTCAAATCGAGCCAGGTGTTGCCGCGCCGATAGCCCCAGATTCAGGGCCAGTTGCCAGGCGGGATAGTTCGAGCAGCCCAGGTAGCGCACCTTGCCTTGCCGTACCAAATCGTCCAGCGCACGCAGCGTTTCCTCGTCCGGCGTCTCGGGGTCCGGCGAGTGCGTCTGATACAGGTCAAGATAATCGGTGCGCAGCCGGCGCAAACTATCTTCGACCGCGCGGAGAATGTGCCGTCGTGACAGCCCTTCATCGTTGGGACCATTGCCGACGCGCATGCGGCACTTGGTGGCCAGCACGAACTGTTCCCGTTTGCCTTCCAACCAGCGACCGATAATCTCTTCGCTGCGCCCGGCCGTCTCCACACTCGGCGGTATCGGATAGACATCGGCGCAATCGATAAAATTGACGCCCAACTCCGCCGCCTTATCGAGGATGGCGAACGAGGTACGTTCATCGCATTGCTGGCCAAACGTCATGGTCCCCAGGCAAATGGCGGAAACCTTCAAGCCGGTCTGTCCCATGCGGCGGATAATCATGATGCGGCGCGGTGTTTGGTGGTGAGGATGTCATCCCGGCTCATGCGCGAGGATGCGGGCGGTGGGGTAGGTGTAGCACAGGTGGGGGGAAAAGGGCAAGATCAGGAATCAGAGTCAGGTCCTCTTTTCTTCTTTCGCACCGTAGCTGTCGTTGACCGATACGTCCGCTGGTGGACTGACCGTGCGCTCATGCCCGAGGCGGTCGCGGCGAGCGACAACGCGGTGGCGGCGCTTGCGGACACAGGCAAGGAGGCGGGCAGGAACCATAAACAACCCTATAGGAGTGGCGGCGGTTGGTTGGGCGGTTGTCGTTGTCGCCGCTGTTGGCAGTGGCCATCTTGTGGTGTTGCTGGAGCATTTGCTGCAAGGCGATGAGGAGTCGTTCGGCGTTGTTCCAGGTGAGTATCAATCGCTTCGTCAGGTGGATGGCTTCGGGTTGGTGGTCGGTACGGAAGTGGCCATCCACGCCAAAGTCGAGGATCAATTCCTCGCTCGAACTATGGTGGACCCCGTTGTCTAGACCAAAATCGGGCGAATCGGGAAGTGGATTCGCCCTCGGGCTGTCACGCTTGATTCTTACCCTTGCTGGACTCTTCGGCTCTCCTGCTGATGCACCTCAGCAGGCGTCCGGTAATCCAGCGACTGATGAATCCGACGCTCATTGTAGAACGCGAAGTATGCCCGCAGGCCACGCTCCAACTCCCGCACGCTCTCCGGCCGGCAAGGGTAAGCATACTCGTACTTCACGCTCCGCCACAATCGTTCCACAAAGATGTTATCCAGGTAGCGACCCTTGCCATCCATGCTCACGGCTACACCCGATTCCTCCAAGCGGCTCGTCCAAGCATGGGCCGTGAACTGCACGCCCTGATCGGTATTGAACACCGCGGGCTGCCCCTGCTCCAACGCCTCCTCCAGCATCTCCTGGCAGAACGATCCGTCCAGCGTGTTCGACAAT
>DATNCY010000263.1:0-5826 GCA_035553375.1 Gemmataceae bacterium
TCGCGCAAGCGCTCGCGCGAGACGCCCCGCGCCAGGCTCAGGTTCGCCAGTCCTTCTCCTTTGGGCACGAAAGGACGATGGGCCGGGCCGGTGTAAGTTGGTCCTTCGTTGTCGTAGAGTCCCGGCGGCTTGTACATCAGCGATACGTAGGGCGGCAGGCCGTCCGAGCGCGGCTGTAAGTAGCTGACGATCGATCCGAGGACCGGGCGTTTGCCGCGATCGGGGAAACCCGTCAGGATGTAGTGGGGAGTATGATCGCCGATATCGATTGACTTGATGCCGCGCAGCACGGCCAGTTTATCCATGATGCGTGCCTGTTGGGGCATGTGTTCGCAAATCTGGATGCCGGGCACGTTGGTGCGGATCGGCCGGAACTCGCCGCGGATTTCCACGGGCGATTGCGGCTTCATATCGTAGCTATCGATGTGAGAAGGTCCACCGCGAAGCCAGATCATGATGACCGACTTACCACGTCCGGCATCCGGGGCCGCACGGGCGCGCAGACGCAGGACGTCGGCCAAGGTGAGGCCGCCGAACGCCAGGCCGCCGATGCGCAGCCATTCGCGACGGGTGATTCCATCACACAGTTTTGTCCCGCGGCCCAGAATGCTCAACATGGTGGGTTCTCCTACCTTTGGGCGGTGGGCAGGATTAGTATCGCAAAAAGGATGGCACGTTGCACCTGCTAAACCGATTTGGTGAGCCGCGACGGGTGCGTGCGCGGATTGTGGTATTTTTCGTGAGCGCCCGCCGTTTAGAACATTGTGCAAAGGTGGTTGTAAGTTGTTGAGACAAGTGGAGTTCACGGTCCTGCTCGTCTACCCTGGTAATAGACACCCACCAGGAGAACGATCAGGGAACCCGAACTCTGGCCTCAAAACAATGCCAGAAACTATCCACGCATCGTCTCGAATCTCATCCGCCGTCTTCGCTCATCAGGTAGGCCAGCAAGCGTTCGTGCCGCCGATATTCCGGGATGACGATGTCCGCGCCCGCCTGCACCAGTCGATCGCGCTTCCAGACATGGACGCCGCGACGGTTGACCTCGTCGCTGGCCACGGCCACCGCTACCCCGCCGACGCGCTTGATTTCCTCGATTTCGACGAAGCCATCACCGAAGCCGAGCAACTCGTCACCATGCAAGTCATTCTCGCGCAAAATGCGATCGATAATCATCTGCTTCGAGAACGTCTGATAGTCGTCGAGCGCACCGTAGATATGCTCGCCGAAATACTCCGCCACGCCGAGCAAGTCGGCCTCGTGGCGCACATATTTGAGATCGGTCCCGCTGGCCAGATACAAAGTCAAACCGCGCCGGCGCAAGTTCTCCAACAAGGCGTGACTACCGGGCACGGTCCATTCTTCCGGCGTTGCCGCGCCGTTCTCCAGCGCAGCCAGCCGGCCGTGGATGCGCTTCATCAGTAGATCGTGGTAGCGATGTTTGTAGACCAACGGATCGAGCGGTTTTCCGCCGCGCCGCGTCACTTCCTCGGCGAGCTGAATCATCTGATAGATGGTCTGCCGGCCATTCAGACGCATGACGAACTCTTCCACCGCGGCCGTCAGTTGGCTATCGCTCTCGCGTGTCCCGGTCTCGCGCAGTACGGCGACCATCATGGGAATCATGACCTGCGGCCAGCCCTCGCGGATCAGCGACAGCGTTCCGTCGAAGTCAAAAATCACCGAACGGAATCGGCCGCGCGGTAGGTCCGCTCGCACAATTTCCATCTCATCATCGAGAAACATGCACGAAACTCCCGTCGATTCGTCTTCTTATCTTGAGGCCATGGCGATTCCCCGCGCTCAGAGAAGTCGCTACGAGCCAGTATATCCGCTACGCTCCGCATTCTCGAACATCGCGGTGTATGCGACGGTGGAATCTGGGCAGACTGCTCCTGAGACAACGGTCCTTCCGCTGTTATATTTCAAAGGAGACGCGCCGGAGCGAACGCGAGTCGGCATTGCCATCCTTCCTGTTGGGCTGACACTCTCTGAGCATCTCGGAACACGGGAGGTCGTCATGTGCATCGGCGATTACCTGATTGAACAGCGAATTGACTTCGAGCGGCTGCCTCATCCGCCGGCCTATTCGGCGCACAAGCGAGCCAAGTATTTGGGTATGCCCGGCAAGCAGATCGCCAAGTCGGTACTCCTGGCCGGACCCACTGGCTACCTGTTGGCGGTACTTCCGGCCACGCATCAGGTCGATACCAAGGCATTGGCGGAGCAATTGGGTGGTCCGGTACGTCTGGCCAATGTTGGTGAGGCCGCCCGAATGTTCGGCGATTGCGAATGGGGCGTCGTGCCGGCGTTCGGCACACCCTACGGTATTGGTACCGTGCTGGACGATGCCATCGATCCCGATGCGCAGATCGTGCTGGAGACACATACGCAATTCGAGGCCGTGCGTTTATGTTGTCGTGATTTCGAGCGCTTGGAGAATCCGCGCCGTTTGCGGTTCGCGCGGCGAATCCCCATGTAGCCGCATCGCTTGTCGTTTCGCGCGAAACGTAAACCTGCGCTCATGCTTCGCGATTGATTACCTGAATCAACGCTTGAATATAGCCGAACGCGAAGGCGAACGCCTGAGCACCGCCCTTGTCGCCATCGATGTGCGGCACATGGTCCGGCATAATCATGCCGTCGTAGCCCACTTCCTTGTATACGCGCAGCGCGCGCGGCATGTCCACATCGCCGTTATCAGGGAACGTCTCCTGGAAGTTGAGGAAGCCGCCCTTGATGTTGCGAAAGTGGACGTTGAAGATTTTGCCGCGACTGCCGAACCAACGAATCACGTCGTAAATCTGCTCACCCGGTTTTTCGAGCATTTCCGCCACGGTGCCCTGACAGAAGTTCAAACCGTGATACTTGCTCGACGCGATGCCGACGAACTTTTTCAATCCCTCAACGGACCCCAGGACGCGCTCGACGCCGCGAAATCCCTTGCCGCGCGGCATACCGGGATCGTGCGGATGACAGCATAGCCGCACCTTGCACTCCTCGGCGACGGGCACCACACGCTTCAGGAAATACGTGATGCGTTCCCACAGGGTCTCTTCATTCAGTGGCCCGGTTTCCTCCGGCGGCGGCCCCTGCTTGGCCTTGCTGTAGACGAAGGTGCTGTACGTCGCCCCGCCCCGCCCGCGTGTGCTGGCGGTGCGCACGACGCCAAGGACCGAGAGGTTGTACTTCGCGGCCGGAATGCCTGCCTTGGCGACATTGCGGATCATCTGACAGATATTGTCAATCTCGCGGTCGCGCTCGGGACTCTTGCCCATCATGATGTGCGGGTTCTCGACCCGGCTGATGAACGAACTGCTCAACGGCAACGGTACCATATCGAGTTTGATGCCGAACTTCTCGACGCGCTCGCGCAAGCGCGACAGCCCTTCGACGGACCAGTCATCGTCGAACTTCCGAGAGGGCAGGGCGCTGCAAATGTGGTTGACGCCGAGCGCCGCCAGAACGCGCAAATCGGCGTCGGAGGAGTGATGCTGATGGCCCGCCTTGAGCAGCGATTTGCGCGCGGCCGGCGCCTTCGGTTGGGATGGTTCGGCGCCTGCGGTAGCGAGGACGGCGGCGCCGGCCATGCTACCTTTGAGAAAATGTCTGCGCTCCATGTGCGCCTCCCGTTGCCCCAGGAACTCCTCTCGGCGGTTCGCGCCCCGCGACGAACCGCCGAGAGGAGGGTTGCGCTGGCTTTCTCGATCGTGGGGTTATTGTAGCGGCGCGGATGACGATGGCGAACAGCCGGCTCACTTCCTCAACAGCGCATGCCATTTGACGGCGAGTTGAATCAGGAAACCCTCGACCTCGGCGGTGGGGCTGGCGTTTCACCCGCAAGCAATTAGGGACTTATTCGAGAAGCTTCACGGTAGTTCCCTCCTGCGCGAATTGGCCAGAACGATATTCGTGATCCGGCGTCGCCAACCCTCCATGCAAGAACGACTTCCCGCCCAACCGGCCAGCAAAGTTTTGCCGCGCTATCGCGCTTGGGACTCGGTTTATGGGATTAGCGAGTCTCAAGCGCGAATTGTCGGTTTCGTTATTTCTTCTATCGCCAAACACTGTAATAGTAAACAAAAAATCACCATCATTTCGATGAATCCGAATTGCAATCCATAAGTATTTACTATGAAACGGTTAGTGACGAAGTTCTCGAATACCGGAGAATGGCGCGGGTGGACTATTTTGAAAAAAGGCGCTAGAAAGGTGGTCCAAGACGAGGTACACTAGCGTGCGCAGAACTCGAGAATAACTTGTTCGGCGAAGGAGGCGACCACAGCACATGCCGCCAGTGGGCGAACTCGTCGCGGAATACGCCAGCCTGCTCCAGTCTTGTCACGACATGGCGTCCGCCGTGGTCGTTGTGGACCACTACGGCAAGACCATCAGGACGTTCCGGGCCGCCGTCCGAGAACTCGGAGATGTGGAAGCGGAGATTGCCGAAGGACTCCGTGGCCTCCTGGTTAATCGTGATTGGCGGCAGATCGACCTCTGGTTGAACGCTGCCGATGAGCGAGCCAGCGCTGGTTTGGTTGGGCCACTGTGCGATCTGCTTGATGTGCGGGACCGATACATCCAGCACGAATGGATCGCCGAAATGCTCGGCGAAATCGGCAGCGCGCGAGCTGTTAGGGCTTTGACAGATGCGTGTTCCTTCGATGTCAGCGGCGACACCTTCCGGTCGCTGCCCAGGTGCTGCTTGGATGCGCTGGCGGCGATAGGCACGGCAGAGGCAATGATGGCGGTGCGGTCGCAGCTTTCGTCTCCGTGGTCGGAAGTAAGCGAGTACGCTGCGGAGCTACTGAACGAGGAAGAGTAGACGCGCCGCCCCAGGAACTTCCTCTGAGGATGACGCAGCGGTAAAGTAACCTGTCCCCGCAGTGCGCGTCTCGTGGCGCGCACCCTCTCCGCTCCCTTTCAGCCCTTATCCTTGTCCTCTCCGCTGTCCACGCTTTACGGCACCACCAACGACTACCCTCGCTACGTTACCGGGGGCAACGCGGCCGGCTCCAACTTCTTCAACTCAAAGCCCAACTCTTGCGCACGACGACGCAACTGCTTCTCCAAACGATCCCGTACTTGCTCCGCATACGCTGCCTCCGTTTGCTTCACATACGCCATGCCGTAACGCATCAAGTTATACACGATCCGAGCCAGCTTGTGCGCCGTCGCCGTGATCGCCTTGGGCGCACCCAACCGCGAACGCTGCCGACGCAGATAGGCACCCAAATAGCTCTTGCTCCGCATCAGGCTCCACGCCGCCAAACCCAACGTCCGCGCCGCCCGCCCTTTGCCCTTGCGCGTCTTACTCGACTTGACCTTGCCGCCCGTCTTCCGCCAGTTGGGACACAACCCCAGCCTATGGTGGACCCCGTTGTCTAGACCAAAATCGGGCGAATCGGGAAGTGGATTCGCCCTCGGGCTGTCACGCTTGATTCTTACCCTTGCTGGACTCTTCGGCTCTCCTGCTGATGCACCTCAGCAGGGGTCCGGTAATCCAGCGACTGATGAATCCGACGCTCATTGTAGAACGCGAAGTATGCCCGCAGGCCACGCTCCAACTCCCGTACGCTCTCCGGCCGGCAAGGGTAAGCATACTCGTACTTCACGCTCCGCCACAATCGTTCCACAAAGATGTTATCCAGGTAGCGACCCTTGCCATCCATGCTCACCGCCACGCCCGATTCCTCCAAGCGGCTCGTCCAAGCATGGGCCGTGAACTGCACGCCCTGATCGGTATTGAACACCGCGGGCTGCCCCTGCTCCAACGCCTCCTCCAGCATCTCCTGGCAGAACGATCCGTCCAGCGTGTTCGACAAT
>DATNCY010000264.1:0-69139 GCA_035553375.1 Gemmataceae bacterium
TGTTCGTTTCCTTGCAGGGAGTACCCTGCGCCACAGTGCCAGGAACTTGGGGTCTCAGCCGCCTATCCTAATCCACACGTCCGGTGTCGATGCCCGTTACGTTTCTGGTGCTACGAGCCCTCGCGCTCAGCCCGCTTGTTCGATTGGGTTGGGGAGCGATTTTCGGCCCACTCGTTTGGTGACGACCGCCCACCGCTTCACACGGTCGCGGTCGATCCCGTTGGGACGGCTGGTGCCTGTGCCGACTCCCCCACCGGACCTCCTGTTGTCCTGGTCCCCTATTGTGGAGGATCCCGTGTCCAACTTCAAGACCCCAACGCACGACGACCATCCCACGCCAAAACCGTCTCCCACGCCGGCCGTCACCGACCTGCACCGTGCCGCCCGCCACGCCGAACAGACCCGCCGTGACGCCGAACAATGTGCCAAGCTGACGTCACTGCCCGTCGAGCATGCCCACGCCGCTGGCATTGATGTTGGCGACGCCAGCCACTGGGTCTGTGTCGAGTCCACCCCGGACAACAGCGACACCGTTCGCGAGTTCCCCGCCCACACAGCCGGACTGCGGCTCCTCGTGACCTGGCTGCACCAATGCGCTGTTACCACGGTTGCCCTGGAAGCCACCGGCGTCTACGCCCACGTCCTGTTGCTCACCTTGCTGGAGGCCGGCTTTGTCGTCGTCATGACCGCCCCGCAGTTCGCCCGCCAGATCAAGGGACGGCCCAAGACCGACAAACGCGATTGTCAGTGGATTCAACGGCTGCACAAGCACGGCCTGTTGCCGCCCATCTTCCAGCCCGACGAGGCTACGCAGACCTTGCGTGACTACGTTCGCCAGCGTGCCAACCTGGTGCGTCTGTCCGGCCAGCACATCCAACGCATGCAGAAAGCCCTGGAGTTGATGAACCTCAAGTTAACCAAGGTGCTGGGTGATGTCACCGGCGTGACCGGCTTGAAGATCATCCGCGCCATCCTGGCCGGCCAACGCGACCCGCACAAGCTGGCCCAACTGCGTGACCGTCGTTGTAAGCACACGCTGGCGGAGATCGCCCAGGCACTCGACGGCCGCTATCGTGCCGAGCATGTGACGGAGTTGCGTTCCTGCCTGACGCTGTGGGAGAAATATCAGGAAGTGATTGGCGAGTTGGATGCCGCCATCGCCGCCCATCTGCGGACGATGCGTCGGCAGATGGCGTTGCCGCCGCTGGTGCCCAAGCCGCGTGTGCGTGGTCGCAAGCCGCACGATCCACGCTTCGACGTGCGGAAAGCGTTGTACTACGCGACGGGCGTGGACCTGACAGCGATTGAAGGGATCGACGAGTTGCATGCCTTGACCTTGGTGAGTGAGCTGGGGTCGGACTTCACCAAGTGGCCGACGGTGAAGCAGTTTTGCAGTTGGCTGGGTTTGTGTCCGAATTGGCAGCAGACGGGTGGCAAGGTGAAGTCGAGTCATACCCGCCGGGGCAAGAACCGAGCGGCGCATGCGTTGCGGTTGGCGGCGTGGGCGTTAATGCGGAGCAAGAGTTACCTGGGTGCCTATCTGCGTCGTCAGCGTTCACGGCTGGGGGCACCCAAGGCGATCACGGCGTGTGCGCACAAGTTGGCGCGGATCGTGTACCACCTGGTGCGTTATGGGATGGCGTATGTGAAGCAAACGGAGTCGGTGTACGCGGAGCAAGTGCGTGAGCGTTTGGAGAAGCAGTTGCGTCGTCGCGCGTTGGAGTTGGGGTTTGAGGTGAAGAAGCTCGAACCGCCTGCGGAGGCAACGGTGGAAGAGGCGTAGGTTGGTTGCGATGGTAGGAGGGTGATAAAGGAAGCGGCAAAAGGGATCGTAAGAGCGAGGCTGGTGGCGAGCAGAGATGGTGCGCGCCGAACAATGCGCACCGCAAAGGTGTACTATGTCACCGGCGCATCACTCTCGGAGGAAGTTCCTGGGGCGGCGGTACTCGACCCTTATTCGGGCAGGGATGCGCGTATTCCGACCCCTTGCTTGTCAAGTTTCTTGCGGAGGGCTTTTGCCCGCTCCGGCGGCGCCAGCCGAGCCTCACCCTCGCGGTCTACGAGGATCACCGCCGACTCCGCAGGCAATTCCAGGTCCGTGTCCTTGAAGCGAATCTTCCGGCCCTCGGTATGGACAGTAAACCTATGCCCATAGAATTCCAGTTTCGCCATCCCGTAGCCCGGGTCATAGTCGTGGCGGAAATGGACGCGGTGGACAACCTTGTCGCTAACCTTCCCACCCGGCAAGATCCGCTGTTCCGCGCCGCTATGTTCCCCTCGCGCGTAGGAGTCCCAGAACCGGGGCACGAACCCGTGTCTGCCGGAGATCGTCATGCCCCCGCCACCCCCGCCACCATTGATGTTCAGACCCTCGAACACGACGATGAAGCGCGTGGTCTGGAGGATGGCCCCTTGGTCCGATGGGGCGTACTGATACGGGACAGATCGGAACGGTGTCCCGACGACAAGCGTTGTCCCAGGAACGGCGACAAGCACCGTCCCGACAAGATGGACAGCAATCCCGATGAGATGAATGAGTGCTTCCATGTCGTTGTACTCTCTCCTACCCGCAGTATCTCTTTCGCCGAACAAGTTATTCTACAGCTTTCAGCCATATATCCTGGCGCTTTTTGTGTCGCTGTCAAGTATATTCCGCAATGCTTGCATACGTCTGGGTAATGGGAGGAAAGCCGCCCATTAATCCCAAATCGCGTAACCGCCCGCACTTGCACTCCGTCGCTATGAAGAGGATATTCACGACAAGGTCAGTCTCTTGAAGACACCGCCGATTCCGATGGCGAATAAAAATCCCGACAAAGCCATCTGGAAGCCGTATAGCACCATAAACATAACTGAAAGGTGTATAGCACCATAGAGGAGAGAATAAGGACGCTTTACACAAACCATGCGCGATGGTGATACGAAAGCGAAATGCGTTCAAGGGACAATTCTACGCCTCGATCACCCAACGCAAACGCCAGCTCCGCCAATTCACCTATCTCCACCTACCCAAACACGACGCTGTCGGCAAACGACATCGTGCGACCATCCTCCACCAGCCGGCTGACGCCGGCCGTTCGCCTTTATTCCACGTCCCAAACAACGATGGAGTGATCGTGCCCGCCGGCGGCCGCCGTCATGCCGTCGGGCGCGAGCGCCAAACAGTGAACGCGGCCGATCTTCCAGTTAAACGCCGCACGCTGACAACCCGTTGTCACATCCCAGACACATACGGTTTCATCCCAACTTGCCGAGGTCAGCGTGCGGCCGTCCGGTGCGAAGGTGACTTGGCGAACGGAAGCGGTGTGGCCATGCAAGATAGTCTTTTCCTTGCCGCTGGCTATGTCCCACAATCGGATGGTGGCGTCATCGCCGCCGGAAGCGAGGGTGCGGCCATCGGGAGAGAAGGCCAGACAGCAGACCCAATCGGAATGTCCCGTGAGGATTTTTTTCCCGCGTCCCCAGTCGGCATCCCATAGACGCACCGTGCGATCATGGCTCCCGGTTGCGAGGAGCCGGCCATCCGGCGAGAAAATCACGGCATTCACCGGCCAGTCATGGCCTGTAAGGGTGCGCGGTTTCCACATCTCGCGCATCCAGTAAAGTTTGACGCTCCCGTTGCCGCAGCCGACGACCAGAGATAGTCCATCGGGTGCGAAGGCCAGCGACCAAACACCGCCCACGTTCAAAACCGGCAAGCGTCCGCCTCTGCGAAAGAGGAAACGCCGGTTGGGATTGGCTCGACGAATTTTCGACAAACTAAAACTGTCGTCCCAACTGCCCCAGGCCATCATCTCCTCATTGGGAGCGAATGCCACGGCCCGCACACAATCTTCGTCGTCTTCGATAGTGTGATACTCCCGGCCATGAAGTAGATCCCAAAGCTTGACTGTCTTATCATCCCCGCCCGAAGCAAGCGTTCGGCCATCCGGCGAATACGCCAGACAACGAACCGGCCCGGTATGGCCGCGCAGGATCAACATGGCCGGCGCTCCGCAATCAATCCCGCGTCGTCTCCGCCAGAATCTTCTTGTACGCCGTCCGCGCTTGCTCATACGCTTTCTCGGCGGCGGGCTGCTCTTCCTTGCGGATGGCGCGTTTCTTCTGCTGCCAGCATTTATCGACCGACTGCAAGCACCATTCAACCGAACGCTTGCTCGCGCGGATCGGCTTGTCGCCGACCAACACGAACAACGGATTCGTATGGCTCGATGGGAAGATTCGCAAGCATACCCAGCTGCTCGCCTTAATCGGTACGCGGAACGTGACCTCCTGCTCGGTGCCGTCGGCGATGATTTCCTTGCGAGCGACCGGCTGACCGTTGACCACGACCTCGACGGGAACCGTGCGCGTATCGTTCAGGCGAGCGCGTTCGATGTCCCAATACGGCTTTTTGTCCAGCGGCGTCTTACGGATGCGCTCGGTGGCCGGTGTCGGTTTCGGTTCCAGTAGGGCGGCGACTTTCGCTTTGATTTCGACCTCGCCCGGTTCGGCCAGCTGGACCTCGCTGTCCTTGACGCCGACGCCGTGGCCGTTGACAGTGAAGTCCATCAAATGGCTCTTGCCGTCGCTGACATAGCAGCGGCCGCGCTTGATGCCCTCGGCCCAGGCATCGAAATCGAGCTTGCCGTCGAGATGGACATAACTGCGGCCCAGGCCGACGCGCTCGCCGTAGATACAAGGAAAGTCCGTCTCACCGCTGATCCGGCAGCGATAGCCGCAATTCAGCGTGTGATACCAGATGTTCAACTCCCAAACCGATGGCGTGTCCACGGTCGAGATGAAATCACATTGTCCCTGTGTGACATCGACAATGTATTCATTGGCTCCGATGCCCGACATCGGCGGCACGACATAATTGGGTAGTTCCTTGATTGGCCCGACATCTAGCCCCCAACCGCTATGGGCGAAGCCGACGATACCGCCCTGCTTTTTGGCCCATTTGAAGATTGGCAAGTCCCAACTCGGCCAATCGTTGATGAGTTTGGTGCCCGGATAGTCTTGCTCGCGCAGCCGTAACAGGCAGATATGACCGCAGTGACTCGACGGGAAACCGGATACCTCCACGTCATAGCGGAGCAAATGGTTGGACGTGGATAGCGGATTGACCTTGCCCTCGAAATAGCGTTTTTGGTGATACCAGCATGGTCCCCAACTGAGACAGCAGCCGACGTTGAGATCCTCGCCGAGAACGTGGCGCATCATGTCCTCCGGTGTGACGCCCTCGGTCGGGCTTTCGTAATGCGAGCAGCCGGCCGCGTGAATGTGATGATCACCGGAGTACCAGCCCTTCGCGGCGGGATGAATCCAGCGTTTGAGGTGAAACGCCTCGCTGTGCGTGGCCGCGGCCGGCACGGTGATCGTCTTGCGCTCAAGGAGATATTCGGGACCGCGTGTGTATGTCACCGTGTACGTCCCCGGCTGCAAGGCGATGGTTTCGCCATCAGCGCGGTAGATCTGGGAGTGGAAATTGAAATCCGGCGCCAGGCGGCGGCTCGGCGACGGATAGACGCGGCCAAGGCTGTCGGTGAAGGTGAAAGCGGCCATGATCGGCCGGCCGTCGCGCTTCGTGTTGCCGTCGTCATCGGATATACGCAGCCGCACCAGCACGGCGGGCGCGGACTCGAAGACGAAGCGCTGCGGTTCGCCTGCGGTGAGGCGTTTCTTGCCGTTCATCAGGTTGAATTGCAGCATTGCCTCCTTGCGGCCGGAGTCACGGCAATAGAGTTGAACGATGCGATATTCCAACTCCAGTCCCGAGAGATCGCGAACGAGCGGCTGGCTGTTGAACATCATCAGATCGAGAAAGCGTTTGCCGACCTCGCCGACCGAGACGACTTTCGGATCAGGCTTGCCGCTGGAACGCTGCGACAACGGCAACGCATTGGGACTGCCGGCGGTCAGTTCGACATTGGCGAGGGCTGGCTCATTGTGGACCTTGACGAGAAACACACGCCAGCCTTGCTCAGCGAGCTGCGGTTTCGCCGGGCCGGGTTGGGTTTCCAGCTTTTTGTCGGAGGTGATGTGAATGCCGGCCAGACAGCGCTTGTCGAGAATCGCCTGAATCGCGTCCACGTTGGCGGCGTTGTCAAGTGCCTTGCGATCGGCCTCGGACAGCGGTTCGCCGAGCAGTGCTAGGGCGTCGGCGATGCGCCGCGCCTGGGCGGCGAGTGGTTGCCGTTCGACCTTGATCTTCGGCAAATCCGCAGCCGATGCGGGAAGGGCGATAGCGAAAACACCGAGCGTCAAAAAGAGTCGATGCGCGATCATGGCGGAACCTCGTCAGGTGGGAGGCGAAAAGAGCGTTTGTCACGGTAACGCCCACGGCGCGGAGAATCAAGAGGCTCACCGGAAAACGATCCGCACGGCTTGGGTATCGGCGGATGAATTCGGTCGGAGACGAAGGAATAATTAGCCACAGATGAACACGGATGAACACGGATAAGACAACAAATTATTTACATATTCTATTGTCTTATCTGTGTTCATCCGTGTTCATCTGTGGCTAAAACAGGAGAGCGATAACTGGCCGGGCGTGACTTCATGCTCCAACAGCGCGGAATGGGTATCTCCGCCCATAGGTCAACGAACGCCACAGCCACTCCAGAGGACCAAAGCGAAAGGAGTGCAGCCACAACGGACTGGCGATGAGTTGCACCAGCCAGATGCCCCCGACCACGCCCAGCAACGCCAAGCGATCCAGTCGGCCGAATAGACCGAATCCCCAGCCTTCAAACAATGTCGTACATAGGATCGTCTGCATCAGGTAATTGCTCAACGCCATTCGACCGACGGCCGCAAGCCGAACCGTCAGCCGTCGCAGCAAGCCGGCCTTGCAAATCAACATCACCAACCCGACGTGGCCGAGGGCGACGAACAAACTGCCGACGTAATTGAAGTGTCCACCAATGATGTATTCGTGAACCGGATCGAACTGGTGGTTTATGAGATCGCGGACACCGTGACCGACGATGGCGAAACCAACTCCATAGCCAATCAACATCCAGACGGCATAGAACCGATACGAGCGCAGCGCGGCGAAGACACCCAACTGCATCAATCCCATGCCCACGAGCATCAGTCCACCGGCGCGAGGACCAGCCCAGGTCACGAATCCCGCCGTTTCCATCCACAGGTTGGCTTCGGCGCGGCGCCCAAACTGTTCCGCGTAGCCGGCGCGATGGTTTTCGATAGCCTCTTCAATCTTCTTTTCCGTGGAATCATCCTCGAACATGAGGCTTTCCAACGCCTGCCGCATTTCCTGCTGTCTCGCCGTTCCTTGCTCGTTCTTGAGACCAGTAACCTCCTTGAGATGTCGCTCAAGGAGGCCAATCCCGCTGACGAGCGGCAGCGAAGATAGGAAGACGAGCAGCCCCAAGAAAATCTGCATGCGCGGCCGCAGTCGGCGTAACGGATACAGAAGAAAACCACACAGCGCGTAGGAAACGAGAATGTCGCCATCCCATAGCAAGTAGGCGTGCATTAGACCAAACAGCAACAGCCAGGCGATACGCCGGTAATAGATGCCGGTCAGCGATGTGCCGCGTGCATCGGCACGATTCACCATGACGATGAGACCGGCGCCAAAAAGCATGGAGAATAGCGACATCATCTTTTGATCGCACAGCAGATGGCAGACGATCCATGTCACCTCGCCGGCACCGGGCCAGCCTCCGGCGGCGGAGGGGTTGTACAGGGCGATCTCCGGCAGGGCGAACCCCCAGATGTTAATGATCAGGATGCCGAGCAAGGCCACGCCGCGCAACACATCAATCGAGGCGATGCGCTCATTCGCATGGACGGGCGCAAGCGAAGGAGGCGGCGCGATAGTCCGCACGCCTTCCGGCACGACGACGGGGTCAGACATCAGGACGGTCTCCAGGAACGCAGGCTGCTCGGTATAATAACGCTCGTATCGTCGCTGACGAATGGATGGTAACGATTTTGCCGTCGGCGCATAATGCCGCACTGGGGCGAGCGGAAAAAGCGACTTGCTCTCATCAAGATAAGGGGATAATCATTCTTTAAC
Organism: Gemmataceae bacterium; assembly: GCA_035553375.1. Taxonomy (GTDB): domain Bacteria; phylum Planctomycetota; class Planctomycetia; order Gemmatales; family Gemmataceae; genus JAJPHU01. The sequence goes on from DATNCY010000264.1 coordinate 8,030, forward strand.
TATCTTGACCATTTTACCGTTTCGCATCATTGACGGGTTTCTCCAGGTTGAGGGTCAACCATGCCGGCACAACCCGAGAAGCGCGGACGCATGGCGTTCTGGGGGACCGTCCTCGCGGTCGCGATCGTCCTCGCTCTGGTGGGTGGAGGGATTGCCTTCTATCTGCACTATACGAGTTCGACGCCGGAGACAGCGGGAGAAAAGGAGCCGGAGCGCGCCCTCGACAAAGTCGTGGCGCTGGGGCGAATCGAACCGAAAGAGAGTATTCTGGCGCTAGGCATGCCGACGCCCGACCGTATTGACCGAATCGCGGTGAAAGAAGGAGAACACGTCAAGAAGGGGCAACTACTGGCCGTTCTCGATAGCGAGGTCGTGCGCGAACAAGAGCGGAAAGTGGCGGTGATTCAGCGCGAGCAGGCGGAGAAACGCTTGCAGGCTATCACCGCCAGCGGCGAGGCTCAGATTCGCGTCGAAGAAGTTCGCCGCGATCAAATCGAACAGGTCGAACCGCTCGAAATCGAAGCGCAGGATACCAAGATCAAATACCTCCAGGCTCAAGAGAAGAATGCGCAGAAGGATTACGAGCGCTATCTGGCGGCCGGCGACACCATCGCCGATCAGGACAAGGAAAAACAGCGATTGTTGCTGAATCAGATTCAGACCGAGTTGATCGCCGCCCAGTGTCAGCACAAGAAAATGCTCAAGTCGCGGGAGTTGAACCGCACTCTGGCACGGGCGCAGTTGGAAGCCGCTCGCGCTGAGCTAAAACGCAGTCAAAGCACCATCTCGTTTGAACTGCTCGACAAGGAAGTCGATCAGGCCAAGGAGCGCGTTAAGGAAACCCAACTCCGCGCCCCCAGCGCCGGCAAAATCTTGCGTATCCTCGTTCACGAAGGTGAGTTGGTCCACGGGCAACCCATCTTGCAGTTGGCGAACACGCGGGAAATGATCGTTCTGACCGAAGTTTACGAGACCGATATCCAGCGTGTCGAGATCGGCCAAAAGGCGACCATCACCAGTCATATTTTCAAACGCGCCGATGCCCTGACCGGCCGGGTCGTGTGGAAGGGATCGAGCATCGGCAAGGCGCGGGTAGTCGATCTGGACCCGCGTGCCGCCGTGGATAATCGTATCGTCGATGTGAAAGTCGAACTCGACCAGCCCCAGCGCGTCGCCGACCTGATTGGTCATCAGGTCCGGGTCGAAATCGCCACGGGATCGAGCGATGATTCGCGCTAAGTTGCTCTTGCCAGCCCGCGGCGGCGGCAAGGGAATCCCTTGCCGCCGCTGTGGGCTGGCAAAAAGGTGTCCATGAAAACTCCGCTGGTACTGTTGAACCTGCTGCATCAGCCGCTGCGGACGCTCGTGGCTCTCCTCGGCGTGGCTTTCGCGATTCTGCTCGTCTTCATGCAGCTGGGCTTCTACGGTTCCGCGGAAACCGCATCAACCACGATTTATAACGCGCTCGACTTCGATCTGGTTTTGCTCTCCAGCAATTATCTCAACACCACGCGCCCGCGCAGTTTCCCACGCAATCGTGTCTACCAGGCTCTGCAACATACCGATGTCGCCAGTGTCTCGCCCGTGTACATCGATTGGCAGACCTGGCGTATCCGCAATCGCAGCCGGCAGCGCCGCGCCATCCTGGTCATCGCCTTCAACCTGGACGAGCCGGTTTGGTTGCGCGAACGTGTTTTCCTCACGCAGCCGGCCGGCGAATGCCTGCGGCGACTGCATACACCGGATACCGTCCTCATGGACACCAGCACACGCGATTATTTTGGACCGCGTCAGCCGGGCATCGAAACCGAACTGAATCAAACCACCGTCGAGGTTGTCGGCCAATTCACCATTGGCACCGGCTACGGCACCGACGGCATGATCTTGACGAGCGACCGCACCTATGCTCGTCTGACTTCTCCTCAGGCGCTCGATCAACCCGCGCTGGGACTTATCAAGCTCAAACCGGAAGCGCGCAACCGTGCCGCGTCGGTGAAGAAGGATCTCGCCCGTACCCTGTACACCACGCATCCGCGCGACGAGGTCCACATTTTCACCCGCGACGAGATTGAACAGCGCGATCGCGATTACTGGATGCACCGTACCTCGGTCGGCGTCATCTTCCAGATGGGCGTATTCGTCGCCTGCATCGTCGGCGTCATCTTCGTCTATCAGGTAATCGCCACCGACATCACCGATCATTTCGCCCAGTACGCCACCCTCAAGGCGATCGGCTACAGTCCGTGGTATCTGTCCGGCGTGGTGCTGCGGCAAGCACTGGCGCTGTCGATCCTCGGTTATGTGCCCGCTCTGCTCGTGGCTTTAGTGCTGTACGAGTTGGGCCGCGAGAAGGCCAATTTGCTTCTGTCGATGACCTGGGAGCGAGCCGTCGGGGTGTTGGTGTTGTCGATTGCCATGTGTTCGCTGTCCGGCTTGTTGGCCCTGCGCAAGGTGAAGGCCGCCGATCCCGCGGAGTTGTTCTGATATGTTGCCCTTCACTCGTGTTCCGCTGGCCTGGCTCAACCTCACGCACGACAAGCGCCGTCTCATCGTCCGCGCGCTCGGCGTCGCCTTCGCCGTCTTCCTCATGTTCGTCGAACTGGGATTTTGGAACGCCCTGCTCGACGCCTCGGTCGAATTGATCGAGCAGTTCAACGGCGAACTCATCCTCGTCAGCAAAGCCCACTACGCGATGGCCGTTAAGGAACAGTTCACTTGCCGCCGTCTGGCGCAGGCGCGCATGGCTCCCGGCGTGCGGGCCGCCTTCCCGGTTTATCTCGAATATACCTCATCTTTCTGGAAGGACACCGGCTCTCCGGAGCCGAGACGATCCAGCAGCCATCCCATCCGCGTTATCGCCTTCGATCCCGATCAACCCGTGTTGGCCAATCCCGCCGTCAACGCCCATCGCGGCGATCTCAAGATCCTCTTCAACGTCCTGCTGGACACGAAATCCAAGCGCGAATACGGTGAAATCGAGGCGGGCATCGACCGCGAGTTGGCTCAGCAAAGGATTCATGTGGCCGACACCTTTACGCTGGGCACCAACTTCGCCTGTGACGGCAGCGTGATTATGAGCGATTTGACCTACGCCGAACTATTTCCCAATGAGTTGTCGCCCGATGCCACGCTTCGCCTGGCCGACGTGGGCGTGATCCAGCTCAAACCAGGCACCGATGTCGAGACCGCTCGCCGCGCCGTCCGCGAGGTATTGCCCGACGACGTGGCCGTTTACACCAAGGACGAGTTCAGCGACATCGAGAAAAAATATTGGCAAAACGCCACGCCGATCGGCTTCATTTTCCAGTTCGGTTTGTGCATGGGTTTCATCGTCGGCGGCGTCATCTGCTACCAGATTATTTCGACGGACGTATCCGAGCATCTGGCCGAGTTCGCCACCCTCAAGGCCATCGGCTATCACAACCGTTATCTAAATTGGACGGTGCTGCGCGAGTCGTTGTGGCTGGCCATGCTCGGCTTCGTTCCAGGACTGGGGCTGAGTTGGCTGCTGTATCGCGCCCTGGATGCGTGGGTGGGGCTGCCTATGTATCTTACCCCTTTACGTATCCTACTAATCTTCAGTATGACCGCGATCATGTGCGTGCTATCCGGCTTGCTGGCCTTGCGCAAGGTACGGACGGCCGATCCCGCGGAGGTGTTCGGATGAGTACCGCGACTGCTGCTCCGCATGCCCCCTCATCGAGTCTCCGGCAGGGTCCACCGGCCATCCGCGTGGACCATCTCAATCATTGGTATGGCGAGACGGTGGAGACACGCAAACAGGTTCTGTTCGACAACCACCTGGAGGTCGCGCCGGGCGAGATCGTCATCATGACGGGGCCATCCGGTTCGGGGAAGACGACGCTGCTCTCACTGCTGGGCGCGCTGCGCACGGTGCAGGACGGCGAAGTCGAAGTTCTGGGGCGAAATATCAGCAGGTTGAGCGTCAAGGAACTGGTCGGCGTTCGCCGCGACATCGGCTTCATTTTCCAGGCTCACAATCTATTTGCCTCGCTGACCGCCTTGCAGAACGTGAAGATGGCCTTGGAATTGAAGGAATCGGATCGAACGCGCATCCGCGAGCGGGCCGTCGAGGTGTTGACCTCGCTGGGCTTGCAGGAGCGTATCGACTACAAGCCCAGCCGGCTGTCCGGTGGCCAGAAACAGCGCGTGGCCATCGCGCGCGCCCTGGCCAACCGTCCGAAGCTGATCCTCGCCGACGAACCCACGGCGGCGCTCGACGAAGCGAGCGGCCGCGATGTCGTCAACCTGCTCAAAAAATTGTCTCAGGAGGAAGGCTGCACCAGCCTCATCGTGACGCACGACAACCGCATTCTCGATGTCGCCGACCGCATCATCAGCATGGTCAACGGCCGAATCAAATCGAATGTACTCATTCAAGAAGAGATCGAGATTTGCGAGTTCCTCAAGGAGTGCGACGTGTTCTCGCGTCTGACGACAAGCACGCTGACCAACATCGCCGAGGCGATGGAGAAGGAACGTCATCCAACCGGGACGGTGATTATTCGCCAAGGCGACGAAGGCGACAAATTCTATCTGTTAAAGAGCGGAATCGTGGATGTAATCGTCAATCAGGGTCAGGCGGATGAATCGAAGGTGGCGACGTTGAGCAAGGGCCAGTTTTTCGGTGAAACGGCCTTGCTGACGGGAGCGCCACGTAACGCCACGGTCGTGGCGCGGCAAGACGTGGCGGTTTATACGCTGGACAAGCCTCATTTCCGGGCGGCGATCGCTTCCAGCGAGCCATTCCGCAAGGAACTGGAAAAGATTCTCTTCCAGCGGCAGTAAATGGCTTCGATTGGCGATGGAGAAGAGAGGATTGAGAGACAGTTGTGTTTACTTCTCCTCCGTGACTCGCCATTTCAGCACACCGCCCGAGAACTTCGCTTGGAGTTTCACTTCCAGCCGCAGTTCGCGCGTCGTCACCGGCTCGAACGCCACCTTGTTAAACTGATCGAGCGCTGTGCCATAGTGTTCGTCCTTGAGTAATTTCACCGGCTTCCACTCCTTGCCGTCCAGCCACAGCAACCGCCATTCGGCCGGCACCCGACATGCGCCGACGCCCGTATCGTCGAACCAGTACACGGACGATGCCGACAACGTGCGTGGCTTCGCGCTTCGATACGACAGCCATTCGACGCTGCCGTGATGGTCCCACCACGTCATGCGGCGGATAGCGTGATCCTTCGACGATTTCGGCACCTCGCCGTCATTAAGCGTTTCCAGCGTGTCGGTCGGATTGAGATGAGAAGCGCGGATGCGTAGGCCGTTGACGAGCGCCCCATCTTCGCCGGGAACCTCGGCGCGTTCCGGCGTCTCGGCCAGCCAGACGAGCATCGGCCCCGACTTGCGATTGTCCCAGGCGAAGTAGGGCACCGCGCGAATTGTCACCGGCTTCGTCTCCCATTTTTCGCCCGGCCGCGACACCGCCAGCGCCCGACCCGAGACAATCACGACGCCGCCAAGAACATCCTTGTCGAATTTCGCCGACAGTTTCGCGCCCCTCGGTAAACACAAGTTGCGCACGCTGCCGCCGTTGTCCACGCCTTCCACACAGTAAACCATCGGCCCACGCTGGAGCGCTACTCGGCCGACATCGGCTTTGACACGCGGATCGGCATGCACGCGCTCAACCGGCATTGGCAGGGACAAGCGAATGACATCGCCGGCCTTCCACGTCCGCGTCAGGCGAACATAGCCGTGATCCACCGCCGCCGCTGTCCTCGCGCCATTGATCGTCAGGCTCGGCTCCATGCGGCACCAACCGGGAATGCGCAGATTCACGTCGAACGCGAAACTTCTCTCCGGTTCGACGACGATTTCAATATCGCCATCCCACGGATATTTCGTCTTCTCGGTCAGACTCACCTTGCCATCCTTCAGCGGAATAATCGTATGGTTGCCCATGTACAGCACCGACCAAATGGCATTGTCGCGCTGCGCCCACACACGCTCGCCCATGCCGGGGATGTAGCGAACGATGTTGGTCGGACAGCACGAGCAACCGAACCATTCTTCGCGATGATGCCGGCCGACGCTGCCCAGCGGATTGACATAGAAAAAGCGATCGCCGCTCAGCGATACGCCGGACAACAAACCGTTATAGACCTCGCGCTCCAGCACATCGGCGTACGAGCCGTCGCCGCTCATTAAAAACATGCGGTGATTCCACAGCGCCATGCCGATCGCGGCGCACGTTTCGGCGTAGGCCGAATCGTTGGGCAGATCGTAGGGCACGGTGAAGCCTTCATTGCTGGCCGACGGCCCAATGCCGCCGGTGACGTACATCTTGCGATCGACGACATCGTGCCAGATGTTCGTGATGGCGCTCAGCAACGCCTTATCGCCGGTGATGCCGGCCATGTCCGCCATGCCGCAATAAAGATACATCGCGCGCACGGCATGGCCGGCGACCTCGTTTTGTTCGCGGATCGGCTTATGATCCTGGGCGTATTCGCCGAACAGCCGCCGTTTGTCCTTGTGGCCGCGCGTGTCGAGGAAGAACTGAGCCAGTTTCAGATAACGCTCTTGTTTCGTCGCCCGGTATAGCTTCACCAGGGCCAGTTCGATCTCCTCATGGCCGGACGTATCGACCTTCTTGCCGGGACCGAACGTGTGGTCGATGTGGTCGGCCAGCTTGATCGCCACGTCGAGCAGCTTGCGCTTGCCCGTCGCCTGCTGGTAGGCGACGGCCGCCTCGATGAGATGACCGGCGCAGTAGAGTTCATGGCCGTACTGGATGTTCTTCCAACGCCCGTCGGGTTTGACCAGGGTGAAATAGGTGTTCAAATAGCCGTCCGGTTGCTGAGCGGCGGCGATCTTATCGATGATGGCATCGGTTCGCTTTTCCAGTTCGGCGTCGCGCTGACTGCTCAACGTGTAGGCGATGCCTTCGATCACCTTGTACAGATCGGAGTCGTCGAACAGCAGTCCCTTGTGCTTGCCCTCTACGAGTTTGCCGGCGATGGCGAAGTTACGGATACGCCCAGTGATTTCGCACTGGTGCAGGTTCGCTTCGATGGTCGCGGTCCGGTTGGCGTGGATGTGTTTGCTCCAAAAGCCATCCGTAATGTGGACATCCTGAAAGGGTACCGCTTGTAGGGGCGGGGTTATCCCGCCCTTATCGTCCGCGTGTATGGTGTGTGAAGTCAGTCCGACAACGGCGACCGCGATCAACCATCTAAAGTGAAACCATCGGCCCATGTGCGTATCTCCTTGGTGACAGCCTTATGTCAGCGGCTTAACAGTCCGGCATCAAGAACGAATTGCGAGCCGGTGATGAATCGCGCCTTATCGGACACGAGGTAGACGACGGCGGCGGCCACATCTTCCGGCTCGATCCACGGCGCGGCCAGCAAGTTTCCCGCCGAGCGCTCGGCAATTTCGCGCGTCGTCGCGCCCTCCAGAGCTGCCAAGCCATCGTTCATCGGCGTGTTGACGCCCGTTGGATGCAGCGACACGACGCGGATGTTATAAGGGGCCAACTCGATCGCCCATGATTTCGTCAAGCCGACCAGCCCCCATTTCGACGCCGCGTAATGGCTCAAGCGCGCCATGCCGCGCAACCCCGCCACCGAGGAATTGTTGATGATGACGCCCGCCTTGCGCGCGATCATGTGCGGAATCACCCGCCGCGCCATCAACCACGCCCCCTTGAGATTGATGTCGAGCATGGCGTCCCACGCTTCCTCCGTCAACTCGTGGGCCAGCCCATAGGCGCAGATGCCGGCGTTGTTAAACAGAATATCGATTCGGCCCAGATGGGCGATTGTCTCACTTACCGCCGCTGACACCGCATTGTCATCGCGCACATCGGCGGCGAACGCCAGACATTCGACGCCGAGTTGCCGGCATTCCTCCGCCAGCGTGTCGAGCGCCTGCGGCGAACCGAGAGCGTAGCCCGGATAGCTGAGCGTGCGGGCCACGTCCAGCGCCGCGATGTGAACGCCTTCACGCGCCAGAGCCAATGCCGTCGCCCGTCCTTGCCCGTGGGCGGCACCCGTAATCAGGGCGACACGGCCCGCCATTTCGTTCGCCATCGCTTAAAGCTCCCCGCTCGCTTTGAACGGCTGCAAATACTCATCGAGGTCCACCTTCAGCGCGTTGTTGACAAGATTGGTGGCGATCATCAGCCCGCCAAAGGCGGTTAACGTGACAATCTGCGCCGGTTCCAGAAACCGCGCCAGCCGCCCATACAATTCGTCGGACACACCATTGGGATCGCGTGCCAGCTGACGGCCATAATCGACCACGGCTTGCGCGCGTTCGTCCAGCACCAGCGCATCGGGGTTGTCGCCCGCCTCGATGAGGATGCGTCGAAAGAACGTCGAGCAAATCAGGCAATCCGTCTGTGTCGAGACGGCGTGGGCAAATAGCGTGGTCAGCCGTTCGCCCAGAAACGCCCGCGCCGCGTCGCGCAGCGGATACCACTGCATGAGCGCATGCAGCGCCACCGGCGAATGAGCCAGGGTGCGTTTCATATTGGTGACGCGCCCGCCGGCGGCGACTTGGTGATCGAGTTCGAGACGCGCGGCGGGTTCTGCTTGCTCGTGTTCCAGCGGCCGAATGCGAGCCATGCGGCGTTCTCCTATCCTGATGGCGACTTGCTCCCATGATTCCAGATGGGACGACAAAGTCAATCGTTCGGACAGCTACGAAAACCAGTTCGTCCCTCCGGCACACGTCCAGGCCGGACGGATAGGCGGAGCGCGCATAGCCCGTCGAGGACCAGCGCACTCTTGCCGCAGCCAGTCGGCCCGGTGAGAATCCGTGCCTGCGCGAACGTCTCGACTATCATGAGCAAGAGAGGATAGAGAAGCCGGTTTGCCTGGGACACTATCCTCTGTGTAACCAAGAGCCAGCTGTCCAGCAAGGAATCGCTTCCATGCCACGCTTTGAGATGATCGAAACCCTGGCCGCGCCGCTGTCGCGTGTCTTCGACTTCTTCAGCCGCCCCGCCAATCTGGTGAAGATTTCTCCTCCCGAACTCCACTTTCAGCTACTGAGCGGGCCCGAGCAATTGCATCTGAGCGCTCGCGTCACCTTGCAAGGCCGTCGCTGGGGGCTGTCGCAGCGCTTCGTCAACGAGGTGACAATCTGGGAACCGGAACTGCGCTTCGTCGATGAACAGCGCGAAGGTCCCTTCAAAAAATGGATTCACACCCACCAGTTCGAGGTGTTGGCCGACGGCGGCACGCGCGTGATGGATCGCATTGACTATGAGACGCCCGGCGGCATGCTGGGGTTCGTCATCACCGCCAAGGCGGTGGAACGCGATTTGAAGTGGATTTTCGAGTATCGCCGCGAGAAGCTGATGGAATTGCTCAACGGTCAAGCGTGACATCTTCAGGAGTACGCATGGCGAACCCACTCGATCACGGACGATACATGCGGCGCGCCATCGAATTGGCCCGCCAAGTCCCGGAGCTGCCTTTCGGTGCCGTGATCGTCCACGGCAATACGGGCGATGTCATCGCCGAGGGGTTCAACCGCTCTGCGGAGAATCCCACCTGGCACGGCGAGATCGACGCGCTCAATCAGTGCGCCCGCGTCCATCCGGGCATCGACTGGTCGCCGTTGGTGCTGTACACCACGGCTGAGCCGTGTCCCATGTGCGCGTCGGCCATTCTCTGGGCCGGCCTGCGCGCGATCGTTTTCGGCTCGTCGATCCCTTATTTGCAGAGCCTGGGATGGTGGCAAATTGACCTCCGCGCCGAGGAAGTGCTGCGGCAAGCCCCGTTTCGTTCGTGTCAACTTGTGGGCGGCGTTCTTGAAAGCGAATGCAATGCGCTGTTTGTCCAAGCAGGCCAGCGGTGGCGTGGCCGCCTCAATGCAGGCGAAGAGACTGGGAATTAGGCGGGAAGAACCACATCCACGACATCGCGCCGAGAACGATGGGCACGCTCATCGGCGACGACAAGCTGCGTCGCGCCGGCGACGCCCATTGGCAGAATCACCAGCACCATGCCGGGCACAATGATGACCGCAGCCCATAACAGCCCGAACAAGGTGAAGGCGCCGAAATTGCGGCCTACCCACGCAAAGCGTGCTTCCAGCCCGACGCCGCGCATGGCCAACGGATAATCGATGAAGTCCCACGCCAGCATCCAACCGCAAACGATCAGCTTCAACGGCACCGTCACGATTGCGGCGGGCGGAAAGAAAAAGCTGATGAGGAAGAGAACGGTTAACAATGTCCCGCCTATCAGCAGCGCGATAAGTACCGCCTTGGCCGTGCTGAACAGATTGGCGATGAACGACGTTTTCGGCGCAGCGTGGCCGGTCAGGGCAATTTCCTGAGCGTGCGAGATGCTCTCCAGCGCGAAGCCGGACAACGGCTGCGCCAGGCTTAGCGCCAGCAGCATCGCCAGCACAAGACCCACCACATCAAGAAAGATGGCCAAACTCCACCAACCGATTTTGCCCCACGCGCCGAGATCGTCGCCCAACAGCGATGTACTCAGGTGATGCGATCCCCAGATGGCCAGCCCAGTCAGGCCGCAAGACAGCAGCAGGAGTATGGTCGTGGGCACCATCGCGTAGCCCCACACGCGCGGCGTGCTGACCACGAAAGCGATGCCGCGACCGAACGCCTCTATGCCGCTAAACAGACCGATCTTGTCGGGCGCGTTGACAACAGTTCTTTGACGCATAGAGGACTCGTGAATGAGGACGCGAACAATATCCGTGGCAACGCTCTCCATTGTACGCGGGAGATAAAATGGATACGAAGGACAAAAACGGTCCTTGCAGCTTGTGTTTCGGTTCGGCACTTACGGGAGGCGGCGCGGATGGCAGACGCGAATAAGGATCGCCTTCTCGCCAACACCAACACGCTATGGGGTCTGGTGACGGAGGCGAACCACGGTCCCGAGGAAGCCGCGCAGCGCGCCCGCGCGGCGTTGCTGGACCGCTACAAGGGTGCGGTGCATGCTTATCTGCTCGGCGCGCTGCGCGATGCGAATGCGGCCGACGATTTGGCCCAGGAGTTTTATCTGCGCTTCGTGCGCGGCGATCTTCGCAACGCCAATCCCGAAAAGGGTCGCTTCCGCGATCTTGTGAAGACGACGCTGTTTCATCTCATCGTCGATTATCAGCGCCGCCAAAAGGCGCGCCCGCAACCGCTGCCGCCCGACGACATCGGTTCGGCCAGCGTCTCACCCGATGTCCTCCCTTCGGAGGAGCAATTTCTCGACAGCTGGCGTCAACAATTGCTCGGCCAGGCCTGGAACGCCTTGCGTCTCCACGACACCACATATTACACGGTGCTGCTTCTGCGTGCCGAGAATAGCGAATTATCCTCGGCGGAGATGGCCGAACAGCTGAGTGTCCAGTTCGGCCACGCCGTCAGCGCCGACTGGGTGCGCACACGGGTGAAACGCGCGCGAGAACAATTCACCGATTTGCTGCTCGACGAATTGGCGCAGTCGATGGCGAACCCGACACGCGAACACATGGAAGAGGAGTTAGCGGATCTGCAATTGCTCGTGTACTGTCAGGACGCTGTTGCGCGGTGGAAGGGTTGACAGCGAATGGCTCGCCTGGGGGGATGGGGAACGGCGGTAAGTCACGCTTGTGACGCATCGAGATGGGAGTTGCCTCCCGCCACCAAATCCACATGCCGCCCTGGTGGTTTCAGGATTGTGGTAAGCGTCTCTCCTCGCCCCCTGTACTTAGGGCGCGTCCAAGAATAACTTCGGGTTAGCCGCTTGGAAGTCATTCTTGGACGCGCCCTTGGGGAGAGAGGAGAGCTTGGCGGACGGACTCTTAGCGGGAGGAAGTATTCTTCGCACGCTCCGCGATCACCTTGGCCAGGTAAGTGTCCGGGTCGCGCTTCACTTTCGCCGCGCATCCTGGGCAGCAGACGTAAACGGTCTGACCACGAACAGTCACCGGAGTGGCGTCGCCGGATGGATCCAACTCATCCCCCGTCACGGGGCACGTTTTCTGGCCTCCGTAAAGTCCCGAGGCGACAGGAAGGCTCACGGCAGGCGACGCCGCATTCTGTCCCGATCGCTCCGCGGACACCTTGGCGAGATAGGCATCCGGGTTCGCCTTTACCTTCGCCGCGCACTGCTGGCAACAAACGTAAATGGTCTGCCCCTTCACCACCACGGAGAGAGGATTGGCGATCCCAGCCAAAGACGCCCCCGAAACCGGGCAGGTCTTCTGTCCTCCATAGGCAGTCTCGGCCGCGACCTGCCCCCCGCTATTGACGTAGCCGGCTCCTGCCGTTGGCGCGGCATGGCTCTCGCAACATCCGCTTCGGCATAGCCCGTTTCCAGAGCGGCAGCCGGTCAACGACAGCAGGGACAACAGCCCGAGAACCCCCGCACAGAACGTCCTTGTTCGCATCGCGCGCTCCTCTTTTGTCTTCTCACTTCCGTTACCATCGGAGCCTGGTCCACGCGAACCTTCTCCGAAGGGCTTGGGCTGCCAAGACATCCTTTCCCGGCTTTCCTCAAGCCCACCCTACAAGTGTTGCTGGTCGGGTGGCGATGCCTTTCCTATCGGATATTCGGCAAATAAGTCAACAGCTTTTTTGACTTATTGCCCTCAGTCCCTTCGGCCGTACAATGAGCAATAAAGGAGGATGGGCGAGATGGCGGCAACGGGTTGGAACAGGCGCTTCTTGGCGAGTACGCGCGGACGCATCCTTTCGGTACTGCGCCGAAGTGGCGGGACCGTTAACGATCTGGCAGAGGCGACCGGACTGTCGGACAATGCCGTGCGGGCGCACCTGACCACATTAGAGCGCGACGGCTTCGTCCAACCAGCCGGGACTCGCCCCAGCACGCGGAAGCCAAACGTCGTCTACGAACTGACGCCCGAGGCGGCGCAGGTTTTTCCCAAGCCCTACGCCGCTGTCCTTCAGCAACTCCTGGAAGTCCTCACCGAGCGCCTTGCGCCAGCCGACCTGGATGCGATTCTCCGCGCCGTCGGACAGCGTGTGGCTGGGGGATTCCGTCACGCCGTCCAAGCGACGGAGCCGCGCGAGCGAATCCTGCAAGTTCTCGGGGTACTCGAAGAGATTGGAGGACTTGCCGAAATGGAGGAACACGAAGAAAAGCTGTGTATCCGCGGCTTTGACTGTCCTCTCGGTGGGGCGATTACCGGACATCGGCAAGTGTGTCGCGTGGCGGAGACTCTGCTGGCGGACCTTCTCGGCATGCCCGTACAGGAGCAGTGCCGGACAATCGATGGTTCGGTTCGGTGCTACTTTGAGGTTGCTGCGGCGTGGGGGAACACCGAGGAAGGGCAAGTCGGTCCTGCTCCATGAAGAAGTGGTCATCCGTTGTTTTCCTTCTTGCGATTGCAATTACGATGAAGGCAAAGATGCTCACAGAAGCTCAGCTCAAATTATGGGAGGCTTACCAGCACGCCGAAGGTCGTGATCCGCGCGCCAAGAAATTGCTGGCCCTTGAGTCGTTTCTCGTATCGCTTTCGGCTTCAACTCAAAGCGAGTGGTTCCCGTGGGCGAGATCGCTCGCCGAGCGGGTTGTAGACGGCGGCGAAAAGCTCATACTTCGGAGGCCACTTTTTGAGAGGGCCGTCTTTCCTGCATTACTCACAGGTTTTCGCGCTGGTCTTCCTGGTTGCGCACGTTGGCTGGCTGGACTCTCTCAACACTTGTTGAATGACCGAGGGGAGTGCAGCGAGCAACTCCCTCTCGAAGCAAGAACGGAATGGGAGCTGCTTCGAGAGGCACTCCGCCGTGACCCGGCAGATCGATTATCCAGGCGGCGACTAATCGACAAAATGGCAGGACGGTTGCGGTTCTCTCTGCATGAAATCCCAGCCGGGGTGCTTTACGGTATGGACGGTGCCTCGCCGGAGCAATGCGTGGAACTTGAGCAAGAACTGGAAATATTCAGTCGGCTCGCGGAGGAGGAAAATCTGGAGCAGGATTACCGTGAATTGATACAGAGTTGTCGCCTGCACTTCTCAGCGTATCGGGATTACCTTCTACACCGAGTTCGGGATTGCAGCTATGAACAATATCTTGCCCAAAAGCAGGCACAGGGCCGGAAATAATCAACACTATCTATGCCAGCGCGGCCGCCACCATTTCCGGATTCGCCGCCGCCACCTTCAGCAAGGCGCGAGCCGGTCCCTCCGGCCGTCGCCGTCCCTGCTCCCAATTCCGCAGTGTCGCCACGCTCACGCCGATCAGACGCGCGAACTCCGCTTGTGACTTCCCTAACTGTCGCCGAATCGACTTCACGTCCACCGGGGCGAATTCCGTAACACGGCTCGCCTTCGCTTCACCGCGCCGGATGCGTCCAGCTTCACCTACACTGGCCACCAGATTATCGAAGTCTTTCTTCTTCATCCGAACTCCTCGCGAACCAGGCGAGTCAGAATCTTGCGCTATTGGTCTGCAAGGGCGCAAGCCGGTGAACACTCACCCTCAGAATTGCTCCGCATTTGGGTCCGCCGGCAGCAATTCCGGCACCTTCGCCTTGCGGTGCGTCCATACCTTTTTCGGTGCGCTGTTCGTGGTATGACAGGAGCCGTTGCACGTCTTCTCCGTCGCCAGTGCCGCGTCGAGTTCCTCCACCGGCGGCAGTTGCAGATACACGTCGTCGCCGTCGATCTTCACCGGGAAGACACGCACGGAGTAATCCTCACCGCTCAGACATGTTCCCGTCTCCAGCGAGAACGTCTTTTTGTGTACCGGACAGGCAACTTTCGGTTTACCGTGCTGATCGCCGAGCATACCGCGCGACAGAACGAACTCGCGTCGATGCGGGCACATATTCTGTGACGCATACCACTCGCCGCGGCTGGCGAAGTGAAACACTGCAATCTGCGTTTTGCCGTACTTGATCGCCGCGCCGCCATCCTGCGGGAAATCCCATACCTTGCCGGCCAGCACCCAGGAGTCAGGAGTCAGGAGACAGGAGTCAGGAGTCAGGAGATCCGAATCTGATTCCTGACTCCTGATTCCTGACTCCTGATTCCTGTCTCCTGATTCCTGACTCCCGATTCCTGACTCCTGATTCCTGACTCCTGATTCGCGGAGCGTTACCTCGCTCACCGGAATGAACGACGTGGTCCAGTCCGTTGGCCGCTGCTGCTCGCGCTGCGGCACGAACTCGATGGTTGGCTCCGTCTCGTCGGTGTTGATGAACTGCTTGAACAAGCGGCGTTTCACCGGATCGTTGACGACTTCAGTCCACTCGCATTTGTAGCTGTCCACGAGGAATTGCATCTGCTTTTCCAGTCCGTCGCCGATGCCCAGACCGTCGTCGATGATTATTTCGCGCAACCGTTCGATGCCGCCGTCCATTTTTTCAAGCCAAACGGAAGTGCGCATCAGCCGGTCGGCCGTCTGGATGTAGTACATCAGAAAGCGATCGATGTACTTGATGCAGGTTTCGGAGTCGAGGTCGGCGGCGAGCAAGTCGGCATGGCGTGGCTTGGCGCCGCCGTTGCCGCACACGTAGAGATTCCAGCCCTTCTCCGTGGCGATGATGCCGAAGTCCTTGCTTTGCGCCTCGGCACATTCGCGGATACAGCCGGATACCGCCGCCTTGATCTTGTGCGGCGAACGAATGCCCTTGTAACGATTCTCGACGCGGATGGCGAAGCCGACCGAATCTTGCACGCCATAACGACACCACGTTGTACCGACGCAACTCTTCACCGTGCGCAGTGCCTTGCCGTAAGCGTGGCCGCTCTCGAAGCCGGCGCGAATCAGTTTCTCCCAGATGTCCGGCAGCAGATGCACGGGGGCACCGAACAAATCGATGCGCTGGCCACCGGTGATTTTCGTGTACAGGCCGTATTCCTTCGCCACCTGACCGAGAACGATGAGCTTATCGGGCGTGATTTCGCCGCCCGGCACGCGCGGTACCACGGAGTAGGTGCCGCCGCGCTGGAGATTGGCTAAAAAGCGATCGTTTGTATCCTGTATTGTCGTGTGTTCGACGATATTGTCATTCCACAGGCTGGCGAGAATGGAGGCGACGGCGGGCTTGCAGATCTCGCAACCCTGCCCTCGACCGTGGGCGCGGATCAATTCCTCGAACGATTGGATGCGCTTGATTTTGATGATCTCGAATAGTTCCTGGCGCGTGCAGGCGAAATGCTCACAGAGGGAATTGTTGACCTTCTTGCCGGCAGCCTTGATGGCGGCCTTGAACAGATCGGTGACGAGCGGCACACAACCGCCGCAGCCGGTGCCGGCCTTGGTACACAGCTTGATTTCCTCGACGGAAGTGAGATTTTTATCGCGGATGGCGTCGCAAATCTGCCCCTTGCTTACATTATTACATGAACATATTTGCGTATCATTGGCAATGGTCGTGATGGTCGCGCCGGCGCTCTTGGCGTCGCCCTTGCCGAGCAGTACCTCGCTCGGCGACATCGGCAGCGGTTGATCGCTCTTGGCCAGCATCGACCACGCGCCATACTCCGAGGCGTCGCCAACCAGAATGCCGCCCAGCAGCCGCGTGCCGTCGAGACTGAACAACAGCTTCTTGTACGCGCCCTTAAACGGATCTTCATAGGTGATTGCTCGTGCCCCTTCACCCCCTGACCCTCTCCCCCCTTGGGGGGAGAGGGGTTGGGGTGAGGGGGCATCGGCGAAGGCGTTGCCGAAACTGGCCACATCCACGCCCATTAACTTCAGCTTGGTGGACATATCCGCGCCTTTGAAACGGCGCTCTTCGCCGATGATGTTGGCGGCGGCAATCTCCGCCATTTCGTAGCCGGGCGCAACGAGACCATAAATCATGCCGCCGTACAGCGTGACTTCGCCGATGGCGAAGATGTTCGGGTCGGACGTGCGCAACTGGTCATCGACGACGACACCGCCGCGCGGCCCGACTGTCAGGCCGCAGGCGCGGGCCAGATCGTCACGCGGCTTGATGCCGGCCGAGACGACGATCATTTTCACATCCAGTTCGCCACCGTCGGCGAAGGACATGCCCTCGACCTTGCCGTTGCCGAGGATTTCCTTGGTGTTCTTGTTGAGATGAACCTGCACGCCGAGCGCGTTGATTTTGCCGACGAGTACCTTGGAGCCGGCGTCGTCGATTTGGCGCGGCATCAGACGCGGAGCGAACTCGACAACATGCGTCTCCAATCCGAGATCATAGGCAGCCTTGGCCGCTTCCAGACCGAGCAGCCCGCCGCCGATGACCGCCGCTTTGCGGATCGATCCACCATAAGCGATGATGCGTTCGAGATCCTCGATGGTGCGATAAACGAAAACGCCTTTCTTATCGATACCCGGCACGGGCGGCACGAAGGGCGCCGAGCCGGTCGCCAACACGACAAAATCGTAGGCAACCTCGCGTCCGCCGGCGGAGCGCACCACGCGATTGTCGCGATCGATCTCCGTGGCCCGATCGCCGACGAACAGTTCGATGCCGTTATCTTCGTACCATTGCGGAGTTGTCAGAGCGAGTTTATCGACTTGTCGATGGCCAAAATATTTCGTGAGATTGACGCGATCATAGGCGGGTCGCGGCTCCTCGCAAAAGGTGACGATCCGGTAGCCGCGTCCGGCGTCGAACTCGCGAAGGCGTTCGCAGAAGCGATGCCCCACCATGCCGTTGCCGACGACCACCACTGTCTTCGGTCGCTTACGAATCACGAGGAATCTCTCCGGCCGTTACGATTGCGAATACTCGGACGGCCCTCGTTTAGCAAATGCGATACCACTTGCGCTGGCGCATGGTGCGAAGATGGTTAAACACTTGCGATCAAATGAGATAGGAAAGCGCTGATTTCGATGTGCCGGACGAGAGGACGGAAGCGGTGGAGATAGTTCTTTGGGCAAGAGACGCCCAGAGGCAAGGCATGGTCGCCGGGTGAATGCACCACGCAAACGAAATAGGATAGATTCGCCGGACGAAAATGGATGGCGGTATTTCCCGACCTGAAAGGTCGTTTCTGGTAGCCCAGGCCAACGGCCTGGGTATTGGGTGTGGATGGGTACGTGGGTATTGTGGGTGTTCGGTTGGTTATTGGGGATCGACCATGCCGCAATCGTTGGCCAAGGTTTATTTGCATGTCGTGTTTTCGACCAAACATCGCCAACCGATTTTGGCCGACGAGTGGCGCGATGAATTGTTCCGCGTGATGGGCGGGGCCACCAACAACCTCGGCTGCCAATCGTTAATCGTCGGCGGCGTGGCCGATCACGTTCATTTGTTGTTGGCCCTGAGTCGAACGATCACGATCGCCGATGCCGTCGGAAAGATCAAATCGACATCGTCGTTGTGGGTGAACCAGACGCGCGGTTTGTCGAATGCGTTTCACTGGCAGGGTGGTTATGGGGCGTTTTCCGTGAGCCAATCGAACGTCGAAGCGGTGCGGGAGTACATCCGCCGGCAGCCGGAACATCACGCGAAGCAATCATTTCAGGACGAGTTGCGCGAATGGTTGCGGCGATTCGAGATCGAATGGGATGAGAGATATGTTTGGGATTGAACCTCATCCAATGTCCCATCCACACCCAATACCCATCCACACCCAATACCCAGGCCGTTGGCCTGGGCTATCAGAAACGACCTTTCAGGTCGGAAAACATTAAAAGTACCAGAACGCCACAACAGCGGTGACGAGGAAAAGCAAGACGAAGAACAGCCACTTCAACACTTCCACGCTCGTCGAAGGCGCGATCTCGTCGAGGCTGATGTGCGGTTTGCGCGTGCCGGTCGGCGTTGGTAGAGACACGAGCGGTGCCGCCACCTCTTGCCGGAAGCGCTGATGCGCCGGCAACGTGTCTTCGCTTGAGGCGGCCGGCTGGCGCGGCGACGGCGCCTGCGGCACACTCAGCGGCGCGGCCTCCACCACCATGTCGCGGAACTCCGGATAGCCACGCAGCAACTCGAACGGCCCCACCTTGGTCCGCGCCGCCCGCACGTTGTCGGCATCGCCAAGCAGGCCATCCTTGAGCGAACGACGCACCGCCGATACCGTGCCCTTGACCGTGTGCGCCATGCCGGTCTCGTCCTTGTACACCAGATACCACAAGTCTTGTTGCGGGACATTGACATCCACCGTCGGCAGACGGCGGGTGCTGTGGCCGGTCAGATCCTCGATGAATTCACGACACGACGCCGGCCGTTTGTCCGGGTCGGCGCTCATCGCTCGTCGAATGGCCCAATCGAGCCGCTCCGATAGCGTCGGCACCAGCTGACGTGGCGGCGTCAGTTCGTTCTGGATCTTCTTCATCCAGGCGTCGAGCGGACCGTTCGAGCGGAACGGCAAATCGCCGGTCACCATCTGATAGAGCGTGGCGCCCAGGCTGTAGATGTCGCAACGAATATCGGCGTTCTTGGCGTTGCGGAACTGTTCGGGAGCCATGAAGTGCGGCGTGCCCAGACCGCGGCCGGTCTTGGTCAGGTTCAGATCGGTTTCCGTTTCCTTGACCAAACCGAGGTCCGCGAGTTTGGCGATGCCGTCGGGCGTCACCAGGATGTTATCCGGCTTCACGTCGCGATGAACGAGGTTTTGCTTGTGCGCTCGGTGCAGCCCCTGGGCCACCTGAGCGATGATGCGGATGGCGTCCGATTCGGTCATCCGTCCTTCGCGTTCCAGCTTCTGGCCCAGTGATTCGCCTTCGACAAACTCCATGACGAGATACGGCATGTTGCCGTTGTCGCTATAGTCGAGAGCGCGAACGATGTTGGGATGATCGAGCCGGCTGGCGGCCCGGAATTCTTGCTCGAAGCGCTTCAGCAGGACGGGATTCTGGGCCATGTGCGGCGGCATGATCTTGATGGCGACAATCTGCCCGCTCTCGCGGTGACGGCCTCGATAGATCGCGCCCATACCGCCCTCGGCGATCTTCTCCAGAAGATCGTAATTGCCGACGGACTTCGCGGTGTCGAGCCCCATCCTCATCGATTCTCCACAGTCCTTAACGGCTGAAAAAGAATGGCGAACGGCCGGCGTAAGTCGGCTGGTATAGGCTCCATCAGGCTCTACCAGCCGGCTTACGCCGGCCGTTCGCCCATAAAGTTATCAGCCCGCAGCGCAAACAAGGAAGCCCCTTGCTATCGAGTAATTCTATCTTGCTTCCAGAACCCACGCATGGCAAATCTTTGGGAAAACAACGAATAGGTCGATTAGGGCAACACGAACGATTCTCCGCAAACAAGCAATCGGGCCATTTATTCCCCCGGTTCGGAACGTCTGGGTAAAACGGGCGTCTTCTGCCTTTTATGCCGGCAACAGGGGCAAAACGGATAAATTCCACTGGCGTTGGCCGCGCCGATCCGTCACAATCAATTCAGCTATTCCGATGCGTTTCGCCTGGCCCATTGAGGCATTCTTCCGGGATTCGCACCATGTCGTTATTCGGAAAAATTCTGGCGATCTTCAATATCTTCGCCGTTTTCGGGGCCGTCGCGCTGATCGGCATGGATTACGCCAAGCGTCGCTCCTGGGAATACGCGGTCTTCCGGCAAGAATTGATGATAAACGGTTTGCCGCTCGATGACGAAGAGCGCAACGAACAAGGCCGGCTCCTCATCGAGAATATCGGCCCGCAGACGCAGAAAGATTTGTTCGGCGGCAACGCCCCCGTGACGACGCAGACGGCCGAGGTTCAGCGCGTGCAGAGCAATCTGAAAGGCAAGATTCAGGGTGCCGGCGATAAAAAGAAGCAAATTTATCTCACGGCCCGCGTTCTAATGCCCCTGGCCGTCAGCAATGAGCAGCGGGCGCGGATGATCGCCTACACGACCTATCTGCGCGACGATAAATCGTTCGACCGGCTGAAAAAGATGTTCACCGCTGCGGATCGGGTGGCGAGCCAGCCGCCCAAGGACGCCAAGCGGGTCAAGTCGTATGAGGAAGCATTCAACGACACCCTCGCCACCCAGTACACCGAGCCGGCTGGTCCCCTGGCCGAGGCGTATCTGGTGGCCAAGAAAGCCGACCCCAATGCGATGGTGGACAAGGCGCTGGACCAGTCGCTCGATGCGCAGCTGACGCAGTTGCAAGGACAATTCGAGCAGGCGTTCAGGGAAGCTTTGGAACGCAAGCCCCCCAAGGAGGGCATAAAGTCCGATCCGCCGTCGATGCGCAAGCGAGCCATCGCTCATTTGCTGTTCAATTTGATTGATGTCTTGCCGAATGAAGCGCCGGGCGATGCCGCGCCGAAACTCGAACAGAACCCCGAGTACAAGCGTTATCTCCTGGTGGTCGGCGTGCGAGCCGCCGCGGATGCCATCACCGGCGAGGCCAATCTCCTGAAAGACATCGCCGACGAAGTGGCGCTCGAACGTCTGCGCGAACGCAGCGTGTTCGCGCTGGAACATCACAAGGCCGTCGAGATGGTCCAGGATAAGGCGGTCGAGGTCGAGATGCACGGCCTTGTGTATGCTCTCAAGCAAAAAGAGTTGGCCGACCATGAGGAGGATCTCAAGAAACGCCGCCTGGATGTGAAGTCTTACACGGAGGAGTTGACGGACCTTCGGCAGCAGACGGCCACGCATCTGAAGGAATTGCGCACCATGAGCGATGCGCTGTACAAATTGCGTGTCAAGCTGCGCGATGATACCGCGGAGAACCAGCGCCTTGAGAAACAGATTCGCGTCCTGGAAGAGGGACGTTGAGTTGACCAGCCCGGAGCGCCAGCGACGGGTAGACCCGTCGCTGGCGCTCCGGGCTGGTCAAAACCGATTCGACCAAGAGGACACGGCACCATGACGCTATTCGGCAAAGCCCTGGTGTTTTTCAACCTGGCCTTCAGTCTGTTATTGGCGGCCTGGGCGTTCAACTTGTACGCCAACGGCATCGACTGGTCCGACCACAAGGGCACCAAGCCCGGCGAATCGGTGGGCGAGTATGCGCTTCACGAAACTCAACTCGATGAGATGTGGAAGGGCATACCTCCGGCGCAGACAACCTGGCTGGCGAGCCGCAAAAAGCTTCTGAACGAGGAATCTCTTCTGGTGGCCGACCGCGTTTGGTATGATAAAGAGATGAAGCATGTGTGGGTCAGCGCCAACGCCGCCACCCCGGTGGGCGAGATAACGGTGGCTGCCAAGGACGATCCCAAGGCCGGCGTCAAGAAGGGGCAGATTCTTCTGGACGACAAGGGGTATCCGTCACTGAAGCCGCTGAACGATCGGGCGGGCAATCCACTCCTGGCCCTGGCGGAGTATAATAAACGCGACGACGACATTCTGAAATCAATCGCGGATGTGCTGGACAAACACGAAAAGCAGATTAAAGAGGCGAACGACCTGACGGACCTGATTACCGGCGACAAGGCCAAGGGGATTCGTGGTTTTCAGCAGCGCATCGTCGATGAGAAGGTCAAGAATGCCGATGTGCTGGCCGAGCAAAAGTTGGTCCGGCCGCAACTCATCAACACCGTCGTCGAGTCGCAGTTGATCTCCAAACGCAACAACCAACTGAATAAGCGTGCCGAGGAACTGAAGAAAATCAACATCGCCAGTAAGTGAGGATGAGATTCCCTTGTGGGCGCTGCGGGCTGGCAATCCCGCAGCGCCCGCAAAGGAATCCTTTGCGGGCAAAATGCCCAAAAGTGATGTTGACACGGATCGAGAGCGTCGGCATAGTGCCGCCCCGCTCACGTTGGGGGATAGAACGCGAGCTAGGGGTTGCCGCACAGTCGGAGTGAAGAGCTGTCGGCCTGCGGTGTCGGCCTTGTTGCTGGGCCGCACCAAAAGGGGGATGGACCATGACCGCGGTCGGGAAGATTCTCGTTTTTCTTAATTTGGTCTTCAGCTTGGTGGTCGGCGCCTTTGTAATCATGATTTACTTGGCCCGCACCCACTGGGTCGAAGAATACAAAAAGCTGGAGGCCCGCAACGCGGTGCTTGTGGCCAGCGAGGCGACCTACAAGAGCGAGACGACCAAGACCCAGCAAGACGCCAGCGCCAAGGTCGCCAAGGCGGAGGCCGACCTCAAGAACATCCGGGCCGATCTTCAGGCCGCGCTCGCCTCCAACAAACAATTAAGCGACAACGTGTCCAAACTCGAACAGAAGAGTACGAAGGAGACCGCGCAGGCATCGCTGTCCGTGGTCGAGGTGAGAAAGCGTGAGGAGGATGTGGCCCAGCTGCGCGATACGCTCAAGAAGGAAACCGCGCTGAACACCACGCTGGTAGCACAAAATGCCAAGTTTCGGGATGAGGCGATCTCCGCCACCATCGAGAAACAGGCGGCCCTAGGCATCAGCAAGCGGTTGGAAGAGCAGTTGCAGGAGATGGCCAAGGACATGGCTCGCGTCCGCACCGGCGGCGGCAC
This sequence comes from Gemmataceae bacterium, assembly GCA_035553375.1. Classification (GTDB taxonomy): domain Bacteria; phylum Planctomycetota; class Planctomycetia; order Gemmatales; family Gemmataceae; genus JAJPHU01. Next base: position 31,295 of record DATNCY010000264.1, read on the forward strand.
GACGACGGCTCGCGCCGGCGGCAAGAATCCGCCTCCAGAGAGCGTTGAGGGATTGGTCAAGAACACCGATGCGAGCGGCCTGATGACGCTGACCATCGGCAGCGATGCCGGCCTAGCCAAGGGGCAAACTCTGGAACTATTCCGCCTCAACCCGGCCGCGCCAAATCAGTCGAAATACTTGGGCACCGTCCGAATCTTGGAAGCGGATCATACCCAGGCGGTGGCTCAGCCGGTCGGCAGGCTACGAGGTGCGCCGCAGGCGGGGGATCGCGTCGCCAGTCGTATTCTGGGCAGTTGATCGCGACCGCGGGGGCGGTACGCTGTCATCCTATCACGGGGGATCGAGAATCATGCCGGCTGTTCGATCGCGTGGTCGCGCGGATCGTGTCGTCCCGAAGGCCAAGCCTCGCGCCGACGCCTATGTTGGGCTGCTCGGCCTGTCGCTGCTGGCGCTGACTGCGGCGATGTTGTTCGCGTTTCTCAACTGGAACACGTATCCGGAAGGAAAGCCGAAAGCGGTGCCGATGGCTCCTCGGGCGGTGCCGAGTGGTCCTCCTCCCGTCGGTGGTCCGGTAGTGAATCCGCCCGTCGTTCCACCAGGTGCGCCTGCGCCAGGTGTTCCACCGGGCGGACAACCGCCGGCTCAACAACCGCCGGCGAAGAAGTGAGCCAAGAGACTTCGTATTTTACAGCGGCCGCTTGCGGCTTAGCGCCCAAAACGCTAAGCCGCAAGCGGCCGCTCTGGTTTGGAGAACCATCGCGGCGCGGCGTGTGTCCGTGTATGTTGAATAGAAGACGATCGACACGCGGAATATCGGCAACGAGGGGAACAGCATGGCGGCACGAGTCGTCTTGGCCATGAGTGGTGGGGTGGATAGTTCGGTGGCGGCGTATCTGCTGCGCCAGCAGGGTTACGAGGTCATCGGTCTATTCATGCGCACCGGCGTCCACGGCGCGGACGATAGCCGCGCCGACCACAAAAAAGGTTGTTGCAGCGCCGTCGATGCCGGCGATGCTCGCCGCGTCGCCGATCGTCTCGACATCCCCTTTTACGCGCTCGATTTCGAGAGTGACTTCAACCGCATCATCGATTACTTCGCCGACGAATACTTGGCCGGTCGCACGCCGAATCCATGCGTGGTATGCAACAACTGGCTGAAGTTCGGCCAGCTGTGGACCTACGGCCGGCAGCTCGAAGCCGACTTCATTGCCACCGGCCATTATGCGCAGGTTCTGCGCACCGATGCCGGCATCGAGCTGCATCGCGCCGCCGACCCGGACAAGGATCAATCGTATGTGCTGTATGGATTGAGCCGCGAGGTGTTGCCGCATCTACTGTTTCCCATCGGCGGCTATCGCAAGGACGAAGTGCGTGCGCTGGCGTGCGAGGCGGGCTTGGGTGTGGCCGACAAGCCGGACAGTGTCGAGATTTGTTTCGTGCCGGACGGCGATCACGCCGCGCTGATTCGCCAGCGCCGGCCGGAACATGTCACCGCCGGGCACATTGTCGATACGTCCGGCAAGGTGTTGGCCGAACACGATGGTATCGAAGGGTTCACGATTGGGCAGCGCAAGGGGTTGGGCTTCGCGGCCGGCGAACGGCGTTATGTGCTACAGATTGTGCCCGGCGCGAATGATGTGGTGATTGGCCCGCGTGATGAACTGCTGGCGTCGGGGTTGGAGGCATCGCGGGTGAACTGGCTGGTAGATACGCCACAGGTGGTATCGTGCCAGGCGAAGATTCGCTATCGGCACACGGCAGCGCCAGCGCGAGTCACGGCTTTGCCGGACAGCAAGGCGAAAGTGGAGTTTGAGACTCCGCAAAGTGCGGTTACGCCGGGGCAAGCCGTGGTGTTCTACGATGGGTCGCGCGTGCTGGGTGGGGGGTGGATTGATTAGCCGCCCAAATGTGGTAGGTCCCACCTGCCGGGTGGGACCTGTTGGGGCGAGGTCCCGCTCGGCAAGCGGGACCTACTTCAAACGGTGACAGTGAGTAGGTCCCACCTGCCGGGTGGGACCTGTTGGGGCGAGGTCCCGCTCGGCAAGCGGGACCTACTGTATTTTGTTCGTGCTTCTGGACCGCAAGCGACCGATCACTACTCATCGATGGGGTTTCGCTTCCTCCTTTGGCTGCCGCGACTTCAAGGACGTCACCGCGTTGTTCAGCAAACCCAGATAGCGTTTGGCCTCGACATATTGATCGGGGGATAAACGGCCCACGTTGGCCTCCAATGTCGCGCTGAGTTTCTTGAGGTCTGCCTGCAAGTCGTTGATCGTACTCTCATCCGGTGACCGATTGGCCTGCACGGTGTTGGCAGCGTGCTTCATCTGGCGATTAAAGTCTTCGCGGGCTTCCTTGAACGCCTCGCCTCGCAAAGATTGCGGCCAGTTCAGAGTGGGCTTGTCTTTGAATAATCCGATGTTGCCGGGAGGCTCATCTGCCGGTTTCTGGCGCAAAAATTCCTCGACCGTCATCGCTCCGGGTGGTGGTTTCGCTTGACCTAAGTTCACCACCAAGATCCCATAGTCGCGGACGACGAAGAGTAAGTGAAAATCATCCGCGAACGCTTGCAGGATCGCGGAAACGGGCAATGCTTCCTCAAAGCGCATGTCCACGCCAATGTTCTCGATATTGCTCCCGTAGCGCAGGGACAACCCAGGAGCTTTCTTCTCCAGATCCTTGAAGACTTCCAAGAGCTTCATGTTCTTGTAACTCGCTTTTACCGGCGTCTCCAGTGCCTTGCGGATGCGCTCGGCCATCGGTCCCGACTTGGACAAGCGTAGACCTACTGTCCAGCCGTTGAAAGCGGTAATTTCCTTGCCTGTGGAGGCGTCCCAGAGCCGTATGCTCGCACTGTCGCCAATACCTACGGTCTGGCCATCAGGCGCGAACGTCATGCTTAGGCGTCGAACGTAAGCAGTGGGTGTTTTGCCCAGCAGTGCCGGCATCTGTGCTTCCAGTTCAGCCAACTTCGCCTTGGCGAGCATCAGCCTTTGCTGCTGCTCGTCCACCAGTTTGGAATCAATCGATCCCTGCTCCGCCAGTTTCTTAAACCGCTCATATTGGGTCTGACGGAAAGCCACTTCTGCTTTTTGGGCCCCCAAGGACGCATGGAGCGACATAACCTTCTGCGTCACCTGTAAGCGTGTGCGATTCAACTCAGCATCGGCCAGAGCCACGTTCGCGGCGGCGACACGGATGTCCGGATTGCTCCGCAAAGCCTCGGCCAGCATTTCCTCCAACTTCGATTTCTTCGGTGCTGGCTTAGCTTTCGCCGAATCAGGCGTTGTCAGGGTAATACCTGGGGGCGGTTGCGTCTGCGTTTGTCCCACGCCGATACTCGCGCCGGCCAGCATGAGCGCTAGCGTCAGTGTTTCAACCACCATTCTTCGCATGTTCTTTCTCCTTTTGTCGGGCGTCTTTGATCGCCATGAGCAACCAGTTGTCGTCAGATGAAATAGCCTGATCGCGTTCTGTCCCACTGTCGAGCGCGCTACTGTAACAACGTAATGCTGATTGCAGATCGCTTTCCTCCTCCATGTAGCGATCTCCCGCCTGCCGATATCGTTCGCCGCGTTGATCGATACTATCGAAAGCCTTCCACTCCCGCGCCAGCGCCGACGCATCCGCCGGCATCGACGGCTTGTCCGGCGGTCGGGGTTCCTCATGCTGCTTGGCGACTGGTTCCGGCAGCGGCGCGGCCATCGGTCGCATGTTGGCTCGCATGACCAGCAGGCCCAAGGCGAACGACGCGGCGAGCGCGGCGGCGTAGGCGAATTGCCGCGCCCAGCGACGACGGCGCAGCACGCGGCTTGTCGGGCCGTACATCTGCTGCCGCAGCGCCCCAACGCCGGAGGGCAGGGGCGGCGGCGCGAGCAAGTCATCGAGCGGATCGGGTTCGCGGGAAAAGATGTCGTGCATGAGGTTACTCCGATTGTCGATACACGTCGCGGAACGCTTGGCGAGCTCGCGTCAACAAGGATTCGATGGCCTTGGGGGACTCGTCGCGCTCGGTGGCGATGGCCGCTACGCTCTGCCCTTCAAGATACTTGGCCCGCAGCACCGCCTCGTAATGTTCCGGCAACGCACCAAGAGCCTCGGCGATGCGTTCGGCATCCTCCCGCGTCTCGGCAGCGCTAGCCAGCGGTTCACTGGCGAGCGGTTGCGTGCGGCGCGCGCGGCGGTTCTCACGGCGAAAGTAATTGCGCAGCAGATTCGCCGCGATGCCGCGCAGCCAAACCGCGAAACTGCCCGTTGATGGATCGAACGAACGCAGCCGGCGCACCGCCGTCAACCAGGTTTCTTGCACCACGTCATCCGCCCGGTCGCGCAGACCGGCGCAGCGCCACAGCACATAGGCGTACAGGCCAGTAAATGCCTCATCGTACAGCGTTCGCCAGGCACACTCCTCACCCGCCAGGACGGCGCGGCGCAACCCCTGTTCACGCTCAACGCGATCTCCGGGTTGCATGGCGTGCCTCCGCCTCGTGGTCTCTGGGAATCTATTGTCTCCACAACGTCCGATCCTTCGAGAGAAGTTTTTCTTAGAATGACCGAAGAGCCGTCAGCGGCTTGGCGTCCTTCACGCTAAGCCGCCAGCGGCCCGACAAAGGAGTGCGAAAGACCATTCATGCCCGAGGTTCTCGACTGGCGGCGAATCGCCGATTCCTATGCCGTCATCCAATACGCGGTCCAGGCTCTGCGACGAGGGCGAACCATCGCCTTTCCCACGGAAACCGGGTACGCGCTGACGGCCAGCGGCCTTGTGCCCGAAGCGGTTCAGCAACTAGGCGCCGCAACGGCGAATGGCGCACAAGATCCACTGACGCTGACGGTACGCGACGCGGCCGAGGCCCGCGACTGGGCACCCGCGATGAGTCCGCTGGCGCAGCGATTAGCCCGGCGTCTCTGGCCGGGTCCGGTCACCCTGCTCGTCGGCGGCACCGAGCAGGGTTTGGCCAATCGATTGTCCGACGATGTGCGTACCCGTCTCTGTCCCGATGGCTCGCTGCGCCTGGCGACGCCGGATCACGAAGCGCTGCGTGAAGTGCTGCGCCATTTGCCCGGCCCGCTGTTGCTCGCGTCGCTGCCGGGAGACAATGGGACGGCGGCGGCCAATGCCGAGCAAGTGCTGCGGCTGGCGGGCGAGCGTGTGGACATGGTACTCGATGATGGTCCGCGTCCGTCTGCACAGCCGGCCACGATCCTTGCCGTCAACGGCGAGGACTGGCAGGTGGTTCAGCCGGGCGTCGTATCGGCCGAGCAGATTCGCCAGCAGATGGCTTGTCTGATTGTCTTTATTTGCACCGGCAACACCTGCCGCAGTCCGTTGGCCGAGGCGTTGTGCAAAAAGCGTTTGGCCGACCATCTTGACTGCACCATTGAAGAATTGCCGGCGCGAGGTTTTTATGTGCTTTCGGCGGGCCTATCGGCCACACTGGGAGGACCGGCGGCCGCGGAAGCGGAGAACGTGGTGCGCACCTACGGCGGCGACCTGTCTGCTCACCGCAGTCAGCCGTTGACGCCGGATCTGGCCGCCCGCGCCGATTATCTCCTTGGCATGACGCACGGCCATTTGCAGGCATTGACGGATTATTTCGCCCACCTAGGCGTGCAGCCGCGCTTGCTCGATCCGGCCGGCGACATCGCCGATCCAATCGGCTGCGATCGGCCCGTCTACGAGGCATGCGGCCGACACATCTGGGACCGCTTGGAAAGCCTCGTGGCCGAGATAGCAAGAAAGGAGGAAGGATGAAAATTGCCATCGGCAGCGATCATCGCGGTTTCGACGCCAAGACGCGAATCCTCTCCATCCTGCACCAACTCGGCCACGACGTTTTCGACGCCGGGGCGCACGGCCCGGAGAGCGTGGACTATCCGGATTTCGCCTTCGAGGTGGCGCGGGCGGTTAGTGAGGGACGCGCCGAGCGCGGCATTCTGATCTGCGGCACCGGCATCGGCATGTGCATCGCCGCCAACAAGGTGCGCCACGTTCGCGCCGCCCCTTGTCACGACTGCATCACCGCCGAAATGAGCCGGCGTCATAACGACGCCAACGTGCTGTGCCTGTCCGCCGATCTGCTCGGCGAAGACCTCATCGATCGCATGGTGCGCATCTGGCTGGATACGCCGTTTGAGAGCGGCCGGCACGGTCGCCGGGTCGAAAAGATCACGCGTTTCGAGGATCAGAAGGGCGTATCCGTGTAGTCGCGACGCGCGCTTGGCGTTTCGCGCGAAACGTAAACGCGCTCCGCTGCGCGTCGCGGCTACACGGAGAGGTCACGGCCAATGGCGGCCATCACTCGTTCATCCACAGTCACGGAGTTGCCCAACGGCGGTTTGTCCAGCATGGTGGGGCCGCGGCGTCCACCGGTAATGAGAAAGCTGGCAATCAGGGCCACTACGCTCACCACCGCGCACGTACTCCAGATCAGGGCCAAGGCACCGACGTGGGAAGCCGTCAACCCATCCCCTGATCCAAGGAGGAAGAAGGAGGTCACCGCCGCCGCTCCCGCCATACTGGTCGGCACGGTGATGCCGACGAGTTTCCCTGTCTTTTGCCGTGCCTCCTCAGGGTTGTAATTGGCGTTGATCGTCATTAGCAATGAACGCAATTCGTCCATGCTTGTGACTTTCACATCCAGTTTCTTGAGCAAAACCAGCAAATCCTCGGTCGTTTCAATCGCCACGCTCATACGCACCTCACGGTTCGAGAGGGGAGGATCCCAATCATCCGGGTTATTCGTCTGCCGGCGGGAAATCTTGTTTGTCGAGGCATGAATGAGCGTTTGTGACGAATGGATCGCGGAGAAAAGGGAGAAGAAGCCTTCGCAAACGGCTGTTGGTAAGCAACGAGGCGATGTTGTGAGGTATGTTAGGAATGCCCCTGGTGGGCACACGAGCGTGGTTCACGGATGACACCTTTACGGTCACGGGGTCGGACCCACCCGGCGCAAGCCGGTCCTCCGAACTCGATTTCCATAAATGGCGCTGCCAGTGACCCACCAGGGGCATTGACCCACCTTAGCCATCTCTCGCGGCGGATTCAAGCCGATTGCCATGCCCTAACCCAAACGCGGTTGTCTTCCCGACAACCTGTGCGGTTTCTATCACAAGAGAGGGTTGTTCCGTGCCGGCCGACGAACTGTTGCGATGTTATCGATTTTGCGATCGTTGTTGGAGTTGATTCGCTTTAGTCATACGCTCTTCGCGTTGCCGTTCGCCCTGACGAGCGCCGCGTTGGCCTGGAAGCGATCCGGCTTCCACGCACTCCAACTGCTCGGCATTCTGCTGGGCATGGTATTCGCCCGCAGCGCGGCCATGGCGTTCAACCGCTTGGCCGATCGCCGTTACGACGCCCTAAATCCGCGCACGGCGATGCGTCATCTGCCGGCCGGTCGGCTGACCGCCGGCGTGGTTTGGCTGTTCACGCTCCTGTGCGCGGCCGGCTTCGTCGCCTCGACGCTGATTTTCCTCGTCTTCGATAATCCCTGGCCGTTGTATTTATCCGTGCCGGTGTTGCTATTCCTCTGCGCGTATTCCTTCACGAAGCGATTCACGCCGCTGTCGCATGTCTGGCTCGGCGCGTCGCTCGGTCTGGCACCGCTGGCGGCGTGGATTGCCATCCGCGGCGTGGTCAGCCTGAGTGATCTGGCCACGCCTCTCGTGCTGGGCGGCGCGGTCCTCTTCTGGGTGACGGGTTTCGATATTTTCTATGCCTGTCAAGATGTGGACTTCGATCGTCGAGCTAGATTGCGCAGCATTCCGGCGACGCTGGGCGTGCGCACCAGTCTGCGTCTGGCCTTGCTATGTCATCTCGTCATGCTCGGCTTACTGGCGGGTCTCTACTGGGCGGCCGCGCCGAATCTGGGCGCGATCTACGCGGCCGGTGTCGCGGCGGTCGCGCTGTTGCTGGTCTACGAGCATTGGCTGGTTCGACCGGATGATCTGAGCCGTGTCAATCAGGCGTTTTTCCAGGTCAACGGCGTCATCAGCATCGGCGTGTTCATCGTGGTTGTGGTGCAACTCGCTTGCGGTGGGTAAACCAACCGCCCACGCTCCGCATCAGACCTCGTCGGGATTCACGCCCAACTCGCGCAGCCGCGCCGCCAGACGCTCGGCGCGTGACTGTGCCACGTCGGCGATTTCGCGTCCCGTCAGGAGCATTCGTCCCTGAGCGTCCCAGCAGCGCAGCCAGCCGAGATGCGCATTCACATAGGTTCCCTCCCAGATACCCAGTTCGACACCCAAAGGCGCGATGGGATAACGGCCGTGTTCGTTGGCGGGCAGCGGTTGCAAGTTCCAGCCCACCATTTGGTAGACTTCGACGCGGCCCGGATCGAACTCGTAGATCGCATAATAAGCGGGGCGAATACGGCGCTCGTAGACCCAAAATTTCCCTTCTCCCGGTGTGCGATCGCGCTCCACGCTGCCGTCGCCGGAGGCGAATTCCACAACCAACAGCGGATTTATCATTTCCTGCCACAGCACATACGAACGGCGAATCTGGCCTTCCAGCGTTTGTGGCACGCCGGGCACGACATACCAATCCGGAGCCAGACAACCGCGCAGCGGCGGATCGGTGTGACGCCAATAAATGCCGCTATTCTGGCCGATGGCGAATTGCCCATCCGGATAAAGTCGTTGCAGCACCGGATAGAGGCTATCCGTCAGCAGAATGCTTTGCGGATGTTCCTGAAGATTTTCCACGATGCTCCCATCCGTATCGGGGAGTTGTGTATGGTCCGGCAGCGACGACGGGGGCGGCGGAGGATGCGGGAAATTCTCCCCGCTGTCCTTATCCGTATGGGGAAGTTGCGTATGGTCGGGCAACGAAGATGGGGGCGCGATCGGTGGACTCAACTTCATGATTACCTCCTCCTCACAGTTTCCCGAATGGCGAACCGAGCGTCAATCGCTTTTCCCTCCCGCGCGACTACAATGAACGAACCGATTTCCATACCCCCCACCATCTCGAATGGGAGGTTCATCCTCATGACCCCGATAGCCGCCAACCCGCCGCAGCCGTTACCCTTACTCGATCCCGCCAACATTCCCAACCTCGACAATGTGGTGACAGAAGATGGTGTACCTGTGGAAAGCGTCTTCGCGGAAAAACAATACCGGTTGCTGACCGACCCTCTCTACAATTCCTGGCCCGGACCTGGCGAGGGCCGTCCCTTTTTGGTGATGACCAACGTCGGTCTATTTCACACCTATAAGCAGCCGCCCCTCGTGCCGGACTGTCTGCTGAGTCTGGATGTTCGCGCCGGCGAAGACCTTCGCGAGAAGGAAAATCATTCGTATTTCCTGTGGGTCTTCGGCAAGCCGCCCGATGTGGTCATCGAGATCGTTTCCGATAAACGCGGCGACGAAGAAGATTTCAAGAAGAGCGCTTATGCCCATATGAGGGTGTCTTTCTATGTTATCTTCGATCCGGACGATCTGCTGCGCGGCGGCGTGCTACGCGCGTATGCCCTGCATCGGGGCAAGTACAAGGCCATCGCGCCGCGCTGGTTGCCCGCCGTAGGATTGGGTTTGACACTCTGGCAGGGTGCCTATGAAGGGGCCACGGATACTTGGCTGCGCTGGTGTGATCGAGAAGGCCGCGTTATCCCAAGCGGAGGCGAGCGCGCCGTCGAAGCAACTCAGAAAGTCGACGCAGCCATTCAAAGGGTCGATGAAGCAATTCAAAAGGTCAATGAAGCAACTCGGAAAGCCGACGAAGCGAATCAGAAAGCCGAGCGCCTGGCCGCTCAGCTGCGTGCGCTGGGCGTCAAACCCGAAGTCTGATCTGAATTCCGATACGGATTCCGCGAGAATTAACCATGAAACCTCTCCGCCAACTCACCCGCCGTTCATTCCTGAAAACTTCGGCCGTCACTGCCGCCTTCGCCGTGCCGGCCGTCAACGTCCTCGGTGCCAATGACACGCTCAACATCGGCTGCATCGGCACCGGCGGCCGTTGCCAGCATCTCATGAAATCGCTGGTCAAGATCCCCAATGTCCGCATTGCGGCCGTGTGCGACATCTGGGATACCCACCTGGGCAAAGGCCGTGCCTTGGCCGATCCCAAGGCGTTCGCCACCAAGCATTACAAGGAATTGCTCGATCGCAAGGACATTCACGCCGTACTAATCGGCGCGCCCGATCACTGGCATGTCCCCCTGACCATGGACGCCTGCGCCGCCGGCAAGGATGTCTACGTCGAGAAGCCGTTGACGCACAATCTCGCCGAAGGAAAGATGGTCATCGACGCCCAGAATAAGCATGCGCGCATCGTGCAGGTCGGCACGCAGCAGCGCAGCATGCCGCAGTTCCAGAAGGCGCGCGAATTGATCCGCGCCGGTCGCTGTGGGACCATTCACAAGGTCCACCTTACCTGGAACCGCAATACCGACCGCGTTCGCAAGGGCAAATTGAACATCGATCCCAAGACCGTGGACTGGAAAGCGTTTCTCGGCAACGCTCCGGAACAGCCTTTCGATGAATATCGCTTTCGCAACTGGCGCTGGTTCTGGGATTTCGGCGGCGGCATCTTCACCGACTTGATGGTTCATTTCATCGATGTCGCTCACTGGCTGCTCGACCTGGAACATCCCGTGCGGGCGGCGAGTATCGGCGATCATTTCTCCAGCAAGGGCGTATGGCAGACGCCCGACACGGTGCAGACGTTGCTCAGCTATCCCAAGGAAGTGCAGATCTATTTCGAGGGCACGTTCGGCAATGCTCGCAACGGTGCCATGCTCGAATTCATGGGCAGCGATGCCACGCTTTATCTCGATCGCGGCCGCTACGAGGTTTATGGCGAGCGACCGCGGAAAGAGACACCCTCGGAGCAACTGGTGCTGGGCAAGGGCGAGCGCGGCCGCGATTTTTACGATAAACCCGATGGCGAATATCTTCATTTGACAAATTGGATCGACTGCGTGCGCAGCCGTAAGCGGCCCAACGCGCCGGCGGAGTCCGGCGTCAGCGCCGCCTCCGCCGCGCACCTAGCTAATCAGGCGCTGCGCGCGGGGCAGGTTGCCCTATGGAAGAGTTGAATTGTGGCTGAGAAAGAATGAACTGCCGGCCCAGAGCGCTAGTGACGGGGTCTTCCACCCGTCGCTAGCGCTCTGGGCTGGTAGGCAATAAGTTAGTGTCGCTTAACAAATCAAAAGTATCGGTTGTAACAACGGGCAAAATAAAAAAAATGGAAAATGAGATTGACAGAGATAAAGTTGTGGGCTAAATTCCCCTCCCAGAGTTCGACCGACTTACGTTTGGAGGACTCATCGCCCAGTCACATTCTACTGGACATGTAGTCCAATCCCAACGTGGCTGTAGTTAGCGCGATTTCTGCACGCAACAACGTGATGTAACACCAAGGACCTGTCCGCTCATCAATCTGGAACGGGTCTCGCGTTCATTGTGCGCACAGCGAGCCCACGCGTCCGCAGCACCGGCGGACATTCCGCGCATGAGCTGGACACCAGCTGAGAGAGCGCCCCCATGTCTGTAGCACCTTTGACCGAGGCCATTGCCCATCATCAACGCGGAGAATTGGACCAGGCGATCCAGTCTTATCGCCGGATCCTGACCACCGAACCAAACCACGCCGACGCCTTACACCTCTTGGGCGTGGCGGCCCTGCAACGCGGTCAGCCGCGACCGGCCATCCAGTTGATCGAACGCGCCATCGCTTCCAGGCCCAGCGTTTCCGCCTATCACGCCAATCTCGCCGAGGCCTATCGGGCCGTCGGCCAACCGCAACGCGCCATCGCTTGCTGTCAACTCGCGCTGCGTCTGCAACCCGACAACGCCGACGCGGCTTACACCCTCGCCTCCCTGTTGATGCCGCAAGGCCAGACGGAAACGGCCGAACGGCTCTTCCGCCTGGCCGTAGAACAGCGACCCGACTTCGCCCTGGCGCACAATGGCCTGGGCAACGCCTGCCGCGTCCGCGGCGACTTTGAGCAAGCGCTGAAACATTTCCGCCGCGCGGCGGAACTGAACCCGCATCTGAGCTTCGTGCATACCAATCTCGGGCAACTCCTGCTGGAACGCGGAGAGTTGGCCGAGGCCTTGAATCATTGCCGCGAGGCGGTTCGCCTGGAGCCGCAATCCACTGCGGCGCAGAACAATCTGGGCAACGTACTCCGCCGGATGGGACGCCTCACCGAGGCCAAGTCCTGTTACATCGAGGCGCTGCGTCTGGACCCCAATCTTGCCATGGCCCACAACAACCTCGGCGAGATCTTGCTGGCCGAAGGCAAATCGGACGAGGCCGAACGCTGGATCAGCCAGGCCGTGCAACTGGATCCACAGTCGGCGCGCGGCCACAGCAACCTGGCCACCCTGGCCTTCGAGCGCCGCGACTTTGTCGCGGCGGAATCGCATGTGGTCGCCGCGCGGCGACTCGACCCGCGCCAGCCGGACGCCCGCTTGATCCTGGCCCGCTTACGCTTCGATCAGGGCCGGATCGAGGACGCCGGCAAGGAATATCGCGCCCTGCTCGCGGAGCGCCCCGACGATCCGAGCCTTAACTGCCGGCTGGGCGAAGTGTTGCTGGAGTTGAACCAGCGCGAGGAAGCCCTGGCCTGCTTCCGCAACGCCCTGCGCGTCAACCCGCGCTGCGCCCCGGCTCTGGGCCAACTCGCCACCCATCTGCGCGACAAGGTTCCCGCCGAGGAATTCGACGCCCTGCGCCGGCTGCTGGCCGACCCAAACTTGACCGAACACGAGCGCGCCACCCTGCTGTTCGGCCTGGCCCAGGTCTGCGATGCCCGCGGCCAATACGAGGAGGCGGCCCAACATCTGATGCAGGCCAACGATCTCGAAGGCACGGTTCGCCAGCAGCGCGGCAAGAACTATAGTTCCGACAGCCATGTCGCCTTCGTCGATCGGATGATCCGCGTCTTCACCCCGGAGTTCTTTGAACGGGTGCGCGGCTTCGGACTCGACACGGAACGCCCCGTCTTTATCGTCGGCCTGCCGCGCTCCGGCACGACTCTGCTGGAACAGGTGTTGGGCAGCCACTCGCGGGTCTACGGTGCCGGCGAACTCCGTTTCGCTCGCGACAACTTCGAGGCGCTGGGCGGCGGCGAGAACGCCCACAGCGAATCGCGGGCCTTCGACGTGCTGCAAGTTATCGACGCCCGCACCGTTCAGGGGTTGGCCAAGGCCCACCTCGATTGCCTCAACGCGCTCAACAACACGGCCGACCGCATCATCGACAAGATGCCGGACAATTATCTCTACCTCGGCTTGCTGACCGCGCTCTTCCCGCGCGCCCGCTTCCTGCACTGCCGACGCGACCTGCGCGACGTGGCCGTCTCCTGCTGGATCACCCACTTCCGCGAGATTCCCTGGGCGAACAACCCCGACCAGATCGCCTCGCGCTTCGCCCAGTATTGCCGCCTCAGCGAACACTGGCGGACCGTTCTGCCCGTGCCGATGCTGGAGATCAATTACGAGGATACGGTCGAGGATCTGGAAGGGGTGGCGCGCCGCGCCCTGGACTTCCTCGGCCTGGAGTGGGAGCCTGCCTGTCTGGACTTCCACCGTAGCCAGCGCGCCGTCCGCACGGCCAGCCTCTCGCAGGTGCGCCAGCCGATTTACCGGCGTTCCGTCGCCCGCTGGCGGCATTACGAGAAGAGCCTGCAACCCCTATTTTCACGGCTGCCCCGTTCCCTTCCGCAGCCCGAAGAGCAACTCATCGGATGACACGACTGCGACGGCCGGCCCGGTGCCGGTCGTCGCGGTGCCGCGCGCGGAAGTGTCTTTCCGCGTGCGGGGGGACGGATCCCCAACGGTCCCTCTGTCTCCTCAGTATTAGGAGGACGTCCATGTTTCGCTCCTTGTGGTTTCACAAACTGTTGGGCCTACCGCGCTCGCGGAACGTCCGTCGCCGCCAGGCGGCGCAGACTCGCCGGCCGGTTTACCTCCGTCTGGAGGCGCTGGAGGATCGGGTAACTCCGACCACCGGCCCGATCGTGCTTTCCGCCGGCAACGTCGCCACGCTGGAGGCCGACATCGCCATTGCCAACGGCAATCCGACGAACCAGTACATCATCAATCTCACGTCGCCCGTCTACAATCTGAACCGGCAGCTGGAGATTACGGACGCCCATCTGACCATTCAAGCGCCCACCGGCTCCAACGCGACCCTCAACGCCTTTGACGAATCGCGACTATTCAAGGTCGATAAGGCTGCAGATCTGACCTTGAACAACCTGACGCTCCAGGGCGGCAATCCCGATAGTAGTAAGGGCGGTGCCATCTACGACACGGGCGGCGGTCTGACGCTCAACAGCGACGTGGTTCAGAACAACGTAGTCCGCGATGATCCCAGCGCCTACGGCGGCGGCGTCTACGTCTCGGGCGGCGGCAATCTGACCATCGTCAACAGCGTCATCCAGAACAACTTCGCCACCGGCACCGGCACCACCGGCTCCGGCGACGGTTACTCGGCGTATGGCGGCGGCGTGTACGTCTCCGGTCCCAGCGTGGTCAGCATCACCACCAGCACCATCACCGGGAACACTGCCCAAGGTGCCAATGGGGCGAATCGCTCCTCCACCATCAGTGCCGAAGGCGGCACCGGTGGCTCCGCCTACGGTGGCGGTATGTATCTCTATAACGTGACGAGTTACACTATCACCGGAGGGTTGGTATCCAATAACAGCGCCATCGGTGGAGCCGGTGGCAACGGCGGCCCCGGAAAAGCCGGCACACCCGGCGCGGCCGGAAACGGCGGCGGCAGCGGCAATTCCGGCAGCGAAGGCGAGGAGGGTGGCGACGGCGGCTCCGCCTACGGCGGCGGGATCTATGTCTATGAAGCCGGTCCCGGCACGATCAGCGGCGTGACGTTCTTGACAAACTCCGCGCTCGGCGGTCAGGGCGGGAAGGGGGGCCAAGGAGGCCACGGCGGTCAAGGCGGCCAAGGCACTGGCGGCGGCAGCGGCGGCAGCGGCGGCACCGGTGGCACCGGCGGCTCGACTGCCTCCTTCTCAGAAGGCGGACACGGCGGCTCGGCCTCCGGCGGCGGCATCTACGCCTCGGATTCTCAGCCCTTGCTCCTTAGCGGCTCGACCTTCCAGAATAATATCGCCCGCGGCGGCAACGGCGGCGCCGGCGGTCTCGGCGGCCACGGCGGCGCTGGCGGCAACGCCACCGGCAGCGGCAGCGGCGGCAACGGCGGCAGCGGTGGGGAAGGCGGTGACGGTGGACATGGCGGCTCCGCCTTTGGCGGCGGCGCGGAACTATACGACATGCAGGCTACCGTCGTCAACACCACGTTCCTGCTGAACCAGGCAGTCGGCGGCAACGGTGGCGCCGGCGGTCAGGGCGGCCCTGGCGGCCAAGCCGGCGCCGGCGGCGGTAGCTCCAGCAGTTCCAGCGGTGCCAGCGGCAGCGGCGGCGAGGGCGGCGACGGCGGCGCTGGCGGTGAGGGTGAGGGCGGCGGCATGTGGCTGGGCCTCGACCCCACGGGCATCTCCATCATTAACAGCACGGTAGCCTTGAACAAGGCCACCGGCGGCAACGGCGGCGCGGCCGGCCACGGCGGCGCGAACTTCGCCAGCACCACCATCGGCGCCAACGGCGACGTGGGCACCCAAGGAATAGGCGAGGGCGGCGGCGCCTTCGTCAGCGGACAGGCCTCGCACACCTTCTTCACCAACAACACCTTCTTCGAGAACGTGGT
Organism: Gemmataceae bacterium; assembly: GCA_035553375.1. Taxonomy (GTDB): domain Bacteria; phylum Planctomycetota; class Planctomycetia; order Gemmatales; family Gemmataceae; genus JAJPHU01. The sequence continues at coordinate 46,984 of DATNCY010000264.1, forward strand.
CCGCTCAGGCAGCGGAAACACCAACACCTCGGATCAATCCGACGGTGGCGGTATCTATTACGGCAGCGACAATGATTACAGCTATAACTGCGGCGGCGGACCCGCGCAGATAAGCAGCTCCACCTCCGACGCACCGCTGTTAACCAACAACATCCTGGAGGACAACCAGGGTCCGTCCCCCGACTACTTCGGGGTGGTCAATCAAAACAACTCCCACAACTTCGTCAGCGAAATCGACAACAGAGCCTACCCGATCTCCAGCGGCCCCATCCCGATCCAGCTCAACGGCTGGCTAAGTCCGATCGAAAACGAGCCGTTCCTCGACAACATCGTCGACAATCACGCGCCGCAGCTGGGTGCCCTGGTGACGCCGACTACGGGACCAGCTTACTATCCGTTGCTGCCGGGAAGCCAGGTCGTCAACGCCGGGACCAACAGTGTCGTCGATAACATCGCTCAGGCGGAGGGCTTCAGCAACAGCAGCGACGCCACCGATGAAGCCGGTGGCCCGCGCGTCCTCCAGAACATCATCGACATGGGCGCCGTCGAGTTCAATGCGGCGAACGCTGCCCTCAACTTCGTCTTCTCGCCGCCTGCGCTCACGGTGTCGTCCAGCACCACGTCCGTGAACCTGGAAGTCACGGTCTCCGACAGCAGCGGACCGATCAACGGCCCGCTCACCGGCGGCACGATCACCTTCAGCTTGCTCAATGCCAGCAACGTCCCGGTCGCCGGCTCGGTGACGGCCCCCGTGTCGTCCATCGGTCAGGCCACCACCACCTTCAACCTGCCGAGCAATCTGCCGGCAGGCAATTACACCGTGAAGGCTGTCTACAACAGCACCAACGGTCAATTCAACAACTCCAGCGGCACCGAGACGTTGACCAAGTTGGCGGCGCCTTTGGTCGCCGCGGGGACCACCCTCACGGCGGGCGATGGCTCGGTCGTCGAAAGCGCGTCCAGCCAGACCACGGGTATCCCCGTGCTGGTCAACAGCACCGGCGGACCGGTCAACGCCGGCACGGTGACAGTCACCCTGCTGAATAACGGCGTTCCGATCAGCACGAACTCGAGTACGTTCACGGCAACGAGTACAGGACCGTCGACGACGGTCACGTTGACCGTACCGGCTGGCCTGGCTCCGGGCACCTACACCCTGACGGAGATCTACCACGACAGCACCGGCAACTTCACCGACAGCAGCGGCTTTGGCCATCTGGTTGTCACCAGTTCGAGTCCGCCCCCAAGCCCGTCGATCACAAGTACCGGTCCGGTCACGGTCACGGGTGCGGTCGCGAGTACCGGCGCGGTCACAGTGACACCGTCGTCGCCGGACACCTTCACGGCGCTCTTCACGATCGCCATTGACGCTGCGGAGTTGGTTCTCGTTCATCACGGCATCCTCTCCCTCGGTGGTGTCCCGCTGCCCTCGGCACAGGCACTCATGCAGCAGATCCTGAACAACATCCCCTTCGGGGGTGGTCTCGTGGGGGCGGCCTTCTCAGCCGGCACCAATGCGGGCAATCAGTTCGTGAGTGGGCAGGGGTAAACCTAGCTCCGCGTCGGTATCACTTCCGGCGCTCTCGCTGTAATCTCTTGGCCCGCGGACAAACGTCCGCGGGCTATTTCATGCGCTTCGAGGCGGTAAGAAACCCTAAAGGCCAGCCCGCAGCGCCAGCAAGGGTTATCTCGTCCCTTGCTGGCGCTGCGGGCTGGCAATTCATTGTGTTCGTGCCCCTAACGCGACCTCGCTCGCCGCTGGAAGCACCACTGACGCCACATCCAGCGATAGGCTTCTTCGAGTTGCTGGGTGAATCGCTCGATATTCATCAACGTGGAACGACTCATGCGCTCGCGGAGGGTTGCCCGCAACTCCACCAGTCGCGGCCGATCCGCGGCGAGACGAAGCGCCGTTTCCACATACTCTTCCGCGCTCCCCGTGATCAGGTCGTGCAGTCCCAGGTGCGCCAGCGGACTCGCCCCCTGACGAGCTATGGCGGTCTGCCCCGCGAGAGTCACCACCGGCACGCCCATCCACAGCGAGTCGCAGGTGGTGTTACAGCCGGTGTAGGGGAACGAATCGAGACAGAGGTCCACACCCTGATAGAGCCGGAAGTACTCCGGCCGAGATCGTTTGCTCATCAGGGTCAAGCGGCCCGGATCGATACCATGTTCAGAAAAGGCGTCCCGCAGCCTCTGGTCGGCCCGCGGACTGACCCCCGCCAGGATGAGGAGGCGGGAATCGGGCAGGCGGGCGAGGATTTGCGCCCACAGAGCGATGGCCGTAGTCGTCAGCTTCGAGAAAGCGTTGAGAACTCCAAAGGTCACGTATCCGGCCGACGACGCCGGCAAGTCGTTGACCTCCATGTCCAGGTTCGGCCGATAGCACCAGTGAATCTCCGGCAGGCGGACGAGTTGCTCGGTGTGATAGCGCTCGGTCATTCCCGGCGGATCGCAGACGGCATCGGTGATCCGATAATTGATAGCGGGATTGCCGCTGGTGAACTGGTAACCGTAGTGGGTAACCTGCACGGGAGCCGGTTTGCGGGCGAAGAGCGACATGCGGTTGCCGCCCATGTGACCGCTCAGATCCACAAGCAGGTCGATGCGATCCTGGCGGATCAATTCCTCGACCTTGTCGTCGGAAAGATCACGGATGTCGCGCCACTGATCGGCCAATTCCCGGATGCGCCGGGTGGTGTCGTCGCCTTTGCCCCCGTTGGAATAACAGGTGACTTCAAAGCGTTCACGGGTGCGTGCCTGCAAGACGCGCTCGGCGTAGCAGCCCATGACGTGTTCGCGAAAATCGGCGGACACATAACCGATGCGGAGACGGCGGTCGGCATCGAGGACGTTGGAGTGCGGCCGGAGGAAGGAAGGCGGGACGGCATGGTGGCGCGCCCAGGTAAGGTATTCGCTGAAGATGCTCTCCGGGGTCAGGCCAGGCAAATAGTGGAGGCAATACAGCAGATTGCTGTACATCACGGCCTGGCGCGGGTCCAGGGCGATGCACCGGCGGTAACAGGCGATGGCCTCTTCCAGCCGGCCGAGAGTCTTGTAGACGTTGGCGAGACCGCCCAGCGCTTTGGGAAAATTCGGCCGCAGGCGCACCGCCTCTTCGTAAGTCGCGCACGCCTCGTCGTGCTGGTGGAGATGGTCGTACACGAGGGCGAGGTTATTGAGGGCCGAGGGAAAATTCGGTTTCAACCGGAGAGCCTGGTGAAGCACTTCCATCGAGCGAGGGAACTGGCGGATATTGATGAACGCCATACCCAGATCACAGAGAGCCTCGGGATAGTCCGGGCGCAGTTTCAAGGCCTGCTCCAGGGCGGCGATCGCCCGACCGGGATCCCGAAGATTGAAGTACGCCAGGCCGAGGTTGTGGAACATTTCGGGAGAGTTCGGCTGGCGCTGCACGGCCTGGGAGGCAAGTTCCGCCACGTCCGCCCAACGTCTCAGTTCCATGAGGACGGCCACCAGGTTGCTCAGGGCGCGGCCATTGGCGGGATCCAACTGGACCGCCCGCCGCAGACAGACCGCCGCTTCGTCCAGGCGGCGCAGAGCGACCAGAGCCAGCCCAAGGTGTTCGTTGGCCTGGTTATATTGCGGGGCAATCTGAAGAGCCTGCCGAAAATGCTCGACCGCTTCCTCGTATCGGCCCATCTTGAGCAATACCACGCCGACCTGATCCTGCACGGCCGCCAGTCGAGGGTCGAGCTGCAAGGCCTGCTGGGCCACGGTCAGAGCCTGATCCAGTTCACCCTTCTCGAAGTGGATGACGGACAGGCCCACCAGCGCGCCGGGGTACGCGGGCGCGATCTGCACGAGGCGTTCGAGCAGCAGCCGAGCCTCATCGAACTCGCGCCGCGCGATGTGCATCAGGGATAGGTTGTTGAGCGCCTCCACGTAGTCGGGGTAGAGGTGGACGGCTTCGCGGAAGCAGGCCAGCGCGTCGGTTTCTCTCTTGTGAAGGAGGTGAGCCTTGCCCAGATTGTTGTAGGCCTCGGAGGAAAAGGGATCCAGCCGCAGAGCCTCCTCCAAGCAAACGATGGCCTCGTTCGGTTGCCGCGCCTGGATGAAGACGCTGCCCATGTGGTTGCAGGGAGCCGCGGATTGGGGGTCGCGGCTGGCGGCCTCCTTGAATAGCCCCAACGCCTCCTCCAGGTTGCCGCGCGCCTGATGAATCGAGCCGAGCAGGCACAAGCCCTGGATGTCGTCGGGGGTCTCGCGGAGCAGTTGCTGAAGCGTCTCCTCGGCTCGGTCGAGATCGCCCGCCTGGATATACTGGATGCTAAGTTGAATCGCGGTGTTGCTCATTTTGGGAAACGCTGGTAAACGGAAGTTGAATAGCCAAAAATATTATTCTTTCTCGACCAATGGAGTTTACGCTTTACGAGGATGGGCCGCAATGATTTCGCAAGGTGGCGGCTTTCATCCTTGAGGACTCACTTCAGAAGCACTAACTTTTTGACGACTAGCCCGGAGCGCCAGCGACGGGTTGCACGGTCCCGTCGCTGGCGCTCCGGGCTAGTAGGTCATTCTGTTAATGCCTTTCAGGCACAATTGGTAGGATCTCCCATGAACCGAAATTACATCGGCTTGGCATGTACCTTCCACGACCCCGCCTTGGCCATCGTCAACGCGCGCGGCGAACTGGTCTTTGCCGAAGCGTCCGAACGCCCCTTTCAGACCAAGCGCGCCTTCAACTGCCTGCCCGATAGTTATTCGCATGGCGTTCCCATTATCAACAAGTACTGCGAGCCGGATGCGGACCTCGTGATCGCCAAGACATGGAGTGCGCGGGCCGAGCGTCGTTGTCGCGTCGCCGAGATGGTGCGCGGCTTACTCGCCCCGTTCATTTCGGAAGCTGGACCTCGCGCGGCTAAATGGGGCATCTATCGCTATTTTCTGAAATCGCAGAGCATGAGTCTGTCGATGGCCTCGGAGAGCCTGCGCTTTGGCGACGCCTTCAGCCGGCATGCCGCGGCCAATGCGCTGGCTCCCCAAAAGGCGGGGCACAAACCCGCGCGACGACTGACGACCACCGCATTCAACCATCATCTGACGCACGCCGCCGCCGCCTGTTACACCAGCCCATTCCGCGAGGCCGTCTGCGCCGTCGTGGACGGTTTTGGCGAAGGCACGACTACCGCGTTCTATCGCTACCACGAGGGCCGAATCGACCGCCTGCCCCAAAGTCGGCGCAGCATCGGCAGTCTGGGCTTCTTTTACACCTGGCTCTGCATCGCCTGCGGATTCGACCCCGTCAAGGGCGAAGAATGGAAGGTCATGGGGTTGGCCCCCTATGGACGGTGCAACGAAGACGTGTACAAGGCGCTGAAGAAAAAGCTCATCGTCGATGGATTATCCGTCCGGCGCGGGCCTCTGTTCGATCAATGGGTGCCCGGCCGCGACCTGCCCGACTGCGGCCCCGCCGACCTGGCCTGCACCGGCCAGTTGGTCTTCGAGGAGACGATGATCGAGATGCTGAACACCCTGGCGAAACTCGGCATCTCCGACAATCTCGTCCTCGGCGGCGGCTGCACTCTCAATTCCTCGTGCAACGGCGTGATCCTGGAGCGCACGCCGTTCAAGAACCTGCACGTCTTCGCCGCGCCCGCCGACGATGGCAACGCCATCGGTGCCGCCTTCCTCGCTTACCGGCACGATCACCTCGACTGGAAACCGCGCGCCGCCTCGCATACTCCGTACCTGGGTTCGTCCCTGTCGCGTGAGGCTCTCGATAACCTTGTTCGTTTTAATTCGCCTCAGAAGGTTAGTCACCGGCCGGGAGAGATTCATCGGGTCGCCGCCCAGGCGCTGGCCGAAGGCCGGATCATCGGCTGGGTCCAGGGACGAGCCGAGTTCGGCCCTCGGGCGCTGGGCAATCGTTCCATCCTCGCCGATGCGCGCCGGCCGGATATCAAGGACCAGATCAATGGCCGAGTCAAGTTTCGCGAGGAATTTCGTCCCTTCGCTCCGTCCATCCTGCACCAGCACGGCCCGGAATACTTCGAGCCTTACCAGGAATCGCCGTACATGGAGCGAACACTTCGCTTCCGTCCCGAAGTGGTGGACAAGGTGCCCGGCGTCGTCCATGTCAACCAAACGGGCCGCCTGCAAAGCGTCACGCGAGAGATGAACGAGCGCTATTATCTCCTGATCGAGGAGTTCCATCGGCTAACCGGCATTCCCTTGGTGCTGAACACCAGCTTCAATGTAATGGGCAAGCCGATTATTCACTCCGTCGAGGATGCCGTGGCCGTGCTGCACACGACGGGACTGGATGCGCTGGCCATCGAGGATTACTGGGTCGAGAAGGAATAATTTCGTGCCGAGGCACCCATGTCCAGCGATCGACAAAACCAGACGCTCGCCGACTACGTCGCCCTGGCCATCAGTCCGGCGCTCATTATGGGACTGGTCGCCAGCCTGGTATTCTTCCTCATCAACGTGCTGTACGCCGGCGAGTACGTCGCGCGCTTGCAGTGGATCTTGTTCTTCTTCGTCTTCGGCGCGGTATTGATCGCGCGCATGACCATGCTGGATGACACGTCCAGCCGGGCCGCGCTGTACGGTGTGCCGCTGGGATTTCTCACCTGGCTCGGCATGCAAATGTTCGTCGAGTATCCCGAAGGCGGCGGCATCCGTGAGTTGAGCTTTTTCCTCAATGCGGGATTGATCGGCCTTGTTTGGTGGTGCGCCCATCGGCTGACCTGGGATTGCACCAACATCGATGAGGAAACCGATGTCAACGCCGAGGGATTGCTGCAAGCCGCCGGCCTGGAAGATGAGCCGGCTGATCGAGAGTCCGCCGACCAACTCGCGCCGGCCCCGCGCGAAGGCTGGTTGCAGCGCTGGCGGCGCTATCGCGAGGAACGCAAGAAGAAGCGGACATTGGGCGTCTGGGTTGTCTATTTTTCACTGGCGGCGCTGCCGTTGTTCGGACTGGGTCAGGCGCTAATCGATGCGGGCGACGAAGCACGCCGCCGCACTTCTTTCTGGCTGATGATCGTGTATGTCGGCTGCGGTCTGGGATTGCTGCTGACGACGTGTTTTCTCAGTCTGCGCCGCTACCTACGGCAGCGCAAACTGCAAATGCCAGCGGCGATGACCGGCGTTTGGCTGACGGCGGGAGGCTTGCTCATCGTGACGTTGCTCGGCGTCGGAGCCGTGCTGCCGCGGCCGGATGCGGAATACTCGCTGTTCAATCTCTCTCCCAGCAAATCGCCGAAGCGCAACGCCTCGAAGTACGCTCTGAAGGGCGACCGTCCCGGCGAGGGTGAGGGTCGGCCCGGCGCGGACGATCCGGAGGGCAAGAAGAATGCGCCCGATAGCGGCGGTAACGATGGCAAGCAAAAAGGCGAGCGCGGCGAAGCGGCGAAGCAAGGCGAGAAAGGCGCGGGAGGCAAGGACGGCAAATCGGGACAGAGCAGCGGCGAAAATCGAAATCCGCAAAACGCCGGCGCGAATCAAAATAAAGGCGATCCCGCCGCCGGCCGTGATCGAGCCACGCCGAAAGAGAACAACAAGCAAGCTCAAAGAGACAGCAACGGCCGTACCTCTCCCGAGGACCGCGAGCAGGGAGCGAAGGAGGGCCAAGCGGAACGTGACGGCTCCCCATCGACCGCGAAGCCGTCTGTCTCCGCGCTGCGCCATTTCATGAGCCGAGCGGCGCCGGTCCTTAAATGGATTGTCTTCGCCATCCTGGGATTGGCGGTATTGTTTTTCTTGCTGCGCTCGGGGTTACGATTTTTGGCGAACTTTACCGACTGGGCGCGACGATTGCTCGACGCGCTGCGCAACTTTTGGGCGAATCTATTTAGCGGCTGGCGGCGAACCGAGGAGGAAGTCGAGGAAAGCGAGGACGAAGAGCCGGCGATACCGGAACGCCCGTTCGCCTCGTTCGGCAATCCGTTTGTTGGTGGGCAAAGCGTGATGGCGACGCCGGAGCTGATTCGCTACACATTCGCGGCCGTGCAAGCATGGGCGCGCGAGCATCATCTCGGCCGACAGCCCGGTGAGACAGCGCTGGAGTTCACCGAGCGCGTCAGCATGGAAGTGCCCGCTTTGGAGGCCGACCTGCGCCGCCTGGCGATCCTTTACGCACGGGCCGTCTACGCGCGCGGCGGTCTACCCGGCAACAGCGTCGAGGTATTGCGGCAATTCTGGCTGCGATTGGAGGCTGTCGCCGAGCAGCCATTGTCCGCGTGAGCATTGATTCACCAGCCCGCAGCGCCAGCAAGGGAAACCCCTTGCGGGCGCTGCGGGCTGGCCGGCTGGATTTCTGGTAAAATAATTCAAGACGGCGAGATTCATCGGTGTGCCTGTCCGTCTTGGAGGGAGTGGTTGGGATACCCGTGTTTTGTCACGGAGATTGTCAATGAAAAGCTCGGTCTCGAAGCGTCCTTATGTCATGGCCGTCGTCATTGGGACGGCGTTGTCCGTGTACGCCGCCCCCGGACAGGCGGCGGCGACGCAGACGCCGTCGGCGACGGCGCAAGCCATCGCCGATATGAGCCGCTACTGTGTCACCTGCTGGCGAAACGCACGGCTGCCGGCCGACTGCTGGACCGATTGCACGCAAGAGGTTTTCCGCCGTTTGCTCGAACGCATGCCGGCCGACGCCTGGGATCAGGTGTTGCGCGGCGAGGGCGAGGAACGGCGTGAGTTCTTGCGCGCCATCGACACGGTTAAGAAGCGCTCGCAGCGGCAGCGGAAGTTCTCACCGGCTATCGACAATGTGGCCGACGCGCGCGATTCGTATCGCCGCGATCTGCGCGATGAACGCGAGGTCGTCCGGCAAGCCGCCGCCGAGGTACTCACGCCGCGCCAGCAGCGCATCCTGCAACTGAGCTTCGAGGGCTGGTCCGTACAGGACACGGCGGAAAAGCTGCAGCTACCCGTCGAACGCATCAGCGATGAGAAATACAAGGCCATCCGTAAATTGCGCACCCATCTGCTAGGATGAATTGCCCGCCGCGGCGCCAGCAAGGGTTCCTTTGCTGGCGCCGCCAAGATGATTCTATACAACTTCGCGCCGATTCTATAGAATTAACTTGCCTACCTCTCCGCGCGCCGGTAAGATCCATAATTGTCAACCCTACCGCTCGCCGCGCTATTAACCGAGATTCAAATTGTGCCCATGCCGCGTGAAGCCAAGACGTTGAACTGCCATCACGGACAGCGGCGTCAGACCATCGTGCAATCGCTGTTGGCCGACGTGTTTCAGGGCCGACTGCGAGCCGGCGAACATCTCGTCACGCAGGAGTTGGCCGCGCGTTTCGGCGTCAGTCATACACCCATTCGCGAAGCCCTTATCACGCTCGCCGGCATCGGCATTATCGATCTACCGCCCAACCGCGGCGCGATTGTGCGTCGCGTCACGCCGCATGAGGTTCACGAGGTCTGTCAGGTTCGCCGTATTTTGGAGTGCGAGGCGGCACGTTCGGCTTGTGGCCGCATTGAACTGGCCGACCTGCACGCTCTGGCGGACAAACTGCGGCGGATGACGTTGGCCAAACCACGCTCGGGTTCGCGCTTCATCGCGGAGGCCCGCGCCGTGGACAGCCGGTTGCACGATCTCATCGCCGATTCGTGCGGCAATGTCTTTCTCGCCCAGGAAATCGCCCGCTTGAAGACACTCTTCCGTGCCTTCCGCGATGTCGCCTGGCAGCGCGACGAAGCACGCAACGACTTCCATCGCTTGACCGAAGAAGCCCACGAACACCTGGCGATTGTCGAGGCGTTGTTGGTCGGCGACGCCAAAGCCGCCAGCCGAGCCATGACCCATCATATCCGTTCCGGCGCGCGCTACTGGAGTCGAGCTTTGCCGGTTTCGCCCAAAGAATCTAACCACAGAGACACCGAGACACAGAGAAGATAAGAAAGGGACCATCCACCATGAAATGCTCTCGCCGTACCTCTATGAGTGCTTTTTTTTCTCTGTGTCTCGGTGTCTCTGTGGTTAGCGCTTCCGCGCAAGCTGCGGAGAGAAAGATCGAGTATAACCGCGATGTTCGGCCGATTTTGTCCGAGAATTGCTTCGCCTGCCACGGTGCCGATAGCGCCTCACGCAAGGCCGACTTGCGGCTGGACAAGCGCGAGGATGCAATCAAGGCCGACGCCATCGCTCCCGGCGATGCGGATAAAAGCGCTCTGATTGATCGTATTTTTTCGGATGACAAGTCGCAGGTGATGCCGCCGCGCAAGACAAAGAAGAAATTGACCGATGCTCAAAAGGAGACGCTGAAACGCTGGATCGCTTCGGGCGCGCAGTACGAATCGCACTGGTCGTTCATCGCCCCGAAACGCGCCGCGCTGCCGGCGGTCAAGAACGCCGCTTGGGTGCGCAATCCCATCGATCGCTTTATCCTCGCCGATCTGGAGAAACACCAGTTGATGCCGGCGCCCGAGGCGGATCGCCGCACGCTGGCCCGACGGGTCAGTCTCGACTTGACCGGCTTGCCGCCGGAACCGGCCGATGTCGAGACGTTCATCAATGACAAACGCCCCGACGCCTACGAACGATTTGTCGATAAAATGCTGGATTCGCCGCACTGGGGCGAGCATCGCGCCCGCTACTGGCTCGACGCGGCCCGCTATGCCGACACGCACGGCATCCACTTCGACAACTACCGCGAAATGTGGGCCTACCGCGATTGGGTCATCAACGCCTTCAACCGCAATCTGACCTTCGATCGCTTCACCATCGAGCAGCTGGCCGGCGATCTGCTGCCCAACCGCACGCTCGATCAGCAAGTCGCCTCCGGCTTCAATCGCTGCAATATCACGTCCAACGAAGGCGGCCTCATTGCGGAAGAATACCTCGTGTTGTACACGCGCGATCGCACCGAGGCGACGGCGCGCGTCTGGCTTGGCCTGACCGCCAACTGCGCGGTGTGCCACGATCACAAGTTCGATCCGCTCAGCCAAAAAGAATTTTATTCACTGTCGGCGTTTTTCAACAACACGACGCAAGGCGCGATGGACGGCAACATCAAGGACACGCCGCCGATCGTGTTCGTGCCAAGCATGGAAGATCGGCCGCGCTGGAATGTGGTGGCGAAGGAACTGACCGAGGCACGCAAGCGGGTGGAAGCGCGCAAAAAGACCGCCCGCGCCGATTTCGATAAATGGCTCAACCAGCCCGGAGCGCAAGCGACGGGACCGATTTCCACCGACGGCCTACGGTTCCACGCGACACTGAGCGAGGGCAACGGCGGCGCAATCCATCTGTCGGTGGACGGTAAACCGCGCACGACGGCGCTGACATCGGCGGCGTGGGACGTGGGACATGTGGCGGCGAAGGCATTCAAGAATCAACCCGGCGGCACGCTCGAAGTGTCGGACGCCGGCGATTTCGATAACAATCAGGGCTTTTCTTATGGGGCGTGGGTGAAGCTCACGAAGAATGTGGCGGGCGGTGCGGTCTTCGCGCGCATGGACGATCAGCACGATTTTCGCGGCTGGGATTTGTGGATTCAGAATGGCCGCGTCGGTGCGCACATCGTCCACAAATGGCAAGAAGACGCCCTCAAGGTGGTATCGCGCAATCCGATCAAGGTGGGGCAATGGAACCACCTGTTCATCACCTACGACGGCTCCGGCAAGCCGGCCGGCGTGAAGGTGTACATCAACGGCACGGCCCAGGAAACGACCGTCGAGGCCGGCAGTCTGCGCAACACCATCCGTACCCAGGTGCCGTTGAAGATCGGTCAACGCCACACGACCTCGCGCATCGACGGCTGCGTTCTTCAAGACATGCGCCTCTACGGTCGCACTCTATCGAGTCCGGAGGTTGAGCGTCTCGTCAAGAGCACGCGCGGCGCGTGGTTGCTGCGCAAGCCGGCGAAACAGCGCTCGGCCGCGGAAACAACCGAGTTGTTCGACTGGTGGCTGACCGCCCTCGACACGACCTATCAAGGGCTGGCGAAGAAGGTCGGCGCGTTGCAGCAGGAGGAATCGACCATCAAGACGCGCGGCACCATTGCGCACGTCATGCAGGAGAAGCCGAGCGAGCCGACGGCGTATGTGCTGTATCGCGGCGACTACGATAAGCGGCGCGACGCAGTGAAGCCGGGCACGCCGAAGGCGTTGCCGCCGATGCCGGCGGATTTGCCGCGCAATCGCCTCGGCTTCGCGCAATGGCTGTTGCGGCCGGAAAATCCGCTGATGGCTCGCGTCACAGTCAATCGCTTTTGGCAGGAAGTGTTCGGCACCGGCATCGTGCGCACCAGCGACGACTTCGGCACCACCGGCGAACTGCCCACGAACCAGGAGTTGCTCGATTGGCTGGCGATCGAGTTCCGCGAAGGGAACTGGGACGTCAAACGCTTCTTCAAACTGCTGGTGACATCGGCGGCCTATCGCCAGTCGGCGCTGGCGACGCCGGAAAAGCTGGAGAAAGATTCGGACAATCGGCTGTTATCGCGTGGTCCGCGCTTCCGCCTCGACGCCGAGACGATCCGCGATTACGCCCTGGCGTCGAGTGGCCTGTTGGTGCGCAAAATTGGCGGGCCGAGCGTCAGGCCGTATCAACCGGAGGGCGTATGGGAGGCCGTGGCCATGATCGGCAGCAACACGCGTGATTACAAGCGCGACAGCGGCGCGCGCCTCTATCGCCGCAGTTTGTACACGTTCTGGAAGCGTGCCGCGCCGCCGGCGTCGATGGATATTTTCAACGCGCCAAGCCGTGAAGTTTGCACGGTGCGCCGCGAACGCACCAACACTCCGCTGCAAGCACTGGTCACGCTGAATGATCCGCAGTTCATCGAGGCCGCTCGCTATCTAGCGCAGACGGCGCTCAAGGAAGGCGGCGACAAGGAAGAGAGTCGTATCGATTTCCTGGCGCGGCGTCTGCTAAGCCGGCCGCTGCATGCTGAGGAAGCGAAGGTAGTGCGGGCGAGTTTGGCGGAGTTGCTGGCGCATTACAAGACGCATGGTGAGGACGCGAAGAAACTGCTTGCGGTGGGTGAAGCGAAGGTCGATACGTCGCTGGATGCGACCACACTGGCGGCGTGGACGATGCTGGCCAATGAGATGATGAATTTGGATGAAGTGTTGAATAAGTAAGTGATGCGGCGCTCGCAACTGACACAGCACAAAGAGAAGAGGGGAACCATAGTTACATCAGAAGAAATTCTCGAACTCAAGCGACTCGTTGATACGCTCCGCGCACGCGATCAAACGTATCGGGTTTTCGGGTCTGGAGAAAAATGGGGAGGCCATCATTATTTGTTTCGCCCCGTGTTGGCTGATCGTCAACTCGTTGAATTTGAACGACGGCATGGCGTAGAGATACCAACGGATTATCGCCTTTTTTTGTCTTTGATCGGAGACGGCGGCGCGGGACCGTCGTATGGCGTCGTACCTCTTGCCGAAGCTTCCCGATGCAATGATTTATCCACCCCGTTCGTGTGGGTAGATAAACATCGGCTCGACCGTGAGGAAGAATTCGGCCTTTGGGAACGTCGGCCAGGATGCCTTGAAATCTGTCACCACGGATGTGGATACTATGATTTGTTGGTTGTCAACGGGGCCACCAGCGGCTTGCTGTGGCAAGACATCACGGCGGCGACAAATGAATTTATCCCTCTCCATAAGACATTTTATGTGTGGTATCGTGAATGGGTCGAAGACAAGCTGAGAAAGTTAAACCGCGAGCCGCTGCTGGATCAAATCAGTGAGGGGGTACACATAAATGCCTTGGTCGATCTCCTAGGCGGGGATATGGACACTTGGAAGGGAGCAGGCCTTCAGCCGGATGAGTATTACGTTTCCTTCCGTGATGCTGCGGCATCCTTCCTCTTGGACGCACACAGCAAGGTGAAGCGGATCCACCGTTTCTCCCTCTGACCTACAGGGAATACCGTCGGAAGTGGGACTGAACAAGAGAGGAGAATTCGCCCGTGGCGAAGAAGAATCAACCTGTTCCGGTTTCTGATGACCAGATGGAGGAGAAGGTCCACATCATTCGTGGCCATCGGGTGATGCTGGATTCCGACCTTGCTCGGCTATACGAAACCACAACGATGGCACTCAACCAAGCGGTCAAGCGCAACAGAAAAAGATTTCCCGAAGATTTTGCGTTTCAGCTTACCCCACAAGAACTTAGAGACTTGAAATCACAATCTGTGATATCAAGTTCTGGTCATGGCGGTCGGCGGTCGCCACCTTGGGTGTTCACGGAACATGGCGTTGCCATGCTCTCCGGGGTGCTTCATTCGCGGATCGCCGTCCAGATGAGTATCGAGATCATTCGAGTCTTTGTGCGTCTTCGACGTTTGCTTGCCACGCCAGGCGAATTAGTTGCTCAATTGCAGAAGCTGGCCGAGACTGTCCAGTTACACGACGAGCAAATCAAGGTCATAACCGATGTCTTACGTCATTTAATGCAGCCGCCGCCCGTGTCCACCAAAGGCCGCATTGGATTTCAAGTTCCCGAATCACCGAATGCCGAAGACACCAAGGAGTAATCCCCATGAACCCGTTCGACGAATACGGTCGCCACATCACGCGGCGCTACTTTTTCCGTCAAGGCTCGCACGCCCTCGGCACGGCGGCGCTCGCCTCCCTGTTGGGTGCCGACCGCGCTCAAGCGGCCAGCGGGCACGATGACGCCGCTGCCAAACCGCATTTTCCCGGCAAGGCCAAGAACGTGATTTATCTGCACATGGTCGGCGGACCACCGCAGATGGACCTCTACGACTACAAGCCGAAAATGGGCGAGTGGTTCGATAAGGATCTACCCGATTCCGTCCGCATGGGGCAGCGGCTGACGACCATGACCAGCGGCCAAAAGCGCTTCCCCATCGCGCCGTCAAAGTTCAAGTTTGCCCGGCACGGCAAGTCGGGCATGTGGGTTTCCGAATTGCTGCCGCAGACGGCCAAGATGGTCGATGACATGTGTTTCATCCGCAGCATGTACACCGAAGCCATCAACCACGAACCGGCCATCACCTTCATGCAGACCGGCAATCAAGTCACCGGCCGGCCCTGCCTCGGCGCCTGGGTGTCTTACGGATTGGGTTCACTCAACAGCAATCTGCCGACGTTCGTGGTGTTGGTCGCCAAGCCGAGCAACACCGAGCAGGTGCAGGCCATCTCGGCGCGGTTGTGGTCATCGGGCTACCTGTCCGGCGAACACTCCGGCGTTTCCTTCCGCACCGCCGGCGATCCCATCCTGTACATCAACAATCCTCCCGGCGTGTCCAGTGATGTACGCCGCAAAACGCTCGATGGTTTGAAGGCGCTCAACGAAATGAACTATCGCGCCATCGGCGATCCGGAGACGCACACGCGCATTCAGCAATACGAAATGGCCTTCCGTATGCAGGCCAGCGTCCCCGATCTGACCGACCTGGCGAAAGAACCGGAATCGACGTTCAAGCTGTACGGCGATGCGTCGAAGAAGCCGGGCACGTTCGCCAATACCGCGCTGCTGGCCCGCCGCATGGTCGAGCGCGGCGTGCGTTTCGTGCAGATTTATCACAACAACTGGGACACGCACGGCAACGTCGCCGGCCGGCTGCCCGATCAGTGCCGTGACGTGGATCAGGCGTGTTACGGCCTCATTCAAGATCTGAAAAGAAAGGGATTGTACGATTCGACACTGGTCATCTGGGGCGGCGAGTTTGGCCGAACGATTTATTCGCAGGGCGGATTGACGAAGCAAAACTATGGCCGCGATCATCACCCGCGCTGCTTCACGATGTGGATGGCCGGTGGCGGTTCGCGTCCGGGTGCCATTCACGGCGAGACCGATGATTTCTCGTACAACATCGTCAAGGATCCGGTCCATATCCGCGATTTCCATGCTACCGTGTTGAAATTACTGGGCTTCGATCATCAGCGCTTCACCTATCGCTATCAGGGACTGGATCAGAAATTGACCGGCGTGGAACCGGCGAAGGTTATCAAGGATCTGCTGGCGTGAACGGGAGCGATCCATGTTTCGACCTCTCTGCACAACGGGGCTGGTAGTCCTCAGTCTGTTTCCGGGACTGCCGGCCCCGGCGCGGGAACGCGATGCGACCGAACAAAAAGCGATCGCTTATGTCGAAAAAATCGAAGGGCGAGTCGAAATAGATCGCGATAAACCGGAAAAACCGGTGATCGGCGTCGATCTCGTCGGCTGCAAGTTGCCCGAAGGCACACTCGCCCGCTTGGGCGTCTTCAAGAAACTGCAACGGCTGAACCTCGGACAGACGGCCATCGCCGATGCGGAGTTGACTCCGCTCAAGGGATTCACGGCGCTGGAAACATTGGAGTTGTCCGGCACGTCGATTACCGATAAGGGACTTGCCCATCTCGAAGATTTGCCCCGGCTGCACACGTTGGGTTTGCGCGGCGATGCCATCCGCGACGCGGGCCTCGTCGCCCTCAAAAAGCTGCCGAAACTGCAACATCTCGATCTCAGCGATACCGGAATCAGCGATAAGGGACTGGCGCATTTGCGTGGACTCCACGAGTTACGCTCGCTATCTCTGTACCACACCGCGATCACCGATGCGGGTATTATCTACTTGAAGGACATGAAAAATATTCAAATATTGAGCCTGCCGCAGACACGGATCACGGACGCGGCCCTGACGCATCTGGCCGGGTTGAAGGAATTGCGCACGCTGTCCTTGAGCAGCACGGATGTGAAAGGCGTGGGACTGACGCACCTGAAGGAACTGTCGCGTTTGCAATCGCTGGGACTGGCGAATACGCCGATCACTGACGCGGGGCTGGCAGCCGTGAAGGATCTCGGCAAGCTGCAACAGCTTTACCTCACTGGGACGAAGATCACCGACAAGGGATTGGTTCATCTCAAAGGGTTGACGCATTTACGGCAGTTGGACCTCGGCAACACCAAGGTCAGCGAGGCCGGCATCGCCGACCTTCGCAAGACCTTGCCCAAGGTCAACGTGCTGCATTGACCGCCATCACGAGGAAGCGGCGGCGTCCGTTCCCGGCGACGGTTTGCGTTTCCGCCGGCGGACGCCGCCGCGTTTGGTGCAGGGCGGCAGCGCGATAGGCTGCGGCGACTCGGACGGCACTTCTTGCAGCGCGATGAGGCTCAGCCAGTGGCGGAAATCCAATGTGCGAAAACAGAGCGGGCAGCGCAGACGCGGCAGATGTTTGTGGAAGTGCGCCTTGACGCGCACGCGGACGGCACGCACCGGACAGGGCGAATGGGAACACACCCATTCGCCTTCGTAACAGGTCGGATGGTCGGGTTTGTCGGCTGGCACTTCCGTATAAACGCGATCTAAAAAGGCGCTAGCCGGTTCGATGCCGCTCAGCGGTGGCACCACGCGATAATGCTTGTTCATTCGCTCTCTCCCTGGCACGAAGGGGCGGACAACTCCTCCAGATAGCGCTCGATGTCGGCGGCGCGCCAGCGTGTGCTGCGCGCATGCGGATGCACCGGAGCCGGCAACAGTCCCAGCGCCGTCCAGCGCCAGACGCTGCGCTCGCTGATCGATAACCGTTGCGCCACGTCGCGGACGGTCAGTAAAGCCGGTGTCAGCAGAGGCATTGAAAGCATGAGCGACCCGAAAAAGAAGTCCCATTCGCGCATGCCGGGCAGGGAACGACATGCACGAACCTTTTCGAGAATACTGTACAACTGTCCATGTTACAAGAGAAAAAAAGAAGCATCGAACAGATGGCGCGAACTGGCACGAATTGGCGGAGAATGACAGGGTCACGGCGAGAGGACTTCGTTTTGGTAGCGATGACGGCTACCATGAGGAGGCGAACAGAATACGTAGGTGCCGCGAGCCGAGCGGCAGGCATTGGGTAGGTGCCGCGAGCCGAGCGGCACTTGTGGAGTCAAAGTCCGGCTCGGCTCGCCGGACCTACTGCATTCCGTTATCATCTCGAAGCGTGGAGGTTCACCATGAATGAATTACCGACTCCACCCGATGCCGCGAGCGATCCGCAGTCCGTGGAATTGTTGCGGGCGTGGATCGTGCGCGAGACGCTGCAATGCTCGCTTCAAGCCGACGTGTTTCCCGATGTGGGCGCGTGGGGTGAAGTTCTGGCGGATGTGGTTCGCCACGTCGCCAACGCTTTGCAGCAACAAGAAGGCGTCCCCGCGGCGCAAACGACTCAGCGCATTCTCGACGTGTTGACCGAGGAGATGCGTTCTCCTCCCGGCGAAGGCGACGCGACCAAGGAGTAAGCCGGCGTGCGGATGCAAGGTAAGACCGTCCTAATTACCGGAGCCACCGACGGCATCGGCCTGGTGGCGACCCGCGAGCTGGCTCGCCTGGGTGCCACCGTGGTCGCCGTCGGCCGCAATGCTGACAAAACCGCCGCCGTGGTCGAGCGCATCCGCCTGGAAACCGGCAATCCGCGCGTCGAAGGAATGTTGGCCGACCTGTCTTCGCAGCGCGACATCCATCGCTTGGTCCAGCAATTTAGAGAACGCCATGATCGTCTGCATGTCCTGCTGAATAACGCCGGCGCGCTGTTCCATCCGCGGCGTGAGAGCGTGGACGGCATCGAGATGACGTTCGCTCTCAATCACCTGGGATACTTCCTGCTGACGAATCTGCTGCTGGATGTGCTGAAGGCCAGCGCGCCCGCGCGCATCATCAACGTGTCGTCGGCCGCGCATCGGCGCGCCAAATTGAACTTCGACGACTTGCAGTATCGGCGACGTTATCGGGGGATGGGCGTGTATTCGGCGTCGAAGTTGGCGAATCTGCTGTTCACTTACGAACTGGCTCGGCGACTGCAAGGAACCGGCGTGACGGTGAACGCGCTCCATCCGGGTTTGGTGGCGACGCGCTTCGCCGTCGGCAGCAGTTGGGTAGGGCGAGTGCTACGCGGCCTCATCTGGTGCTTCGGCATCAGTCCCGAACAAGGAGCGCGGACGCTGATTTACCTGGCCTCGTCGCCGGAAGTCGAGGGCGTGACGGGCAAGTATTTTCAGAACGAGAAGATGGTCGAATCTTCGCCGGCCTCGCGCAACGAGGATGCCGCTCGCCGACTATGGGACATCAGCGAGGTGCTGACGCAGCGGGCAATCTAATTGCAACGTAATCCCCGTTTCGCTCCGGATTATTTCCCGATCTTTTGAATGCTCAGGATACGGGAGCGTTCAAAGTCGGTGTAATAGCGAATGGCGACGTTGTCGCCTTTATGCAGTTCCTTGATCTTTTCCACGGTGGCCTTCCAGCGTTCGGCCGGAAAGGTGGCGGAGAAGCCTTCGGGCGAACCGTTCCTCGTCTTCACCTCGACCCATGACTCATGCGTCGCCAAAATGACGGCCGTTATCGTGCCGGTTCCCTTCCTGCCAATTCTCTGGATGCCGACGAGTTGCCGGGTATCGCCATTGGTCTTGTAGGCCAGGCGGACGCGAGCCACAGTGAAAATGCCGGCGAGCGCCTTGCGCGTGTTTTTGTCGGAAGCATCGACGACATAGGTAATGGGTTCTTCCTGGCCATCAACTTTCACCTTGATCGACATATCGCGTTTGTCGATCACGATACCGGACACCGTTCCTCCGGTTTTCGGCGGCTTCTCTTTGCCCGCTTTGGTATCGCCGGCTTCGGTCCAGGCGGCGCCGAACAAACCGACAACAACCAACACGCTCCGCAGCAGAAACCATCGAGTCATGGCCATTCCTCCAACGATGAAAGACGGCTGTGGTGGATTATTCGGCGTTGTTGCCGAACACATAATTCTCCAGTTCTCAGCCGTCTATCATTGATCCGCGCCCATTCCCCGTCAAGAAAATGTTTTGCTTTGTCGCGCTAAATGAATTGCCAGCCCGCAGCGCCAGCAGGGAAACGCTTTGCTTCGCTGGCGCTGCGGGCTGGTGGTCCGTCGGGAGGCGTAATTGCTAGCATGTCGAGATGGCAATTCCCTCCTGCGAAGGATGTCGCGAGCGTGACGCGCGCATCGCCGAGTTGGAAGCACGGCTGGCGGAGTTGGAACGATTCCGCAGCGAAACCGCCTTTCTGCGCGATGAATCCAAAGCCGATCGCGATATGCGCCTGTTGACCGGCGAGAGCCGGGCGATGAAGGCGGTTCGGCTCGCGGTCCAACAAGTCGCCCGTACCGACAGCACCGTTCTGATTCTTGGCGAGACCGGCACCGGCAAGGAATTGGTTGCTCGCGCCATCCACCAACTCAGCCCGCGCCGCGATCATCTGCTGGTGGCCGTCAACTGCGCGGCCCTCGCTCCGGGGGTGATCGCCAGTGAGTTGTTCGGCCATGAACCGGGAGCCTTCACCGGCGCGCTGCGCCGGCGGCCTGGACGCTTCGAGTTGGCTCATCAAGGCACCATTTTCTTGGACGAGATCGGCGAGTTGCCGGCGGAGATTCAAGTGATGCTCTTGCGTGTCTTGCAGGAGCGTGCCATCGAGCGCGTCGGCGGAAGTGAATCGCTCGCCGTGGATGCGCGGGTCATCGCGGCCACGCACCGCGACCTGACGGATGCGATGCGTGAGGGCCGCTTTCGAGCCGACCTCTTCTTTCGCCTCAATGTGTTCCCGATCCATGTTCCGCCGCTGCGCGAACGCCGGGAAGACATTCCCGATTTGGTCCGGCACTTCTTGCATTCCTTCAGCCGGCGCATGGGCAAGACGGTTGCCGAGGTCAGCCCGAGTACGCTGGCGCTGCTGACGGAGTACGCCTGGCCGGGGAATGTGCGCGAACTGGAAAACATCATCGAGCGCGCCATGATCGTCACCGTCGGGAACACCTTGCAGGTCGATCCGAACTGGCTGAAGTCGGATGGCTCGTCGCCACCGCTCCAAGAGACTTCGGCGAGCCTGGCCGAACTGGAGCGACGCGCCATCCTCGACGCCCTGGAGCGCTGCAACGGTAAGATTTACGGATCAGGCGGGGCTGCGGCTGTTCTCGGATTGCGACCGACTACGCTCTACGGAAAAATGCGCAAACATCATATCTTTCGACATCCACCCTCGACACCCTCACCGTGACGAGAGTGACTTCTATTGGTTGGCGCGACCTCATTTGGTCGGTTTTATCCACTTTTCAAGGCGTTTATTTATTCGTCGTAATGCCATCTATTCATGTGACTTCGGATAATAGCGCGAACAATTTCGCCTATCGGCATGCGAATCGCAAAAGTGGGGCGATCTGTTGCCTAACCCGACCAGGAGAAGCCATGACCTATGTTGTTTGCGAACCGTGCCGCGAGTGCAAGTACACCGACTGCGTTGTCGTCTGTCCAATGGAGTGCTTTTATCAAGATGACAAGATGTTGTACATCGACCCAACCGAATGTATCGACTGCGAGGCCTGCGTTCCCGAGTGCCCGGTGGACGCGATCTTTCACGAGACCAATGTGCCGGGGCCGTGGACCGAATTCATTCAACTCAACGCCGAGCGCGTTCAGGAACTCAAGGAGAATGGAGGCCACATCAGCGAAAAAAGGCACTAACAGAATGACCTACTAGCCCGGAGCGCCAGCGACGGGGCGAACCCGTCGCTGGCGCTCCGGGCTAGTCGTCAAAAGGTAGTGCCTCTTAACTCGGTGGGCAACATCGGCGGCTTCGTTGGCCCCAATCTCATCGGTCAACCGCACGATTACACCGGCAGCTTCACGCCCGGCCTGCTGGCCACCGCAGGCACGCTTTGTCTGGGTGGTATCCTCGCCCTGTGCGTCCGGCCCGATCGAGGAGGGTAAGGGCGAGACAACTCCATACCAATCCGCGAGGGTGGCTACAGAAAACTCACTTCAGCGGCGAATAATCGGTGGGTTTCATGTACACCGACTCCGGCGGCTTGGCGAGCAGTTTGCCATCCTTCTCGGACTCCGCCCTGGCTTTCTGCCATACCGGATCTTCGCGGAACGCCTTCCAACTCTTGTCGGCGGCGTCCTTGCTCGGATAAGCAAGAATGTAAATCAACTTTTCCGCGCCCTCTTTCTGTTTCGTCGGCATCCAGAACCCGATGATCGTCATGCCGTGCTTCTCGAACAGCTTATTCGTATGATCGCGGAAGCGCGCATTGAGCGCGTCCATTTTGCCCGGTGCGGCCGTGTACTGACAGCTGCGCTCGAAACTAAACTTTTCGTCCTCCCAAGGACAGCCCGGCGGCGGCGAAGAACGATTGAATCAGTCGCGGTTTCTGCCTCAAGCGGCCCACAGCGAGGTCAAATTCCAGATGCAACTCCTCCATGTCC
>DATNCY010000265.1:0-3854 GCA_035553375.1 Gemmataceae bacterium
AGGCTATTGCATTCCTTGGCCGTGCGGATCATCTTCTTGCACTGCATCACATTCCAGGCCATGAGCTTTTCGCACAGCACATGGATCGGCTTCCCGCGTTTCTTGCCGATCTTCATCACGTCAATGGCAGCCTTTTCGTGCATGATGAGCGGCAGCGCGATGACCACGGCCTCAATGTCCTTGTTCTTTTCCAATTCCTCCATGAGTCCTTCGTAGGTGTCGAACTTCTTGATTTTGTCGGCGTCTTTGCCGTATACCTTTTTGAAGCCTTTGCGCAGCGCCACCTTGGGATCGCCGTCGAAAATGCGCGTCATGTTCGACGGGCGAATGTCGCAAACGGCGACGAATTGCAGGTATTCGGGATTGTGTTCGCCGACGAGAACGCCGCCCTCATCGCCGCCACCGATGAGGGCGGCCTTGACAGGATCGCCCTGCATTTTCTTGTAGCCGAAGTACGCGGCCGGCGAGACGACGGCCACGCTCGCACCGGCCACGGCCAGGCTCTTCATGAAACCGCGCCGCGTCAGTCCGTCCGTTGTGTGCGTGAAATTCGCCTTGCCAATTTCGCGCTGTTCGGGGGTCATATCGAGCGCCATCTTGAATTATCTCCCTGTCAGGGTGAAAATTATCTGGATTTCGCTGCTTGCGGCTTAGCCCTAAGTCGCAAGCGGCGAAGAACGTAACCTTACGCCGCCGGACGACGCCAGCCGAACAAGATCGCATGAATCAGCGCATCCAGCCCGAACCATCGCCCGCTAGCCGTCGTCGCCAACACCAGAAGGGCCAGCATCTCAATCACATTCTTGTTGACGAAGGCATAATAGCCTTCGTTGTTGGGTGCCACCGGCAACCACGGCCACGGCGGTACGCACAGGTACGTCATCAGTAGGAAGCCGGCCGACAACACGCACGCCGTCCGCGTGAACAAGCCCAAAACCAGGCACGCACCGAGGATCGCCAGGCCGTACATCGTCGAAAGATCGATCCACTTTTGTAATGCACTGGGGGCTGGTGACGGCTGAGGAACCGGCTCCAGGATCGTGTCTTTCTTCGCGGCCTGTTCTTTCTGCTCCTCCGTCGGCAGCGTCTCCAAACTCTTTTGCAGTTCCTTGGTGTAATCGTCGAGATCCGCCAACAACGCCGAGCGCAGGCGAGCCGTGTCCGCCTTAGTTTCCAGCAAACGCCGGCCTTCCACGTCGTGGCCCATCAAATACAGGCGATTGTTCATCGTATCGCGCAAGTCGGTTAATTTCGCCTTGTATTCCGCGATGCGCTGCGGCATCGGCAACTTCACTTCAACGGTGTTGGATTGGAAGGTCTTCTTGATGGCCTTGGTCTTCTCATCCACGTCTTCCTTGGTCAGCCACAGCACCACCGCATCCTCGGTTTGTTGCAACTTGCCCTCGGCCTCCTGACGCTGTTTGTCGTCCAGCCCGTAATAATCGCCGAAGCGCTTGACGTAATCGCTCCATTCGCGGGCGAGCAACGGTGGCGTGCGCATGTGCGGCGGAACGCTGGCCGAATCGCCGGATTTGGGCAGGGCTTCCAATCGCCCCAGCGCTTCGCTATCGGGATCGCCGACTTGCTGGCGAATGAGCTTGGCCACGGGGCCAGTGCCTTCCCGGAAATAGCCGGCGCTGCTGAACGGCTTGGCCTTGCCGACAACGGTTTCCGTCGGGCCGCGCCAGTAGCCTTCCAGCTTGTGATAGCCTTCGGCCAGGAAGTGCCAGCCAATGGCCAGCCGGAGGAAAATCAGGAAAAACGCGGTGCATTTATTCATGATGCGAATCTTAATCCAGGGTGAACTCGTGCGGCGCAAGTCCGACAAGGACCGGCTCGGCTCCCTCTCCTTCCGGCAACAGGATCGCTCCAATACCGGGATGGGCCGTGCAGTAGCGGCGAGCGAGATCGACGCCGCCGACGTAGAACGCCGTCGAAAGCGCGTCGGCCTCCGCAGCAGTGGGGGCGAGAACGGAAGCGCTGGCGATGCCGGACGCCGGCCAGCCCGTTCGCGGATCGAGTATGTGGCCCAGCTTTTGTCCGTTGTATTCCAGATGCTGGTGCGTGGCCGCTGAGTTTCCCAGCGCTCGATCACGCAACCAAACACGCGCCAGCCGCCGTTGTCGATCCCACGGGTGGAGAATGCCCACTTGCCAGCCGCGTTCGCTATCGGGAGGACATCCCCTAGCGTACACGCTGCTGGTGCCTCCATGCAACAACATCCGCGAAACTCCCCACTCGTCGCGCGCGAAACGCGCCAGCCGATCGAGCGCATATCCCTTGCCGATGCTGCCGAGATTGATCTCCAATCCCGGCCGCTGATAGCGCACCGTCCGCCGCTCTGTCTCCAACGTCAACCACTGCATCCCCACGCGCTCCCGCGCCGCCGCGAGTTCCGTTTCGGTAGGCACGCGGCGCGGGCCACGAAAGAACCCCCACGCCTTGATCAGCGCCCCCGCCGTGATGTCATACGCGCCGTCGGTTTCCTGATGGATGCGTGCCGCCAGCTCCAGCAGCCCGAACAAGCGATGTTCCACGCGCACCGGCCCTGCGAACGCGCGCTGATTCACTCGGCTAACCTCGCTCGTGTCGCGGTAGACGGTCAGTTGTTGTTCCAAGGTATCGAGCAAATCGAAGGCGTCTTCGCCCATCGCCACGGCGTTCGGCATCCCGAAGGGCAGAACAATCTCGAAGTTGGTAGCCATCGCGCGGCGACGGAGGTGAATGAGGACACTATCTTGCGAAGAGGGAGGGGCCAGGGTCTCAGCCGGCTCATCGAGCGCGGCGAACATCTGGCCCGCTTGTGCGAGTTGCCGGGGTTGGAGGAAATCGCGACGATTCATATCAAATAGTCCGTAGTCCGTAGTCCGCAGTCCGCAGCAAAGACAGTGGATGTTTGTTTGCTGCGGACTGCGGACTACGGACTGCGGACGAAGCTACTCGTTGCCGTCGTGGATCATCGGCTCAAGCTGTTTGGTGTTGCGTTCCACGGCGAGGACGATGGTGCGTTCCTCAATGCCGTCGGGCGAGACGGCGACGGCGGGGATGATTTGCCGGCTGTCGGGCAGACTGAAACGCATGGTAAACGTGCCATCGGAGCGAAGTTTGACGGGTTCGCCTTGCAGCGTAACGCGAGCGTTCGGTTCGGTCGCGCCATAGACGATCAGTTCGGCATCGAGCTTGAACCAGAACTTGCGCGTTTTGCCGCCGAGCATCATGCCGCCGGAGCCGAAACTGCTGACGGCGGGAGAGCCGAGCGGCCGGCGCAGGCGTTCCTCGAAGAGTTGTTTCAGTTCGAGACTACTGGCGGTCGGATCGAAGCCGCCGGACATGGCGTAAATGCGGTCGGCTTTTTTGGCATCGAGATCGGCCCAGTTTTCGTCGATCACGTCGCTGACGCCGGCGCGCGGCGTGGTGACGACGTTGGAGCGGGCGAGGACATAAAACTTGCCGCTGCGGGCAAGATAGCCGATGTCCACGCGGAACGAGCGCGGCGGATTGCCGACTTCGAGATACCAGTTATTGCAACCGCCGTGGATGTCGATGTCGCGCAGGATCGATTCGGCCGCGCTGGACGTATCGTGACTGCTGACATCGAGAAGCCGCAAGATTGGCTTGGCCGTGTGCCATTCCTGTCCAAGAGCGGCCTCGGCGCGCTGAATCGCGTGACGAGTTAACTCCCAGTAAGCATGCAGCCAGTACGGATCGCGCACCATGACGACGATGCGATCCTTGCCATAACCGGCCGGCAGGTCGCGCGGCACCTTGGCGGAGAGATCCTTGGTGGGTACGCCCATGTTGAACTTGCTGCTTTCGACCTGCTCTTCGGCGGAAGGCGTGTTCGAGGTGTCGCG
>DATNCY010000266.1:0-36931 GCA_035553375.1 Gemmataceae bacterium
ATCTGGAATTTGACCTCGCTGTGGGCCGCTTGAGGCAGAAACCGCGACTGATTCAATCGTTCTTCGCCGCCGCCGGGCTGTCCTTGGGAGGACGAAAAGTTTAGTTTCGAGCGCAGCTGTCAGTAACTCCTGTGTCGTAACCTCATCCAGAAAATACCAGAGCCGCAAAGGGTATTCGTTCTGGAGTTCCTTCACCACCGCGTTGTAGTCATCCTGCGAAATCGGCGGCGAAAACGGATAGGCCATAAACACGAAGTTCGTGCGCGAAGCGTTATCCAGGTATTGCTTCTCTTCCTCAAAGAGTTGAGCCATCTTGCCCTCAACCCGATCAATTTCCTATCTTTTGCTTCGACAACCACGCGTCAAATGCCTTGAGCAGTTCTGTCTTTGCTGCCTCCTTGTCGCCGAGCCCCTGTTGCACCTTCATGAGGTATTGCCCCACTGCTTTCATGAAATCATACATGGCCCTGGCGCCTTCCCCCTGAACCGCAAGAGTGTATCCCTGCCCATCCGGCGTAAGGTAAGAACGGTCAAAACCATTGGTTCGTATCGCTTCAGCGAGTTCGACCAAGTGCTGCTGAATGCTGAGTGCTTCCGCGAGATCACGTGCCACTTGTTAGCTCCTAGGGGGCTTTCCAATGATAGAGCAATTATGTTGTCGATGCACGATTGGCATGTTCGCCAAGCGGAGACCACAACCGCTATCCACTTCTGGTGACCTGCCCTTCGCATTCGTCTCTCGACAACGTCGAACGCTCAAGCTCTCGTGCCGGCTCGCACGTTGACGACCGGAGATTGTTCTCCGAGGTTACTGTTGTCCCCCGGGCTTTGCACCCGGCCATTACCAATCGGTCACGCTGGGGTAGCAGACTGCTGACGGAACAGCAGGTAACGTCTTGGCGCTTCCGTGCCACCGAGCGTTACAGATCATTCCGATGCGACGAATCGGATCAGCGACTCGTTCGGCGCTCGGCACTATCCCATGGCCGCTTCGAGTTCCTCATGTAGCCGCCCCGTCGCGAAGAAGTTGACCACGGCGAATAGGCCGAACAGGCTGAAACGAATGACGGAGACGAAGAGCGTCCCTCCTTCATGTCGGATCTTCAGCATCCGCCCCGTGCCATGCAAACGGTAAAGTTCGACCGATTGCAGCGCTTCGAGCGGGACCGAGACTCCCGGCTCACCGTGGATCAGCAAGCGGTCACCCTCAAGCGAGAGCCGACCGACTCTCGCCTTGGTCTTCAGGCTGACCGCTTCCCCTTGGTGGTAGAGAACCTTGTAGGTCATGGCTCGCTTCGCCGAACTACTGTTTAGAACACGTCGTGTTTCTAATGTTTGGATGCGGTGGTGCGCTCTAATTCGGAAGGACCGAAACCGCTCCGGACAACGTATGGCTTTGATCCTACGCGCTATTATACCGATTGTCTAGCGCCAAGCAGCGGCGTTAGAGCCGCGCATCCTAACCCGGACAAGGCCAGGCAGACAGGGCGCTCATTTCTCGGCCGTGGACAGCGCCTTGTAATAGCTCTTGAGCAACCCCTCATAGCCGGGCGGATAACCTTGATCGGCCGATTGCAGCAGTTCGTTCCGCATTTGCGGGGGCAGATCGCGCGCCTGATGGATGCGTGCCGCCGTCGATTGATCCATGCCGCTGAAGGCCGAGCGTAGTGTGCGCATGGCATCGCGCCGTTTGCGCGCGGCGTCCTCATAGCGATGATCGGCCATGTCCTTCTCGACCGACTTCATCAGGGCAATGCTCTCCGTGAGGCGCGTCGTCGATACGCCCATCGCGTCGAGTTTCTTGGCCACTTGCTCGGCCTTCTCACGCAGTCCGGCTTGCTTGGCACTCAAGCGGCCGATGTTGCGCACCTGATCGGGAGGCGTGCCGCCTTGCAGTCCGCGCCGGCCGGAACCGGCCTTCTTGCCGCCGCCGGTCGCGCCCTTGGGATCTTCCTGGCCTTCCTGCTTGAGCTGGCCCGGTTCGTATTTTTCATTGCCGACACGCGCCGGCGTCTTGCGGCCCGGCAGTGCCTTGGCGGTATCGCCCACCATTTGCCCTGCCGACTTGCCGCGCCGCCCGTCACCGGATCGGCCATTCAGTTCCATATTGTTCGGCATATCGTTGCCGGTCTTGCCCTTGGCCGACATCGTGCTGATGGGTCCATCGGCCACGCCCCAACCGGCTTGATCCAGATTGTCGGCCCAACCGGAAGTCACATCGTCGGCGTCCTCGTCGAACTCATCGGCCTTCTGCAATAAATCGCCGACGAGATCTTCGAGCGCCTTGGGCAATGGCATCTCCGGCACCTTCATCGGCTTCTTGTTCAGCGGTTCCTCCAGCACCCACTTGACGGCGTCCGGCGCGTCCGGCATCCACATTTCCAAATCTTCCTTCATCTTCGTCCCCAGCCCCGCACCGAGATCTTCGAGCGATACTTCGAGCTTCGCGGCCTTCGATCGATTGGCCGCCTTTTCGATTTCCTCGAAGATTTTGTTGACATCCTTGCGCAGTTTGAAGTCATCGACGAAGCCATCGCCTAACTTGGTCAACTCATTGACACCGCCCTTGGCCCATTTATCCTTACCCCGTTTGGCGATGTCTTCGAGCTTGTTGAGATCCTTGAGCAACTCATCCTTGATCGCATCCGTTTTCTTGGGCAGACGCTCAAACTTGCCGGCCAGCTGAGTCTGATCCTTGATAAGGGAATCGAGATCGGTAATCATTTTGCCGAGAACAGTGGTTATCGCTTTATGCGTCTGCTTGTCCTTCTTCTCGATCTTTTTGAGGATCTTTTTTGTCTCTTCATTGCGCTGGAGCCGTTCGAGCATGGCCTTCAGTTCGGCGATGATCTTATCCTGCACCGGCAGAGAGCGCTGGCGGAACTCATTGCCGAGAACGTCGCGTGTGCTATCGCGGCCGGATTCGAGTAGTTTCAGCGCCTCGGCCATGTGTCCGGCCACTAGCTTGTCGAGCGCGTCCACCATCGTATGTAGCGGCAAACCGTCCTTCTCCATCGCGCGCGCCAATTCGCGCGTCTTCGCGCGGATAAGGGTTTGACGCTTGACCAGGGCGTCGAACGGTTTCGCCTCAGCGGTATCGACGCGGTTCTCTTGTTGCAGCTTCAGCAGTGCCTTGAGAGCCAGCACATAATCCACGACGTTGAGGTCCATCTTGACGAAGGTGTCGGCCGGGTTGACCAGTTCCAGCACGAAATGACGCGATTCGGCCTTGCCGGGTCCGGTGACATTGTTGCGGTCGCTGGCTTCGGCCCAGTATTC
Organism: Gemmataceae bacterium; assembly: GCA_035553375.1. GTDB lineage: Bacteria > Planctomycetota > Planctomycetia > Gemmatales > Gemmataceae > JAJPHU01. The sequence continues at coordinate 3,280 of DATNCY010000266.1, forward strand.
GACGCGATCGCCGGCCTTGAATCCACCCGTGGCCAGATTCCATTGGTACGCATCGCTCGTCTTCAATTCCGGCTTTTTATCGTGTGGAAACTTAACCAACTCGCGTACATCCTCGGCCTCATTGACGCGACAGACGAGACGCACCGCGCCAAGCCCGTAATCGTCGCGGGCCTCAATGGTCAGGTCCACGACGGCACCGGCCTTGACGCTGAGTTTATCGCTCGGCGCGAGAACACTCACCACGGGAGCCTGATCGCGCGTCAGGGCGATTGAGCGCCATAGCGGATCGGCATTCTCGTAACCATCCGTATCCAGTAAGCGGAGTTGATACGTCGTCGGAGCCTGCAATTGCCGGCCGTTGATGCCCGCATTCAGGTTGGCCTCGCGCGTCCACAGGACGAAAGAGCCATTCCACGTTTGATCGTCGCCGTGTTTGGTGAAATCGATTACCTCGCCTTCCTTCGTGGTGAGAGTCGCTTTTTGCAGCGGTTTGCTGGTCTTCAGTTCCAGAGTAACGGCCGTTCCCGCAGGCCCGGTAATGTCACCATCGGAGTCAGCGACGGTTCGCGTTGGCTGGGCCGTGTAGGGCGGCAGCGTGTAGGTGACGGCGATTTTCTCGATTTGCGGCGGCTTGACGACCTCAATGCGAAAGGTCGGTGATTGACCATCGCCGGCCGTGATGAAGTAATCGAACGACTCCGCCGCCTGCTTGATCTCAAAGCGAAAAGTGTCTTCTTTCATCGAGTCCGCGTACATGCTGTTGGTCTGCCATGTCCCCTTGCCGGTCTTGCGATGAAGCTGGCTGCTCGCGGGGACAACGCCGTTGACGCGGGCGCTAATGACAAGCGTCTTGCCCTCGGCAATCTTCGTATTCCCCGGTTGCACGGCATCCGCCGGGATTTGCGTTTGCGTGTAGGGAGCGATGTCCTTGATGGGCAACAGCAGGCGAGCCAGTCCGTTCGTGAAGCGCGGCGTGAAGGCCGTCGCGTAGCCACCGACGATCACGAGGGCAGCCAGCGCCCACAGCGCCGCTCGCTTCGCCGGTCGCGCATCAATACTATCGCTCATTTCCATGTCGAGCGCGGCGCGGTCGGCGTCGTGGATGATGGCCTCGATAAGCACCGGCGAGAAGCCGGCCTGATGATCGCGGCCTAGCTGTAGCGCGTTGATGAGCCGATTGTGCAATTCAGGATGCTTGCGCTCGACGAGAGCGGCAAAGTAATCGTCGCGCTGATCCTCCAGGAAGCGACGGATCACGAGACTGAACAGGCTCACCGCCAGCCCCCCCCAGAGGATGGCAGCGAGCAACAATCGTCCCGTTGTGTTCGGCTGAAACAGATTATCGATGGCCACGAGGACCACCACGACGGCGCTGATGCCCCCGAGAGCGAGCAAGCCGCCTTCGAGGAGTTTGTGCCGACGCCACTGTCCACGCACCTCGTTGAGCGCGTCCATCAGACGGGGATAGGCTTCCATCGTACTCATGGCAGTCCTCTCAGCACGAATCGCTGGCGGCCTAGCGAACGATTGCTAAGCCGCAAGCGGCTCTCGGTTCACACGAGATGATTTCTTCGCCAAATGCCGCGCGAAACCATTAGCGACATGGCCGGTCATCTGGAGCGATTTGTTAGGCCGCCCCCGCCGTCTCGGTTGGAAGGAAACTGAAGTACTCCCGCACCTCAAGCTGCATGCGGTCAATTTCCGCGAGGAAGCCGGAGACCGCCGCGCGGTAGTTCACAGGGTTGGTCTCGGTTCTACGGAGTTGCCCGACTTGTTGTTGAAACCATGCGATGCGCTCCAGCGTCGTTTGCAACTCGCTGTCGTTCGCGATCATGATCTTTCTCCTACAATTTCGACAATGCCCCGTTGGCCGCCTTCGCGACGTGCCTGCCAGTATTCTAACATGGCCTGCTCTCCACCGAGCGCGCCAGAGCGCTTGGTCCAGAACACGCTCGCTCCGAAATGAGCATCGGCTTCCATGTGTTGGAATACCAAAGCGGCCTCGCCCGTTACGGCGGCCAAGTCAAAGGAATCCTCCATCAGCAGAATGATGTCAACGTCGTTCGGATCAGTCTTCGCGGTCACAAACGAGCCGAACACAACGAACCTCGCCAAATGTCCAGTCGAAACCGCCAGTTGATGCAGGCGGCTAAGCCGCGCCGCCACGGCGCATCGCTGAACGGAACCTTGCCCGAAGCGTACGGAAATGTCCGCCAGCGTGGCTTGATGCAAGCCGGGTGGAAGATCGCCATCCTCATTGAACGGCGGTAGACTCATGGCCTATTTACCATCCTTTAACTCTCATAGTAACCGTTTTCCAATCCTTGCTGTCGTTAACGGATGAGGTTACCTTTGGAACGCGGCAAACGGCTCTCGGATCAGACGAGATGATTTCTCCGTCGCAGGAACCATTCGCCGGTTAAGGCAAGCAGAAAGACCGTAAACAGAGCCGGATTGTTCCAATACTCGGAGCGCAGCACGCGGACAGTACGGCGTTCCTTGGGAGCAATCTTGCCGGCCAATTCGTCCGCCTTGTCGATGTCGAGATAGACGCCGCCCGTTGCTTCCGCGAGCGCCCGGAGGTTCGCCGAGTTGGTGCCGGTGTTGCTTAGTTCCAGGTCGGTTCCCTGCACGAGGAACTCCGCCGTCCGATTGCTCAGCGGCTTGCCGGCGGCGTTGAGCGTGGCGGCAAGCTCAAAACGACCGCCGGTGGACGGGGTGAAGTCGCCCTTGGCCACATCCGGATCGCTCGAATCGACCTTTAATTCCACCGGCACCGTCTGGCCCGACGGCGTGTTAATCTCGACATTCATTTGCGTGCCGGAAAGATCATTGTCGGGTCGCGGCTGACGCGCAACTCTGACTTCAACCATTTTGCCGATCTTATAACTAGCTTTATCCGTACTTACCGCCAGCAGCGGGCGTTGATCGTCCAGTCCACGGCCGGCCAGAAAACGAATGGTCTGGCTCCAGAAGCGCCCATAAAGCGTATCGTTTTGCCCCAGCAAACGGGCGAAACGGCCCCATTGCCAGGTGGTATCGACGGTCAGCACCATAACCTGTCCACCGCCGCCAGCCCGTTGCAGAGCCAAAACCACAGCCGGCTTGCCATCACTCCGCAAACGCGGATGCACGGCCAATGCCTCGGCTCCCGGCTTAGCCCGCTGCACGAGATTCAAACCTTGCAACGGCGGTGCATCCTTCCAGATCTCCGCGTTCTTCACTCGATCGCGCGATAACAGGAAGATCGGATGTCCCTGTCCCTTCTCGGTGAGCTGAAGTTGGAACGGCTCCTCATCCTGATAGGGCGGCGCACTGGCGAACACGATAGGCAACACATCGGCCAGCGGCGTCTTGTGCAGTCCTTCGGGGCCGAACGACTTGTAGCCGCCCAGCACCAGCAGCGAATGGTTCTTGCCGTCGAGCCAGCGCACCATTTCCTCATACTCCGGACGACTCAGGAAGCTCGCTTCCATGTCGCCAAGAATAATCACATCAAACTGTTTCAATCGATCCGCCGTCAGCCGATCTTTGCTGTTCTTCGCCTCGGGCAATTCCGGACTGATACGCCGCACCACGGACACCAAACCTATGTCGGGATCATCCTCCAGCCGCGCCTTGAGATACTTGTATTCCCAGCGCAGGAAGCCGTCGAGATAGAGAACTTTGATCGGCTCCTTATCGACCTGCAAGGGAAAATGGGCAACATTGTTGCCGAGAAATCGTTCGCCGGTTGCGCCATCGACAGCGGCCGTGAACACGAAGTTTCCCGGCTGCGCCGGCGTGAACGTCAGCGGCACCAGTTGCTCGCCATCGCCTTCGGCCAATTTGATCTTTTGCGATGCCAATACTTCCCGACCGCGCTTGATGGATACGGTTGCTTCCGTGCCCGCCTTGCCGGTTTTGCTGACCGGCACTTCAACGCGCATCTCGTTGTGGACCAGGACGCGGCCCGGTGCCTGCGGCTTGCGCACGGCCCAATCGATATCGCCCGTCTCGCCGGCACGGAAGCCAAGGCCGTGGATGGGCAGTGATGTATCCTCCCAATCGCGGAAGTTCGGTCGGCCGGTGTTGTCCATGCCGTCGCTGACCAGCACAAGACCGGCGATCGACCGCGCCCGCATTTGCAGGGCGGTCTTGTGAAAGGCTTCCCCCAGGTCGGTGCGTTCGATGGCCGGTTGCGCCGGCATACCCTCCTTCAGTGGCGTCCCGGTGATGTCGAACAGATCGACAGCGAGCCGCCCGCCCTTGTGTTCGGCCTCTAACGTCTTCTTGAGTTGCTCCACCGCAGCGCGAGCGCGGTCGTAGCGCGTCGCGCCGCTGCTATCGGGTAGCGACATCGACCGGGAGTTATCGACGATGATCGCCACATGGCCGGGATCGATTTGCTCGCTTTCGCGCGTCCAGGTCGGCTTGCTCAGAATAAGCACGAGCAGCAGCAGACCCAATCCGCGCAGGGCCAGCAACCCCCACGTCAGCCGGCGTTCGGAGCGCTGAAAAATGCCGTGGTAGGTCCAGAAAAGGAAAGCGGCCCCCGCGATAATCAGGATCGGCCACAACCACCACCACGACGGCGCGACGCCCTCGAAGTGCAGTCCCTCCAAAAATTGCCGCAGTCGATTCATCGCCGGCTGCCCTCCAAAGTCTCCGCTTCGAGAGAAGGCTGTGCGTGTGTCCGGGCGTTTGGCCCCACTCCCGCCAGACCAACCGTAGGCGCGGCGCGCGGCCGACCGTAGAGCCGAGCGCTGATGCGGTTGGCCAGCCACGGCTCAAACAACGCAAAGAGCAACACCACGAAAAGAAGGTAATCCCACAGCTTGTAGCCATGACGAACCGTTGACAGGCTCCCCGTTATCTCGCCGGGTGCGTCCACATAACTGATTACGGGACGGTCCCAACGATTCTTCAGGGCCGCCAGCATACGCGCTTCCGGTGTGGTCAATGCCGGGTCGGTGATTTCTTCTTCAACCACGTTATCGAGATAAGTAAGATCGGATTCGTAGCCATCGAGATTCACGGCGAACAGTCCCGCCGGGGCTTTCTGCTCCGGACGTAGAACCGTGTAGATGCCGGGTTGACTGGTGTCCTCAAACGCGAAGGCCAGCGTATCGTTTCCGATAAACCGGGCGGAGGCGACGGCACCATTCGGCTTCTTCACCCGTGTAATCGTCTCGCTCCACGCGGTGGTTACCCCATTCGCGGAAGGGGGCAGCGTCACGATCTCGCCGGTTCGATACGGCGGTTGATGCCCGAGCGTTTGTTGAGCGAGATAGGCGATAAGTCGATGCGTCCACGGTAAGAACACTGGCCGAATGGGGAAATTGGTCCAGTCGCGGTCGGCGGTTGAAGTGAATAGCATCACGCGCCCCTTGCCGAAACGCTTCTCGCACAGCAGCGGCGCACCGTTGCTCGCTTTCATCAGCAGAGATTGCGGCGGAACGGTCGTCCGCCATAACGCCTTGAACGTCACGGAAGGGCCGACCAGATTGGCGAAGCGGGCATCCTGAAAAGCGGCCAACGCAGGATGATCGTAGTCCGCGCCGCCGATGAAAGCGATGTCTTTGCCCGCTGCCCCATCGCCTTCAATGGCAACCAGCCGGCCGGGCAAGAGGCCACCGTGCCGGCGATTGGGTCCGGTGAGCGACTCGTTGTAAAAGTTGGCGTTGATTTTATCGCCCAGGAATACGAGCAGGCTGCCGCCGTTTTCGACATACCCTTCCAATTTCTCGACTGCGGCCGCCGGCAGCGACTCGACATTGGCCAGAATAACCAGCGGATACTTGCTCAGTTCCGCACCCGTCAATCCCGTCGTCGCCACGGTATCGACTTCAAGCGGACTCTTCTGTCCCTCGGGGCTGGCGGTCAGCGCCAGCCGGAGAAAGAACAATTCATCGAGACGAGCAACCCGCGAGGGCGCTCCGTTCACCGCGAGGATCTTTACCGAATCAAGCACTTCGACCGCGAAGGCCCGGCGATTGTCGAGCGGCAACGTCTGATCTTCGACCTCGACGTATCCACCATGCCAGCCGCCGGTCGAGAAGGTGTGATAGAAACGCGGCATGGCCCATCGGCCATTGGGTTGCTTTTCGACACGCTGTTCGCCGACCTTCTCGCCATCCACGTAAAGACGAGCGACGACCTCCTTGCGATCCTCGCCGCGAATGCTGATGAGCGGGCGAATAGCGAACGGCACGCCAACCATCGGCCGAGCCGAAGCGTACTGCACGGCCGTCACCGCCCGATTCGTGATCGCCTCTACCGGCCGAACACGAACGAAGACAAAAGAAACCCGCGAAGGATCGGAGGGTTTGTCCGCACCGGCTTCTCCCCAACCGCTCACCTGCAAATCGCTGAGGACATACACCTCACGGTTAACCGCCGGCGCATCCTGGGCGATCTTCTCCGCCGCTCCGAGAGCCGCCGTCAAATTGGTGCCGAGCGCCGCGACTTCCAGCCGATCCAGCGCTTGCCGGACATCACTCAGCTGCGCGGTCGGCTTGGGAAACAGCACTTCCGGCCCACTGGCTCGACTCCCCGCCAATACAATTGAGGCACTATCGCCGGAACCAAGTCCATCGAGAATCGTGCGCGCTCCCTGACGGGCACGCTCGAACAACGTCTCGCCCTTCTCCCGATAGCCCATGCTGGCCGAATTGTCGATCACCAGCACGACCGCGCGCGATCCCTCCTTGCCCAAGAGCGACGAACCTTTCGGCAGGTACAACGGCTGCGTCAGCGCCATGGCCAATAGCGCGAACAGGGCCATGCGGCAGACGAGCAAGGCCAGTTCCTTCAGCCGGCTCATGCGGTACGAGCGTAGGAATTGATCGGTGAAGAAGCGCGTCGTCGAGAAGCGTATCTTCTTGGTTCGCCGCGAGCGGCTCAGGTGGATGATGAGTGGAATCGCGGCAGCACCCAGGCCGACGAGATACCACGGACTGAGCAGCGTGAACGAGCCGAGGAAATCAAACATGCGGACGCTCCCGTTCACGAGTTCATGGCCTGACGGCGAGCCAGGTACGTGCCAAGGAAAAGATCGAAACGCTGATCCGTCGGGGCCACCGTGTAATCGATCAGGGCCGACCGGCAGCCGTTGCGGATGGTATCGAGGAACTTGGCCAATTCATCGAGATATGCTTTGCGAAAAGCACGCGGATCGCTTGTCACTTCACGATGATTTTCCATGTCTTCGATGCGTGTGATGTCGTCAAAGGGAAACGTCACCTCGGCCGGGTCGAGCACCTGGAAGACAATCACTTCATGCTTTTTGTGGCGAAAATGCTGAAGCGCTCCCAGCAGCGCCGCCGGATCGTCAAACAGATCGGACAAAACGACAATCAGCGCCCGCCGTTTGATCGACTCGGCGAGTTCGTGAAACGTCGCGCTCAGCGTCGTTTCGCCGCCGGGTTGGGCCTGCTCCAATTTCTCCATTAAAACGCGCAAATGTCCGTGCCCTTGCCGCGAGGGAATGCAATCCCGCACGGTAGTATCGAAGGTGAACAAACCGGCAGAATCGTGCTGCGCGGCCATCAGGTACGCGAGGCTCGCCGCCATGTAGGAGGCATATTCCAGTTTCGTGAGCGGCATACCCTCGGACTTGTACCCCATCGACGCCGACTTATCGACAAGCAGATAGCAGCGCAGGCAGGTCTCTTCTTCGTACTGCTTGACGTAGAGTTTGTCGCGACGGCCGAGGACGCGCCAGTCGATATGGCGCGGATCGACACCGGGCGTGTACTCGCGGTGTTCGGCGAACTCGATGGAAAAGCCTTTGTGTGGGCTTTTGTGCATGCCGGCGAAATAACCTTCGACGACCTGACGCGCGGCCAGCGACAGGTTTTTCAGACGGCTCAGCGCCTCGGGATCGAGGTATTTGTACGTCGTGGTGTGAGACATGGGGTGGGTTCCGATGGTCAGCTATTGGCGGGCTTCATACTCTTCTTCTCGTCGTTTTTCGTTAAGACAGAAGCGATAATCATTGTGCAGTGCGGGATGCAGTTGTTTCATGAAAGACTCGTCAAGATCGTGAACGGCAATCAACGCTCCCACATCGCCAAGGTCTCGATAGCGCCGCGATGCCAATTTCAGTTCCACAAGTGTCTTCAAATTCACGTAGGCAATCTTGTCGATAGTCTCGGACACCACGGAAGGATCGGGATAGGTAATCGGCGATCCTCTCCAACCTCCGGCCGATTTTCCGGTAATGACGATGTCCAGCAGAACGCCGTTGATTCGGTCAAAAAATCGCTGCCTCCGGTCGGGCGCTGGATTGTATTTCGTCCTTAAGAATAATCCCTCGATCCGCGTGAAATTCTCCGCAGTCAAAAGAAGATCCACATCGTCGGTTGTTTGCTGATGCCCATGAGCGTTTACAGCCATGCCTCCCACGATCGTATAAGGAACCTCGAATCGCTTCAAACGAGCAACGAGCCGGCGCATGGCCTTGTGAACTTGGCTGCAACCAGCGAAGAAACGACTGATTTCCTTCAGTCGCTCCGTGAAACTCTCGTTGCCTTTACCATTTGGCCGTGCCTGCACCATCGCCCGTACTCCGATTGGATTACTTGTAATCCTCTGGTCGCGGTTCGCTCACATGCTTGAGCAACTCCTTGACGATCTTGTCCGGCGTCATGCCCTCGGCCTCAGCGTGGAAATTGGTCATGATGCGATGCCGCAGCACCAACGGTGCCACCGCCCGCACATGATCACAGGTTACGTTGTACTCACCTGCGATCGCCGCGCGCGCCTTGGCTCCCAGCACGAGATATTGCACCGCGCGCGTGCCTGCGCCCCAGTTGATGTATTCCTTCGTGAAGCCGGGCGCGATTTCATCCTCCGGGCGCGACGAACGCGCCAGGTTGACAGCGTACATGCCGACGTGATCGCTGATCGGCAGACGCCGGACGATTTGCTGCAAATTGGTGATCTCCGGCCCGGTCAGAACCTTGCTCACTTCCAGGTTCACATCGGCCGTCGTGGACTTGGCGATCTCCAGTTCCTCGTGCGGCTTGGGATAGCTGATGCGGATGTCGAACATGAAGCGGTCGAGCTGCGCCTCGGGCAGCGGATAAGTGCCTTCCTGCTCGATGGGATTTTGCGTGGCAAGCACGAAGAATGGGCGGGGCAGATCGTAAGTCTTACCGCCGACCGTCACCTGCAATTCTTGCATCGCTTGCAGAAGTGCCGCCTGCGTCTTGGGCGGCGTGCGATTGATCTCGTCGGCGAGCAGGATATTGGCGAACACCGGTCCCTTGACGAAGCGAAATTGCCGTGTGCCGGAGGCGCGGTCCTCTTCGATGATCTCGCTGCCGGTGATGTCCGACGGCATCAGGTCCGGCGTGAATTGGATGCGATTAAATCCCAGGTCGATGGCCTGCGAAATCGTGCGTACCATCAAGGTTTTCGCCAGGCCCGGCACGCCGATCATCAGACAGTGGCCGCGCGCGAACAGGGCCGTGAGCAGATCATCGACGATATGCTCCTGCCCGACGATGACGCGAGCGATTTGCTCCTTGAGTTTCTTGCGGGCCTCGCCGAGACGCGCGATCGCCTCCAGGTCATTCTCGCTCGCGGTCGGACCCGCCATGAGTGGATTTTTCGTGCCAAGCCCCGCAGTCATGGAATCTCTCCGATTAAGAATGAAGATGCTCTAACCACAGAGGCACAGAGAAAAATACGAATTGTATCTCAAAGGCGATATTATCAAACCTTCATTCTTCTCTGTGTCTCTGTGCCTCTGTGGTTAGATCACTCAGTTCTGTAGCGCGTAGGCCACCACGTTGACGGCCAATTTGCGGCAGGTGTCCGTATCGTAGCCATTGCCGTAGGGATCGCTCACCTGCTTGAGATGCGTAATCATGTCGTTCTTCGAGTACACCAACACCAGACGATTTTTGATCGTGATGCCTTCCAGCTCGATCGCGCGCGGTTCACCGCTCTGGCGGTCCTTGCCTTCCTTGACGGCGTAAAAGGAGCGCAACAGCGGATGATCCTTCGAGACGGCCGCCAGCTTCTGATCGGGGAACAACCGGCTGACCAGTGTGCGCACATGACGATCGAAGGCGTGGAAGCCGGAGCAATTGTTGATGAACAGAAAACCGCCCGCCTGCATGTGCCGCCGTAATGCCGATACTTCCTCGTCGGCCAACTTCGGATCGCGGAAGCCGGTCATATAGAGAAACGGGAATGGTGCGATCTTCGTTTCCTTCGGATCGACGTACTTCAGGTCGAAGGCCACCGCCAACGAGGAAGCGCCGGCAACGTGACGGAGCAACTGAATCGTGCTGTTGGGATCGGGGTTCCAATCGCCTTGATGGCGCAGTTGAGCGAGGATGAATTGCTGCCTTGGGCGATCCGGTTTAGCGTTTATTTCACGAGTGACAGACTGCACCTCAGCTACCTGGCGCAGGGCGGCGATATAGCTCACGAGATTCGTACCCAGCCGTATCGCATCGCCGGGCAGGAGACGCTTGCCGTGTTCGTGCGTGTGTTCGTCCCAGCCGCAACTCAGATCCCACGGCGAGAAAATGACCGCACTACGGCAGCCCAGATTCATGCCAAGTAGTTCCGGCGGTCCTTCGGTATCCGACTTCACTCCCATCGGATAGGCGCGGAAATGGACCGTATGATAGGCGTGGAACGCCCGGAAAATGGGATGATCGCGTTCGAGGCGATCGAAGGCGCGATCGGGAAACATCCGCTTGACCTCGGCCATGAGCGAGCCGGCGAACTCCGTCCGGCCGCAGCAGGCGTCGGCCAAGAGGGTGCCGCCATCGTGCAGATATTGCACCATCGCGGCACGCTCGTCCTTGGCGAACTCGAACGCCTCATGGCCGCTGATGTACAGACAGGGAATCTTCAACTGCTGTCCCGCCTTGTGCAGCGTAACTAATTCCTTGATGTTGAGTTGCTTCCAGCCGTACCACAACCCGACGGCCTCGCGGACGTGGCGCATGAGATTGTCCACGTCGCCGGGGTCGGTATTCCAGTCCTGCGTTGTGCCGTATTCGAGCTTGGCGATCATCAGCGGCGGCGCGGGTTCGGCCTTGGGTTCGCTGCGGCGCAGCGGCACGGCCGGCAACGGCAGAGGCGGCATGCCCTCAGCGGACGTTTGCCGTTGTGGGTTCTTGCGCGGCGGCGGCCCGCAAGTGCCTAGCCGCCGATCGGCGGCCTTCGCCTCCGGTATGGGCAATCCACCCAACCCAGCGGCTGCGGCCGCAGTCGTGCATTTCGTGATGAACAGTCTGCGATTGATGCGACCCATTGTCATTTCCCCTAATTCGGATCGATCATTTGTCCTTATTCTTCGCCGCCCGCAACCGAATCCCCGGCTCCCTGGACGGCAGAGTGATGGCACCCAGTTCCGCATTTTTCTGCTTCGCATCTAACTTGATTCCGCCCAGAGCGGGATCAAGCGTCAACGCTTTCTTGGCAAAATCGCTTTTCGGCAAGCGCTGGCGATAGAACACGATGGCGAACTCTTCCTGCACCTTGATCCACGTCTCGTCCGGTTTCTCGAAGTGCCACAGTTCCAGTCGCCAGATCATCTCGCCGGGTTTCGATTCGTAAAACGGCGTCGTCCGCTTCTTGTTCAACACCACGGCGGCATGCTGGATGTTGCCACTTACGGTCAGCACCTCGATTTCATTCTCGAACTTGTTGAGCGAGCGTGCGGTTTTCGTGATGGTCTCGATGTCTTCCTTCGTCAGCGGTTGTTCTTCCTCGTAGTCGGAGCGCGGCACCTTCAAATTGACGCCTTCGAGCCGTACCGGGCCAGCATCAAGGATACAATCGTAAGTCATGCCCAGCGGTAGGTTCTTGATGATAAATGCGCCCGTTTTCGCGTCGATGGTGCCGGAATACTTCTTGTCGTTGGTGCGATTGATCGCGGTGACGGCTGTCACATCGCGCGCCTTGTCCACGCTGCCGCGAATGATCCCCGTCTCGGCGCTGTGAGCCGATGGCAAAGACCATGCCAGGGTAAGAGCCGCCAGAGCAAGTTGAAGACAATTGCGATTGCTCATTGCTCCTGACCTCCTTTAGCGCTGATACGCCGGCAGATAGTGCATATAAATGTTCAGTACCAGTGTGGCCATCGCCGTCGAGTAAATCTTGCTGGTCGGCGTCACGAGGTTGGCTTCCGAAGTGCCCGCCGGCACATCCCAGCTGCCGTCCTTGTTCTGCTTTTCCAGCAGCAATTCCCGAACACGCGGATGCCAGTCGTTCCATTCCTTGCCGCCGGCCTGGTAGAAAGCCTGAATCGCGTAGTAGTGGAAATAGTAAAAATACGGCGGATTGCCCCCGCCCCATTGCACGGGAATCGTCGTCAAATACGTCATCGTTCGGGGAATGTTGGCATCATCGCCTTTGCCAAGCAGTTGCAGCGAGAGCGCGCCGGCCGCACTCGTTTGCGGACCGGACCCCGCGCCCTGGTAGGCATACCCTCCCGTCGGACCGCCACAGGAACGCACGTATTTTATCACCTTCGCGAACGTCTGTTGGGGCACCGGAATCTCGGCATTGTTGGCCGCGCGGAGCGCGACAATCTGCATGACGGTCACGCTCATGTCCTGGTCGGTTGGTGTGGGATTGTAACGCCAACCGCCGGCCGGCGATTGGCTGCGGACGATCAAATCCACCGCCTTGCGCAACTTCGCTTCCAGGTCCGGATCGGGGTCCATGCCGTACATCTCCGCCAGGGCCAGCGTGGATAGGCCATGTTCGTACATCGAGCTGGACGAGATGTAACCCGTTGGCTGTGCCTTGGAGAGCATATACTTCTTGGCGCGCGTCAGCACGCCCGGTTTGACCGTGCCGCCTTCAATCAGGTCGCCATATTTGCCGCGGCCCAGCACATGCCCCTTGCTCATGAAGGCGAGCATGGACAGGGCGTTGAAGGCCTGATTGGGACTCCACGAACCCGCTTCCGGCCCATCCTTGATTTGCTTTTGTTCCAGGTAGCCGAGCGCGCGATCCGTGGCCGTCGTCACGCGCTCGATGACTTTCAACTCCGTCAAGGGCGCGGCCGTGGCTTGGTTCACCGGCGCGGCGGGCGGCGCAGCCGGCTGCGCCATCACATAGGCGAGCAGCCCCGAACCCAGCAGCAGAGCGCCGGTCAGCGGCAAACGAACGCGGCGGAGCAGGTTTCGCGGCATGTTCATGATAATCCCACCAGACGGCGCAGGCCCACATCGAGAGAATACAGGATAATCAAGACCAATAATGTCAGTGCATTGTCCCACAAGCTGGCCTCGCGGTGAAACTCGGTGAGTTTCGCCTCACCCTGCAAATGTTCAGCGACGTTCGCCAAGTCGGGCAATTCGATCATCTGTCCGCCCGAAGCCGTGGCCCACTGTTCCAGGGCTGGCCGATTCACATTGGGCTGGCGCAGTTCCTCCGGCGCGATCGTCACCCGCAAGCGCGCCTCGACCGGATCGGATGCTCCCGCAGGGTTGAACGCCACACGATATTCGCCCGTGCGCGCCGGCGTGAACTTGCCGACATAGCGGCCCTTGACAGCGGGATCGGCCATCAGTTCAACCGTGGTCGCCGAACCGCCGCCCTGAATCTGCACGGATTGCGTGTCCTCCGTGCGCGGCGAACCATCCGAAGCGAAGGCCATCAACTCAATCCGGGCTGGTTCATTGGGCTGAGCATGAATCGGCCGCACTTCGATCCAGCTCTTTTTTTCGCTTTTGGCATCGCGCCGAGCGACGAAGCGCAGCCCCTGACCCCAGAACTTGTAGAAAAAGCGATCGCCGACGTTGCGCCGCCACAGCCAGGTCGAATCCGTGCCGACGAACATTACCTTGCCCTTGCCCGCGTAGTGATAGGCGATCAACGGCAGCTTGCCATACGGACCCTGGATGGGATTCCACGCCAACACCGTCGCGCCCGGCGCGGGGCGCTCCGCGGCCGCACACCAGTAGTAAGGCGGCATGTTCGACCAGGCGTTTTGATTGCGTCCCGGCTCATCGTAAAAGCGCATCGATTCATGGATCGCGCCTTCGGGAGTAAGCTCCACCCGGAACGACGGAATGCCGCGCGGATACTGTCCCGGCATGCCTTGATGCAAGCGCACGGGCAGCAGATTGTGCAACCGATCATCGTAGCGATGTGGCATCGACAGCGGCCCCGCCTCGACAATCAGACCGACGCCGCGCTCGCGTACCGCTTTATCGAGCAGTTCCACGAAATTGGCATCGAGCATCTTCGGCGAAACATCGCCGAGAACGACGACCTGATATTCCGCCAATTGATCGAGCGTGCGCGGCAGCGCCTTGGCTTTGTCCGCTGCGGAATGGCGTCGCCATTCGGCCTCCAAGCGAATATCGACTTCCTTCGCGGTTCGCCCGCCCAGGCCGTTATCGCGCCGCATGGCGTTCTTGAGGAACCGAAAATCCCAGCGTGGCAACCCCTCGACGAACAGCACCTTGAGCTTTTCCTCACTGACACGCACAAACGCCGTGTCGGTGTTGTTGGCGCGCAATTCCTCCCCTTCCTCCGGTTGCGGCGGAATGTGAACGGTCAGATAACGCGCGCCAGGCTGAGCAGCCTTGAAGGTCAGCTCGATTTGCTGCTGTTCCGATCCGCTAAGGAGCAGATCCTTGCTATCGAGCAGTTTGTCGCCGTCCTTCAGCTCGACCTTGACGGGTCGCCTATCGAAACCGTGCGATTCGATCGTCACCGCGACGCGCGCCGTATCATTGACGGACACGAGCGGCGTGGTAAACAGATCGACGATAGCGATGTCTTGCAGACGCTGGGAACTGCCGGCGGGTACGGTGAATAGCGGCGTACCGGCAGCGGCGCACGCTTGCGCCGCCTCGGTCGGCGAGCGTCCACCGGTGTTCTGTCCATCCGAAAAGAGAAGAATGCCGGCAATTTGTCTGCCGCTGGCGTCTTCCAGAATGCGACCGATGGCGTCGCCCGCCTGCGTGTGCGAACCGCCGGGATTGGGCGGTTCCGGTAATTTCGGATTCACCGGATCAACGCCAAGTTGGGTCATCTCCTTGGCGAATGACCAATATTGCAGATCGTATTTCTGGCTCAATTTTTCCAGCAGCGGTTGCGCCGTCTGCACGGTGGACTGACTGAGCTTGGCCCGACTGATGCGATTGAGTGCGCGGCGCGTTTCGCTATCCGCCGCGTTGGTCGCGCGATAGCCGGACGCCGCGGCGATGCGAGCGTATTCGTCCTCCGACTCGAACGGCCCCGCATGCAACTGCATGCTCTGCGAATGATCGAATAACAGCGCGACGATGGGCTTTTTCTCGCTGGTGTGGTCGATCTTGAGGTACGGACTACCCAGGACCAGCACCAGAAGCAGCAGGATGAGTACGCGCGTCGCCGTCAGCACAAAGCGCAACAGCGGCGGGACACTCGGCAGGTTCCACTTCTGCCGTAGATAAATGTAGACGGCCAGCGGCACCAGCACGCCGAGGCCGACGGCCAGCATGAGCGGATGCTGGAACGCCAGGTGAGCCTCATTGAGATGGCCAGCGAACTCATCCGTTATATTCAGCTGGCGTAGCAGCCAGGATGGCATCGTTTAACCTTTCGCAGGGAGACCCGAGCCGCGACCGTTAGGGAGCGTTTTTTCCACTCCCTAACGGTCGCGGCGAGGCTTCACTTACCCGGTTTCGTCTCCGTCAGACGTTTGAAATAATCCTGAATGAACGCGCGATACGCTTCCGGTCCTTGCTCGTTCATGCCCTGGATCAACTCATCGCGCAAGCGTGACGGCGGCAGTTTGAGAATCATGGCCCGCGTATCGGGGTCGAGCTTCGAGAGGTCGGCCTCGCGCGCACCGTTCTTTGTGCCGCCGTTGAGGTCTCCTTGTGTCATTTGCGACGGACTCTGCGACGGCTGGCCCTTTTGAGGTTTGCCCTGCGCTTGCGCCTGGCGCATGCGCGCCGCCATCGCCTTCGCCGCTTGCATGGCCGGCGATTCCATCATCTGCTGCAACTGCTGAGCCAGTTGATCCGCCTCGCTTTCGTTGGGCTGCCCTTTGTTCGGCTTGCCCTTCGACTGCGTGGCCTGCGCCAATTGTTGCAGCATTTGCTCCAACGTCTGTTGATCGGACTTCAGACTATCGCGGGCCGCTTGCAAATCGTTTTGCCGATCTTCGCGTTCTTCTCGCTGTTGCTCGCCGGGATCACTCTTGCCATCCTTTGGCTTCGGCTTGACGGGCCGGCGTTTCTTGGCAAAGCGCGGATCGATCTTCTCCTTGGGACCGCCTAACGCCGGCATGTACAGCGGCTCTTTCTCGTCCTCGTCCTTGCCGGCGTCTTTCTTGTCGTTCTTCTCGCCCGGCTTGATTTTGCCGTCCTTGTCTTTCTTGCTGGGCAGCGGTTCGTTGGTGTCTTCCTCACGCGGCGGCACTTTCACTTCCTTGCCGTCGGGATTGTAAGGCGAATCGGGGAACTCCGGTTTGTCACCGTTGCGTTTCCGGCGATCACCGAGCAGTTTGCGAGCGCGGGCCAGCGCATCCTCGATTTGCTTGTCAATGTCCTCTTGCTTCCGCTTGATCGCTTCGGCGTTTTCGCTTCCCAATCCTTCCTTGAGCAATTCATCTTGCTTGTCTTGCAAGCGTTTCATCTGCTCGCGCATCTGGGCGATGAAGTCGCGTAGCTGCTGCAACTCGCGTTCGGTCAGCTTGCCGGCTTCCTTAAGCATCTCGCGCTGAAGCTGGTCGAGCGCCTTGCGAAGATCGTCCCGCATGCCCTTGCGGGCGTTGGCTAGGGCGTCGAGCCGATTCTTGATGCCCTCCATCTCTTTCTGCAAACGATCGCCGCGCTGCTTCAAATCTTTCAGATCCGGGGCCGGTGTCTGTTTGGCATCGGCGTCGCGGTTCATGCGCTGGCCGAGATCACGCATGGCGTCGGCCACCATGTTCTGAAATGTCTCGCGCGTCTGCTCCATCTGCTCGGCGACCGGCTTGGGCAGCATTTCCAGCTTGTCGGCCTGCTCGACGGCCTTTTTCAGATCGTCAGAAATTTGCTGCGCCTGACTGGCATTCTTCTCTTCTTCCTTGGCCAACTTCGCCAGTTCTTTTTGCAGTTCGGCGAGTCGCTTGGCGCTCTCGGGATCGAGTTTCGGTGTCTTGTCCTTATCCTTCGTCTGCGGCGAAGCAGGCTTTGTCGCTTCCGGCTTAGTCTCGTTCTCCGCGCGCACCTTTTCGGTCAACGTGGCGTATTCCTTGTTCAACTTCTCCATCGTGCCTTGCACCTTCTTTTGCTCGGCGATGAGTTTCACCAGCCGATCGCGGAAGGTGTCTTGCGTCTTCTCGAACTGCGTCAATTGCTGGTCGGCGGCGTTACCATCGGCGGCGATGCGGAGAAGATATTCGCGCGTGCGCGCCGTCTGCCCTTTGCGATCCTTCGCCTCAAGGACGTAGCGCAGCACGGCACCTTGCTTGAGGTCGGTCGCCTCGGTCAACGTGGCCACCACATTATCATCGCGTTTCGGCGTCTCGTAGCGCTGGAGCGAACGGCTGCGATAAGCTCCTTGTTCGCTATCGCGCACCAGCACGTTGATTTCGGCCAAACCGTAATCGTCGAAGGCACGCACGGCCAACGGCAGCGCGGCGGGTTTGCTCAGGACGGTTTCATTGCTCTGCCGTTCGAGAATCACCTGCGGCGGCTTATCGGGTAAAGCCATATATTTCAGCTCTTTCATGGTCTTATTGGCGTGGCCCTGCTGATTTCGCAACTCGGCGCGAAATTGTCCGGCTCCGGTGAGCGGAAAACGGCCAGCCCATGAGCCGTCCTCGGCCCGGCGCATGGGATACGTCTTGATGACCTCGAAACTCGGTTCTTCGACTTGCACGCTGCCGGTGCGGCCCCAGAAACACTGGCCCCCGTGCAGAATGAAAGATAGACCGCGAATCGTCTTGCCTTCCAAACCCACCGCGCTGGCCGGCACTTCCAGACGCACCCATCGTCCGACCGCTGGCAAATCACCCATGTGCCGGCGTGCAGCGCTGGCAATGAATTTCTCGATGCGATCGGCACCCCAGTACGCACTATGCTCCCAACTCTCGCCATCGTGCCATTGGAGCATGATCGTCTCCGGCGCGTTCTTCGCCGGAATATAGACGTAGGCAAATAGAATGTCACCCGTGCCGACGACATGGCCGGCGGGAGCGCCCTGGAAGTTGTGCCGATGCGTGCCGACGGCGGCGGGTTCGGTGTGGGCGGATCGACCTTCACGCCTCTCCCAGTTCCACGTTCCTTCCGTCGTCGCACCGAAGGGCACCTTGTCCTCGAACCACACGCGCTCCGTTTGCTCCTTGCGAGGAATGGCTCGCATGGTCGGCCGCAGCAACTGGATTTCGCCGTCGGCTACCTGGCCGCGCGCCTCGACGCGCAATTCGACTTCACCGTCTTCCGGTCCCGTCACCTCCACGGCTTGCGGCGGTGACGGATGCGCTTCGGGGATGCCCATGTAAGCGGGATAATAAACCGCCGATGCCACACTGAGAAGAACGGGCCGCTCGACCAATCGAACGGCGTGCTGAACGCTCCATGTCCTGCCACCGTAGACGCGATAGCGGAAACCGTTCTCGTAACCATCGCCGAGACTGGCACCGTCCACGGTGTATTTCCACAATTTCGCATCCTGCTTATCTCGTGTCATTTCATACTTATGAGATGGCTGACCGGCATCATTGTACAATTCGAGACCCATTTCCTCCGTGTCGGCCTCGGAGATGATCCGCACCGTGAAGGTAATGGGTTCCTCGCGCAGCACATCGGCATCGCCTGGCTCCACGCTGTAAAGCACGCTGGTCACCGGCGGTAGATCGGCGAACGGTTGGAAGATGCGCGCCATCGCTCGCGTCGCTCGATCAGAGAACAGGCACCACAGCAGCACGAAAGACAGCGACGCGGCCAGGGCGAACAGCATCGCCCGCCGCAGACTAAGGTAATCGAGTACCGCGCCCGGCCGGAAACCGCGAATGCGGTCGAGCGCTTCGCTCAGCAGTCGTCGATAGAAAATCGGCGAGACATTGGCGCGTGATCCCTTCTTCTCCAAATCGATGCAACTGACGAGTCGGTTATGAATGCCCGGAATGTGCGACTCAATGCGGCGAGCCACCTGCACGGCAGCGAGGCGGCGAAACAACGGTTGCACCACGCCGACGAAGAAAGCCCACCCCGCCGGCACGACTACCAACAGCAGAGCCAGTAGACGAATCAGCGAGGCCACGGGAATAACCTGCCCGCCAAGCGTCCAGGTAATCGGCTTGATGGGAACGGTCAGGTCAATCAGCGTCAAGACAACGAGGCTGCCCAATCCCAGACCGATACTCAAGCCTAGGCCGGTAGCGACCCAACTCGAACGCAGCAGATGCCGCGTGCGGCGAATCAGACGATACAACGGCCTTGAATCAGGCTGACCAACCGTGGTTTCCGAAGGCATGGCTCTCTCCTCGAACATTGATTTCCCAGCCGCTGGCGGCTTCTCAATCTCGGTTCGCTAAGCCGCAAGCGGCTCACCCCTCCGAAGCTGTCTCCCGCCCCGCACCCGTCATGCGCCCAACCCATGAACCAGGACTCATCCCCAAGATTCGCTCACGCACCGATGATTGCTCGTCGGTATCAGCACGTTTGCCGCTGACCGTGGCGAACATGAATTCGACCGCGATGAGCAGAAACAGTCCCCAGATGAGGATCGGCCAGATCTCGTTCTCCTTGCCGAGCGAACCCTTCTCGTGCTGTGCCTCCGCAGACGCATCAACATAGGTTAATTTCGCTCCGGGTAGCAATTCACGCAGATTCTTTTCGTCGAGCATCGTGAAATCCGACTCTTCCGGCGCGAGGTTGACCGCGAAGGCGAGCGAGGCGGCCTTGGGTTGCCCCAGGTGCGAGCCACGCACATCGACGGTGTAGTAGCCGCGCTCGCCGGTGCGCTCGAACGCACCAAGCAACCGCGCTCCTGATCGTTCCAGCGCTTGCGGAAGCAGATGGCCGGCCGGGTTCTTGACGGTCGCCTCGGCTGGCGACCAGGCGTTACTGACACTGATCTCGGCCGTGCTATCGGCGACCACCACCGGCGACACTTCCACTTCCGGCCGATGCTCGACGTGACTGGTCAGGCGCAGCATCAGCGGCACGAAGTCGGGTTTGACCGGCAGATTCGTCCAGCGCCGATGCGCCGGGAATGCCGATAGGATAACGATGCCATCACCCAGACGGCTCTCGACCAGGGCCGGCGCTCCCGATGCGAACTTCATCAGCGGCCAGGCGTTGCCGCGCTTCGCCGGCAGTTGCAGCTTGAATCGCTTGTAGACGGACACCGTTTTGAAGTGCCGCGCGTCGGAATCGGTATTGTTGAACACCGACAGAGCAGGGTGAGAAAAGTCGATGGCCGCCAAGCGCTCGAAGGTTTCGAGTTTGTTCGGATCGCCCTCCGCAGGTCCAAGACGAGCAGCGGTCAGGCTCTCTCCCTGTGGGCCGGGCACCGGGAAGAATCCTTTGTTGTATGTATCCGGCTTGACCTTATCGCCGGGAAAAATGAGCAGTCCGCCGCCGCTCCGCACGAAGTTACGCAGCCAATCGAATTGTTGGTCGTTCAGCGCTCCGCAGTTGGCCAGCACCACCACGCTGGCATCGCGCAGCGTCTCCGCGTTGAGGGCGGTTTCCGCCACCTCACGCACATCGAGCGAACGCTGGAAGTCCTTCGACGCCGCCAGCGGTGCCGCTTTCTTGTCGTCCGCGGCTGCCTCGGCTCGGCTCGTCAGAGCGGTAAAGAGATAACGGCCCTCGTTAATATCCGGATCGTCGGCCAGGTTGCTGTTGACCAGCACAACCTTGACGCGCGGCTCGACGGACAGCGTGAATAGGAAGCGATCGTCGTCGGGGAAGCGGTCGGCGTTCTTGCCGGTGATCTCGAAGCGGCCGCGCCGAAGGCCCGGCTCGCGCGGCAGATAATCCACCGGCCGCGTCAGCGACTCACCCGGCTTGAGCGTCAGCGGCGTCCGCGTCACTTCTTTTTCGTCAATGAACACGCTGAGCGTCAACTCGGCTTTCTCGGTCTTGGAGTAATTCACCACATGCGGCCGCAGCACGATCGGCAGGCCGGCGATAGCGCGATTGCGGCGCGGAGCATCGCCAATCACGGCACGGTTGGCCAGCGGTTCCTTGTCGCCGACATTGACGACGACGAACGGCGTGCCGGCCGGGATCAGATGTTCCAATCCTTGATTGCGTACCTCCAGCCAACCGCTCGATTGGCAATCGGTGAACAGGTAGACGATGGGATTGCTTCGCCGCGATGCTTCGGGACCGAACAGTTGCAGCAGCGCAGCGAAAATGTTGGCACGCGACGACGTTGTCTTGAGTCCGTCAATCCGATCCTGAATGCCCTTGGTATCGGTGCTGAATCGGCTAAACAACTCCTCCGGCGTCGCGCCGACGCGGATGAGCGTCAGGCGATCATCATGGCTAAGACGATCGACGACAGACGCGGCCGCCCTCTTGGCGCGATCGAAGCCGGACACGCCGGCCGACCGCGCGTTCATGCTCGCCGAGCAATCCATCAGGAGAATGACTTCACGGCCGCCGCTGCCGTTGTCGGCACCGAACAGGTTGCCCCAATTTTTCAGGACCGGCCGCATGAATAGGAAGACAAGCAGAAGCAGAAATAGCGTGCGCAGCATGGCCAGCAGCGCTTCGAGGAAGCGCATCTTGCGGCGCTGCTGCACGTAACTATCGAACAGGAAGCGGAAGGTACTTAGCTCGACGGTTTTGAGACGATGCAGCGTGAGCAGGTGCAGCACGATGGGAATGGCCGCCAGCGGCAAAAACCACAACAGAGCCGGATGCAGGAGTGATGGCAGGAAACTCATAGGTCTCGTCGGTGGGCTGCGGGGTGGGTGGAGGATCGCGGGCACGGTAGGCAGCAGAATCGATTGTACCGCATAGGGAAAACCTTTCACCACGGAAAACACGGAAAACACGGAAAAAGACAAAAATCGGCGGGCACCCCGGTGATGGCATATCAAGGAGGGCCAATCACCTGTTTGTCTTTTCTTTGTTTAGAGTCTGTCCGGGAAGCCCCTCTCCCCCGAGTACAGGGGAGAGGGGAGCAAGACTGCACAGTAGCATTCCCTGTGCGGGACTCAGTAGGGTACTCTTAAGATAGCCCCCACGGGGCTATCGACCTTGATTGTCCACACGACCTAGCCAAACGCTGCTATTTCCTCCCTAATTTGTCGGCTTGGAAAGCAGAGGTTCTCTCGCGGAAGGAGGTGACTTACAGACCGCACCTACTTGGCGCATCCACGAGTCTGGTTTCCAGCTACGGCAACTGCGTAACATCTCATTTTCGCTGCGCTCTCTGCGTCCTCCGCGGTGAAATCGTGTTCTTCAATCCGCGAACTTGGCTCCGCGATCGGTCAGATCCGCGCTGGCGGTACTGACCTGACGGATGCGCCGCTCCTTCACCTCATCCGTAAGTCGCTTGACCAATTCGGCGACACCCATCGCACCGAGATCACCGTCCACGCGGTCGGTAACGGCCACGGTATCGGCCGCCTGCTCTTTCTCGCCGACCACCAGCGCGTAAGGAACCTTCTCCATGTAGCGTGCTTCGCGGATCTTGTAACCCACCTTCTCCGGTCGATAATCGCCGCTGACGCGGAAGCCGTGCCCGCGCAACTCGTTCTCGATCCGCCGGCCATATTCGGCAAAGCGCTCGCTGACCGGAATGATGCGTGCCTGTTCCGGCGCGAGCCACAGCGGGAATGCGCCGGCGAAATGCTCGATGAGAATGCCCATGAAGCGCTCCATCGAGCCGAACGGAGCGCGATGGATCATCACCGGCCGATGCGGATGATTGTCCTTGCCGATATACTCCAAGCCGAAGCGCTCCGGCAGATTGTAGTCGAGCTGCACGGTGCCGAGTTGCCATTCGCGGCCGATGCAGTCGCGCACCACGAAGTCGATCTTGGGACCGTAAAACGCCGCCTCGCCCTCCTCGGCGCTGTAGTTCATGCCGCGCGATTTGACCAATTCAACGAGGATCTTTTCCGCTTTCTCCCAGTTCTCCGCGCTGCCGACGTATTTATCGCTCTTGGGATCGCGCAAGCCGACGCGGACGCGGTAGTCATTCAGGCCGAGACTCGACAGCACGAACAGGACGAGATCAATGTTGGCGCTAAATTCCGCCTCGATCTGTTCGGGCGTGATAAACAGATGGGCGTCGTCTTGCGTAAAGCCGCGCACGCGCGTCATGCCGGACAGTTCGCCCGTCTGCTCGAAGCGATAAACGGTGCCGAACTCGGCGAGACGAATCGGCAGATCGCGGTAGCTACGTGGCTCGGCCTTGTAAATCTGGATGTGATGCGGGCAGTTCATCGGCTTGACCAGATAGCCTTCCTGCCGATTGACCCAGCTTTTTAGTGCTTCCTCCTTTCTCGTCTTGTCATCGAGCGCGGCCCGATAGAGTTGCAGCGTCGCGGCCGGCTCGCCCGGAACATCGGTCATCGCCTGCCCTGCCTTCTCCAATACATCAAGAAACGCCTGCTCCGCTTCGGGATTGAGTTGATCGCCTTCCAGTAGCGTTAACCAAGTATCGACGGTCTGACCGAGTTGATGCAGGAAGAGAGGCGGATATTGAGCATCGCGATAGTAGGGAAAATGGCCGCTGGTGCGATACAGTTCCAGCCGGCCAATGTGCGGCGTGTACACCGGCTGATAGCCGCGCTTCAGCAGTTCGTCCTTGATGAATGTCTCCAAGATGCCGCGCACGGTCGCGCCCTTCGGCATCCACAAAATCAGCCCACTGCCGACAGCTTGGCTGATGGTGAACAGCCGTAGTTGTTTGCCGAGAACGCGATGATCGCGCTTCTTCGCTTCTTCGATCTGGCGCAGATAGGCGTCGAGATCCTTCTGATTGAAAAACGCGGTGCCGTACAGGCGCTGGAGTTGTCGGCGACTGGAATCGTTCTTCCAGTAAGCGCCGGCGATGCTGAGGAGTTTGATCGCCCCGACCTTACCGGCATTGGGAATATGAGGGCCGCGACACAGATCGATGAACTCGCCTTGCCGATAGAAACTGAGCGTCGGATATTGCTTCAAATCGTCGTCAATGTGTTCGACCTTGTATCCTTGACCGAGATCGCGCACCAATTCACGGGCCTCGCTCACCGGGCGTTCAAAGCGCTCGAACGGTTCGGCGTCGGCGATGATCTTGCGCATTTCTTCTTCGATGCGGGGGAAATCTTCCTCGCGGATCGGCGTGGGCGAATCGATGTCGTAATAGAAGCCATTTTCGAGCGCGGGACCGAAAGCGAGCTGGGCATCGGGAAACAGACGCAGCACGGCGCGGGCCATGATGTGAGCGCTGCTATGACGCAGGACGGCGAGGGCTTCGGCATCCCGATCCGTCAGCACCTGAAACGTCAGTTCGCTGTTGTCGGCCGGCAATTCGCTATCGAGATCGACCACAATATCGTTGACCTTGGCGGCGACGGCTGCTTGGGCCAGACGTTTGCCGATGGACACGGCCACGTCGCGCGGCCGCGTGCCCTCGGCGACCTGGCGGACGGAGCCATCGGGGAGTTTCAGAGTCGGCATGGGTTCCCTCCGTAAGTCGGATCGAGACGCACACCCCTCACCGCTGCGCGGAAATCCGAATCTCGAATCTCGAAATCCGAAAAAAGACCGGTGCGTTTCGGATTTCGTATTTCCGCGCCGCGATGAGGGTCTGCCCTCGACCGGACACCTATTCGAGCGCCGGGGTTCGATCGCCCGACGTGTGCCGCTATCCTACATGGCGAGCGTGAGGCCGACGAGTTGCATTCGAGAGGTATGCCATCACCAGGCTGCGATACCGTTCAACGGCCGGTCAATTTGTCCAGTTCCGCGAAGATTTGATCGAGTGTTGCCGGGTCGAGGACGCCGAGGTATTGCAGGCAGTCGCCTTGGTCGATGGCGGTCAGCTGGAATACCAACGCGACCGAAGGCATCGCTAACCCATTGCGTGCGTCGGGCGAAACCAGCACTGTACCTGGGAACCGCACCGTGGCTTTTGTCCCCGTGAAGGGCACGATCATCACGGTCGGCAACAAGGCCGTGGCCTGATCTTCCTGCACGATGACGGCAGGGCGTATACCTGCCTGCGTATGTCCCGGCACGAAGGGTAGACGTACGCGCCAAACCTCACTTCGTTTCATCGCTCTCGCCCTCTCGGGCCAGACGTTCGACCAACTCCAGGGCTTGGGCGCTAGCGAGGTGCCAAGCGTCGAGTTCTTCCTGTAACCCAGGCTCGATTTCGATTGGTCCACGAATGACGTGGACCTCCACAAACGCCCCCTCCTGCAAGGGCACGTTGGGCACGACGACGCCGTTCTTCACGAAACCCGCGACGATGGTTGACATGGCATGGCTCTCCTGAATCACCTGCGCGAATTATACGAGTTTGTGTATCAGGGAGCGCCCACGCAAATGGCGATCGCTGTGGCGATGTCGTCTAGCTGACCCGGCGTTAGTTCGCCCAGTCGGTTAAGGAAGCGCGTGTCCGAGACGGACTTAACTTGAAAGGCGTCGGCTCCGGAATCCTTCGTCAAACCGTTGGTAGGTGTCGGCATAAGACGAACAAACCAAGGATAGTTTGCATAGCGTGGTTTCCACTCCGTGATCGGAACGACGATCTTCAGTCGCAGACGACCGACGGCATTTTCACTAACGACAACGGCTGTCCGAATCTTCTTGATCTCATCGCCCTCGGCAGGGTCGAACCGGATCCGCCAGACCTCGCCTCTAAGGAGCGTCGGATTCGTCGTCGTCATTTCGTTCTTCCTCACTGAAGGCGTCGAAGCCAGTCAATTCGCTATCCGAATGGTAATCCTGCTCTGCCATTTCCGCTGCGGCCGCCAGGATAGCTTGCCGCCGCTCACGCGGCATCTTCCGCAGTTCGCTCGGCGAGACGTGAGCCGCAGTGTCTGGCAGAACCTCCCCCTGGGCGGATGTCAACTGAATTTCGACTTGTGCCCCTTCCGGCAACGGCGAATTGGGCACGACGACGCCGTTCTTCACGAAACCCGCGACGATGGTTGACATGACCTGGCCCTCCTGAATCACCCGCGTGAATTGTAACCAAGCGGCCAACTCCTGTCAGGCGTTTCTGTCAAGGGCGCGGGCGGAGCCAGCGTCCGCGCGTACCGTTGGGGATGCACCTACTACCTCAAGTGGGGAGAGTCCGCTTGCCGGAGAAATGGAGCGTCACAAGCCGGGCATTCTTTGCCTTCGTAGCCTTCCACGTTGTAGCCACACTCAAAGCAGATGCGCGGGCGAAGGCCGGCATCGAGTAGTTTTTGCCGCAACGCCTCGCGGAAAATTCGGCGCTGCCAGACGACGGTCCCGACCCAGATCGTGCCGAAAACCAGCATGGCAAGCCATTTCAAGAGGCGAATGAGCGAGGATGTCTTTAGCTGGAAACTAAAGATCACGAGGTTCATGATGAGAAGACTCAACAAGGGCAGGCATCCCGTCATGAGCCAATGGCAACGATGACGGCGAACCGCTCCCCACACTTCCTGGGTCAAGCGTTCCTGTTCTTGCCAGGGCAAGTGTTGAATCGCGCGCGGGGTAAACCAATCCCATCCCCGAAAGCGGCGGAGATACGGCGGCATTGCGTATCTGCCCTCGACCGGACATCTGTTCGACGACGATATGCCGCTATTCTACAATAATCCCACACCAGAAGAAAAGTGAACGATTCGCGGAATAAAGAGCCTCTTTCACCAGGCATCAACACGCGCGGGAATAGTGCATGGCAATACCGTTCGGAGGAGAGAATCTAAATAATCCCATCACCAAGCACATGCGGAAGGATAGTACCTGGTTGTACGCCGACAAAACCATCGGCGAGGCGCTGGAGTGGCTGCGTCAGAATCCGCCGGGCGACCGCATCATCTATTTCTACGTCGTCGATCGTGAGATGCGTCTCATCGGCGTGCTGCCCACACGCCGTCTGCTCCTGAATCCTCCCGATACTCCTCTATCTCAAATCATGGTCGCTCGCGTCATTGCCTTGCCTCAGTCGGCCACGGTTCTGGAAGCGTGCGAGTTTTTCATCCAACATCATCTTCTGGCCTTTCCCGTGGTGGACAATGATCGCCGATTGCTCGGGGTGGTGGATGTGGACCTTTACACGGAGGAAATGAGCGATCTGGATAAGCGCGAAGGCAGGGACCACATGTTCCAGCTTATCGGCGTTCACTTAACCGAGACGCAGCAGACCAATCCGTTTCTCGCGTTCCGTCATCGATTTCCCTGGCTCCTCTGCAACATCGGCGGCGGCATCTTGGCTGCTTTCTTGTCCGGCGTCTATCAAGACGAGTTGGCTTGGGGAGGCGCGGTGCTGGCGCTGTTCATCCCGGTGGTGCTGGCCTTGGCCGAGAGCGTCGGCATTCAATCGGTCAGCCTGGCGCTGGAGGCGTTACACGGTCGAACGCCGACCTGGACGGCGCTCGGACCCAAGCTGGGGCGCGAATTGCTGACGGGCTTGTTCCTGGGCGCGGCGAGCGCCTTGACCATCGGCTTGGTGGCCTTGGTGTGGTTGGGGCAAGGGCGGCTCGCCATCTGTCTCCTCACCGGCATCACGGGGGGCGTGACCTGCGCGGCGTTGTTGGGACTGGCCGTGCCTAACCTGCTGCGTCTGCTGCGGCTCGACCCGCGCGTCGCTGCCGGTCCCATCGCCCTGGCCCTTGCCGACATGGCCACGCTGCTGCTGTACTTCAATGCGGCACGATGGCTCCTCCCTTAAGTCGCCCGCCGCGACTGTGGATATCGCCATCGTGCCGAATCAGGCGACGAACATTCGCATACCCGCTCGCGGCCGAATCTCCTAATACAACTGACGATTACCGCCCGTAGGAATTGCGGAGACGTTAGACAACATGAATCAGAAGGGTGATTTCACGGCCGAAGCGAGGCTATTGTGGATTTCGTGCATCGCCATCGGCATCGGCGCCCTGTGCGCCATCCTCGCTTGGGTACTCCAACGACTGATCTATTTCTTCACCAACCTGTTCTACTACCAACAATTCTCCTTTCTTCATCAAGAAGATTTGTGGAAGCGCGCGGATGCTCTGGGGCTGTGGGGGATCATTATCCCGGTCGTGGGCGGACTTATCGTTGGTTTGATGGCTCGCTACGGTTCCGAACGCATTCGCGGCCACGGCATTCCCGAAGCGCTGGAAGCGATCTTGATTGGTCGCAGCCGTATGTCGCCGAAGGTGGCGATTCTCAAGCCGTTATCGTCGGCCATCTCCATCGGCTCCGGTGGTCCGTTCGGCGCGGAAGGGCCGATCATCATGACCGGCGGAGCGTGCGGCTCAATCATCGCGCAGGTGTTCCAGTTAACGGCTGCCGAACGCAAGACGTTGCTGGTAGCCGGCGCGGCCGGCGGCATGACCGCGACTTTCGGTACACCCGTCGCCTCCGTGCTGTTGGCGGTTGAGTTGCTGCTATTCGAGTGGAAGCCGCGCAGTTTGTTCCCGGTCGCGCTAGCGTGCGCCATGGCCATGATGGTGCGGCCCAACCTGGGATTGGAGGCGGCGCCGCTCTTCAAGAATCTGCCGGTGCATAACGCCCTGGAGATGCAAGGGATGGCATCGGCGGGCGTGGTCGGCGTGCTGGCCGGCGTTTTCGCCCTGCTGCTCACGCTCTCCGTCTACACCTGGGAGGATCTGTTTCACCGCTTGCCCTTTCATTGGATGTGGTGGCCGGCCTTGGGCGGATTGTCCATCGGCATCGGCGGTTATTTCCAACCGCGCGCGCTCGGCGTCGGTTACGACATTATCGAGGATTTGCTCAAAGGCGACCTCGAAGTCAAAATCCTCATCCCTCTCATCCTCGTAAAAAGTTTCATCTGGTCGTCGTCGCTCGGTTCGGGCACATCGGGCGGCGTGCTGGCGCCCTTGCTCATCATGGGCGGCGCGCTAGGGGCGCTCATCTCCCACATCTTGCCGAATCCCAACCCCTCGCTGTGGGCGCTGGTCGGCATGGCCGCCATCATGGGCGGTTGCATGCGTTCGCCCTTCACCGGCCTTGTCTTCGCCCTGGAATTGACCTGGGACATCCGTGTTCTGCCGGCCCTCTTGATCGCCTCGTTCGTATCCTACGGCTTCACCGTGCTGTTCATGAAACGATCGATCCTGACGGAAAAGGTAGCGCGGCGCGGCTACCACATCAGCCGCGAATACAGCGTCGATCCGCTGGAGCGCTCCAGCGTCGGCACGGTGATGACGACCAACGTCGTGACCATCCCCGCCTCCCTGCCCGTGGTGGAGTTGCTGAAACGCTATTTCCAGAGCAGCGGACTGCATCGGCATCAGGCGTATCCGGTGGTGGACGAGAAAGGTCTGCTTCTGGGCGTCATCACGCGGACGAACTTGCTGGAGGATTGGGTATCGCGCGGTCTGAACGCCGACCTCACCTCGGATGTGGCGACGATGAATGTCATCATCGCCTACGATCTGATTCAGCGCACGCCGATCACGGCGTATGCCTGGGAATCGTGCCGAACGGCGGCGGAGAAAATGGCCGAGGCGGGAGTGGGTCGCTTGTTGGTTGTCGCCGATGACAATGCGCAGAAACTGGTCGGCATTGTGACGCGCAGCGACCTGCTGAAACCGCGCGCCCGCGAAGTCGAGGAGGAGATCAAACGTGAGCGCTTCATCGGCGGCCATGCGACGAACGCCGACGACGCGGAGGATTAAACGAAATTACACAAGCCCGGAGCGCCAGCGACGGGAACCCGTCGCTGGCGCTCCGGGCTTGTAAGCATAAAATTTATTCGCCGACGTAGGGCATGAGAGCCATGAAACGCGCGCGCTTGACGGCGTCCTTGACGGCGCGCTGGAAGGCGGCGCAATTGCCGCTGCGTTTACGGCTGAACAGTTTGCCCTGGCTGGTGCAGAGCTTCTTGAGGGTTTGCACATCCTTGTAGTCCACGAACGCCGGTCGCGGACAGCCTTCTTTCGTGCAAAACCGGCAACGATTCTTCCTGCCCCGTCCGAGCTTCTTCCGAACCATCGCTGTTGACGCCCCCTGTTTGGGTGTAAGATGCTAGTCGTTTATTTCATCCTCGCCCGATCCATGCTCGGACGGTAGAATTGTAACTTAGTGATCCCCTCCCCGACTGTCAACGATATGCCTCCACTCGTCTGCATCAACGCCGTCGGCCTGACACCTCGCTTACTGCCGTTCGCGCCGCGCCTGCAAGCCCTCGCATCCGCCGGCTGGATGCGACCGCTGCATGAAACGCTGCCGGCCGTCACCTGCACGGCGCAGGCCACGCTGCTAACGGGACAGACGCCGGAGCGACACGGCATCGTCGCCAACGGTTGGCTGTGGCGCGACACCGGCGAGGTGCGTTTCTGGCAGCAATCCAATCGTCTCATTCAGGCGACGCCTCTTTACGTCACTGCCCGCCGGCGCGCGGCTGAGGCGGGTCGATCCTTCCGCTGCGCCAAGCTGTTCTGGTGGTTCAACCAGGGCGCGGCGGTCGATGTCAGCGTCACGCCGAAACCGTATTACGCCGCCGATGGCAACAAGGCGTTCGGCATCACCGGCACCCCGGCCGGACTGACAGAGATTCTCGAACAGGTGCTTGGTCCTTTTCCGTTTCCCTCATTTTGGGGACCGATGGCGGGACTTCCTTGCACGGAATGGATCGCCCGTTGCGCCGCCGAGGTGCTGCGACGCGAACGGCCGGATTTGACGCTGGTTTATCTGCCGCACCTCGATTACGATCCGCAGCGCTTCGGCCCGCAAGGTTGCGATATGCGGCGGTTGACCGGCGAACTCGATCGAGCGTGCGCCCCGTTGCTCGATGCCGCCCGCGCCGCCGGCGCGTGCGTATGGGTGGTCAGTGAATATGGCCACGTCTCGGTCAGTCATGCGGTGTTGCCGAATCGTGCGCTGCGTCAGGCGGGTCTGTTGACCGTGCGGCCTGGGCCATTCGGCGAAACCTTGGATACGTTCACCAGCAAAGCCTTCGCCGTGTGCGATCATCAACTTGCCCATGTCTACGTCGCCGACGATGCCGACCGGCCGCGTGTGCGCGAGACGCTCGCCGGACTCAAGGGCGTGGCGCGTGTCCTTGATGGCGAGGAGCGCGGCGCGATTGGTTTGCGACACGAACGCTCCGGCGAATTGATCGCCCTGGCGGACGCCGACGCCTGGTTCGCGTACCCCTTTTGGCTGGACGATCGTCAAGCGCCGGACTATGCCCGTACCGTGGACATACATCGCAAGCCCGGCTTCGATCCGTGCGAATTATTTTTCGATCCTCGCTTGCCGTGGCCGAAGGGCCGGGCCATACGGCGACTGCTGCAAAAGAAGCTCGGTTTCCGCACGCTGTTCGATGTGATTCCGCTCGACCCGGCTCTGGTACGCGGCAGCCACGGTTTATCGGCGGGCGATCCTCTCGACCATCCGTTGCTCATTGGTGATGGTCCCGCACCTGCCGACGCAACGCTGGCGATGACGGCCGTGCATGACCTTCTGTTGCCAAGGCTGTTTGAGGAATGATTCCGAGCCGTCATCGTCGCGCTCGCAACAACCAGGCAACGATGCCGATCCCGGCAGAGGTGACAAGAATCGTTATGCACGAAGCCACGGCCACCAGAGGCGAGAGCGAATAACGCAAGTTCGGCCAGAGGACGCGCGGCAGCGTTTCGGTTTCCGGCGTCGCCAGAAACAGGCTCAAGATGAACTCGTTGAGCGAAAGCACGAATGCCATGATCGCCCCCGCCAGGACGGAAGGCGCGATCAACGGCAGCGTCACTCGATACAGGACTTGCCCGGTCGAGGCTCCCAACCCGCGGGCGGCGCTTTCGAGATCTGGGTTGACGCCGACCAGGGCCGCGCGGGTTAACCAACAGACGATGGGCATTCCAAAAAGCGCATGGGCGAAGGCGAGGGACAACGTACTGCCCCATAAGCCAAGCGCTTGCACCGTCGGCAACAGACCGATGCCCAGCAGCACCGGCGGCACCACCAGAGGGAGCAGGACGCTGCCGAAGACGATTAGCTTGCCTCGGAAGTGAAGGCGAGCCAGAGCGAACGCCAGCGGCAAGCCAGTTGCGAGCGAGAATAGCACGGCTAGCCCGCCAACGAGAAGACTCTGGCTTAAGGCCGAAGTCCAGCGGGGAGAACGGAAAAATTCGCTATACCAGCGCAGCGACCAGGCGCGCATCGGCGGCGTCAGGAACTCGTCGGGAGTGAATGATAGCCAGCAGGCATATCCCAGCGGTGCCAGCAAGAGCAGCAGAGACAGCCATCCCAGCAACCAGCCCAGACGACGAACGATCATGGAGTGCTTCTCCTCATCAGCCAACGAATGGCCAGCCCACTCGTTGTCAGCAGCAGGACAACGCCGATCAACAGGCTGGCCGCCGTCGCCGCGCCGCGCGGCCAATGGTTGTTCTCGATCGTTTGCCGGTGAACTTCCACCGCCAGCGTGATCTCGTCGGGACTACCCAGTAACAGCGGCCCGATGAACGCCCCCAGCGCCCAGGCCAGCGTGAGTTGGGCGGCGATGGTCAGACCTGGAGTGAGCAGCGGCAGCGTGATGCGGCGGAATGCCTGCCAAGGCGATGCTCCAAGTCCCCGCGCCGCCGGAACCAGTGCCGCATCAATTCGCTCCAAACCGACGACCAACACCAGCACCGCATACGGCAAGAGAAGGTAGGTCTCGCCGAGGATGGCACCGGAGAGATTTCGGGATAATCGCAACGGCTCTCGCACAAGTCCAATTGCCTGTAACACTTCGTTGACGATGCCGGCACTGCTGAGCATCGCCTGCAAGCCGTAGACGACGACCAGCATGCTGGCCAATTTCGGCAACACGATGGCCGCGACAGCGAGAGCCTTTTGCCGTGACGGCAGAGAATGGATGAACAAGGACAGGGGCAAGGCGATCAAAAGCACCAGCCCGGTAACACCGAGCGCCAGCAGTAAGGTGAACAGGACGACCTGATGGAAGTAGGCGTCGGCGAACAAGGCGGTGTAATTAAGGGTCGTCCAGGTGTCGGCCTGGTAGAAGCCGTGTCCGGCGGGCGGCGCACAAAAGCTGAGCCGCAGCAAGAACAGGAAAGGGCCGGCGAAGAACACCAACAACAGCATCATCGCCGGAACCGCAAGGAAAACGGCAGCGAACGAATGGCGCGAGGTGTCAGGGACGCGCATCGGCGTCCTTTCCGGCGAGCGACAGCCACGCGGGATCGCGTTCCGGGATCGGCCAAAGGGCTTCCGGTGAGACGACCACCGCTACGCTTGAACCGGGAGAGATAGGAATACTCGTCCCGGCTCGCTGCCGGACGCGCACACTCTGTCCCGCCCCGACGGTCACATCCACAATCTCATCGCAGCCAAGGTAGTGCATGGCCGTCACTCGTCCCGGCCAGCCGGGACACTCGTCCGATCCGTCACAGCCAATCAGCCGGCAATGCTCCGGTCGCACCATCAATACGTCACCGACTTGTAGGGGCGCAGGCTCCTCGCCCCGAGTGAGCATCTGTCTGAGAAGCCCCTCTCCCCCGTACTCGGGGGAGAGGGGTTGGGGTGAGGGGGGCGTTTTCCGCGGGATTGCCGCCCCCTCACCCCCAACCCCTCTCCCCCGAGTACGGGGG
>DATNCY010000267.1:0-15449 GCA_035553375.1 Gemmataceae bacterium
CATGGGCGGCATGGGCATGATGGGTGGCATGGGTGGCATGATGATGGGTGGCATGGGAATGATGGGCGGCATGATGGGGGGCATGATGGGCATGCGTGGCGGCATGGGCGGCATGATGATGGGTGGCATGGGCATGGGTGGCATGGGCATGGGCGGATTTGCCGGCAAGGGTATGGGAGGGTTCAACGGCAAGAAAGCGCTTTGACAATTCGGCCGTTCCAGGAACGATGTTCGCAACCTTTAACATCGGCCCGTTTCTGTCGAAAACGCCGCACCGAAGACGGTAGGTGCCGCGAGCCGAGCGGCACTCGCAGTCCGGCTCGGCTCGCCGGACCTACAAGCGCGTAGGTGCCGCGAGCCGAGCGGCACTCGCAGTCCGGCTCGGCTCGCCGGACCTACAAGCGCGTAGGTGCCGCGAGCCGAGCGGCACCTACCCATGTCGCCACGGTGTCAGGGACGCCTGAATTCCTTGTGCAATTCGTGCAGCGTCGTCCGCACATCCTCCAGGCTCCCCACGACCACGAACAGGCGATAGCGGTAATCGCCTGGCTCAATTCCCTTCGGATCGCGCACACGAAAAACGCAGTTCCACTTGACCACCTTCTCCGCTTTGAAACGAAAACGACCATAGCTGACTTTCTCGAACAGGGATGGCCCTCAAAGAGTGCGGGAATGCCCCAGTTTGGTTTATCCTACATATTTTTCTTTCCACGCCGGGAGGACATCGCGCATAGAAAGAGTCAATACCCAGGCGAGGGAAGCCTGCATGGAACACGAACGCGACGAATACCTGATGGCCCGCGTGGGCCGCGATCAACCGGAGTTGCTCGAAAAACTGCTGCGCCGGCACGCCAGCCCTTTGCTGACGTTCATCCAGCGCATGGTCGGCGATCATCATCGTGGCGAGGAGCTATTTCAGGAAGTGTTCCTCGCCCTGTGGATCAAGCGACGCCAATATCAGTATCCGCGACCATTCAAGCCGTGGTTGTACGCCATCGCCCTGAACAAGTGTCGGGCCTGGTTTCGCAACCGCTCGGCGACCACCATACCGTTGACCTTGGAGGAAGCGTCCATCGATGCTTCACCGGCGGATGTCGTCATCGCCACGGAGACGGCCGGCCTTGTCAATCGCGCCATCAAGCAATTGCCGCATCAGCAGCGGGCCGTCGTCGTGCTGCGCATCTGGGAAGGGCTGACCTACGCTCAGATTGCCGAGGTCGTCGGTTGCACAGAGCCGACGGCTCGCTCGCACATGCACCACGGATTGGCCACCCTGCGCAAACATCTGGAACTACGTCTGAACATGTAAGCGTTCCTTTGCCAGCCCGCAGCGCCAGCAAGGGATTTCCTTGCTGGCACTGCGGGCTGGCAATACCACGTTTGGAGACCTCATATGGCGGTAACCAACGAACACGTCGCTGATCTGGTGGACGATTATCTGCACGCACTCTTATCGCCAGGCCGGGCGGCCGAGGTCGAAAACCATTGCACCGTCTGTCCGACATGCCAGGCCGCGCTCGACGAGGCGAGGCGGCGGCGTGCCGTCCTGCAAGCAGTGCCGCCCAGCGAAGCGTCCGGCCAACTCCTCACCGGCACGTTGCGGCGCATCAGCGAACACGACCAGAAACGCCGGCGACGAAGGACGCGCTTTTTTGTCGGCAGCCTCGCTGCGCTAGCGGCGTCCGCGCTGCTCCTCATCGGCGCACAGATTTACTACCACCGGCTACAGGCCACGCCCTACGATCTTGTCGTGCTTGGCCAGCGCAATCTGCTCGCGGCCACCAATAGTTCGCTGCGCATCCGCCTCATGGATCGCGCTCGCAATACCACCTTGGCCGGCGTACCCGTTGTCGTCGAACTGCGAGGCAATGGCCGCTCGGCGGAGTTGGCGCGCTTCGACACCGATGCGCAGGGCGTCGGCCAACCGCGCTTCCGCCTGCCCGATTGGCCCGACGGGGAATATGGTCTCGTCGTCACGGCGCAAACGCCGGGAAACGCCGAGATCCTCGCGCGCTCGATCCGCCTAACTCGCTCGTGGAAGCTGATGCTCACCAGCGACAAGCCGGTTTATCAGCCCGGACAGACGATCCGCATCCGCACGCTGGCTCTGCGTCAACCGGACTTGCGCCCCGTTGCCGAACAGAAAGCCGTCTTCACCCTCACCGATCCCAAGGGCAACATTCTTTTCAAGCACGCCGGCCCGACCAGCGCTTACGGCATCGTCTCCACGGATTGCCCGCTGGCGAAGGAAATCGCCGAGGGCGCGTATACGCTGGCTTGCAAGATCGGCGACACCGAGAGCCGGCTACGCGTCGAGGTGCAAAAGTACGTGCTGCCGAAGTTTCAGGTGGACGTGCGGCCCAATCGCGCTTTCTATCAGCCCAAGGACACCGCTCGCATCACGGTGCAGGCGGATTACTTCTTCGGCAAACCCGTCGCCGACGCCCCGGTGGAGATGGAGGTTCGCCAGGATCGAGCGCAGGTGCTTCAGCGTTTCTCCGTGCGCACTGACGCCAAGGGATCGCAAACCATCGACTACACGATCCCCGATGAACTGGCGAAAGTTGGTGACACTCGATTGTCATTTGTCGCCAGCGTGACCGACAACGCCGGCCAAAAGCAGACACGCGGCGTCGAGCGCGCGGTCACGCGGCAGCCGGTGCGCATCGAGGTTTTGCCGGAGAACGGCAAACTCGTGCAGGGTGTGCCGAACATCGTGTATCTGTTGGCGACCCGCGCCGACGGCACGCCGGTGAAGACGCGCCTGGAGATCGACGTACTCAACGAGGTTGTGGAAACGGACGCTAACGGTCTCGCCTCATGCGAAATGACGCCGCAGGCGGCGGAGTATCGTTGGACCATTGTCGCGCGAGACGCCGAGGGCAAGGTGATCGCACAGCGCGACGTGAGCCTGTTCGCTGGTCCGGCTCGTCATGATTTTCTGCTGCGAACCGATCGCGGCATCTACGAATCCGGCCAAACCATGACGTTGACGGCCGACGGCGACGGCGACGAGCCGGTGTTCGTCGATTTCCTCAAGGGCGAACAAACGCTATTAAGCGAAACCATCGCCATGAATGACGGCCACGGCAGCAGCGCGTTCGACCTGCCGCCCGACCTGTTCGGCACCGTGCGCGTGTGCGCCTACCGGCTCGATTCCGATGGCGTGCTGCTGAGCAAGACGCGCGTGGTTTACATTCGCCCAGCGGGACAATTGAAGATCGCGCCGAAGCTGGATCAAGAGCAGTATCGTCCCGGCCGGCGGGCGCATCTGGATCTGACCCTGACCGATGCGGACGGCAAGCCGACGCCGGGAGCGATCAGTCTGGCCGGCGTCGATGAAGCGGTGTTCTCAGTATTGCCGCAGCGTCCGGGCGTGGAGACGGCGTTTTACACGCTGGAGCGGCAACTGCTTCAGCCGGTGTACGCGCTCTATCCGTGGTCGCCGGAACGCAAGGCAGCGGACGCCGGACGGCTAGAACAAGCGCTGTTCGCTGCCACAACACGCGGCCAGGAACAGAAGAGGCCGGGACGCAATCAGGACTGGAGGACGGACACGAACGCCTTCGCGAACCCCTCCGGATCGCACACTCTCGCGGAGTCGAGCTTGCCCGCCAAGGTGCGGGACATCCAGCACACGCAACAGAATGGCGAGAATCGACTGAGAATTGCCTGGGGCGTGCTGATCTTGGCCACTCTCGGCCTGGGCTATGTCACTTTGTGGTGCTTCCCGCGTCTCAAGGTGGTTCTCATCCTCCATGCTGCCGCCTTTCTGGTCGTGACGCCCTTACTCCTGCTCTTCATTGTGCTGGAGGTAGGAATTGGGGCCGGCGCTAAGGAGTCGGCATCGATGAACACGGCAGCATCGCCGGTCCCTGGAGGGACGTTCAGGAGCGATTTCGATCTGACCAACACGGACCTGAGGATGGACGAGCAGGTGCAACTCAATTTTAATGTTGATCGCATCGAAGATGTTTCCGTGCCGGGGGCGGTGGATCCATCGGCGGTGATGGGCATTCCATCCGCTGCCGCGCCGCGCATCCGTAAGGCTTTCCCTGAGACGCTGATGTGGACGCCGCAACTTGTCACCGACGACAAAGGTCACGCGCATCTCGACATTGAGTTGGCCGACTCGATCACCACCTGGCGCGTCAGCGCCAGCGTCGTCGCCGCCGATGGTCGGCTCGGTGCGACGCAGTTGCCATTGAAGGTATTCCAGCCGTTTTTCGTTGATCTGAACCTGCCCGTGTCGCTGACGCGCAACGACGAAGTAAGCGTCCCGTCGTCGTCTACAACTACCTCGACAAGCCGCAGACCGTCACCCTCAAACTGAAGGATTCGCCCTGGTTTGCCCTGCGAGGCGATGCCGAGCAACGCCTGAACCTCGCTCCGCACGAAGTGCGTTCGACCTCCTATCGTGTGAAAGCGACGAAGGCGGGGAACCACGAATTGCAGGTCAGCGCCTTCGCTTCCGGCATCGCCGACGCGCTGAAGCGCACCATCGAAGTCATGTCGGACGGCCGACTCGTCGAGCAGGCGTTCAACGGCACTCTTCAGCAACCCGGCGGCGCGACGCTGCTCGTTCCCGACAACGCCATTGAGGGCAGCGTGCAAGCCTTCGTGAAGATTTACCCATCCGGTTTCAGCCAACTCGTCGAAGGGCTGGACAGCATTTTTCAGATGCCTCACGGATGCTTCGAGCAAACCTCTTCGACCACCTATCCGAACATACTCGCTCTCGATTATATTTTGAAAACGAAGCGCAGCACCCCGAAGATCGAGGCGAAAGCGCGGCAGTACATTCACCTGGGCTATCAACGGCTGGTTGCTTTCGAGGTGCCCGGCGGCGGTTTCGACTGGTTCGGCCGGCCGCCGGCCAATCGCACGCTGACGGCGTATGGCCTCATGGAGTTCACGGATATGGCGCGCGTTCACGAGGTTGATCCGCAACTCGTCGCCCGCACGCGCCGGTGGTTGCTCAACCAGCGCAAGAGCGACGGCTCCTGGGCACCCGAAGGACACATGCTGCACGACGCCCCAGCCGGGGGTGGATTCGACAAACAGGCACGTCTGGCGGCGACGGCTTACATCGCCTGGGCCGTGTTCGGCGATGCGAAGACGGAAGGCAATCCCACGACGACGCGAGACTTTTTACTATCGCATACACCCGACAGCATCACGGACCCGCACGTTCTCGCCCTGGTGTGCCATGCTTTGCTCGCTCTCGATCCGCAGGGCGAAACGGCGATGCCGTACCTCGATCATCTGGAAGCGATGAAGCACAACGGCAAGGATGGCAAACATATTTGGTGGCAGCAGCCCGGCGGCGCGCACACCACGTTTTACGGCTCCGGGCGTAGCGGCGGCATCGAGACAACCGCCCTGGCGACGCTGGCCCTGCTGCATGGCAAGCGCCATTACGGCACGGTGCGCGGGGCGCTCTCTTGGTTGGTCGAACAAAAGGATGCACGCGGCACCTGGCACTCGACACAGGCGACGGTGTTGACACTCAAGGCGTTGCTTGCCGCCGCGGACGGTGTCGGCGACGGCGAGCTGCGCATCGTGGTCCGGCTCGGCGACAAGTTCAAACAAGAAATCGTCATCCCCGCGGATCAAGCGGAGGTGCTGAAGCAACTCGATGTCTCGCCGTTCCTCATCGCGGGTCGGCAGCGGTTGGAACTGACCGAATCGAGTAAAACCGGCGTGAGCTATCAGGTGACGTTCCGCTATCATGTCCCGGAAACGAAGCCGGTTGCAAAGGCCGAGTCGCTGACGGTGAGCCTCGGCTACGATCGCACGGAGCTGCACATCGGCGAGATGGTTAAAGCGACGGCGAAGGTGGCTAATCGCTCGAACGACAAGACCGCGATGGTCATGGTCGATTTGCCGGTGCCGGCCGGCTTCACGGTCCCCAACGAGGATTTCGCTGCATTGCTCAAAGCTGGCCGCATCGCGCGCTTCCAGGTACAGGGTCGCAAGATTCTGGTCTATCTGCGCGAACTAGCACCGAACGCGCCGCTGGAATTGAGCTATCGTCTGCGTGCGACGATGGCGGTAAAGATCAACGCGCCAGGCGCGCATGTCTACGAATACTATAACCCCGAGCGCGAGGGCCGCAGTCCGGCCACGACGTTTATCGTGACGACGAGCCGCTGAAGTCGTGAGCCGAGCGGCACTCGTCCGGCTCGGCTCGCCGGACCTACTACATTCTGTTCGTGCCTGGCCAGACGAAGCGAGACGATTGACGCAACGCGGTTGGTCCTCTATGCTGCCCCAACTGTTGCGCTGTCAGCAACATCACGCCATGCTTCTCACTGCCGGGAGGAACGGCCTTGAAACGCTTGATCTGGTTCGCGAGCATCTCGCTCCTCGTCCCCTCGCTATCCGCCGCGGAACAACCGCCTGCACCGCTCGTGCGCGGCTTGAAAAATCCCGCTGCCGTCGCGGTCGGTTCCGATGGCCGGGTTTATGTCAGTACCCTCGGCGAACGCGATAAAGACGGCGATGGCGCAATCGTGGTGATCGACAAGGGCAAGGCCGTGCCCTTCGCCACGGGACTTGACGATCCGCGCGGCCTCGTGGCGCGAGCGGGATTTCTGTTCGTCGCCGACAAGAAGCGCGTTTGGCGCATCGACGCCAAGGGCAAGGCCAGCGCGTTCGCCACGGCCGGTCTATCCTTGCGTGACATCGACATCGATGAAATGGGAACGCTGTACGTGTCCGACACGCGCGGCGGGATTTATCGCATTGATCCCAAGGGCAAGGCATCGCTTGTCACCGATGCGAAGCGCTCGCCGGCGCTGCAAGCGCCCGCTGGTCTTGTGATGGATGGTTTGTCGCATCTGCTGGTAATTGATTCCGCCTCTGGGCAATTGTTGCGTCTTCGGCTGGCTGACGGCAGCACACGCAAACTCGCCGATGGCTTCGGCGGCGGTAGCCTGGTATGGGACAAATACGGCCGGCTTTATGGCAGTGATGGCAGCGGTCGAGTGTTCGCGATTCCACGGCCGGGCGGGAAGCCGGTGCTGCTGGCTTCCGGTTTCCAATCCGCGGCCGGCCTCGGTCTCGGCCCCACCGGCAAATCGATCCTGGTGGCCGACACGAAGGCGGGAACCGTCACGGCCCTGCCTGCGAATGTGCCCGGTCGAGAAGTAGATCAACGTCCCTTGTCGCTGAAGACGGCCGTGGCCTTCCCCAATCTCCAGTGGACCGGCTGGAAACCCGTTAGCGATTCCGGCAAGATCGTACCGCTGCGGCCGCTCGTCCTGACACATGCCGGCGACGGTAGCAATCGTGTTTTCGTCGCCACGCAACGCGGCGTCGTTCACGTTTTCCCCAACGATCAGAAGGCGACGAAAACACGCATCTTCCTCGACCTTCGCGACCGCGTTTTCTACAGCGATGACGAAAACGAGCAAGGGTTACTCGGCCTGGCCTTCCATCCCAACTTCAAAAAGAACGGCGAATTCTTCGTTTTCTATACGACGAAGAAGACCAAATTGACGAATGTAGTTTCGCGCTTCCGCGTCCGCCGCGATGATCCCAATCGGGCCGATCCTGACTCGGAGGAGCAACTGCTGCGTATTTCGCATTCCTTCTGGAATCACGACGGCGGCACGATTTGTTTCGGGCCGGACGGGAATCTGTACATTGCCGTCGGCGACGGTGGTTCGGCGAACGATCCGGATCGCAACGGACAGAACCTCAAGACGCTGCTCGGTAAGGTGCTGCGCATCAACGTGGACCAGAAAAGCAAGAGTTTCAATTACTCCATCCCCAAGGACAATCCCTTCGTGGCCAGCACGGAGGCGCGGCCGGAGATATGGGCCTACGGTCTGCGCAACGTCTGGCGCATGGCGTTCGATCGCAAGACCGGCGCTCTATGGGCCGCCGATGTGGGACAGAATCTCTATGAGGAGATCAACCTCATTGTCGCCGGTGGCAATTACGGCTGGAACGAGCGCGAAGCGTTGCATCCCTTCGGTGCGCGCGGCGCGGATGTGCGCAAAAATCTGATCGATCCAATATGGGAATACCATCACGACATCGGCAAATCGATCACGGGTGGCGTGGTCTATCGCGGCCAGCGTCTGCCGGAGTTGCAAGGCTGGTATCTGTACGCGGACTATGTTTCGACGCGCATTTGGGCGCTGCGCTATGACGAAGGCAAGCGACGTGTCATCGCCAATCGGCCCATCCGCGATCCGAATCTACCGGTGATGTCGTTCGGCGAAGACGAGAAAGGCGAAGTGTACTTCCTCACGTACACAAGTAGCGGACAAGGAATCCATTGGTTCGTGAAGGAGCCAGGCAAGTAAAGGATTAACCACAGATGAACACAGATGAACACAGATAAGGCAAAAACAATAATCGACAAAATAAGGCGGAGAGCGAGTCGATGAGTAGCCAATCCTCGTCTCCTCCTTTGTCGCGTTAATCTGTGTTCATCTGTGTTCATCTGTGGTTAATTCTTCTTGGGGACAAGGAGGCATTGATGAACACAACGGACGCCGGACAACGGCCGGTGCGTTCCGCCGGGATCCTCTTGCATCCCACCTCGTTACCGAGTGCCGGCGGCATCGGCGACCTGGGGCCGGCCGCCTACACCTGGGTGGATGCCCTCGCCCGCGCGCGCCAGAGTTGGTGGCAGATTCTGCCCCTCGGACCGACCGGCTATGGCGATTCTCCCTACCAGTGTTTCTCCGCCTTCGCCGGCAATCCGAATCTGATAAGTCTGGAATTGCTTGTCCGCGAAGGACTGCTGCGTGCGTCGGACCTTGCCGATACGGATTTCTCGGTGGACCATGTCGATTATGGGCCGGTGATCGCTTACAAGAGCCAGTTGACCGCGCGGGCGTGGGACAATTTCCAGGCCAGCGCGGGCACGTCCTTACGCC
This sequence comes from Gemmataceae bacterium, assembly GCA_035553375.1. Taxonomy (GTDB): domain Bacteria; phylum Planctomycetota; class Planctomycetia; order Gemmatales; family Gemmataceae; genus JAJPHU01. The sequence goes on from DATNCY010000267.1 coordinate 8,898, forward strand.
CCCTCTTCGAGAAGTTCCGCGTTCAAGAGGCGGCGTGGCTCGATGATTACGCGCTATTCGTGGCTTTGAAGGAAGCGCACGGTGGAGTGAGCTGGTTCGACTGGCCCGATGAGTTGATTCTGCGGAAGCCCTCGGCAATGCAGCGGGCGCGGCAAGAGTTGGCTGGGCCGATGGACCTGCACCGCTTCCGCCAATTTCTCTTCTATCACCAATGGCGATCCCTCAAGGCGTATGCGCGCGAGCGTGCCATCCGCTTGATTGGGGACGTGCCTATTTTCGTGGCCGGCGACTCGGCCGATGTGTGGACGAATCCCGGACTGTTCAAGCTGGACGAGCATCATCGGCCGGCCGTGGTAGCGGGCGTGCCACCCGATTACTTCTCCAAGACCGGCCAACTGTGGGGCAATCCGCTGTACCATTGGCCGGAGCATCAGCGCACGGGTTACGCCTGGTGGGCGGCTCGCTTGCGGGCCACGCTCCAACAAGTAGACCTGGTGCGGCTCGATCACTTTCGCGGCTTCGAGGCGTATTGGGAAGTGCCGGCCGATCACCCGACGGCGGAGAACGGCCGATGGGTCAAGGGACCAGGCGCCGACTTGCTGCGTGTGTTACGCGAGAACCTCGGCAGTCTGCCCTTCATTGCCGAAGATCTGGGGGTCATCACGCCGGAAGTGCGCGATTTGCGTCTGCACTTCGAGCTGCCCGGCATGCGCATCTTGCAATTCGCCTTCGGCGGCGCACCCGAAAAGCGCTTCCTACCGCACCAGCACGAACGCAACACCGTCGTTTACACCGGCACCCACGATAACGACACGACGATGGGCTGGTTCAAATCACTGACCGACGATGAACTTCGTTTCTTCCGCAGTTACGCGCCGAGTACCGACGGCGATGCGGCGTGGGATCTGATCCGCATGGCATGGGCGTCGGTCGCCGACTATGCCATCGCGCCCTTGCAGGATGTACTCAGCCTCGGCAATGAGGCACGAATGAATTACCCAGGCCGACCATCGGGCAACTGGCGCTGGCGTTTTCGTGCGGCCATGCTGGCCGAGCGCTTGCTCGATCGGCTCGCTCAGTTCACGGAAATCTATGAGCGAGCGCCCGGCGCAAGCGTTTGAATTGCCAGCCCGCAGCGCCAGCAAGGGATCGTCCTTGCTGGCGCTGCGGGCTGGCAATTCAAATAGACCGTTCCTCACTCCGTCTTGGCCGTCACCAGCTGAAGAATCTTCTGCTCGCGGGCCTGGAGAACGCCGCCTTGCCAGTTGAGAACCAGACGATAGAGCCACACGATCGCCGTGCATTCAAGCAGAGACAGAAGCAGGTAAATCGGTACACCTCGGACCCAGCCCATCTCCTCCATCCCCAACTCGACACCCAGCGGCAGCAGCGTCGGAGCCAGAGCCAAGGGAAGCAAAAAGACAAATATCATATGGAGCAAAAGCGTAAGCCCGCGCGGATTGGCCGGTTTGAAGGAACCGGCGGTGATCGGCATCGGAGCGAGGATCGACAGCCAGTTTGCCAGCACGCAAAACAGAAGATACATCGAGATGAGTTGGACCAGGACGGCCAGGAAGTGATCGGCGCGCATTGGAACCATTACTTCCACGACGATAGCCGCCGCCGCGCCCAATCCCAACGCCAGAGGAGCGACGGCCAGATTTTTGCCCAGCAAGATGTCGCGGCGGCGCGCCGGACAAAGGACGAACACGCGAAAGCCGCCGCGGTCGAAACCGAACTGATTGCCGACCAGTTGAACCATGCTGAAAAGGATCATCACCATCGTTCCGAAAGGCAACAGCGGTCGAACGGCCACCGGCAACTCCGTGTGTTGCGTGAAGAACATCGAGCCGAAGATCGCCAGCATAAGGATGGGGGTCAGTAACATCATCTTCGCCTCGGGAGCGCGCGTGAGCGAGCGAAAAGCACTCAGAGCGATGGCCGTCGCCTGCTCGGAGACGAAGGGGAGTTGTCTTTCCAGCAGCCGAGTCGGTGGGATCGGCGTCTCGCTGGTCTCAATCTCCGACCGGCGAGACGCCGATCCTAGCGGCGAAATGGCCTGCCTCCCCTGTGCGGTGAACTGTCCGGTATACAAGCGCAGAGTCGTGCGATAGGAGCGCCAAAGGCTGGCGGTTCCCAGCAGCGTTAGCCCCAGGATGCCGAGCAAGGCGGGCGCGACCTCGCCTTCCGCCGTGGCCCACACGCCCAGGGGCAGCCAACCTGGCGGCAGAAGTAAATTGACCAACCGAAATGCACTCTCCACATGGTGCCGCGCCTGCTGCTCCGCCTCACGAACCTGATTCTGAAACTCCCGCTGAATTTCCGCTTGCCGGTTCTGATACTGCGAGAACGTAATCTCTTTCGCGTCCAGCGCGCGCTGTAACTCCGTCTGCTGCTGAGACAAATGGGCGGAGAGTTCATTGCCTTGCTGTCTTTCCCAGGGACGTAGCAAGTTCAGCAAATTCGGTAACTGACAGAGGAGTATGAAGACCATCGTCGCGACGACGATGATGGTCCGGCGGCGGCGCTGGTTGACCATGAGCGCGGCCAGCCATCCCTGAAATTGGTACGTGATCGCGGTAATCATCAGAACGAAGGCGGCCAGTAACGGCAGCACCAAGAGCATCATCGGCCCCCTGGCGAAGATCAAGCCGAGGCTCAGTCCAAGCATGGCCGGGACAAACAAAATCAGAACCACGCTAAACAGCGAACTGAGGTAATTGATCAGAAACGCACTCGACAGCGAAACGGGTAGATGCAAAAACTTCTCCAGCGACAGTGACTCCGAGCGTTGCAATTCGCTGAGTAGGCCAGTGCCCCAGAAGAAGAGAAACGCGACGACCAGCCCATCCCACACGTACAGCAGCACGACGGGCGCAACCTCGTCCAGGAGGAACAGCCCCACCAGGAAAGAGCCGACGAACAGGACGCCGGCGAGAAGCACGAGAACAACGGCCAGGATCGCCTGAATCACCGTGTTGACAAGCCCGCCCCGTTTCATTTGGTTGACGCGCAACCGCCAGCGCAGCCAGAGAAACGCCTGGAGATGTTGCCTTTTCACGATGCACCCTCTTCCAACCAGGTAAGCTTGTGCGCTTCTCCCGCGTCAGCCCCGGCTTTCTCCAAAAAGCGATCTTCCAGCGAACTACCCTGACGCAAGCTCTCCAGCGGCGATTGCTCGACAAGGGCGCCCTTGGCGATGATGCCGACGTGCGAACACAGTTTTTCGACGATCTCCAGAACGTGCGAGGTCAGAAAGACCGTGGAGCCGCGGGCGACGAAGCCTTTCAGCAAATCGCGGATGACGCGCGATGTCACCGCATCGACGCCTTCAAACGGCTCGTCGAGAAACAGCAAATCCGGGTTGGGCAGCAGAGCGGCGGCCAGGGCGAGCTTCTTCTTCATACCGTGCGAGTATTCCAGAGTGAGCTTTTTCTCCTCCTCTTCAAGTCCGAGGAGGGGCAGCAACTCATCAATGCGCGTGCGGATCGTGTCGCGCGGCAGCAGATACATACGGCCGATGAAGGTCAAATACTCGCGCGCCGTCAAGTTGTCGAACAGCGCCAGGTCTTCGGGGATGACTCCCATCCGGCTCTTCGCCTCCAACGCTTCATCTGGATCGAGCATGTTCCTGTCCAGCACACGCATCGCGCCCCGTGACGGCGCGAGCAGCCCGGTCAACATTTTGATGGTGGTCGATTTGCCGGCGCCGTTGGGTCCGAGAAAACCGTAAAAGGTGCCGCGCTCGACGCGCAGCTCAATCTCGTTGACGGCGCGGAAATCGCCGAAGCAGCGCGTTAACTGATGGGTTTCAATTGCCAGGCTCATAAGGCTCGCTCCGTCCGCCGTGGGGCTGTCGATCAAACGAGAGCATACTCGACAGCAGCAGCCGCGTCGATGACCTGGGAAAGAGAGAAAGTCGCGGTTAATGGAGGGGAGGCATCCGGGGATTGCGATAACACCATACACCCAGCCAGCGAAGCAGGAAGGTGGCCCAGAACAAAGCACTGCACCAAAACGCCAGCAGCATCGGCCAACCGAGTATGGTAGGTCGATGCAGTTCCGCCAGGGCGAACAGGGCAACGAGACCGTGAACGAACACAAGGGCCGGGACGACAAGCACCGGGACGATAGCACGGTAACGCAGGCGATAAATCAGCTGGGCGACGCGCAGCGGATTGGCATCGCGGAGGCGATTGCTCTCATTGGTCGCCACGATCGCCAGCATCCAGTAAGCGATGGCCAGCGTGCCTAACTCGGCCACAATCAGCCAATCCAGTCTCGTCAGATCGCCGCCGTAGAGCCAGTAATAGCCGGCGAGCGCAACGAGTACGATGGGGCCGGCGAGAAAGCAGAACAGCCAGCGTAAGCCGCTTTTCAGGACATTGCCAATGTGCCAGCCCGGCCAGTATGCGCCGGGGCCTTCCCCAGCGAGGGCCGACCTCAGTGCGCATTCGACGGTGCTACCTATGTAGGCGGCGATCAGGAACACCAGCGACAAGCAGGCGAAGTAGTAGGACAACCAAATCTCCCGCCCTGGCTCCAAAAAGCGTGGCATTTCCGGTATCAGCAGAACGAGGCAGGCACTTAGCACCGTCAGCACCAAGGCCAATGCCAAGAAGAGCCGCCAGCCCAAGAAGGGATAAATCAAACACTCCGTCCAGCGTGTTTCCAGCTGGCGTCGCCGGCGCAATCGCGGCGTCCGCGTCTGCTTGGGTGGAGTGGCAAGGATGCTGAGCGGGTCCGACGGCGAGAGATCCGCGGTGATGGCGGCCGTGTCCACTCCGAAGGCATCTTCGGATGGTTTCTCGCGGCGCAGCCGGCGGCGTTCCTGCGGCGTCAACGGAGCCGCGCGTGTGCCCGGATGCGTCGGCTGCAACGACGGAATGCCGACCGGCGCGCCGCAACGCGGACACACGGAGCGCCGTGCCGCCATCTCGTCGCGGGCGCGCAGATGCTTCCCACAGCTACAAATGAACTTGATGGACATGGATCGACAGCCCCCATCGTCATGGGGCGCGCAGCGTCTTGAGGAACGCGATGACCTGCGCTTGCTCCGCTTTGCTCAAGCCAGCGAAGGATCGCGCGGAGCGCGCTGCTTGACCGCCGTGCAGCTCGATCGCCTTGTCGAGCGTCCACGCCCGCCCATCATGTAGATACGGAGCGGAGTCGGCCACGCCCCACAGCGGCGGTGTGCGCCATTCGCCCGGTTGGGGACCGTCATCACTCGGCGCGTCCGGCTTCTGCGGCGGTGGTTCATTGTACGAGCCGCCGCCTTCGAGCGGTTGTCCCATGTCGTGCAGCAACAAATCGCTGTACAGTCCCTTCACCTCGCCGAGGCTCGGCGCATGACAATCCGCGCAGCCGACGCGCTCGAACAGCCGTTTGCCGGCGGTCGCCTCCTCGCGAACGAAGTCGCGCAGACGGCTCTCGTCCGGCAGTCGTTCGACAGGCTGCGGCAAGGAAGCGACGAAGGACGTGATCTGATCGCACTGCTCGGCGATCAGGTCGAGTCCCGTTGGTTGAGTGTTGGGCTTGCCGAGAGGACGCGGCTGAGCCTGTCCGGGATTGCTCAAGCCGAGTTCGTTGGCGCAGGCGGCTTGCACGAACGCCGACAGGCTGGCGCTCTGGGCCTTCCAGCCGAAGTGTCCGATACGTCCGTCGGCCAGACGATGAGCGCGGCCGACGGGCAGATCCTCACTCTTGGCCGACGCCAGCCCCCATTTCAGCCGTTGTTTGCGCTCGTTGGCGATGATGACGCGGTCGGGCAAGGCATCGATTTGGTTGGCCCCAAACAGCGCTGGCGTGTTGCGCTGGGACAGGTGGACACCGGACGGAAAGGTGATACGGCTTCTCTCGGAGCCGGGCAGGGACACCAGCATGGCCAGCGTCGGTCGGGACACGGCCGGCAGAGCGTGGTGAACTTGGCTCAGCTTGTCCGGCTCACCGAGGGCGTAGGAATGGACGACGCCTTCGCGTGTTTGCCGGCGCTGATCTAGGGTTATCTCCGTCATGGTAAAGGCGGTGACATTGTGTTCGAGTCCACCGGCGCCGCCGGGTCCACCCTGATGATGGCAGGCGACGCAGGAGGCGGCATTGTAAACCGGCCCAAGGCCATCGCCCCCCGGCGACAGCGGATCGCCGGCCTTCCACTCGTGCAAGAACAGCGTTTGACCTGCTTGCGCCATGGCCGGATCGATCGCCTGCCGGCGAAAACCAGGCCACGTCAGCACGCGAACTCCCACGGGCGCCAGCACCACGACACCGATCAACCCGTACCAACCCCAGTACGACCCCTTCATGGATAAGCCCCTCCGCCAGAGATATGGTCGGCTCTCCTCGGAACTGCATCTTCGATTATGTCCTCGCGTCAGGACGTGAACAAGTAATTTCTTTTCGGGAAGTGGTTAAAGTGTGGGCGTCTGGAAACTTGGTGGAATTTTTGTACACAAGTCGGAGACGTGACTTTCCGGCAAGAAATCCACCTCCTTTATCCGAGAAGCAACCATGCAGGAAGCCCTCAACGCCGCCCAGGAAACCGAAGCCCAGCAA
>DATNCY010000268.1:0-26392 GCA_035553375.1 Gemmataceae bacterium
ATCTGGAATTTGACCTCGCTGTGGGCCGCTTGAGGCAGAAACCGCGACTGATTCAATCGTTCTTCGCCGCCGCCGGGCTGTCCTTGGGAGGACGAAAAGTTTAGTTTCGAGCGCAGCTGTCAGTAACGCGACCCCGCTCGCCGTGCGGTTCTCTCTTCCTTCCACGGAAAACCCATTCAGGCCACGGGGATCGATTCCGCTTCCGGCGCGAGGCTCTGGGAAGGAACCAACTCCTCGGGTTTGGCGTAGGAATGGCCGGTCAGCAGTCCAAGTTTGAACCATACCAGGGCGAGTACGCCGGCGGCGAAGATGGTGTCGCCGACGACGCGCAACCAGCGCAATTGTTGCATCAGAGGAGTTTGCATGAACTCGGCGCTACGGGCGTACCAAGTACCCTCGCTGACGGCCGCCCAGGTTTGCATCAGGCCAACCGGCAGCAGACTGAGAACGACCATGAGCATCAAACCGGCGTTTAAGGTCCAGAAGCTAAAGCGGATGGCGCCGGTGCGCCATTCCTTGTTGGGCATCAGACCGCGCAGGCAGAACAACATCAGACCCAAACCCAGCATCCCGTAGACGCCGAACAAGGCCGAGTGGCCATGCACCGGCGTGGTGTTGAGCCCCTGCATGTAGTACAGGGCTATCGGCGGGTTGATGAGGAATCCAAACAGGCCGGCACCAATCAGGTTCCAGAAGGCCACGGCCACGAAGAAGTAGATGGCCCAGCGGTAGTCGCCGACCCATCGGCGCAGCTGCGTCAGACGGATGTTCTCCCACGCTTCAAAACCGACCAGCACCAGCGGCACCACTTCCAGAGCGCTGAACATCGCCCCCAGCGCCATGACGACGCTGGGCGTGCCGGCGAAATACAGATGGTGGAAGGTGCCGATGATGCCACCGGAGAGAAACACGGAGGTCGAGAACAGGCTCGCCGAGGTGGCCGTGCTGGTGCGGATCAGTTGCAGGCGGCTGAACAAGAAGGCGATGACCACCGTGGCGAACACCTCGAAAAACCCCTCGACCCACAAATGCACCACCCACCAGCGCCAATACTCGGCCATCGCCAGGTGCGTGTGCTTCCAGATGCCCAGGCCGGCACCGTAGAAAGAAGCAATGGCCAAGCTGCTGATAAGGAACAGCGCCAACAGCGAGCGGTGTTCGCCGGGCCGCCGCAGCGCCGGCCACAGACCACGCGCCATCAGGGCCAGCCAGATAAACAGGCCGGCCAACAAGTACAGCTGCCAGAACCGGCCGAGATCAACGTATTCATAACCTTGATGGCCAAACCAGAACCAAGCATCGCCGTGCAGTTTCTGCTGCACGCTCAGCCATTCGCCGGCTAGCGAGCCGACGACAATCGTCACCAGGGAGACGAACAGCACATTGACGAGAAAACGTTGGCCTTTGGGTTCGTGACCGCCGACAGCCGGAGCCATGAACAGTCCGGTGGCCAGCCAGGTGGTGGCGATCCAGAAGATGCCTAACTGCGTGTGCCAGGTCCGCGTCACCGCGTAGGGCAGAATCTGATCGAGGGCGATGCCGTAGAAACCGCCGCCTTCGACGCCGTAATGAGCCGTGATTGCGCCCAGGCCGATTTGCGCCAACAGCAGGGCGACGGCCACGTAGAAATACTTCAGGGTTGCCTTTTGGGACGGCGTGGGTCGGTAATTCAGAAGTGGATTGCGGTGCGGCACCTCGGCCTCATCCTCGCCGTGACGCGACTGCGCGGCAAAATACCAGACCATGCCGCCGATGCCGGCCAGCAGCAGCACGAAGCTGAGGATGCTCCAGACAACCGAATCGACGGTTGGCTTGTTGTCGATGAGCGGTTCGTGCGGCCAATTCTGCGTGTAGCTGATGGCCAGGTCGGGCCGATCTGTGCCACATGCCCACGCGGTCCAGAAGAAGAAGGTGGTCAGAGCATGTTGCCGTTCGGGGTCGGTCAGGGCGCCGGCGGGGATGGCGTATTCGGGTCGGCCCTCGGCAAAAACCTCGGTGTAATGGGCGGCGTTGGCCTCGAACGCTTCCGCCCGTAGCGGATCGAGCGTCAAGGTTCCCGTGGCCGCATCGTAGGTGTTAGCGCGAACGAGTTTCTTCAGACGGACGCGCAAGGCGGCCTGGTCCTCGGACGATAATTCGTCGAAGTGGGCCACCCCGCGCTCCTTGGCCCAGCGATCGAGGATAAAGACCAATTCGCGGTGCAGCCAATCGGCGGACCAATCCGGGGCGACGTAGGCACCGTGTCCCCAGATGCTGCCGATCTGCTGTCCGCCCAGCGACTGCCAGACATTTTGTCCTGTGCGGATCGTTTCGCCGTCGAAGAGGACGCGGCCGTCCGGCGTGCAGACTTTGTCTGGGATGGGCGGTGCCATTGAGGCGATTCGGAAGCCGTAGCCGCCCAGCACGGCGAAGGAGGCGACAAAGACAAAAGTCAAGGCAATCCACAAACGCTTGTGAGAGGGCTGTGCGCGATTCATCAGGAAACTCCTGGAAGGAAACAGGGAGCGAACGGTGCAGGCGACCGGCCTGCCTAACGGTTGACACGCTCTGTTCTGCTTTCGGCTAGGTGGTTGGTAGGTAAATGGCGGCGGTGACGCGCGCCGGCGGGATGCTCAAAAAGTCCGGTGGTGGTCCTGCGAAGCTCACCTCCTTTTCGATCTTCAGGTGGGCTAGGTCCGTTGCCTTTCGAGAACCCAGTCGCTCCCTTCGCGGGGCAATAAATGGATATTTGGGTAAACATATCCATAATATGTAACAAAATAATTCGGCTTGTCAAGCGGGAATCGGAGAGTGATGCTCCCCTGCGTCGAACCTCGGTTCTGGACGACGCCGTTGTTGACCGTGAGTATCCGCTGGCCGTCTGTTTGAGCATCCTCAACCTCCCGCGTGTCTCCTCAAAGCTGCTCCCTGGCTGGCTGCTCTCTTGTACTTGTACGCGTTTTCTTCCGCCGTTCCAGCAGTTGTTTCAGTACCAGCGCCCCATTGTGTTCCTCATCGTGCGCGGCATAAACCAGGGTGACAGTGCCTTCCTTACCCTTCTGCTTCAGCAGCTTGACGGCGTCCTTTTTTTCCTTGAGTTCCGTCCGATAACGCTGCTGGAACTCTTTCCATCTTTCTGGATCGTGATTGAACCACTTGCGCAACTCCGGACTCGGCGCAACGTCTTTGAGCCACAGATCCACGGCGGCTCGCTCCTTGCTGAGACCTCGCGGCCAGAGCCGCTCTACCAGAATACGGCAGCCATCCGCCGCAGACGGTTCTTCGTACACGCGCTTCAGATTGAACATCGCAAACCTCCTTCCAGACGGCCGATTTCAGGCCGGCAAACGGCCCTTGAGGTCAGCTGGGCGGAATGGTCCCGGCTCGGCGATCAACTTCCGGGCCGCATCTACCTGCTCCCACACATTCCACAGCAGCACGCCGCGCACCCGGCCATCCCGCAGGTAGTAGATCACCCCTTCTCGATGCAGTTGCTTCCAATCGGCCACCGTCTCCAGCCGGGCGTCCACTTCGCCCACCGCCTCGTAGCCCAGGTCGAATAAGTCGGAGTAAAACGAGGGGAGATGGTCGTAAGACACCGCCCGCCCGGCCATCGACTGTCCGGCCAGTTGGCCCATCGTCAGGGCGTTGTCTTCGTGTTCGACGCGCAGGCGGCGGCCCAGGGCGGGATTGTGAAATGCGGCCACGTCTCCGGCGGCGTAGATGTTCGGATCGCTGCTGCGCAAGGCCGCATCCACAACGATGCCGTTATCCACTTGCAGGCCGGCTTGCTGGGCCAGCTCGATGTTCGGCGCGATGCCGATTCCCGCCACAACGCCATCGGCAACAATCTCGCCTTCACCTCCCCTTTGGGGATTGCGTGTGTGAAGCACGCATTGACCACGGCGTTTATCCATGCCCACTACTTGCTCGCCCGCACACACCTCGACTTTCTTTTGCCGGTAGTAGTCGTTGAGGAAGTGCGACAGATCGGTGGGGAAGACCCGAGCGCCAATCCCTGGTTCGGGGAAGAGCATCGTGACTTCTTTGCCATTCAGGGCCAGGGCGGCGGCGACCTCGGAGCCGATGAAGCCGCCACCGATGACGGCGAAACGCTGCCCTCTTTCCGTCAGCGCCCGTAAGCGCTGGTAATCGTCGAGGGTACGAAAGTAAATGATGTCGTCGCCCCCGAAGGGGAGGCGGTGCGGTGTGCCGCCGGTGGCCAACAACAGCTTGCCGTAGGTGTAGACCGTTCCCTGATCATCGGTAACACGCTTGTTGCGTGAATCCAGGGTGCGAACCATCCGCCTTAGATGCAAATTCACTGCGGGGCCAGCGGTTTTGCGCCAGATGGTGTCGAGCGGTTTGCCCTTCCAGAGTCCTTTGGACAGCGGCGGACGGTTGTACGGCGGATGAGATTCGGAGCCGATCAGCCCGATGGAGCCGGTCGAATCCACGTCGCGGACGCCGTGAACGGCGGCGTCCGCCGTCATGCCGCCGCCCACGATCAGGTAAGTGTAATCCGGCATGTCGTTCTCCTTTCCGAGGTTTACCCCAGCCAGTAGCCCGATGGCTCCGCCCCTGTTTCTTCCACGCCGATGCCCATTTGAGGCAGGGGGACACCCCGTTCCAGGCAGCCGCGAAGCACGCGATCCTTGAGCATCGCGCGGAAAGAAGGCGCGTGCCCCAGAGCCGCCACGTCCACCAGCAGGGGCAAGGCTCGAATGCCGTTGCGCTCCAGATGGGCCTCGTCAGCAGTGATTCGGATGTAATCGGCCAGTTCGTGGTCACGCGGCAGGTGTTGGAGCAGGGACCGGACTTCGGACGCCCCCAGGAGATGGGAAATCTCTCCGATCACCTCGTGAAAGACCTCCGCGTACTTCTTGTGATGGCGCTCGTCCAACTCGTCCGGGAAGAGGTCGATCCCCATTGGCAGCTGTTCCAGCCGGTCCATGAACTCGTGCATGGTATCGCCGGCCAGGACGAAGCCGTGCTGCGGCGCGATGATCTTCACGGGAGGATCGAGGGCGCGGATCAGGCGGAGGGTGCGCGACACAATCTCGCGGCTGGGCATGTAAATCTGGTGGAACTGAGCGATCCCCGGCCAGTCTTCCTCCTGCGCGAGCAACTGGGTCCGCCCTGGCGCGTTTAAGCCACCGAACAGGTCGCCGGTGAACAGAACTTGGCTCTCCAGGTCGTAGAAGGCCATCGCGCCGCGAAAATGGCAGAAGGGCGTGGGAACCATCTGTAACCGCTGGCCGGTCGGCAGCCGGAGGGAACGGTTTTCGACCTTATTGGCGAAGCGGAGTTCCTTGGGGATGGCGTTGAGGTGCCGCACCAATCGCCAAGCGTCTTCGGTGATGAGGCCGGTCAATTTCGGATTTTCACGAGTGAAATTCAGCAAATTGCCGGTCACGTCGGGATCCTGATGGTTCATGCTCACCAGGTTTAACGCCATGAACTCGCCGATGCGATCGAGCAAATTGGTGCGGACGACGCTGTAATCGATCATGGACCCTGGGTCCACGCACCAATGAAAGAAGGCTCCCTCTCCCCAGAACGTGCGCAGGTAGGTGTTACACTGGAGTACGGCGTCGGGGTTCCTCCGGCCGATCATGTAACACCCCTCGACAACCTGCATGTCGCTTGGCATGATGTCTGGCATAAACTCCTCATTTCTAGGGCGATTCGCTTCTGAGCCACGACCGTGAGGGCAGCGGTACAACCCCCCGCTCCCTCACGGTCGCGGCTCGGTTTTACTTCGGCTCGGTGGGACCGCCGGCTGCTTGCCAAGCGTCGAACCCGTCCAAGAGGGCATACGCCTCTTGAAAGCCCTGTTCACGGAGGATTTGCGCCGCACGGGCGCTATTGTTCTCGTGAGGTCAGGTTCAGTACACGACCGTGAGCCGGTCTTTCGGCCAGGAGGGATCGATGTGCCATTCGGCCGGCCGGACGCGGATGGCACCGGCGATCTTAACCGAACTTGTTTCCCAGGGCTTGTCGTTGCGCACATCGAGCAGCGTGACTGCTTCCCCGGACTCCAAGCGAGTCCGCAATTCCTCCGCGCCGATCCGCAGGGATTGGCCGGACGCATGGGTTGGCGCACTCATGTTGTTACTCCTTTTCCTTGATGGCGTTTCACGGTTTTTCGTCGAGAAGAGTCGCCTTCTCGATACGATCCTGGTGCTGGCGGAGGGTCTTTTCGGCCCGTTCCAGATCGCCGGCCTCAACCCAGACCTCGGCCCCTATACCGGGAATGTCGCCGATGCCGGCATCCAGGTAGTCGCCGAGTACCTGACAACGAATTCCTTCTTCTTGAAGGGCTTGTTGCCAGATATGGGCCTGAAACGGATTAGCCGCCGTGGCAAGACGAACAAGATTGTGCGTCTCGCCTTCCTTCGGTGTGCGCGTTGACATGGCTCGAAGCTCCTTATAGTTCGTTTCGTGACAATCGCATGAATCGCGAGGCATCAGTCATATTTCCGGCCATTTTCCCCGTGGTGAAGGAGTTGCTCGGATGCCGCTGGTCTATCGCGTTGATCCGGTAAGCGAAACTCTCCATCAAGCTCGGAACCTTGTGGCCCCGAGTCTTCCAGTTCGATCTTCAGACTCAAAAAACGCAGCAAGTCCTTTAGGCTGACCATACCGATGAGGCGGCCGCGCTCGACCACCAACAGACGGCTCGACCCGGTGCGCCGCATCCGGCCCAAGGCATCGAGCGCATCGGCATCGGGCGGGATGGTGATCGTTCGGAGATCGTGCCGCATCACCTCGCCGACCGTATGCTGGTCCCATTGCCCACGCGGTATGTCCGCCAGCGCCTGCGTGGTGATGCACCCTTCGAGATGTCCATCGGACACCACCGGAAACGCCTTGTGGTGATAGCGGTAGACGAAATCCTCCACCCAGCGGCGGAGGTCCAGCGCGGGCGGCACGACAATCGGCTCGCCGTTCATAAAGCGCCGTACCGGCTCACCGTGGAGCGCCTGGCGAATCAGCACCTGCTGGTAGCTGCTCTGAGCGGCGTTGTTGAGGAATAAGCCGATCAACCCGGTCCAGATGCCGCCGAGCCAATTGCCCGTGAAGAACTGCATCACGCCCCAGAAGATAAGCAGCCAGGCGAACGCCTGGCCGGCCCGCGAGGCCCACAAGGTCGCCCGCCGCAGATCACCGGTCGCCGCCCACAGGATCGAGCGGAACACCCGACCGCCATCGAGCGGAAAGGCCGGGATCAGGTTGAACGCCAGCACCAAGAGATTGATAAGAGCTAGATAACCGAGGACCATCAGCACTGGGGGCGTCCAACCGCCGTAGTAACCGATCCCAGTCAGCAGCGCGAACCCAATGCCCAGAAGGACGCTGACGGTAGGCCCGGCGATGGCCATGAGAAACTCGGTCGCCGCCGAGGGCGGCTCGTCCTCCAACTCGGCCACTCCGCCGAACAGGAACAGGGTGATGCCGCGGATAGACATGCCACGCGAACGGGCCACGATGGCGTGCCCCATCTCATGTAGCAGGATGCAGCCGAAAAAAGCCAAGGCCGCGATCAGGCCCATGAACCAATACGCATATGGAGGCAGAGCGGGCGCGGCGTCGCCGAAATATTCGCGCATCAGGGTCGGGAACAGGCTGGCGATGCTGAGCGTTAGTAGGGCGAGGATAATCAACCAACTCGCGTCGAGCGAGATAGGAATACCGCGCAGCCGGAAAAGCCTCCACCGTCTACCAAACATTTCACACCTCCTAGTCCTTGAGTTCCTAACTCTTGGTTCGCATTTGTCGTGCCGCTTGCGACCAACGCACCTCGTCCCTGCTGGCTCCCTCGCACTCTTTCCCTTTCCCGTTCTCGATTCTTGTTTCCAGAAAAAAGAAAGGGAGGCCGTAACTCGTCGCGGCGCGCGCCGTTCTCCCGCCACAACCGCACACTTGGCGCGCTCGTGTGCCAGGATCGCCCATCTACCAGGGGAGCGTGCTGTCTCCGCTCCCTACGGTCGCGGCTCCGGCGACTGGCCCGCGAGCTATCCAATTCGGAGGAGCAACTCGTGGCACGGAAATTGCTTTTTGGAAAGGCAGTCAAGGCGTGCATCACGCTCTCGGTCCAAGAATGAAAGAGCGGGAGCGGCACCCTGAGGTTCTCGGCGTCCGGAGAGCCGTTCCAAATCAAAATCGTTCGGGAAATACCAGAAAGAGCAAACGAACCAAAGGCGCGGATTGGAGCCGGAAGCACAAGCGACGGTCGCTTATGCTTCCGGCTCCAATGAGTTTTGTCCGCGCGTTGTGAACCCATCGGGCGATACCGATCGCTCGTCTTGAGAGAAATCGAGGAACCGAATCGTGATTGCCACCCAGAGATTCTCTCGCGGCGTCAAAGCGCGAGATTTGATGCGTGAAGTTGCCGTCACCGTTCCCCAGCAGATGACGTTGAGCGGCGCTGCTCGCCTGCTGGCACAGGCGGAAATCAGCGTCACTCCTGTTACCGATGCGCAGGGGCGCTGTATCGGCGTACTCTCGGCATCCACCTTGCTTCCTTGGGCCGCGAACGGATGCCCCTCCAGGATGAGGAACAGACCTCCTCCCAACTGCGCCTGGTCGGACTGGCAGGTTTTGGAAGACGCGGAGAGTCCAGAAGACGAGGTGCGTCATCACATGAAGGCTGCTCCGCCGTTTGCCGCGCCGGAAACGCCCTTACCGGAACTCGCGCGCGTGATGGCGAAGGCGGGCGTGCAGCGTGTCATCGTCGTCGATGCGCAGGATCGGCCTCTGGGAATGGTGTCGGCCGCCGATGTCCTCGCAGCCGCGTATGCGGATAAGAAAAATCTCCGCCGACCCCTGTACGAGATCAAGAACATCGAACGCTTGTGAACAGACACGGAAAGAGGTGGTATTCCCGCGCCCCGATCGGGCGGGAGCGGGCAATGACCATGTTATCGGAAAAGGAGAATGTTATGCGTTTGGAGATTCGGAGTCGTGGGTTGAAGGTTCCGTCGGAATTGCGGGTCCATCTCCGGGAGCGGCTCCGTGTCGCGCTGGGACGTTTCGCCCGCGCTATCGATCGGGTGCGGGTGTACCTTCGGGACAAAACCGAACCGCGCGACGGCCTGAGCAAGAAGTGCCGGATCGTGGTGGATCTGCATCGACGCGGCAGCGTTGTCGTGACCGGAGAGAACGCCGACATTTTTGCCGTCATCGCGCGCACCGCGAACCGCGCGGGATTCGCCGTGAAGCGTCACGTCAAGCGCCGCTTGGCGCGGCGACGCCCACCGCGCCGCCCTGCGCCAGCCGCGAGTACAATGGAGTAATGGAGCGAAGCACGATCTCTGCAACCATGAAGGAGGAGAAGAAAATGGTCTTTTTTCCCAATCAGACGATTACTCACCCGGACGACGTGCGCGATCGCGTCCAGGAAGAATATCACAACCGCGCGGGCGGAGCGCATCCGCATGACCTCCTCATCGATGAGGCGTCGATGGATTCCTTCCCGGCGAGCGACGCGCCGCCCTGGACCCTCGGCTATATCCGGCCGAGAGAACCCCAACCGGAAGGAAACGCCACCCTGAAGAGAGGGGATCTCATCGTTTCCGACGCCGATCGGAAGCGCCTGGAAGCGCTCATCGATTCCGCCCGCATCGACTGCCGCGTCCGGGAGGATCACCTGACGGCGCTCGAAGCGGAATTGGGACGTGCCCGCGTCATCCCCACTGATGAAGTCCCGGCGGACGTCGTGACGATGAACTCCGTCGTCCGGCTCCGCGATCTGGACTCCAACGAGATGGAGGTGTATGAGTTGGTTTACCCCACGGACGCCGATATGGCTCTCAACCGTATTTCCATCTTGGCTCCGGTCGGGACGGCGATCCTCGGCTACCGGCTCGGCGACGCGATCGAGTGGCCGGTGCCCGCCGGTCTGCGCCGGCTGCGGGTTGAGGAGGTGCTGTACCAACCGGAGAGAGCCGGCGCGCTGCACCGCTAAACGCGAGCAGAGGCTGTTGGATTGCCTCCTCGCATTCCTTGAGGCACTAACTTTATGGGTGAACGGCCGGCGTAAGCCGGCTGGTTTGGGCTTGCGCCAGCCGGCTTACGCCGGCTGTTCGCCATTCGGCTACAGCCTCTTAACCAGCGGGTGGCAGACACTTTCGGAGATCCTATCATGGCCCGAGCGTTTCAGGCGGGCGATTGCGTCCGCGTCCCGGACGGTCGTATCGGCCGCGTCCGCGATGTTTCCGACAAAAAGTATCGGGTGCGTGTGCGGCGAGCCAGTAGCGCCACGCATCAGTTCCTGATGTTCGCGGCCAAGGATCTCCAACGTGTGGATTGTCCCAAGGGCTGGATGAGTCCCGAAGGATACGTGCGTTACCTCAACGTCACGCTGGCCAAGATGCGCCAGCGCAACGCCGCACGAAAGAAATCCTCTCACTCCGCTCACCCCAAAAAATAAGACTCCTCACCATGTACGAAAAATTCGGCTTCAGCCGCCAGGAGGACGGTAGCTACGAGTTCCGCCTGTTCGTCCCCGACAATACCAGAGACCCCACGCAGTATGTGCGAGGAGGAGCCTGCCGGATCGTCGAGGTACGCGTGGTGGGTGATTTCCAGGATAAGGTCGAGAAAAGCCGGCGGAACTGGAATTACGATGATGGCCTGGTCATGAGTGAACGCGACCATCCGAACGGCCGGCTGTTCGCTTGCACCTTGTCCCACGACATGCCGGCGGGCCACTACGAGTACAAGTACGTCGTCAAGTTCCGCAACGGCACCGTGCGTTGGATCGGCGATCCTTGCACCAAGTATGGCGGCGGCCGGCAGAACAACTCGGCGTTCGTCATTGGCGGACCTCCTCTGCCGAAGGTCGTGCCGTTGGTCAACCGGCTCCCCTGGCAGGATCTGGTCATCTACGAACTGATGATCGATGACTTCACGAGGGAATATCGTGGCGGGCTGACTCCCATCGATGCCGTTGTCGAAAAACTCGACTACCTGGTCGGCCTCGGCGTCAACGCCATCGGCTTCATGCCGTGGATCGCTTGGCCGGACGAAGGGCCGGACGAGCCGTTCAGTTGGGGCTATAACCCCGCCTATTTCTTCGCGGTCGAATCGCGCTATGTCCACCTGCCCGGCGAACCGCTGCACCGGCTTATCCGCCTCCAGCGCCTCATCGACGAATGCCATCGGCGCGGTCTGCACGTTCTCATGGACATGGTGCTACAGCACGCTTACGCCTACAGCGGCTCGACCGAAGGCGGTTTCCCTTACCACTGGCTATGGCAGCAGACCGAGGATTCCCCTTTCATCGGCAAGTTCACCGACCACAACACCTTTGGCCAACCGCTGGACTACCACAACCTCTGCACTCAGCAGTTCGCGCGTGATGTTTGCACGTACTGGATGGACCAGTTGGGCATCGACGGCTTCCGCTTCGATGAGGTGTCCGACTTCTACCGCAGGGACATGCCGGCACGCGGTCTGCCCGGACTGCTGGCCGATCTCCATAACCACCTTGCGTCCAGTGGCCAACGGAACTTCTCCCTGATCCTCGAAGATCGCTGGAATTTCAACGACATCAACGATACCAACGCGGTCCATGCCACCAACTGCTGGTTCGACATGATGCGCGCCCGCGCCTTCGACTATCTTCGCCCTGGCGGGCGGGTGGATGCGCGCTTCCTGCGCGTACTCAATTCGGCTAAGGATTTCGCCTACGGCAAAGGGCCGGTGATGTACCTAGAGAATCACGATCATTCGTCGATCACCTGGATAGCGGGCGGCCGCGATCATTGGTATCGCGTGCAGCCGTATCTGATCGCTCTCTTCACTTGTCCCGGCGCGGTCATGCTTCACAACGGCCAGGAGTTCGGTCAGAGCGAGGAATTGGTCGAGGACGACAGCCACGAACCACCT
The DNA here is from genome assembly GCA_035553375.1 of Gemmataceae bacterium. Lineage (GTDB taxonomy): Bacteria > Planctomycetota > Planctomycetia > Gemmatales > Gemmataceae > JAJPHU01. The sequence continues at coordinate 11,875 of DATNCY010000268.1, forward strand.
TCGCGGCGGCGGACGCAACCGCGCTCTTTGCGCTGGGATCAGAGTGAGGACGCCATCGGGCGACTCCTCCGCGACAAGTACGCCCTGCTGGCTCGTATCCGTCGTGAACATCCGGCTTTGCGGTCGAGCCATTTCTACCCGGACACCTACGACGAGGGGTTGATGCACTTCTGTCCCAATGGTTACGGGCTGGACATCGATAAACAAGTTGTCATCTATCATCGTTGGGGCGCGGCCCGCGACGGCGAACAGGAGCGGTTCATCGTCGTCCTCAATTTCTCCGAGCAGGAGCCGTACGTAGACGTGCCGTTTTCCGCGAATGGGGCCTGGCAGGATCTCCTCAACGGTGGCCAAGTTGACGTGACGAATTATCGGCTGGCGAACTATCGGGTGCCTTCCAACTGGGGCTGCCTCTTCTGGCAAAAAGGTTGACCGCCGCAAGCAGACAACAAGCCAAGATCGGCACGGAGGCATCCACCACGAGACCGTGACAGATCGGCACAGTAGGCGCTCGATTCCGCTCACCTCAACCTGCCCCCATGCTTCCGTGGACCTCCACGGACGTGCGAATGTTGCTTTTTTTCGCCAGGTAACGACCCGGTGAGCGGAATGGCACCGTCCTTGCTAAGAGGAGATACAGCGGCATTGATGGGGACGACAACTCGCCGATGCCGGAAACAAACTATTGAGACCGTTTTCAGGAGGTTTATCATGGCCATTGCACATGCCGCTCCCGCAGAGGTGATCGACATCCACCCGTGGGGCACGAAGCTCACCCCATCACGGACTACCGTGCTAATCAAGACCAAGAACCTGGAAGTCATCCGCATGGTTATCCCGGCAGGCGAACGACACTCCAAGCACCACGTTCCGGGCGAGATCACCGTTCAGTGCCTGGAAGGCCGCATCATCTTCGGCGTCGATGACGTTCCCCACGAATTGAAGGCCGGCCAGATGCTCTACTTGGCCGGCGGACAACCTCACGACGTAGAGGGTGTCGAGGATTCCTCGGTCCTGCTCACCATCCTGCTTGGCAAGCACGACTCCAGCGATGCCTGCAACGACGAGTACGCCCAGCAACACGAACACCAGTGCGAATCCTGCGCGACCGACCCACAGGAAGAATACAATACGGCCGGAGATTCCTGCGGGGATTGATGGGTGATCCGTCGCGCCCTCATTGACCCCGGCATTGTCGAGCCGGCCGTCCACCGGCTCGACGTGGATCCGGAGCGAATTCTATCCGAACGGACAACCCTTGTGAACATTGACGAAGTGTATCGCCGTTATCAGGAATTGCAGGCATGGGTGGGCTGGACGGAGGAGTCCGCGCGGCGCGTGGCGGCGACGGCCGAACTACTCGCGCCCCATCTCACGGCCCTCATCGATGATTTCTACGACGAGATCGGTCACCACCCCAACGCCCGCAAGGTCATCACTGGAGAGCAACCGCAGATCAACCGGCTCAAGGGGCTGCTGATCCAGTGGCTGCGCGAGTTGCTCGGCGGCCGTTACGATCGCGATTACGTCGCCCGCCGTTGGCAGGTCGGCCGGCGACACGTCGAGATCGGACTCGAACAGGTCTACACCAACGTCGCACTGTCCCGGCTGCGGCTGGGACTGATGCGCACCCTCCAGAACGACTGGCGCGGCGGCCCGAAAGAGTTGCAGCAAACCGTCTGCTCACTCAACAAGCTGCTCGATCTGGACTTGGCCATCATCGGGGACGCCTATCAAGCCGAATACGCCGCCCGCCTGCAACGCAGCGAGCGGTTGGCGGCCATCGGCCTGGTAGCGGGCGGCGTCGCGCACGAGTTACGCAACCCACTCAATGTCGTCAAAACCTCCGTGTATTACCTGCTCAATGCGCGCAATCCCTCGCCGGAGAAAAAGACCGAACACCTGCAACGCATCGAGAAGCACGTCGTACTCGCCGATGGCGTTATCACGGCGTTGTCCAATTTTGCCAAGCTGCCGGTCCCCAACCGCGTTCCGTTCGCCGTCGAGCCGTGCATCCGCAGCGTTCTTGATATCAACCCGTTGACCGATAACATCCAGTTGACAATCGACTGTTCGCCTTCGCTACCGCCGGCCCTGGCCGACTTCGACCAGATTCACATCGTTTTCGCCAACCTCGTCCGCAATGCTCGCGAGGCCATGTCCGAGGGAGGCCGGCTATCCATTACGGCACGGGCGTCCGACAGCGGCGTGGAGGTGATCATCGCGGATACCGGCGTCGGTATCTCCGCCGAGCAATTCAGCCGGGTGATGGAACCGTTGTACTCGACCAAGGCGCGCGGCCTGGGGCTGGGATTACCCATCGCGCGGGCTATCCTGGAGAAGAATGGCGGCAGTTTGCGAGTGGCCAGCGAGCCAGGCCAGGGCAGCACGTTCACCGTGTTCCTGCAAACGCACGTAAAACAGAGCCGCGACCGTGAGGGAGCGAAGGTCCAACCATGACTGCCGCCGCCATCCTCGTTGTCGATGATGAGGCCGACACCTGCCGCAATCTGTCGGACATTCTCACGGACCTGGGCTATCAAGTCGATACCGCCCTGGACGGTTTTGCCGCCCTGGAATTGGCGCGAAAAAAACCTTACGACATCGCGCTCTTAGACCTGAAGATGCCCGGCATGGATGGGCTGACCCTGTACCGCGAGCTGCGCAAGCTCCGCTCCTCGACGGTGGCCATCGTGGTGACAGCCTACGCCAGCAAGGCCACGGCCGAGGAAGCACTATCCGCTGGGGCGTGGCAGGTGCTGGCCAAGCCGGTGGACCTGGAGCGACTGCTGCCACTGGTGGACGAGGCGCTGGGGCAGCCGCTGGTGTTGGTGGTCGATGATGATCCCGACCTGTGCGCCAACCTGTGGGATCTATTGCGCGAGCGCGGCTACCGCGTGGCCATCGCCCATGACGAGCAAGAGGCGGCGCGCCAGCTGCGGGAATCTGTCTTCGCCATCGTGCTAATCGATATGAAGTTGCCGCCCGGCGATGGCGGCCAGGTATTCCAGCAGGTGCGCCGGACCAATCCGCGAGCTTGCACCGTGGTCATCACGGGCCATCGTGTGGAGTTGGATCCTCTCGTGCAGCGCGTGCTGGCCGAGGGGGCCGATGCCGTCTGCTATAAACCGTTTGACGTCTCGCGCCTGCTGTCCACGCTGCAACAGTTGACAGACAACGATTCCAGCGGCGCTGGCCTCGACGCACAGCCGCGTGCGGAGGAGAGGGAGCATGAAGGTGGACCCTGATTTCCTCGTGTTGGTGGTCGATGACGACGCCGATACACGGAGCAATCTGTGCGACATCCTCGAACTGGATCACTACCATATCGAAACCGCCGGCACGGCAGCCGAGGTTTTAAGGCGGAAAGACTGGTCGCGCATCTCCGCCATCCTGCTCGATCGTCGTCTGCCTGACAGCAACGCCGAGGAACTACTGCCTCGCCTGCGTCAGCTGGCTCCCGATACCGCGATCCTCATTGTTACCGGCTACGCGGATCTACAAGGCGCCATCGCCGCTTTGCGGCAAGGCGCGGCCGACTACATCCTCAAACCCATCAACCCCGACGCTCTCCGCGCCAGCCTGACGCGAATCGCCGAGCGCCGCCGCCTGACGCTGGCCAAGGAACACAGCGAGACCGCCTTCCGTACCCTCGTCGAGGCAGCCCCGTGTCTGATCGTCATTCTCCGCGCCGATGACACCATCGCCTACTTCAGCCCCTTCGCCGAGGAATTAACAGGCTACCGGGCCAGCGAAGTGCTGGGCGAGAATTACAGCGAGCGCTTCCTGTGCAGCGAGTGTCAGCCGATGGTCCGCGAGCGTCTGCAACAGGTGCTGGCCGGCGCGCCGGCGCGCGGCTTCGAGAACCCGGTGCGTTGCCGTGATGACTCACACCGCTGGTTCCTTTGGAATGCCCAACTTCTGACCGATTACGAAGGTGCCCCGGCGGTCTTGAAGGTCGGCCAGGACATCACCGCCCTCAAGCAGGCGCAGGAACGGACGCTGCAAGCCGAGCGGTTGGCGGCCATCGGCCAAATGATGGCCGGCCTCGCTCACGAGAGCGGCAACGCCCTGGCTCGCAGTCAGGCTTGCCTGGAAATGCTGGCGATGGAAGTGGAAGACCGGCCCGAGGCGCTCGACCTCATCGGCCGCATTCAAAAAGCGCAGAATCACCTTCAGCAACTCTACGGCGAAGTCCGCAATTATGCCGCCCCGTTGAAGCTGGAACGCCAAATGCAATCGCTGCGCTCGATCTGGCGGCAAGCCTGGACCAACCTGGCCGATCAACGGCACGGACGCACAGCCTTGTTGCAAGAAGAATGCGATGGCGTCGATCTGCATTGCCTGGTCGATTCGTTTCGACTGGAGCAGGTTTTTCGCAACATTTTGGAGAACGCCCTGGCGGCGTGTTCTGATCCCGTGGAGATTACGGTGTTTTGCTCCGCCGCACAGATGGATGGACAGCCGACCTTGCGGATTGCGGTGCGCGACAATGGGCCAGGACTAACCCCGGAACAGCGGCAGCACATCTTCGAGCCGTTCTTCACGACCAAGACCAAGGGCACGGGTCTCGGCATGGCAATTGCTCAACGGATCATCGAAGCGCACGGCGGCCAGATTGCAGTCGGAACACCTCCAGGTCGGGGAGCGGAAATTCAACTCTTATTGCCGCGAGGAAACTCATGACGCCAGCTTTACGCATTATCGTCGCCGATGACGAACGAGACATGCGCGATTATTTCCATAAAATCCTGCCGCGGTTAGGGCATACCGTAGCTGCCGCTGCCGAGAACGGCGAGCAGTTGGTCGATTTCTGCCGCTTCTACCAGCCCGATCTGGTCATCACCGACATCAAGATGCCCGGCATGGATGGCATTGAGGCCGCCTTGAAGATCTACGAGGAAGCGCTCATCCCCGTCATTCTTGTTTCCGCTTTTAGCGATGCCAAGCTGATCGAGCGGGCGGAAGTGCATCCCATCATGGCCTACCTGGTCAAGCCGATCAAACAAACGGATTTGGAACCAGCCATCCGTCTGGCCATGCACCGCTTCGAGCAATTCGAGGCTCTGCGCCGTGAAGCATCGGACGTGCGCCAGGCGTTGGAGGATCGCAAGATCATCGAACGCGCCAAGGGCGTGCTGATGAAAGAACTGAGTTTGAGTGAGCCGGAGGCTTTTCGCCGTCTTCAGAAAACGGCCAGCGCCAAGAACCTGAAATTGATTGAAGTGGCGCAGTTGGCGCTGACGACGGCGAAAGCCATGCAGAAATCGTGAACGCTCCGGGACTGTGCCACAATCCGTTGCTCCTGTGCCGACTCGCACACCTCTGTATTCTCTTTCACACCTCGCAGGAGTGCTTTACGCCCTTTTCCACGTTTTTTCGTGGGCAGAACCTCTTCTTGTGACTGGCATCGCGTTTGCGATTCTACTTGACAGTCGTGCCGATGTCTGATGCGCACCCGCTTCGCGGGCCGAGGAATCTCGGCGACCGTGGCGTCCACGGTTCGGCCGGTCAGACCGAGCCACGACAACGACAAGGAACAAAGCCATGAACACCTCAACAACCGTTCGCAAGAGTCCCTCTCGAACCTTTGAATCTCTCCGAGCCGAGGATTTGATGTCGCCTAATCCGGTGTCGGTTTGCCACGATGCCACCGTCCGGGAGGCCGTTGACTTGCTGGCGGATTGTGGCTTCGGCGCTACGCCCGTCATCGACGAGGCGGGCCGGCCCATCGGCGTCGTGAGCCGAACCGACATTCTCATCCACGAGCGCGAACACGTCCATCACGCCTACAAGGCGGACGAGGGGGATTGGGCCGGGTTCGCGGGACCGCCGTGGCCCGATGGGTTCTCCATTGAGGTCACGGACCCGACAACGGTGGCGGAGATCATGACGCCGGCCATCTTCACGGTGCCACTCACGGCTCCGGTGCGGGATGTGGTGCGGCGCATGCTGGAGTTGAAGGTCCATCACCTTTTCGTGGTCGATACCGACCTGGCCTTGGTCGGTGTCATCAGCCCCCTGGACGTGCTGCGTCGTCTGGAGGAGTAACGGAGAAGAGCGATCGGGAAAAGCTACCAAGAACCTTTTCTGATCCCAAAAGGTTCCGGACACCTTTGTCCATTGCTCTAGGGGGAGAGGGCGTTATATGCTTGAAGGAAAGTCGCTCCCAGGCGAGCGGCATCCCCTAGCGTGTTCCGCTTCCAGAGAGACGTATGGCCGACACCACTCACCCCATCAAGTTGCTCCTCGTCGATGACGACGACGATCTGCGTCAGGATCTGGCGCGATTGTTCCGCAAACAAGGCCATGAAGTCACCGCCACCGTCAGCGGTGAGGATGCCTTGTCCAAGGCGGCGCACGCCCGCTTCGATGTGGCTCTGCTCGATCTGCATCTGCCGGGCATCAGCGGCATCGACGTGCTGACCAAGCTCAAGGAGCAGCAGCCCGAACTCGAAGCGCTCATGCTGACCGCTCACAGCAGCATCGAAACCGCCGTCGAGGCCATGCGCCGTGGCGCCTACGACTACCTGACCAAGCCGTTCCGTGCCGCCGATCTGGAAATCCACGTCCAGAAAGCGTTCGAGAAGGTGCAGCTGCAACGCCGCGAACAGCAGTGGTTGCAACAACTCTCTTATGAGTCGCCGCGCTATCGGCTGATCGGCTCCAGCCCGGCGATGCGCAAGGTCGTCGCCCTGATCGAGAAGGTGGCCGCCACGGATGCGACTGTGTTGGTGCGTGGTGCCACGGGCACCGGCAAGGAGTTGGTGGCGCGCGCGCTGCACACCAACAGCCCTCGCTGTAACCGACCGCTGGTGACGATCAACTGCGCCGCTCTGCAAGAGAACTTGCTGGAAAGCGAGTTATTCGGCCACGAAAAGGGCGCCTTCACCGGAGCGGTCGGCGCCAAGCCGGGCTTGGTGGAGGTCGCCGAGGGTGGCACACTGTTCATCGACGAGATCGGCGAGATGGCTGCCGGCTTGCAAGCCAAGCTACTGCGTGTGCTGGAGGACGGCCATTATCGCCGCGTCGGCGGTACGCAGGAGGTACACGCCGATGTTCGCATCGTAGCCGCGACCAACCGCGATCTTGCTGAGGAGATCAAGAACGGCCGTTTCCGCGAGGATTTGTTCTACCGTCTGAATGTCGTGTCGATCTTCCTGCCGCCCTTGCGCGAGCGGCGTGAAGACATCCGTGAGTTGGTCGAGCGTTTCCTCTCGACGCGGCAAATCGGTCCACTCCGTTCGCAGGTTGATCCCGAGGCCATGAAAGCTCTGCTGGCTTACTCGTGGCCGGGCAACGTGCGCGAACTGGCCAACATCCTGGAGCGCGCCCAGATTCTGGCCGAAAACCACCTCATCACGCTGGAGGATCTGCCGGAGAATATCGTGTCGGCCGCGCCGGCGGCCTCGGAGGAGCCGGGCAATCCACGTCATCTCCGCGAGGTCGAACGCCGTCACGTCCAAGCCATCTTGCAACAGGAGAAGGGCAACAAGGTGCATGCCGCTCGCGCTCTCGGCATCAGCCGGCGATCACTCTATCGGCTGATGGAGAAATATCGACTGGAATGAAAGTCGCCGTGTGAAACCGCTCCGAATTCTGCTTGTCGAGCGTGAAATGCGTCGTGACCAGGGCCAACACACCGCCGGGCTTGAGGGCGTCGATGGACTTGGCGAAGAAATAATCGTGCAGGGCGAGCTTGTGCCCGCGATAGTCGAGCTTGAGGTCGGCGAAGGGTACGTTGCCGATCACCGCGTTGATGCGGTCCTCGGGCAGGCGGGTGTCGCGGAAGTTCTCGATGCGGATGTCTTTCGGACTGCGGCAGGGAATCAAAGAGTGAGGGTTGGCGCCGCGAAGCCTTTACGTGGGCGGCGTGTGACGACGAACGAACGCCATTGCTGCCTCCAGCGAAAGCGGTGCGGTTCCGGCCGGCGGAGACGGGGAAGGCAAACGATCCTCCAGTTCCTTGAGGGCCATCTCCAGGGCCTCGCTCGCGATCAGGTTCGGGGCGCTGCCCGGCTTCGTCTGGGAGAGCGCTTCCTTCCAGGCTTCGTGGCGGGTCTTCAGTTCCCTGGCGCAGCGTTCCAGCGGGCGGAAATAGCAAACATTGTCGCCACGAAGGCGGCTTCCGGGCCATTGTCAGGAACCATCATGGAACTGTGGTTCCTGGCTCGCTGCTCTATCGGGTCGCGGTTGGCCCTCTATCGAGTCGCTGGAAAAGTGCATCTCGGCTCGATTGTCTCGCAAAATATACTTGCAAGATACACCATATAGCTTAAATTCACAAGCATCATGAATTGACCCCTTCCTACCCACGCTGGCCGCGTTCCTTGCGAGCGATGAGATAAGCAAGGCTAGGATGGTTTCCTGCCGCTGGCCTCGCACGCTGCTGATGGCCGTTATTCGTGGTGAGTTAAAGAGTGGGGCCGCGCTGTGTCTTCGTTTGGATCAACTTCTTGAGACAAGCCAGAGCCTGTTGTGCGTTTTCCTCGGCCATGTCAGACAGCCTTTCACCAAACTTGAAATTCCAACCTGAAGCGGTTAACCACCATGCCTCCGGTGTCTGCCCGTAGATGGCCTGGGTAAGAGCCAACAGCGTGCGGGGATCGGCGTGATGCGTACACCAGCCCGTCATGTCGTCGGCCGCCAAGGACCATATTTCGACACCGCTTTCGCTCTGGACTTCGGAGGCATCCACAAAGACGACCAGCCTTGCTTGCGCGAGATCCGCCGCGAATTCGGGCAGCAGCTGCCTAGCGGTCAGCACGCGGACACCGGGAATGCTGGCGGCGGCTATAGATCGGGCTACCATCGGGCCAAGGCCATCATCGCCGCGCCACTCATTGCCGTAACCTATAACCAGAATGTCAGCCACGGCGCACCTCGTCGAGCAGCTGACCGTCGGGACTCAGCAACTGGAGGTGCAGCGGCATCTGGCCGGCCGCGTGCGTCGAGCAGCTCAAGCAAGGGTCGAAGGCACGGATGCTCGCCTCCAGGCGATTGAGGATGCCTTCCGGGACGCGCGGCCCCTTGATGTAATGGCGGGCAACTTGCAGGACGGCCCGGTTCATCGCCAGATTGTTCTGGCCGGTTGCGATAAGCAGGTTCACTTTCTGAATCAGGCCATCGCTATTGACTTGATAATGGTGGAACAGCGTGCCGCGCGGCGCCTCGCTGCAACCGATGCCCTCCAGCTGATTCACACCGGCATTGGCACGCAAATGCTCCGATTGCAGTTCAGGATCATCCACCATTTGCTCGATGCGCTCGATCGCGGCTAGGATCTCGATAAGGCGGGCGTAGTGATAAAAGAAGGCAGAGTTGACCGCTCCGGTGCCGAGTTGGCGGAATTCAACCCGTTCTTTCTCGGCCAACGGCGTGCCCATGCGTTCGCATAGGTTAAGACGTGCCAATGGGCCGACGCGGTAGATGCCATCGGGGTAGCCCAGCGGGCGGTAGTACGGCGATTTCAGATACGACCATGACTCGGCAGCCTCGCCGAGGTACTCACGGTAACGGGTTGGCTCGATGCCATCGGCCACCGTCTTACCTTCACCGTTTACCAGGCGGAGCTTGCCGTCGTAATGCTCCCAGGTGCCATCCGCGGCGATGAGGCCCAGATACAACGTCGGGAAGTTGCCGAACGTCTCGGCCTCTTGCCGGTACTTATCCAGCAGTCCCTTGAAGCGACGGATGGCATCGTGAACTGCATTGCGGGATTCGGGGATGCGGGAGCGAATCGTGTCGCGGTCCTCAATGCCCAGCGCGGAGCGCACGCCGCCGGGAACGCACCAGGCTGGATGGATCTTTTGACCGCCCAACGCCTCGATGATCTGTTGGCCAAACTGGCGCAGACGGATGCCGTTGCGCGCCAACTCCGGCTCGGCGGCAATCAGGCCAAAGACGTTCCGCCGCGCCGGATCGCTATCCATGCCCAAGAGCAAATCCGGGGCGCTGAGGTGGAAGAAGCTCAGTGCGTGCGATTGGATAATCTGGGCCAGGTTCATGAGGCGGCGCAATTTCTCGGCGGCAGGCGGAATACGCACCGAGAGGATTTGATCGCCGGCCTTGGTTGAGGCTATCAGGTGGCTGACGGGGCAAATGCCACAGATGCGCGCGGTGATGCCGGGCATCTCCCCTAGCGGCCGGCCCTCGAATATGCGCTCGAAGCCGCGAAACTCGGTGACGTGAAAATGGGCGTCGCTCACTTGGTCGGCGTCGTCGAGCTGTACCGTGATCTTGGCGTGGCCCTCGATGCGCGTCACCGGGTCAATGAGGATGCGTTGAGACATGAGCGATTCCTCCGTTAACCGAATTTGATTTCGCGTCCTTCCAGGTGCGGCGGCTTGCCCTGCAACACGCTTTCTAGCACGGTGCGGATATGCTCGGCCGGCGGTGGACAGCCGGGCAGGAAGTAATCGACCGCCACCACTTGATGCACCGGCCGCACGCGCTCCAAGAGACGCGGCACGATGTCGCGCTCGCTGGGAATCTGCGGATTGACATCGGCTAGTTCCACATAGGCGCGCTCCAGGACCGAGAGGGCGCTGCCAAGCGTGTTGCGTAACGCGGTCACGTTACCGGTCACGGCGCAGTCGCCGAAGGCGATAAGAACGCGGCTGCGAGTGCGGACGAGTTGGATGAAGTGGAAATGGTCCTCGTTGGCGACCGCGCCTTCGACAAGCGTTACATCCACGTTTTCGGGAAACACCTTGATGTCGGCCAGCGGCGTGAAGACGATGTCGGCCATCTTCGCCAGGTCGATGAGCCATTCATCGAGGTCGAGGAACGACATATGGCAGCCGGAGCAACCGCCCAGCCAGACGGTGGCAAGCCTCAGACGTTCCATTGCTTTTTCTCCCGAGCGTTGACGAGAAATGCCAGCTGCTTGAGGTCGTGATCCGTCTCAGCCACGGTATCGCCTTTGCGGAAGATGGCCCCCGTGGGACAGGCCATGAAGCACTTGCCACATGAGGTACACGTCTCGGACTCGCCCCAGGGCTGGCTCAGGTCGGTAATCACCTTGGTAGCGGAACTGCGGCCGGCTACGTCCCAGGTGTGGGCGCCCTCCAGTTCATCACAGGCGCGAACGCAGCGCGTGCAGAGGATGCAGCGGTTGTGGTCGATGCCGAACCGATCGTGCGACAGGTCCACCTCGCGGCGCGGGTACATGTACTCGAAGCGCTCGTGATCCATGCCGACGGCGATGGCCATGTCCTGAAGCTCACAGGAGCCATTGGCCACGCATACCGAGCAGATGTGGTTGCCTTCGGCGAAGAGCAGTTCGACGATCATGCGACGATATTCGCGGAGGCGATCCGTGTCCGTGCGCACGTCCATGCCTTCGCTGACCTTCATGAAGCAGGCCGGCTGCAAGCGGGGGCTGTCAGCGATCTCGACCAGGCACACACGGCAGCCTCCGTGCGCCGAGAGGCCATCAAGGTAACACAGCGTCGGAATAGCAATGCCGGCCTCGCGTGCCGCCAGCAAGATGGTGTCGCTGGCACGAGCGCTCACCAGTTGGCCGTTGATTGTCAAAGTGACAACGCTCATTTCGCCTCTCCTGTCTTTGCGGATCATGTTCCATTCCCTGCGATGGCGGTGACGAGCGGCAATCCCATCCGCTGGGCCGGTGAGCCGGGCTTCAGCAGTGCCTCATATTCGTGGCGGAAATAGCGCAGCGTACTTAGCGTCGGATTCGGCGCCGCCTGGCCCAGACCGCAAAGGCTGGTGTGCTTGACCATGTCGCACAGCGCTTCCAACTGCCGCATGTCTTCTTCGCCTGCCTTCCCTTCGAGGATACGCGTCAGCAAACCGTACAGTTGCACGGTGCCGGCGCGGCAGGGGATGCACTTGCCGCATGACTCATCCATGCAGAATTGCATGAAAAAGCGCGCGACATCGACCATGTTGTTACTCTGGTCCAGGACGATCATGCCGCCCGAACCCATAATCGAGCCGAGCCGCGCCAGCGACTCGTAATCAACCAGGGTATCGAACAACTCGGCGGGGATGCAGCCGCCTGAAGGGCCGCCGGTCTGCACGGCCTTGATCGTACCGCCGCCCGGCGCTCCGCCGCCGATGTCTTCGACGATCCTCCGCAGTGGCGTGCCAAGCGGCACCTCAACCAGCCCCGTGTTGACTACCTTGCCGGTGAGACAGAAGACCTTGGTGCCCTTACTTTTTTCCGTGCCGATGCCGGCGAACCAGTCGGCACCGTGGCGGAGGATGCCTGGCACGTTGGCGAAGGTCTCGACGTTGTTGAGCAACGTCGGCATACCCCACAAACCATGCTCGGCGGGATAGGGCGGTCGCGGCGTCGGCGTGCCGCGCTGGCCCATGATCGACGCCATCAGTGCCGTCTCTTCGCCGCAGACGAAGGCACCGGCACCGGTACGCAAGTCGATGCGGAAATCAAAGGGCGTGGCGAACACCTTACTGCCCAGCAGGCCGAGGTTGCGAGCCTGCCCAATGGCCGTTTGCAGGCGCTCGACAGCGAGCGGATATTCGCCGCGAACGTAGATGTAACCCTGATTGGCCCCAATGGCGTAGCCCGCGATGGCCATGCCTTCCAGCACGCGATGCGGATCGCTCTCCAACACGCTGCGATTCATGAAGGCACCGGGGTCGCCCTCATCGGCGTTGCAGACGACGTACTTGCGTTCGCCGGGGTTCTTGGCCACCGTCGCCCATTTGACACCGGTGGGGTAGGCGGCACCGCCGCGTCCTCGCAGGCCGCTGCGCGTGATTTCGTCAATGACTTGCGCCGGCGTGCGGTTGTGCAGGACGTGATACAGAGCCTGATAACCCTCGGCCGCGATGTAAGTCTCGATGCGTTCCGGCTCAATGCGGCCGCTGTTTTGTAGAATCACCGACGCCTGAAGAGCGAAGAATGGGCTATTCGGATTGCCGCGCTGGGCCGTCACCTTGCCGCCGTTGAATCCGGCGACAATGGAGACGGCATGGTCGGGTGTGACCTGTTGATATAGCTCGTCGCTGGGATCAACCTGGACGAGCGGACCTTGGCAGCACAGCCGCATGCAGCCGACGGCGGCAACACGAACACGCTCATTCAAGCCAGCATCTTGAATCGCCCCGCGCAGCCGATCGAGGACAGCGGCGGAGCCAGCCGACAGGCAGCCGGCCGCCGTACAGCAGCGAATCTGATGCGGCGGACGCGACTGCTGCTCCTTCGTCGCGATGTCAAGTAGACCCATCAGTTCCACGGCTGAGCCATCCTTTCACTTGCTCCCGTAAGGTCTCCGGCGTTTCGTGTCCGTGTACCGTGCCATCGAGAACGGCTACCGGAGCGATACCGCACGGCTCCAGGCAACGTACCGTGCGCAAAGTGAGTTCACCGTCCGGCGTGGTTTTTCCTGGCTCGACCCCAGCGGCCTGGCTGACGGCGGCGAGCAAATGGTTCGCGCCCTTGACGTAGCAGGCCGTGCCGGTGCAGATGATACAGCTATGTCGTCCGCGCGGCGTCAGGGTGAAGAGGTGATAGAACGTAGCCACGCCGTACACCCGGCTCGGCGGCAATTTCAGCTGCCGCGCAACGAAATGGAGAAGGGGCGGTTCCAGAAAGCCGAACAACTTCTGAGCGGCGTGCAGCACCTCAATGAGCGCGTCCTGCCGATACTGATGGCGCTTCATGGTCCCTTCAAGTTGCTCGAAGCGCGCGTCGCCGCTGGGAGGAGTCAAAGCGGTCGCTGTCTTCTTCCGTCGCATGTCTGCGGTGAGAGTTGTCATTCCTTCCTCTCTTTACCAATCCTTGTTGAAGCCTACGCGCCGGCGGCTTCCTGATGGTTGTACCGGATGACACGATGCAGGTCCAACGTCTATCCGAGCCGGCCTCAATTCTTTCCCTTGCGGTGTAGCCCCATTGCTCGGAGCAGTTCCAGCCCCTGAGCCAGCGTCTCCTCGACGCCGCTTCCGCTGGCGATCTCGTGTGAGAAAGGGCGTGTAAAGTTGCCTATTTCTTGCCAACTTTGTGCCAGCGATTGATAAACCGGCCAGTCAGCGTCCGAAATGTCCCGGCGGCGATGCTCCAGCCTTTGCCGCACGATGCCGGGATCGGCGCGACAAAGGAGAAAGACCGCCGGCACGCCCCAGCATGCCGCCGCTTCCAGAAACATGCGGAGGCTCGTTCGCTCTCCGGTATCTCCGCCTCCGCGCTCTTGATGCCGCCAACCTTCGCTCGGATCATGGAGCGATAAGCCGTGTACAACGGCAGCAGTTCGCGTCCTTCGTCGTCGTCCGCCGCTCGGAAATAGGCATTGGCGAACACCTTGGCCAAGTCGCGCCGGCCCTCGAACATCAGGTCCATGACGACGAAAGCCATGTCGGCCACCGGGTCCGCGTAGCGGAAACGCTCGTTCTGACAACTGCGCTCGAAACTAAACTTTCCGTTGGCGTTTATAATAGGAGGCATGAAGCAGCCCCATGATTGGCGCGAATGGCGTCGCCTTCGGGCGTGGTACTTGTTCCAGCAAGGCTGGACCGAGCGTGAGATTGCCGA
>DATNCY010000269.1:0-6113 GCA_035553375.1 Gemmataceae bacterium
GGTCGAGAGTAACGATCCAATTCTATTCTCTCAGGCTCTCATGCAGAGATCGCAAGAAACGTCAATCCGATACGCTTGCACGTATCAAACTGTCGTTGCTCGTGAATTGCAACTTCTACCGCTGCCAAATTGTCAAAGAACTACTGCGGCCTCCTCAGGAGAGGCCTTTCAACCTTCGTGGGATATTAGACGTTTCCGTCCCACTTAGGATTCATGTTTTTTACACCGTCCACGCCGGCTGACAAGAGGCGATTCTTTTTTTTCTCGCGATGGCTCAGACGCGACCGTAGAGATATTCGTTGAGCAGGAAGATGGTCTGCTCCTGATGGGCCACCTGGAAGGCGTTCAAATCGCCGATCGAAACCAGGCCGAGCAAGCGATCGTCCTCATTCACGACGGGAAGATGACGGATGCGACGATTCTTCATGGCGCCGCGTGCTTCTTCCAAACTCGTATCGGGACTACAGCAGGCAACCTCGACCGTCATCACTTCGCCGATTGTGGTGCAGGCGGGATCGCGTCCCTCAGCGACGACGCGCTGCAAGACATCGCGTTCGCTGAACATGCCGGCGATGCGCTCGTCCTCAAGAATGACGAGGGCGCCGACCTTGTGTTCGCGCATAAACTGGGCGGCGTGCAGAACCGTCGCATGCGCACCCATCGACCAGACGTGAGATCCTTTTTTCGCCAGAATGTCTCGGACCATCGTCATGGACTCGCTCCTTTCCAGGGCCGTGGTGAAGGCAGGCACCTCATTCGAGAACGCCTGAGACGCCGTTGTTTGGAAATGGGATGCGCTCAGCTTATCCAGGACGACGAGGAGAGACAAACAATTTCTCGGAATTATGCGGACGAATTCAGGGGCCGTTGATCGGCTTGGGCTGGGGAACGTCGTTGAAGTTGGAATGGGCCAACCGTTCGAGCAGAACTTGCTCCAGCTTGGTATCGCGGCCAATCGGGATCCAGTTCGATTCATAGACAGGCTGCTCGATCACCTCAAACTGTCGTTCGACGGTGCTGTTCATACGGAAACTGGCCGCGCCGGCCGTGGAGCGAATCGGATACGGCAAATCCTCCAGTTCCTTCAACACCTTCACGTCGATGTAGTAGCCGCCGTCGTCGGCCGTCGTGATGAGAACGATGCAGCGATGGCGGATGGACTGGAAGTTGGCCAGCAAACGCTGATAGAAATCGGGACTGCCGGGTTTCCACGGTTGCTCGAAACCGGGCGCGACAGCCGGCTGCGTCTCGATTCGACCTTCGTAGCGATTGGTGTAGGCGATCTCCCAGAAGTCATCGACTACGTCGAGAATCCGCTCGAAGACCTTGGGATACGCTCCCGGTCCCTGGGGGATGTAAAGAGGATTTTCCTGAGGGATAAGTTGGTCGGGACGAATGAGGACCGGGTTCTCCTGCAACGGCCCGGTCGAGCAACCGGCGAGCCAGAAGGCCGCCGCCGCAATCCATGCCGTTCGCGGAATTCGCCCCATACCGCCCCCTTGCCGCAAGGCGCGTCGGCCACACCATCGAGGGCGCGACACGAACGACCGGGCGGCGTGTGCCTCCCGTCGCTGCTCACGGCATGCTAGAGTGCATCTCCGACAATCGACGTTCAGACTAAGGGGCGGGCTTATGCCAAAGGCGGCGCGGCGTGTCAAGATCGTTTCTCACGCTTCTGCCGGCAATGCCGCCAACAGCGTCGCCGCCACGGTTCGAGGATCGTCGGCGCGGGCAAGCGTCTGGCTGACGGCGACGCGCCGCGCTCCGGCGCTGACCGCCGCGTCGATCGTGCTGAGGTTCACGCCGCCGAGGACGAAGGCGGGCAGCGTTGTTTCGGCCACGGCCTGACGCACGAATTCTGGCCCCGGAAAGTCCGCGAAATCCTTGGTGCCGGAGGGGAACGTCGGCCCGATACCAAGATAGCTGGCCCCATCGAGAATCGCTTGCCGCACCTGCTCGATGTTGTGCGTGCTGACGCCGATGAGGGCATCGGGACCGAGAATGCGCCGTGCCTCCTTGACCGGCAAATCGTCCTGCCCCAGATGCACGCCGTCGGCCTCGACGAGACGAGCAATATCGGGGCGATCGTTGACGATGAATAGCACGCCGGCCCGCTGCGTGTAGTGCCGCACACGCCGGGCGCGCTCAAGCAACTCGCGATCGTTCAGCCCCTTTTCGCGCAACTGTACGATCTGCACGCCGCCGGCGGCGGCCTCAGCGATGGTCCAATCGAGGGTGGCCACGCACTGCGAAGCGGACAGCAAGACGTAGAGCCGCGCTTCCTGCAAACGCCGTCGCGCCGTCGCGCCCAGGATGAGGGCGCGCTCCAGCGTGTAAACGCGATAACGCATCTGCTCCAGAGCCTGGCCCAGACGAGAACTGTGAACCTTGCCGAATTCTTCGAGACTGCGCAACGCTTCTTGCAGACGCTTCAAGTTGACCTGCACCACATCGCGTAACGAGGCGCGGTCGAGTTCCGAAGTCGTTGTTAATTCGGTGCCGACATCCCGCTGTGTCTCGCGCGCTTCCAGAAGCAAGTCCGCCGACAATTCGGATAGCGCCTCCGTCAGATCGTGGCGCAATTCCTTCAGAGCGCGGCTCAGAAACGCATCATCGAGGACAAATCGACAATAATCCTCAACGACACGCAACCCCTCGCGGGCGCGGTTGGCGCAGGCGTCGAGAACGCGGGCCGTGTCCATGCGTTCGGTGACATCGCCCAGATGGAGCGGTTCATCGAGTTGGACGGGCGCTGGCCGGACGGACAAGATACGCGTTTCCAAATCGACAACGCGCAGACCAAATGGCTCCATTTCGGTGCCTAAGGTTTCGTCGGTGCGAAACAGCGCCAACAGCAGCGCTTCGCTATCGATGATGCCTTCGCCATTCAATTCCCAAGCCAACTCCCGTGCAGCGAACAGAGCCGACCGGACGCCCGGATGCAAGGGCAAGGATGAGGGGGACGCGGAAGAATCGCTTGGAATGACAACGCGGGCGCGATAGGCGGCGGCATCCAATCCCGCCGCGACCGCCAGAGAGAAAGCGCGGCCTTCCTCTTCCGCGAGCAGACCGTGCAGAAGAAAGCGCAGCAGAACCTCCGCCGTGCCGAGATTGCCAGCGTGACGTTGGGCGATTTCCAAAGCGCGGGCGACTGCGGGAGTCAAATCCGGCAACATGGGCAAAACCTCCCTCTGAATGGAGTGAACTTCCGAGCGGTGCGAGTAGCCCCTTTCATCTCGGCCACTTTCGCCAGTCTACGGAAGAGCGCGCCGTTCGCTAATGCGTCAAAGTCCCGGAATCCTACCCATCGCGCGTTCACAGTACACAATCGAGCGAAGATTGGGGGCGTACTTTCGAGAAGAGGCACTTGCCGGCCGATTCTATACTTACGAGTCCGGATCGGCGCGAGCAGGGGAGGCGAAGCGAGCAAGATCCAGCGTGACTTCCTGTGTGTGCAACTATCGAGGAAGGATCCATGCGCAGTTGTCGATTGAACCGGCGGCAATTCGGCGGCCTTTTGGCCGGCGTGCTGCTTTGTCCGTCCCTCCGTGGCTTGGCGGATACGCCGGCCGTCGCGCCTGATGCGACATCACCGGCGGCGAACCAGGCATTGACCCTGCAAGCGTGCCGGCAGATTGCCTTGGGTCAACAACCGTCTCTCGCCGCGGCACAGGCATCGTTGAAGGCGGCCATCGATCGAGCCAACGCCGTGCAAAACCTGCGAGTACCCGGCTTCCTGGCGCGCGATCTGCCCATTCGCCGCAAACAAGCGGCCTTGGGCGTGACCATCGCCGAGGGCGGTCGGGCACAAGCGGAGGCCGTGACGCTGCACGGCGTCACTTACAGCTATTTGGCGGCGCTGCATGCGGCGCAGCAGATGAGAATGGCCGATGAGGAGATTCGCCCTCGCCTGAACGATCTGATGGCGTTGGTAAGCGATCCGGAAACGCTGAAACGGCGTCGCGATGTGCTGCTGGCGGAACACCAAAATCTGGTGAAGTCCTTCTTGGAAACCCTTGATGGCCGGGTGCAGGAGGGAAAACAAGGACAGAAACGCGCCGAGGCCGCCCTGCGCGAAGCGATGGGCGTCGGACCCGACTTCGTCCTCACGCTGCCCAAGCGCGATTTGCCCTGTCCGCGCGTCCATCCGCAACTCGATGAAATCGTGGCCCTCGCCCTGGCACGCCGCGGCGAATTGGTTCAGGTTTACACGTTGGTCGAAGTAATTTGTCTGGAAATTGACGCCCAGGCGGCCAGTTGCAAGCCCAACATGCGGACGTTCGCCTCCGGTTCCGACATCCACGCCAAGCCGCTGCCCTCCGGCGATACGGGAGGCATCGAGTATCGGCCGGCGATTGTCGGTCCCGAGATGCCGGCCTTCCTGACGGGTTCCCGCGATGCGCGTGTGCAGCAGGCACGCGACTATCATCAACGCGCCCAGGCCGTGGCCGCGAAGGCGCGCAACCTGATCGTTCTGGAAGTGGAAGACCTGTATCGACGCTGGCTGAATAAATCGCGGAAGGCGACTCATCTGGAAACGGCGTATCGCGAAGCACGGACGTTCTCCGAACGATTGAAGGAGAGCTTCAACAAGCGGATGCCGAGTTATCCGAACATCGACGAGGTCATCAACGCCGGCCTCGTGACGACGCGCTTGCAGTTGGAGTGGAAAGAGGCGCACTATCAGTCGCTGCTGGCTTTGGCCGCCCTCGAACGAGCCACGGCCGGCGGGTTTCAGATTGATTTTGACACGGCGGCCGCTTGCGGAGCGGGGCCGAAAGAACTACCAGCCGAGCCGCTGGACAAGCCTTGATCGATGCCGCTTGAGGCGTGGCGACAAAGGGAGGGAGCATGAGACGGGGTAAGTGGAGCCAAGCAGGGTGTTTCCTTGGATTGCTGGGGGCGGCCCTGGCGCTGAGCGCGTCGAGCGCGCGCGCGGCGGATGAGGAAGGACGCCCCATCCGTATCGGCCTGATAACCAGCCTGTTCCGCGACACCTCGGAACCGCTCATGCAGGTCATCATGCGGCCGTTCAAGTCGCTGTTGGAGACGCAGACCGGCATGACCGGCCAGCTCGTGTCCGGCGGCGACGCCCTGCATTTGGGGCAGCGTCTCAAGGCGGGAGAAATCCATCTCGGCGTCTTCCACGGCGTCGAGTTCGCCTGGGCCAAGGAAAAGATTCCACAGTTGAAACCACTGGTCATCGCGGTCCATCAGCAGCCTTTTCTGCGTGCGCATCTGGTCGTCCGCGCCGACGCCAAGATCGCCAGTGTACGCGATCTCAAGGACAAGGTAGTGGCCTTGCCGCACATGAGCCGAGAGCATTGTTGGCTCTACCTTGAGCGCCGCTGCGTACCGGCCGGCAACACACCCACGAAGTTCTTTAGCCGTATCGCCGCGCCGCGCGATGCCAACTATGCCATCGATGACGTGATCGACGACGCGGCGCAGGCGGCCGTAATCGACGACGCCGACCTGACCGCCTATCGTAAAAAGTATCCCGATTATTTCGCGAAGGTGAAGGTGTTACAGCAGTCGGAGGCGTTTCCGTGTGCCGTGATCGCCTACTATCCGGGCACGCTCAGCGATGAGTTGGCCGAGCGCTTCCGCAGCGGCATGCTGGCGGCCAAATCGACGCGCCAGGGCCGCACCATGATGCAGATGTGCCGCATCACCAGCTTCGAGGACATCCCCGCCGACTTCGAGCGCATGCTATCCAACATAGCCAAGGCTTATCCGGCACCGTCGAAATGATCGTCCTGGGTTCTCGCATTGTCTCTTCCGCATCTTCGTCAAACCGCCGGGACGGATTCATCCGCCAGAAACGGGTGAATCCGCCCCGGCGGTGCCGCGCGCTTTCCACGGTTCAATACTGTACTTGCGAACAGTAAAATTCACCACTCGGCTCGTTGTAACAATCGCAAGTCGTTTCATTTCAACCAATTGCATTCCGAAATCACCGAATGAACTGACCTAGTGCAACGTCAATCAAGGTCTTTCCTGATCGCAGTTGGGCACGAATAATGAGGTATGAAACCTCGCATCTTTGTTCCCGTTTTGACGGCCGCTCAACGCCAGCAGTTGCAGGAAGGGCTTCGCGCTACCGAGGCTTT
>DATNCY010000270.1:0-45974 GCA_035553375.1 Gemmataceae bacterium
CAATCTCACGCTCGGTCCAGCCTTGCTGGAACAAGTACCACGCCCGAAGGCGACGCCATTCGCGCCAATCATGGGGCTGCTTCATGCCTCCTATTATAAACGCCAACGGAAAGTTTAGTTTCGAGCGCAGTTGTCAGTAGCGCCCCGAGAGCGAACACTTGGGGCGCTTCTGTGATCTAGGGAAGTGCTTTGAGGACAGGCGCTCGAAGGGAGAAAACCTCATCAGCCCGCAGTGCAAGCAAGGGTTCTTATTCCCTTGCTTGCGCCGCGGGCTGACGAAATTTTATCGGCGTTTACTTGATGAACAACATCTCCCGATAGGTTGGCAGCGGCCAGAGATCGTCGGCGACCATCGTCTCCAGCTTGTCGCCCAATGTGCGGACGGAGGCCATCGCCGGCAGAATGCTATCGCGGAAATACTTGGCGTGCGCGTGCCCATCGCCCTCGGCATGATGCGTCAGAGCATGATCGAGCGAAGCCGTCGCCTTCTGGAACTCGCCGATCGTCGCCGTCAGGCTCTTGAGCAACTCGACCTGCGAGCTGTTGTCCACGCCGGCCGTCTTGACCGCGTTGACGCCGATGGCCACCTCGCCCTGATAACGCAGCGCCGCCGGCAGGATCATCGTGCGGGCCATCATGCACGTCAGACGCGCCTCGATGTTCACCGTCTTGACGTAGTTCTCGCACAGAATGGCCCAGCGGCTCTGTAGTTCACGCTCGCTGTAGACCTTGTACTTGCCGAACAACTCGATGGTGTCCTTGCGCAGAATGATCGGTAGGGCGTCCACCGTGTTGCGCAGATTCGGCAGGCCGCGCTTCTCGGCTTCCTGATGCCATTCGGTCGTGTAGTTGTCGCCGTTGAAGAGAACCTTCTTGCTCTCCTTGAGAATCGCCGGCAGCAACTCCTGCATGGCCTTGTTGACATCCTTGCCCTGCCCCTTGGCCTTCTCCAAGGTCGAAGCGATGTAGTCGAGCGATTCGGCCACGATGGTATTGAGGATCGTGTTCGGCCCGGCGATCGACTGTGAACCGCCGACGGCGCGGAACTCGAACTTGTTGCCGGTGAAGGCGAATGGACTGGTACGATTGCGATCGCCGGCATCGCGCGGCAGCTTCGGCAGCACGCTGACGCCAATCTCCATGAAACCGCCCTGCTTCGTGGACTTGGCCGCTCCTTTTTCGAGTTGATCGATCACGTCTTGCAGCTGATCGCCGAGGAAAATAGAGATGATGGCCGGCGGCGCTTCGTTGGCACCGAGGCGATGATCGTTATGGGCGCTGGCGACCGAAACGCGCAACATCTCCGGATACTTGGCGACGGCGCGGATGACGGCCACACAGAAGACGATGAACTGCGCGTTGTCGTGCGGCGTATCGCCGGGGTTGAGCAGGTTCTCGCCGGTATCGGTGGCCATCGACCAGTTATTGTGCTTGCCGGAACCGTTGATACCAGCGAACGGCTTCTCGTGCAGCAAGCACGCCAGGCCGTACTTCGGCGCCGTCTTGCGCATCACTTCCATGACGAGCATTTGATGATCGGTGGCGAGGTTGGAATCCTCGAAGATGGGCGCGATCTCATACTGGCTCGGAGCCACTTCGTTATGGCGGGTCTTGACCGGCACGCCAAGTTTGAAGAGCTGCGCCTCGCAGTCGGCCATGCAAGCGATGACGCGCTCGGGAATGTGGCCGAAATACTGGTCCTCCATCTCCTGCCCCTTCGGCGGCGTAGCGCCGAACAGGGTGCGGCCGGCGTTGATGAGGTCTGGCCGAGCATAAAAGAAATTCTTGTCGATGAGGAAATATTCCTGCTCGGGGCCGACCGTGGTGAAGACCTTGCGTGCCTCGTTGTTGCCGAACAGACGCAGGATGCGCAGAGCCTGGTTGGATAGCGCTTCCATCGAGCGCAACAGTGGCGTCTTCTTGTCGAGCGCCTCGCCGGTCCAGCTGAGGAAGGCGGTGGGAATGACGAGGGTTGCGCCGTTGGGGCTTTCGAGCAGGTAGGCCGGGCTGGTCGGATCCCAGGCGGTGTAGCCGCGCGCCTCGAAGGTGGCGCGGATGCCGCCGGAAGGGAACGACGACGCATCCGGTTCGCCGCGCACCAATTCCTTGCCGGAGAACTCAAGGATGGCCTTGCCGTCGCCGGTCGGCGTGACGAAACTATCGTGCTTTTCGGCCGTCAGGCCGGTCATCGGCTGGAATTGATGCGTGAAGTGGGTGGCACCCTTTTCGATGGCCCAATCCTTCATGGCGGCGGCCACGGTGTCGGCGATGGCCGGATCGAGCGGCGCACCCTGCTTGATGGTCTTCTGCAACGCCTTGAAAACCGGCTTGGGCAGTCGTTCGCGCTGCTCGGCCTCGCTGAAGACGTTTTCGCCGAACAGATCCTTCATGCGTGTTTCTTTGAAGTTGACCTGCTGGAGCTGATACTCCGTGGAGGCGACGGCCCGCAAAGCGGCGAAACGAGGATTCGTGTGACTCATGATCGTGGGTACTCGAACAGGGAATGATGGTGGAGAGAATGCTTGGGTTCCCCTTATCCTAGTGGGAAAAGGGGGCATGGGTAGTATGCCTGCCAGCCCGCAGCGCCAGCAAGGGAATCCCTTGCTGGCGCTGCGGGCTGGTAAAGAGATTCACGGTCCAATGGCGTCGCTGCCGCGCTCGCCGGTGCGAATGCGGATGCAATCGTCCATCGGCAGGACGAAGATTTTGCCGTCGCCGACCTGCCCCGTCTCCGGCGTGCGGGCGGCATGGACGATGGACTCGACGGCTGCCTCGATGAAGGCGTCGTTGACGGCGATTTCCAGTTTCAGCTTGGGCAGCAGACGCACGGTGAACTCGGTGCCGCGATAGACCTCGGTATAACCGCGCTGCCGGCCGCAGCCGCGCACGTCAGTGACCGTCATCAAATACACATCGTGTTCGTTCAGCGCTTTCTGCACCGCCTCCAGGCGCTCGGGGCGGATAATGGCGACAATCAGTTTCATTCGTTAGGTATCCTCGGGATCGTAGGGGAGAGGTAGATTTTACCAGCCCGCAGCGCCAGCAAGGGATTCCCTGCTGGCGCTGCGGGCTGGTAAAACCAGGATGCGGGACACGCAGTTAACTTTCGACCCGCGCCTGGATCTTCTGGCCGCTTAGTCGGCTCTCGAACAGGCGCGTGAGGTAGGCGCTCATCGCGGCGGGATCGCCGCCGCGGAAGTGGAAGCGATTGCCCTTGACCGTGGTGACGAAGGGATAGACGGCACGCAACTCGGCCGGGGTGGGCCGGGTTCCCGTCTGACACAACTCGGACCAGGTGTGCATCAAGTCGGCGGGATTGGTACCGTCCACGATAATCGTGAAACGCCCCTGACCGTTGGGCGGCACCAGCGCGGGACGCGGCTCTTGCGGCGGCGTCTCGGGAACCTGCTCGTAGGCCAGACTGAGATCGAAGCCGACTTCGCCATGCTGATTGCGATCGAGTCCCTCATTCTCCGCCTGCGGCTCCAGACAGAAGCCCCAAACCATGTCGATCGCCTTGACCAGCACGAAGGAGACGGCGAAAGCGAAGACGGCGGCGACGCAAGCCGCGATCGCCTGGATCTTGAACTGTTCGAGACCGGCGTCGGCCCCCGTCTCGTTGATCGCCTTGACGCAGAAAATGCCGGTCAGCAGCGCGCCGAGGAAGCCGCCGACGCCGTGGACGCCGAAAGCATCGAGCGAATCATCGTACTTGAAGAAGGGCTTCAGGCAAACGACGGCATAGCAAACGACGCCCGCCAGCAGTCCGATGGACAGCGCGCCGAGCGGCCGGACGAAGCCGGAGGCCGGCGTCACGGCGACGAGGCCGGCGACGAGGCCGGAGGCCAGGCCGAGGGCGGTCGGTTTGCCCTTGTGAATCCATTCGGCCACCATCCAACTGAGGGCGGCGGCGGCAGCAGCGACCTGTGTGGCCGTCAGCGCGGAGCCGGCCAAAGCGTTAGCGGCCAGGGCACTGCCGCCGTTAAAGCCGAACCAGCCGAACCACAGCAGACCGGCACCCGTTAGCGTCAGCACCATACTGTTGGGGTGCATGGCGTGTTCGGGATAGCCGAACCGCTTGCGCAGCACCAAAATAGCGGCCAAGCCAGAGAAGCCGGCCGCGATGTGAACCACCGTACCGCCCGCGAAATCGAGCGCGCCCTTCGCACCCAGCCAGCCGACAGCTTTGCCGTCCGCGTTGAGCGCCCATACCCAGTGAGCCAGCGGATCGTAGACCAGGACCGACCACAGCAGGATGAACAGGCAGTAAGGACCGAACTTGATGCGTTCGGCCAAGGCGCCGCTGATGAGCGCCGGCGTGATGATGGCGAACATGCCCTGATACATGCAGTGGACGAAGATGGGGATTTTCGTGCCGTAGAACAGATCGCCGGAAGCGACATCCTGCAAACCGAAGAATTTGTCGCTCCAACCGATCCATCCGCCATGCGTGTCGCCGAAGGCGAGCGCGTAGCCGAACAGCACCCATTGAATGCCGATGATGCCCAGGGCGACCATACTGTGCATCATGGTGCCGAGAATGTTCTTACGGCGAACCATGCCGCCATAGAACAAGGCCAAGCCAGGCACCATGAGCATGACAAGGCCGGTGGACATCAGCATCCAGGCGGTATCGCCTGAGTCGAGCTTGGGCGTTTCCGATGTCGAGCTGGCTGTTGCCGGTTCTGCGGGCGACTCCGCCCAGACCCGTGATCCAGCCGACAGCAAGGCCACTCCAACCACTAGCGCGAATAGCGAATGCTTCACGGACTGCACTCCTTCGACGTTACCGATACGGTGCGATGCCCACGCAACACAATCGGGGGAGAGGGATCGTCGCGAATAGGCACGGGCTAAGGCAATCGCCGTGCCAGTCAGCGATTTGCAAGTTTTTCGTGACTTAAGTCATGACAAAATAAAGACTAAAGGAACAATGCGAAAGGTGGATTCGGAGAAACCGTCCGTGCGGACTGCCCTGACTGCCGGCAATGCGTGCATGTGAATGCGGCAGTGATTTGGGCCGGGACACCCTTCGAGACAGCGCCTATAATAGTCGTTATCGTCTATCACCCATTCCCTGGGAGCGGAGTCCATGTCTCAACTTACCCCTTTGCAATCGCTGGTCGCCAGCGGTACGAAACTGTGGCTCGATTCGGTGGATCCGAAAGAAGTGAAGGCCAATCGCGCCTTGGGGGCCACGGGGGCCACCTCGAATCCGATCATCATCGGCGACCTTATCAAGACAGGCCAATTCGATGAGCTAATCACCAAGCTCATGCGCGAAGGAAAAGACGACGATCAAGCGTTGGCCTGGCATCTGACCGATCATCTGGTGAAGGAGGCCCAACAAGTTTTCCTGCCGGTGTGGGAATCCACGAAAGGCGACGATGGCTACGTCAGCTTTGAACTGGATCCGCTGCTGGAAGACAGTTCGTGCAAGCTGTCGCTGGACGAACGCAAGGCGCATTACATCGAGTTGGCCAAGAAATGGAGCCAGGGTCACAAGAACCGCATGATTAAGATACCGGCCACGCCCGCCGGATTGTCGGCACTGGAAGAAGTGGCAGCGGCCGGCACCACCATCAATGTGACGTTGATCTTCGGCGAAGACCAGTATCACACGGCGCGCGAGGCCATCTGGCGTGGTGCGCAACGGCGGTCCAGTGGTTTGGCGCACTTCAAATCCGTGTACAGCATCTTCGTCAGCCGGCTCGACGTGTATACGGAAAAGCATGTACCGTCGCTGTCACCGGCTGCTCAGGGGCAGGTTGGCATCGTCAATGCCAAGCGCATCTGGCAACTCAATCAAAAGTTCTGGGCCGACAAGCGTCTGCCCTTGAAGCAAGAGATGATCTTCGCCAGCACCGGCACCAAGAAGCCGGAAGATCCGCCGTGGAAGTACGTCGAGGCGTTCGCCGGTTCCGACATTGAAACCAATCCGCCGGCGACCAATCATAAGGTGCAGGAGAGTGGCCGAACGATCACGCGCCAGGTGGACAAAATGCCGCCCGCCGAGGTACTGGCCGAGATTGACGCCAAGGTCGATATGAAGCAGCTGGAAAAGACGCTCATGGAGGAGGGATTGAAAAAGTTCGCCGACCCGCAGAAAGCGCTGCTGAAACTGATTGCCGAGAAACGCGCCTCGCTGTCCACGGCCGCGTCACACTGACACACGTTCCCGGTAATGGTGTCCAGTTAGCGGCGCTTCGCGGAAGCGTCGTTACCCGCGAAGCGCCGCTAACCGAATCTGACAATCTCACCGGGAACATATATGGGCCGCATCCGTGCCAGGGAGGGGAAAAATGATTGAATATACGCATCTTTATCTTGACACTCGTTCATAAACTAAACTAGCATAAGAGCTAGCGGACAGAATCGGCGAACGGCCGGCGTAAGCCGGCCATTCGCCAGCCCCTACCAGCCGGCTTACGCCGGCCGTTCGCCAACATCGGGCCAGCCAACCGACTATTGCCCCTCTTGGAACCAGCCCCTGAAACCCTCTGGCGGGAAGCCCAACCGCAACGGCGCGTTATCGATTGACTGTTACCAACCATCACTTTCCTGGGAGGAATATCCGTGAAGCTGGCGAATAGACATTCATGCAGAAGAAGCCGTGCCTTCACCTTAATTGAGTTGCTGGTGGTGATTGCCATCATTGCCATCCTCATCGGCCTGCTGTTGCCCGCTGTCCAGAAGGTGCGTGAGGCCGCCGCTCGCACCCAGAGTGTCAACAACCTCAAACAGATGGGGTTGGCCATGCAGAACCACCATGACACCTTCAACACGGTGCCCACGGTGGGACAGTGGGGCCAAACGGCCCTGGCGAATGTCTCGGCACCTCGACAGTTGGGCCCGTGGACCTTCCAGATCCTGCCTTTCATCGAGCAGCAAAATGTCTTTTCCAACGCGGCTTTCGCGGGCGGCTTCGTCAACAGTCCGAACGGCTTTGGGGTGAAAAACTTCATCGAGCCTGGCCGAGGCCGTCCTCTTCTGAACTCGAATGGCCAGGCCCAGACGGACTACGCCATTAACTCCTGTCCCTGGACCAACGGCGGCGGCGCCGGCTCGTATCAGAACGTCGCGCCGGGTTCCGCCGACACAACCAACAGCATGCTGTGGGTGCCCCCCTCTTCCATAACCCTGCTGGGCATCGCGGACGGCACCTCCAACACTATCTTTGCCGGGACGAAGGCACTGGGATCGGCGGACTACAACAACCCCGACACCAGTTCGTGGGTAGTCGAAGGCAACAACACGCGAAATGGCAGCCAGAGCCAGCGCGATACCGCAGTCCCCGCCAATGGCGACCACGGCCGGCCCGGATGGGGTGCCCCCTATTCCGGCGGTTCACCTTTCGTCATGTATGACGGCAGCGTGCGCCTGCTCCAGTTTGACACGAGCGGCACCTTTCTCTATGCCCTCCTGACCTCTATGGGCGGTGACATCTACACCGGCCCGTAATTCCCCGGCAGCAAATCGGCCAGTTCGGCGAACGGCCGGCGTCAGCCGGCTGGTGTAGTCTACACCAGCCGGCTGACGCCGGCCGTTCGCCTAGAATGCCAAAATCGAGAGGGGCACCCGCAGCGGGCAGGCTGAAAAATCTGCTTGCTTCCACCTCCTCTTCCTGGT
Source organism: Gemmataceae bacterium (assembly GCA_035553375.1). Classification (GTDB taxonomy): domain Bacteria; phylum Planctomycetota; class Planctomycetia; order Gemmatales; family Gemmataceae; genus JAJPHU01. The sequence goes on from DATNCY010000270.1 coordinate 7,630, forward strand.
TTTAATAGGAATGTCCCACCAAGCCCGTATTGTCGCGGCGTCCGCGCCGCATCGTGAACCCTCCACGAGAAGCGTCCACCATGCGAGAGAAGATAATTCCGGCGTTCGTGTGTTTGTTGCTTGCTACGGCCTGGAACGCTCGCGTTGCGACCGCCGCTGCGCCGGCGGTGAACTACAGCCGCGACATCAAGCCGATCCTCGCCACGCATTGCTATGCTTGCCACGGACCCGATGAGGGACGCCGCAAGGCGAAACTGCGGCTCGATGTGCGCGACGTGGCCGTCAAAAAGGCCATCAAACCCGGCGATCCCGTACATAGCTCGTTAATGGAACGTATCATCAGCGACGATCCCGAAGAGGTCATGCCGCCGCCGTCGGCCAAAAAAGGGACGCTGACCACCGCACAGATTTCGCTCTTGCGGCGCTGGATCGAGCAAGGCGCGAAGTTCGACATCCACTGGGCCTACGTCAAGCCGATTCGCCCCGCGCCGCCGGCGGTTGCCAACAAAGGTTGGCCGAAGAACCCCATCGATCAATTCACCGCGTCGAAGCACGAGCGGCTCGGCTATCAACCCGCGCCGGAGGCGGATCGGATCACGCTGCTGCGCCGGCTCAACTTCGATCTCCTCGGCTTACCGCCCACTCCCGAAGAGGTGGTGGCATTCGTCAACGATAAAAGTCCCAACGCCTACGAAAAAGTGGTCGATCGCCTGCTCGGCTCGCCCCATTTCGGCGAGCGCATGGCGGTCTACTGGCTCGATCTCGTTCGCTACGCCGACACCGGCGGCTATCACAGCGACAACCATCGCGATATTGCTCTGTATCGCGACTGGGTGATTGCCGCCTTCAATCAGAACAAACGCTTCGATCAATTCACCATCGAGCAGTTGGCTGGAGATTTGCTGCCGCAGCCGACGGTGGAGCAGAAAATCGCGTCGGGTTACAATCGCTTGTTGCAGACGACGGAGGAGGGCGGCGCGCAGGCCAAAGAGTACACGGCCAAGTACGCGGCCGACCGGGTGCGCAACGCCTCGTCGGTGTGGCTGGCCACGACGCTGGGCTGCTGCGAATGCCACAATCACAAGTTCGATCCGTTCACGTCGAAGGATTTCTACAGCCTGGGAGCGTTCTTCGCCGACGTGAAAGAAGCCGCTGTCGGCCGGCAAGCGCAGACGGTCTTGCCCACACCGGAACAGAAGGCTGAACTCGCCAAACTCGATCAGGAAATCGCCGGACTGCGGGCAACAATGGCGAAGCCGACGCTGGCCGTCGTGGTTGGTCAGAATGCCTGGGAGGAGCGAACGCGGAGCAAGCCGGCCGGCTTGCCCGCTCCCGTCGCCGCCGCCCTCAAGATCGAGCCAACGAAGCGCAACGCCCAGCAGAAGGCGACGCTGACCGCTCATTACCGGACCATTGCTCCCGAGTTATCCACCCTGCGCGAGAAGATCGCCGCGACCGAGAAGCGGAAAAAGCAACTCGTGGACGCGACGCCCAAAACGCTCATCACCGAGGCGGGCAGTCCGCGCGTCATGCGTATTCTGCCGCGCGGCAACTGGCTCGACGATTCCGGGCAAGTGGTGAGTCCAGCCGTGCCCGGCACGCTGCCGCCGCTGGAGGTAGCCGGCCGGCGAGCGAACCGGCTCGATCTGGCGCGCTGGATCGTGTCGCCGGACAATCCGCTGACGGCGCGCGTGTTCGTCAACCGCTTGTGGAAACTTACCTTCGGCCAGGGCATCGTCACAAGCCTTGAAGACTTCGGTACGCAAGGCGCATTCCCCACCCATCCGCAATTGCTCGACTGGTTGGCCATCGAGTTCCAGAGCAGCGGCTGGAACGTCAAGCACATGCTGAAACTCATGGTGATGTCGAGTACCTATCGGCAATCGTCCTATGCCGATAAGGAGCTGCGCCGCCGCGATCCAGGCAATCTCTGGCTGGCGCGACAGCATCGTTTCCGGCTCGACGCCGAGATGGTGCGCGATAATGCCTTGGCTATTAGCGGTCTGTTATCTCCCAAAATCGGCGGGCCAAGCGTCAAACCCTATCAGCCGGCCGGCTATTGGAAACATCTCAATTTCCCGACACGGACGTACCAGCACGATCACGGCGCGAACGAATATCGTCGTGGACTGTACACGTATTGGCAGCGCACGTTCCTGCATCCGAGCCTGAAAGCGTTCGACGCGCCGACCCGTGAGGAATGCACCGTCGAACGCCCGCGCTCCAGCACGCCGCTGCAAGCGCTGGTGCTGCTCAACGATCCCACCTACGTCGAGGCGGCTCGCGTCTTCGCCGAGCGTATTCTCAAGGAAGGTGGCGCAACCCCGGCGCAGCGTCTCAACTGGGCGTATCGTCGGGCGGTGTCGCGCAACATCAAGCCGGAGGAAGTGGCGTTGCTGATCGATCTGCACGCGAAGCACCGGGCCGAGTTCCGCAAGGATCCACAGGCGGCGCGTAAACTGATTGCCACCGGCGAACGGCCGGTGCCGGCCGACCTCGACGCGATCGACCTGGCGGCGTGGACTTCGGTAGCGCGCGTTATCCTGAACTTGCATGAGACGATCACGCGGAATTGAGGAGGACTTGAAGAACGGGAGGAGGAACATGGATCTTTCTGAAATCGTTCTCAGGCTGAATCCATAGCGTACAACATTGGCTTTTGCTTTTGTCTTTTTTCCGTGTGTTCCGTGGTGATAGGTTTTGGATGGGACTATGAGTTTGTACTTCCCTGCGTCTGATGAACTGAGCCGCCATGCCATCTTTCCCGGCGTTCACATTCAGACCTGCGCGGCCGATACGATGATGCTGTCCGTGGTTGATCTGGAACCGCACTCCATCGTCGAGGAACACGCCCATCCGCACGAGCAAGTCGGCATGGTCTTGCAAGGTCGTGCCATTTTCTTCATCGGCGGCGAACAAAAGACCCTGCAAGCCGGCGATCTATATCGCATCCCCGGCCACGTTCCCCACAAGGTCATCGCCCTGGAGGAGCCGGTGCGCGCACTCGACATCTTCCATCCGATCCGTGAGGACTATCGTTGAGCGCCTGTCCCAGAAGCCCCCTCTCCCCCGTACTCGGGGGAGAGGGGCTTACCTGATCCCAAACGTCAGGCTTTCCAGTCTGGCGCTTGGGATCGATGACAAGGCACGTTTGCCTCATTCGCCTGGACTACTCAATTGACAGGTTCTATCCGCACAAGTTATAGTCTTAGTATGCCCTGTCGTGGGGTTGCGGAACTGTAGCCAACCAAACACGGAAGGAACCGCTCATTTCTCCGTTGGCAACAACCGACGCCCCGCGAATGCTTGCCGCAACGCGACATTTTCCGGGTGCGAGTCGTTGGACGGCTTGGGACTGGATCGCATCACTCAGGAGGGGCGGGATACTCCCGTACTGATGGTTATGTCCGATCCTCTCGGCGATCCTCCCGTGCGTGCGCTACCGCACTCGCCCCGTGGTGTGCCGTCTTCCGCCACTCCCGATGACGAGGCCGTCAATCTGCTCGATGGCTCGGTCGAACCGACCGACGATTCGCCGACCGTCATCTCGAAAACCCCTCAGCCCCATCCGCCGGCGCGAACCGATGAGAACTTCTCCGGCAGTCTGCGTGGAAGACGTTTGGCTCATTTCGAGCTTATCGAACCGATCGGCGTCGGCGGCATGGCTGCGGTGCTGCGCGCGCGCGATACGCAACTCGATCGACTGGTGGCACTGAAGATCCTGCCGCCGGAAATGGCCTCCGACCCAGAAAACATCCGTCGCTTCCATCAGGAGGCACGCAGCGCCGCCAAGCTCGATCACGAGAACATCGCGCGAGTGTTTTTCTGCGGCGAGGATCAACGGCTGCACTTTATCGCTTTCGAGTATGTCGAGGGCGAGAACCTACGGACGATTCTCGAACGGCGCGGCCGGCTGCCGGTCGGCGAGGCGCTGCACTACATGCTGCAAGTGGCCGCTGGTCTGGCACACGCCTCATGCCGCGGCGTCGTCCATCGCGACATCAAACCTTCCAACATCATCATCACGCCCAATGGTCGAGCCAAACTCGTCGATATGGGCTTGGCACGCAGCCTCGAACCGCAGTACGACATGGGACTGACCCAGTCCGGCGTAACCCTGGGTACCTTCGATTACATCTCGCCGGAGCAGGCCCTGGAGCCGCGCGAAGCCGATGTACGCAGCGACATTTATTCGTTGGGTTGCACCTTCTATCACATGCTGACCGGCCAGCCGCCCGTGCCGGAGGGAACGGCGGCCAAGAAACTGCACCATCACCAGCACGTCAAGCCGACCGACCCGCGCCAGTTCGTGCCGGAACTGCCCGACGAGGCGGCTGTCATTCTCGATCGGATGATGGCCAAGCAGCCTCGGGATCGCTATCAGACGCCGGAGCATCTGGTGCATCACCTCTATCTGGCGGCGCGAAAATTGGGTGCCGCTGAAGTGCCCGAAGGCGTGCTGGCCGTCGAGGCGGCCTTACCTAATCCGCCGGCCGGCCGCCCCCTGGTTCTCGCCGCCCTGGCCGCTATTGTCGTCGTCGCACTGATTTTCTTGCTCGATCAACCCGCCGCGCCCAAAGTCAATCTGGCTCCGAATCTGCCGCCCGTTCGCACCACCGATAACAAGGGTGGAGAGACTGCGGCGACAGCGCCAGAAGTCTTGAAGGTGGCGCAGCAAGATAAACTCCCAACGCCGCCCCTCAACCCACCCCGAACCGATGCGCTCCCTCCTCGCTTCAAGCCCGATAAGCCAACCGCCACGGAACTGGCCGACTTCTTACAGAAGAACAAGCAAGCGCGTGAGATCATCATCGAACTGGCCGACGACCTCGACTTGACGGCGCGCAACGACCGCGACCGTGCCCTTGACTTGGTCATTGCTAATCCGATCGTGACCATTCGCCCGCGTGACGCCCGGACGCAACCGACCATCCGCTATGACTATCACGCGCGGACTTCGCTGGCGCTTCAAGTGCCGTTGACGATTGAGAGCAAGGAATGCACGATCGAAGGCATTCGCTTCGTGCTGGACCAGAACGGTGCCGGGGTGCCGATGGCCGCTTTGCTGTTTCGCGGTGCCGGCGCGATGAAGGCGACGGTGCATCGCTGCCAATTCATTCAGGCCGACCCCCTGTACAGCGAACAGAAACGCATGACCTCCGTTCTCGTCGAGTCGCACGGTCCCTCAACCCTGATTCTGAGCGAATCCTGTTTTCTGGGCTTCGCCTCGCTGGGCGCGGAGAGCAACGGAGAAGGACTCCAGAAAATGGCGTTCAGCGGGGCGGCCTCGGGGGGGCAAGACGCCGTCACCCGCCGCGGTCCCACCAGCATTGAGGCGACCAACTGCATGTTCGGCCCGCACACCGCCCTCTTTCGGCTGGAAGGAACGGCCCCCGACAAGGATGGCCAGGTGTCACTCAATCATTGTTCCGTGCTGGCGGCCAACCAGTCGGCGGTCTACGACGTGAAAGAGGGAGCCGACGCGCGCATCGAGGCGAACTATTCGCTATTCTCGCGTCCAGGCGATCCCGGCATGACGGGCATCGCCGAGGGCAAGGGTGCGGTCTTACTGCGCCGCGCATCCAGTCAAGGGCACGTCACTTATCAGGGATATGAGAACCGTTATCACCAGCTGGACAGTTATTTTGCCTCCGACGAGACGCGGCAACGCCTGTTCGACCAAATCAAGAAGAGTGAGGAGTTGAACGCTTCTCCGTGGAAGGATGCTCAGCCGCTCAAATTACTGGATCAGCTATCGATCAAGGCCGCGTTCCAGGTTAATACGCTCACCCCCGAATTGCGGTTGCCGCCAGGTAAGCATCTCCTTATCGGTGTCGAGCATGCGTTGGCCTTCTCGTACCGAGAGCATCTGCCTGCTCTGAAGGACACTCCTTCGCTGACCGCGCCGCGCGTGTTGATCGTCGAGAAACGCGAAGAGACCGATTCCGTAAAACACTTATATCCCACCCTGGGGCATGCCATCCCCGATGTCCAACCTGGCGATGTCATCGTTCTCCGGCTCAACGGAGAAGTGCAATTCGATCCGCGCGCCCTCAGTGGAGCGAAGTTGTCGGACCTCACCATCCGCGCCGACAAGGACTACCATCCCATTGTCACTTTGAGCGAGACAGGCGAAGACAGTACGGTGGCCCTGTTCGACATTTGCAACGGCAAATTGCGGCTGGAGGGACTGGAGATCCGCCTGCGTCCGGGCAGCGACGATTTCGACACCCAGGCCGTCGTAGCTTTTCTGGGCGATGGCGAATGCGTGCTAAAGGATTGCTTGATTACGCTCGATCGCTCCGGGCGCAAGACGACTCTGGCCGTGGCCGTGCTGGCGGAAAAGCGCATGAAGAAGTCGGCACAGGGACCGCACTTCCGCCTGGAAAACTGTTTCGTTCGCGGACAGGGCGATCTGGTCTTTTCCCAAGGCGGCCTGCCTGCCGAGGTGATGGTCAAGAATAGTCTCGTTGCTCTGACGGGATCGCTCTTGAATATCGAGGGAACCAAGGACCTGGCAGCGCCGACAAGCGAACTCGTGCTACGACTCAAAAAGGTCACGACGTATTTAAGCGGGAACCTGATCCGCATGCGAGCTGCCAAGGATCTCAAGAGCCTGGCGAAAATCCAGTGCGAACCGGAGGACAGTCTGTTCGTGCCCGCCAGCGATCGGTCGCTGGTTCATCTCGAAGGCCCCGAAAGCGAGGAGCCTCGCCTAAGGGACAAACTCAACTGGGAAAGCAGCGGAAAGAATGCCTACGGCAGTTTTAGCACCTTGCTTGAGCGTCAGTCCATCAGCGCCATGATAAAGATGCCGTTGCCGTCCAACCTGGATGTGTGGAAGAATGATGTCAGCCACGAGACCGGCAGCGAATACAACGTGAAACTGCTTCGTTCCCCCGCGGCGGATTCCGCCGCATTCCCGTCGCTGCTCCCGGCGGCGTTCCGGACGGAGGAGAGCCTAAAAGACTACGGCGCGGATCTCGCCGTTTTGCGACAACTCCCACCTCTACGCGAGAAATCCGAAATCCGAAATCCGAAATCCGAAACGTCCGATTCGGAAGCGGATTAAGTTTCTTTCGGATTTCGGATTTCCGGCGCAGCGGGCGTTATTTTTTCTTAGCCTTCTTTTTTTTCTTCACGGCCGAGTTTTTAGCGACCGCCTTGGGCTTCTTGGCCTCATCGGTTTTCTTCTTGCCGAAGATAGCCTCGTAGCCCTCGCTGAAGTTTTTGGTTTCCGCCAAGCCGACACGAACGATGCTCACGTCAACATCCTCCCTCAATACAGTCTCATGTATGATCCCTGAGCGACGCGGGATTGCCTCCGAAACGCCTGCTCTTATCTGTCCATCCGCGCCGAGCGCGGCCCTTCCCTGCGTAGTTTAGTCTAAAGCGTTCCCCGTCTGTTGTCACGAGAAAGTGTGCAAGAACGTGAAGCGTGTTTACGTTTCGCGCGAAACGTAAACCCGCGCTCCGCTGCGCGTCGCGGCTACACGATCCATTTCAACTTCTTAACGCGGCGCCGACCAGTTGAGAATCACCTTCCCCGATTGCCCGGACATCATCACCTCGAAACCTTTCTGGAACTCGGTGTAGGGGAAGCGATGCGTGATGATCGGCCGAATGTCGAGACCGCTTTGCAGCATGACCGTCATCTTGTACCACGTCTCGTACATCTCGCGGCCATAAATGCCCTTGATGGTCAGCATGTTGAATACAACCAAGTTCCAATCAATCGCCATCTCGCGTTCGGGGATGCCGAGCATGGCGATCTTCGCTCCGTGGCACATGTTGGTCAACATATCGCGGAAGGCCGACGGATTACCGGACATCTCCAGTCCGACATCAAATCCCTCGCGCATGCCGAGTTTCTGCTGCGCCTCGGGGATGCTCATGTCTCGTATATCCACCGCGAGCGTCACGCCCATCTTGCGGGCTAGCTCCAACCGATAGGGGTTCACGTCGGTGATGACCACGTAACGCGCGCCGGCATGACGCGCCACGGCGGCGGCCATGACGCCAATCGGACCTGCTCCGGTGATGAGGACATCCTCGCCAAGCACGGGAAACGACAACGCCGTATGCACGGCATTGCCGAACGGATCGAAGATGGCGGCCACATCGAGATCGATCGATGGATCGTGATGCCAGACGTTCGTCATCGGCAAAGCGATGTACTCGGCGAAGGCGCCGGGTCGATTGACGCCGACCCCCTTGGTGTCCTTGCACAGGTGCCGCCGGCCGGCCAAACAGTTTCGACAGCGACCGCAGACGACGTGCCCCTCGCCGCTGACAATCTCGCCGGGATGGAAGTCGGCGACGTTGGAACCAACGGCCACGACCGCGCCGACGAACTCGTGGCCGACGACCATCGGCACTGGGATGGTTTTCCTCGCCCAATCATCCCACTTCCAGATATGAACATCCGTGCCGCAAATGCCGGCGCGATGCACTTGAATAAGAACATCGTTCACGCCGACTTCCGGCCGCGGCACCTCTTCCAGCCAGAGTCCCGGTTCGGCCTTGCGTTTGACGAGTGCCTTCATGCACGATCCCCAGAGGTGAATAAGCTCTCCGCAGAAATGTTCGGCGTGAGATCGCAGATTGTCCTATGATGGGCCATCGCATCGGCAAGATGAAGGACGAATGCGCTTGGCAGCGCACACCGGAGGGTGTGCGCTGCCAAGCGAACGATCACTTGCGGAACATTGGGTGCTGCGGATCGCCGCGCGATAACAGGTACGCGAGGAGATCGAGTACCTCGTTCTCGTTGAGCGTCTTGAGCAAACCATCGGGCATCACCGAAACCGGCGATGGTTTCTCTTCCTCGATGTTGCTCTTTTTCACCTCCACAATTTTGGTCGAATCCTCGGGATCGAGCAGGAGCGTCAACGCCTGCTTCGTGTTGTTGATGATGCGGCCGGTGTAGACCTTGCCGCTGTTGGTGGTGACGATCGAAGCGCGATATTGATCCGAGATCACCTTGCTTGGCTCGACGATGGATTCGCAGAGATCCTTCAAGTTGAAGCGGCCGGCGGCCTGGCTGAGATCCGGGCCGGTCGCGCCGCCCTCGCCGTTGAAACGATGACAAATCACGCAGCGCGCGGCCGCGAACATTTTCTGGCCATTCTTGAAATCGCGTCCCTTCAGTTTGGGTTCGGCCTCCTTGACCAGTTCGCCGAGTTTCCAGTCGCGTCCCGGCCCCTTGGGTTTGGGGAGTTGCTTCATCGTAAAGGGTTTGCGAAGACCGGCCGCCTCAATGGCCAGGCGTTCCATCTCGCTGGCATTCTCGAAAGCGTCTTTTTCGATGTTGTTGAGGAAACCCTGATAGCTGGCACCGCCCGAATGGGTCCGCGCATCGCTGAGCCATTTGAAGTAGAACGTGCGCTGATCCATCGTCCAACCCTCGCGGGCGTTGCGCAGCACGAACAGATAGTGCAGCTTTTGCAGGTCGGCCCCGTTGGTCAACACCTTGAAAACCGTGTCGCCGTAGCCGCGATTGCGGTTCAGCAGATCATCCATGCGCTCCGCGTTCGTCTTCTTCGATTCCTGCCGCATCAGGGCGATGGTTTTCGCGATGACGGTCGGCGATTTCAAATAGACGAGCAGCGTGGACAATTCACGATTTAGCGACTCCGTTTTGGCGGGATAGAAGGCATCAAACTTCTTGGCCACGCTCGTCGCCGTCACCGGGTCCGGCGCACCCATGCGAATGAACACGAGTTGATAGACACGCAGCAATTCCAATTGCTGGAACTCCGGCAGCTTGGCGAAGTCGAGGCGGTCGAGTACGGCGAGGAGACGCGACTGCAACGATTTTTCACCCTGGCGAGCCAGCGCTACGGCGCCGGTGATGAGCGTCTCGGTGTCCTTTTCGCCGAGCAGACGCTCTTGCCAAAGAGTCGGCTTCTGGTGTTCTAGCGCCACGCGAGCGGCGTAGCGAATGAAACGATCGCCGTGTCCGAGATGGGGATAGAGGAACTCGACCGCCTTCGCCGGATCGGCGCTGCGAGCCTGATACTTTTCAAGCTGATGGCGAAGGGCTCGCAACTCGGCGCCCTGCGTATCGTGGGCATCGGCCGGCGCAGTCGATTCCTTGCCGACGTAGGTGACACGGTACAGTTCGGATTGCGTGCCGCGACCGCCGACGGTGAAATACAGCGCACCGTCCGGCCCGACGGCCACATCGGTCAACGGTAGCGGCGTGCGGGAGAGAAACTCCTCCTTGACCGCCTTGTACGTGCTGCCGTCCGGTGTCAAATGCAGCGCGTAAATGGTGCCGAAGGTCCAGTCGAGAAGGTACAGCGCCTTCTGATACTTGGCGGGGAACTTCGCGCCGTAGCCGAACGACATACCGACGGGCGAGCCGGGGCCGATGTTGACCATTTGCGGCAAACTATCGACATAGTAGGCCGGCCATTTGCCGGTACCGCTGCGCCAGCCGAACTCGCTGCCGCTGACGGCGTGCATGGCGCGCGTCGGCCGATACCACGGCATACCGAAATCCCATTCCATATCGGAATCGTAGGCGAACCGTTCGCCATCGGCGTTGAAGGCAAAACGATAGGCATTGCGGTAGCCGACACTGACTATTTCGATCTTCTTACTCTCCGGGTCGGTCTTGGCGATCCAACCGCCGGGAGCCATGCGGCCGCGCGCGTGGCCATTAGCATCCCATTGACGCGGCAGCAGCAAATCCTCGCCCCAGTTGGTCGGGATACGGCTGGCATCGATCTTTTGCGGCAGGTCGGTGTGATTGCCGCACACGAAGAAGAGGGACTTGCCATCCGGCGATAAACGCAGGCCGTGCGGGCCATGCTCGCCGCCGCCGGCCAGCGGCCGCAGTTTCACGACCTCGTCGTACTGATCATCGCCATCGGTGTCGCGGACACGGTAGAGACCGCTGCCCGGCCCGCCGTTGACGGACACATAGAGACTGTTGAAGGCATACAGCAGCCCTTGAGCGGCCGTGATTTTCACGTCGAGATGCTCGACCTTGACCGGGTCGGAACTGCCAAGGGGCGGCGGCGTGACGCGGCACAATCCCTTTTTGTCTTGATCGCTGGCGATGAGCCGGCCCTTGTTGTCGAAGGTGATGGCCACCCACGAGCCGAGCGTGGAGCGCGGCACAGTGAACAGCCGTTCGACCTGGAAGCCCGGCAGGACGTTGAAAACACCCGATGGCGTGGTGCCGCCGATGGAGGCCGCGAACACGTCCTTCCACGGCCCATCGCCGAGCTTGGCGATCTTGCGAGCCGGCTTCGCCTGCTCCGTGTCCTTCTTCTCCGACGCCTGCCAGGTCTCATCCGAGATGACGTAGCGCGTTTCCTTTTTGGGCATGGTCAGAACGAGTTTCAAGAGGAAGCCGGCGATCCCGCCCTCGTTCTCGACCTCGGCGATCAGCACGTTGGTTCCCGGCTTAATGAGCTTTTGCACGTCCTTCTCAGCGGGCGTGTGCCAGTCGTCACTTCGTGCAACCTCATGTCCGTTGAGAGAAATCTTCATACGGTTATCGCAGGTGGCCTTCAGCCGGGCCGCCGTCGATCCGCCGGTGAACTCCTTGCGGAGTACATAGCGGCGGTTGGCGTCGGCCCCCCAGATCCATAACGGGGTTGGCCCTTTCTTGAACACATCGGTTCGCGGACGCGGCTCCTTGGGCAGCGGCGAGACCGCCGGTTCACCGCGAACCTGCGCGGGAGCGATCTCCGGCTTCTGCGTGAAAATTTTCTCCTCTTCCGCGCGCAGCCGGGAAGCGGAGGCCAGGGCCGCGAGGACAACCAACGCGGCGTGACTCAGATGCTTGGTTGAGGGAATGAGCATGTGTGGCTTTTCTCACTGTGCGGGTGGGTGGACGAATATGTGACTATCCTAACATGCCGGTGGACCGTCGAAAAGGATGTACCCGTGTCCTAGAATCCTTGGAGGGACGAATTCTCCTGTCCTGGATGTCGGTGCGGGGCCGTCAACTGCGTAACACTTAATTATGATTCCCAGCCGCGAGCAACTCGAACAGTGGGACCGCGAACACGTCTGGCATCCGTTCACGCCGATGCAGGCGTACGCCGCCGAAAAACCACTCATCATCACCGCCGCGCGCGGCTGCTTCCTGATCGATCTCGATGGCCGGGAATATCTCGATGGCGTGTCGTCGCTGTGGTGCAACGTCCACGGTCATCGCGTGCCCCAACTCGATGCCGCTCTACGCGAACAGATCGATGCCGTGGCGCACAGCACGTTGCTGGGAATCAGCAACGTACCGGCCATTCGGCTGGCGCGTCGTCTCGTCGAATTGACGCCGCCGGGGTTGAATCACGTCTTCTACTCCGACGACGGCGCCACGGCGGTCGAGGTGGCGCTGAAGATGGCGTTTCAGTATTGGCGGCAATGTCCGCGGCCACGACCGGGGAAGACGCGCTTTCTCGCCCTGCATGGTGCCTATCACGGCGACACGCTCGGCGATGTCAGCGTGGGCGATGTGGCCCGCTTTCACAATCTGTTCGGGCCGCTGCTCTTTCCGACCGTGCGTGCGCCCGCGCCGTACTGCTACCGTTGCCCTCTCGGTCTGGAGCGTTCCTCGTGCCGAATCGATTGTGTCGCGGAACTCGACGAACTGGTTCGACGGCACGCGGATACGCTGGCGGCGGTGGTGATCGAACCACTGGTGCAGGGAGCGGCAGGAATGATTACGGCCCCGGAAGGCTATCTGCGCCGGGTCCGCGAAGCGACGCGACGGCATGACGTGTTGCTGATCGCCGACGAGGTGGCGGTCGGTTTCGGCCGCACCGGAACGATGTTCGCCTGCACGCAAGAAGAGGTCACGCCGGATTTCCTGTGCCTGGCCAAGGGGCTGACCGGCGGCTATCTGCCGCTGGCGGCGACGCTGACGACGGATGAAATCTACAACGCTTTCCTCGGCCCAGCGGAGACGGGCCGGACTTTCTACCACGGCCACACGTACACCGGCAATCCACTCGGCGCGGCCGTCGCCCTGGCGAACCTCGATTTGCTGGAAGCGCCGGCGGGTCTGCCTGCGCTGCCGGAAAAGATCGAACGTCTACGCAAGCACCTGGAGCGCCTGCGGAACTTCTCGGTGGTCGGCGACATCCGGCAAAGGGGACTGCTGGCGGGCATCGAACTGGTGCGCGATCGGCAGACGAAGGAACGCTTCCCGGCCCACGAGCGCATGGGCGCTCGCTTCTGCCGGCTGGCGCGCGAGCAGGGCGTACTGCTGCGGCCACTCGGCGATGTGATCGTCGTCATGCCGCCGCTGGCGATTGATCTACCGTTGCTGGACCGACTGGGCGATGTACTTTACCAGTGCATGGAGTCCGTCGCCGGTAGTTGATTCTGACAACCTTATCCGCGCGGATCGACGCGCAGGCCCGCGAAACGTAAACGGGATGGGGATTGCACCAGCCCGGTCAAGTTCGTTCACTCTCAATCATCGGATGATGGCGGATGATTTCGCCTTCGATGAGATAGACCACGTCCTCGGCGATGTTGGTGGCGTGATCGGCGATGCGCTCCAGCTGGCGGACGGCCGAGAAGAACGACATGAAAGACGGCACCAACTCCGCGGTCTGTTGCATGTGGCCAATCAATTCCGCGATAATTTCGCGATTATAGCGATCTACTTCCTCGTCTAACCGAATCACCCGGCGTGCCTGTTCCGCGTTGAGCATGACGAAGGCGTCGAGGCTCTGGCGAACCATCGAAGTCGCCAGGTCCGTCATGCCTTGCAACTTGTCTGGCACGGCGATGCGCGGCAAGTCAACCAGACTGAGGGCGCGCTCGGCGATGTTGACCGCCAGATCGGCCATGCGCTCCAGGTCGGTATTAATCTTCAGCGCGGCGATGATACGCCGTAAATCGACGGCTACCGGCTGATGCAGGGCCAGCATTTTCAGGCATTCGTTCTCGACGTGGTTTTCTTCCTGATCGATGACGGAATCGCCCGCGATCACTTCCTCGGCCAGCGCACTGTTTCGTTCCTGCAAGGCGCGGATACCCTTGAAAATGACCTCCTCGACGGAAGTGGCCAGGATCATCAGACGCCGCTGCAAATTGTCCAGATCGCGTTCCCAGTGCTTCGACATCGATCGCACTCCCCTTGCCAGCCCGCAGCGCCAGCAAGGGGCTACGGTTTCGGATCGCTCAGAAGTTTCAGGGAAAGCAGCAACGCCGTGCCATCGCTCAGCGGCGCGAGCATTTGCTGAGGTCCAAAGGACACCGGCGTGGCGGCCGGCGCAGCGCTGGCGCGCAGCGTGTAGCCCTTGCCTTTCGCCTCACCGCTGGCCGGATCGAGAGCGACGTAATGGCCGGACTGGTGAGCGACCACCAGCATATTCCCGATCACCTGCGGCTGGCCGACGATGGCCTCGCCATCGGTCTGGTACGTCCACAGTGGTTTGTCGCGGGTCGGGTCGAGCCAGACGAGATGACGCTGATCCAGCACGCAACCGATGCGCACCCCGCCATCCGGCAGCATTTGCACGAACGGACCGCTAGTGAGCTTGCCCTTGAGATCCCATTTCCTATTTTGTTGCAGCGAACCATCCGCCGTCATCGTCAGAAGATAAAGCATACGGGCGGAATCGGCGACGGCGATGCGGGGCGGCAGGCCGGCCTTCGGCAGCAAAATCGGCGGTGCCGCCACGAGATGCGGCAGCGTCATGCTGGGTCGATCGCGTCCTTCCGGCAGCGCCTGCCATGCCTTGTTAGCCGGCCATGTCCACACCGCCAGACCGCGACTGCCATCGGTGGCCAGGATGCGATCATCGCCTAGGGCCAACACATGGCAGGGTGCATCGGGAGACGCCTGGCGCGAACGCCAATCCGGTCCTGGATCGAAACGCGCTGGCTCTTCCGGCAGCGGCAGAGGCACACGCGCCAGGTAGCCCTCGGACATCGGTACGAGCAAATGCGAGCCGGTTACGATCGGCGCTCCTGCGGGAACAAGCAAGGCTCCGCCGGCCGACGGCATCAGCGATACTTCACGTCGTTTAACACGGAAACGACTACTTCCCTCGTCCCAATCGATCTGACGGACAATCAGGTTCTTGCCATCGCCCGGCGCGGCGATTTCGTAGGCGGAGTGGCCATCCGCGGACGGCAGCAAACGCGGTGGCACGCGGGGATTGTCCGGTAAGGCTGGCTCAAGACTTTCCCAGCTTGAACGCGGCTTATCCGGCGGACGAGGCGGATTCAGCGCGAACAGCCCCCCGCTCTGATCGAGGGCAAGGAAAGTCGGCGGTCCCCCCTGCGGCGGCGTCAGCGCCAGCGGCTCACCTTGGCAGACGAGACCGAGCTGCCGCTGCCACAGAATATGGCCCTCATCGTTCACCGCCGAGGCGATGCAGGTTTGTTGGTCCAGCGGTTGTGTCACGAGAAAGAAGGTCGAGCGGCCGGCGCGGTCTTCGATTCGCTGCGGCGCGTGCAGCGGCGAACCGAGGAGGAGTGGCGTCTTCCAGCCGGCAACGGCCAGCGGTCCCTTCTCGAAGTTCGAGAGGAGTTGCACCTGCTGCAAGCGGCCGTGAGCCAATATCCACAAATCTTCATCCCGCATATGCACCACCTGCGACCGGCCGCGCTGCCGCCGGTCTTCACGCGGCGAGCCGAGGAACGGAGAAAGATCCAGTCCCCCTGGTTGCAGCAGCGGGAACAGGGCTTGATCCTGGTTGCCAAGCTGGCGGATGCCGAACAAACCGAGCATGCCGGCATCGCTCAGCACCGCCAATTTCTCGCCGTCCTGTTTCGGCTCGAACCACGTCCAACCGGCCAATTGCGCCGGCGTTTTGAGAACCAGCGGAGCGGCGTGGGCGTCCTGTAGCGGCAACTGAAACACACGCAATTGCATCGCATCCAGGCCATTCCTCTGGTTGAGAATGAGATAACCCGGTGCGTCCTCCTCGTCGGGCAAAGCGGCTCGTTTTTCCGGCGGAATGATGATCGGTTCGCTGCGCAGCGAACCGCTGGGATGGCCATCGTAGAGGATGATCGCGCAGCGCCGCTGCTCCACATCAAGGACATAGATGCATGAATCATCGGCGGGGAAATAAATGCGTTTCGTATCTCCCTCGCGCGTGCCGCCACAGGTGAGCCGTTGCCCCAGGGAATAGCGGCCGAGCAGCTGCCCCTCGGAGAGTTCAATTTCGTGAACCGAGCCGTCATAGGCGGCCAGATAAGCGCGCTGTTCGATGAGGACGGGCCGACCGAGTACCGGCTGGCCGACGTGGTATTCCCAGAGGAAATTGCCTTTGGTATCGCGGGCGGTCAGCGTTTGCGTATCGGCCGACAGCACGAGGAGGCGTTCGCGACTGGCCGCCGAAGCGGGCACGCGCTGCGGCAAAACGGTCGTGTCAATGCCGACGCGCGTCGCCCATTTCAGATCGCCGGTGCTTTGTTTCAACGCATAAAGGACGCCACGAGCCAGGGCCAGCACAATCGGATCATCATGAGAAGGAGGGGAGTGCGCGGCCGTGCGCAGCGGCGGAGCAAACAGCAAGCTCTTGCCCTCATCCTCTCGATCTTGCTTATCCTGGGAAGGAATCTCCTCCGCGCGCGGTTTGTACACAACGCTGGCTAAGTGCGCCGCATACAAGCGAGTCAGCGCCGCCTGAATCTCGGCGTCCTGGCTGAAGCCGGGCGATACGCGATCCTTCTGCTGCAAAAGGATTCGCGCGTGCTTGATGGCGTCGATCGGTCCTTTTCCGCGACGCGGATCTAGTTGGCTAAGGACTTCTTGACGCTCGCGCCAGCGGGCCACCGCCGTGCGCACCTTGTCGAGGTTCGCATCGATTTGCCCGCTGTCCGCCTTGGTGAGCGTTTCGGGGCCAAAGTCCTCTATGGTCCGGCGCAATTGCTCGATGTGTTGAGCAACTACAAGAGGTTGGTCATTGCTGGGGTTGGCGTTGGCCTGGGCGAACGTCTGGGTCAGTTTGAGGATAATCTGCCCGGCATCGTGACTGTATTGTGCCATAAAAGGATCTTTTTTGTGATCCTTGATGAACGAGTCGAATTTGTCGAGGGCTGCAGGCAGATTGGTTTCGGCATCGGTGAGGCCGCTACATAGATTGCTCCACACTTCGAGGAAGCGATACTCCTCGGCGTGCGGGCTGGCGGGGAAGCGCTCGACGAGTTCATGGAGTTTGCTGGCGGCGCTGCCGTACTGCCCTTGCTGGTACTCGGACTTGGCCTGGGCGAAGCGGACTTCTTCGCTGTTCTGCACGGTCTGGTAAATCCACCAGCCTGCACCGCCAAGGATGCCGAAGACAACAACGCTCATGATGAGAATGAATTTCCAAGCGCGGCGCTTGCTGACGCGCGGAACATCCGTTTCCGCCGTGACGGGGGCGTGCGTTTGCGCTTCTTCGGCCGCCTCCGTGCCGCGGCGCACCGGCGGCGGTTCCCAAACGCCCGGAGGCAACTCGCGCGGTTGCTCGGGTGGCGGCGGCAGCAGCGGCGCGGGCATTTTCTGTGTTTCCGCCGCGGCCCTGGCCGGAGGAATTTTCGCCGGTTTGGCCAGTGTCCTGGAAACGGGTTCGGCGGGGGATTCTCGACGCGGCGCCGGCGTGTTCTTCGCGGGCGGTTCCGTCCGAGCCTGAGGAGTTCGTACCGGAGGAGGAGCATTGCCCCACCAGGGAGCATTTCCCGCCGTCGCTTCCGCCGGTGGTTCCGGCGGCGCGGGCGGCGGGACGGCGGCAGGGCGGGCGGGAGTCTGGCGTGCCATCGGCGGCGCTTGCCACCAGTTGCCCTCAGCCGGTTCGACTGGAACCACCGGCAGCATATCCGAGACGTGTTTCGACGTCTCAGCCGTTTCCGCCCGCGACGCTTGCTCCGCGGGTAAGATGGGCACCATCTCGCCGACCGATCCCGACTGCTGACCGTTGTTCGGCGTGCTTACTTTCGCGGCCTGGATGCGTGAGGCGGAATCCTCCGACACGCGCAAATGGGCCGGCACCGTGAAAATCTTGCCGCACACCACGTTGGGACAGCGGATCGCTTGCCCCGCCAACGACGGCTGCACCTGATAGCTCGTCTCACAGAATGGACATACGGCGGTGATATGCACGATTCAGTCCCGCGTCAGGGTGAAATCCCTCTGCCGTCTATCTTACGCGATAGACAGGGTGAGGGGAAACCTCTTCTGAGTTGCAGGCTGCTCAGAGTCTGGCTGGGAAGCCCCTCGCCCCCGAGTACAGGGGAGAGGGGAGAGGATGGGACAGACACTCAATCGCGCAATCCCACCTGACGCATCAATCGATCCGTCGCCTCGTAAGCTTCACGCACCCATTCGACGATGCGCTCCGGCTGCGGCGAATACTCCAGTTCGATGCTGACCGCGCCATCGATGGCCAATTCCTTGATCGCGCGCAGATAGGGGATAAAATCGACGACGCCCCGGCCCGGCGGCAGATCGCCATGCACCTTGCCATCGCAATCGCTCAGATGCACATGCGTGGCCCGTCCCTTCAGATGACGCAGTTCCTCCGCCGCGGTACCCGACAGCAGCAAATGCGACACATCGATATTGGCCTGCACGGCGGGATGATCGACATCCGCAAGGAAACGCCGCATCGTCTCCACGTTGTTAATCAACGACAGCTTGAACGGCTCCAATTCCAGGGCAATCCGTAGGCCAAGATCGGCGGCATATTTGCCCAACTCGCGGACGTTGCGAACGCCGGTCTGCCACTGCTCGGCCGGCGCGATGACCTGTCTCTCCCAAATATATTCGCCCAGAACGAGAAGCACGTTCTTGGCATCATATTCGTATGCCAGATCCAGATAACGCCGGCAGCGCTCGACGTGGAAGCGTTGCACGCTGGGGTTGAAGTCGATGAGTCCGGTGGCGACGCAAGCGATGCTGACGATGGGCAAGCCGACGCGTTCGCATTCACGGCGAATCAGACGGCGCTCGCGGGCATCGAGGTCGAGCGGGTCGGCGAAGATGTCGATGGTGTCGAAACCGATTTCCTTCGTCATACGGATGCCGAAGGCGGTATCGCGTCCCGCTTGCGCCCATGCGGAGTTGATGAGTCCGAGTTTCATGGTGATCGTCCTTTGTTTGGAGCTTTATTGGTCTGGCCCATAAAAATCCATCACGAAAACACGAAAGAATGAAAGCACGAAAGAAAACAGGGACTGATCTTTTTCGACTTTTCGTTCTTTCGTGTTTTCGTGATGGATTTATATGCCGGAGTAATAGAACGAACCTCCCCTTTCCGCATCCGCAGTCCAGACGGATAATGGTTCGGAGGATGCCGGTTGGCGCAAGGACGGCCGTTTTCGTGTGCATTCTCCCGAGCCGGTCTCGGAGCCGCGACTCGAATGATTCCCGCCGAGGAGGGTCAGCGTAGTGACAACGGGAGAGCTATGGGTCTACCTGGGTTTCTTTGTCACCCTGGTAGCGGCCGGCCTGGGCTTACCGGCGCCCGAGGAGATCGTGATTAGCGGCGCGGGTGTGCTGGCGGGACAGGCTCCCGACCGACCTCCCGATGTGGAAGAGGTGGTCGCCCTTCCGACGCCTGCCGAGGTGACTGCGCTGTTGGCCGTGGCCCCGGACGTTGGTAGTCCGGGCGCGCTGCCCTGGGGCGCCCTCGTTTATGTGGGCGCTCCTCATGAATTTTCCCCGCTGGATGTGGCTGGGTTATTAGCGGTCGCGCCAGACGTGGGTTTTCCTGGCGCAGTGCCCTGGGTAGCCGTCGCTCGCGCTTCTCCTCCTACCATCCGCCGGCCAGCGCCGCCGCGCGATTCGATCCCGGTGCGCTGGTGGATCCTGTTGCCGGTGTGCATCGGAGGTGTGGTTCTCAGTGACGTTCTCCTCTACGGCGTCGGCCGCTATTTCGGCGACCGATTGCTCGAACACCGCTGGCTGGCCCGCATTCTCCCGCGCGATCGCCGCGAACGCACGGAGCGCAATTTTCATCGCTATGGCGTCGGCATTCTCATCTTCGGCCGGCTGGTTCCTGGTATTCGCAGTCCCCTCTTCTTGACGGCCGGCACCATGCGCTTGCCGCTGGCTCGCTTCCTGTTGGCCGACGCCATCGGCGCCGTGGTCGGCAACAGCCTCTTCTTCTTCCTCGGCTTCTGGCTGGGCAATCAGTTCGAGGGACTGGTGGGCAAGGCGGAAGAAAAACTCAAACCCATCCTCATCGTGACAGGCATCGGCCTGCTGGTGGCTTATCTGCTGTGGCATTTCTTGCGTCATCCGGTGTCCATCGGCGATCCCAAGGAAGTGCCGATTATCGGCTCGCAAGTCGCTTCGCATATGGATCACGTAGAGGCTGCCCATCATCAACACCCCCCGACGGATAAACTCGTGGAAAAAAAGACGCCCGCGCCGAAGGATTCGGTTTAGCGCCACGGCCGGCGTCAGCCGGCTGGTGAAGGCCAAACCAGCCGGCTGACGCTGCTGTTCGCCCGTAGTGGCGGTTCATTCTTTTACAGCGTCTCATCAAAAAAAGCTCGAACCGCGTGTCAGGTTTCCGGAAGTCGCCGGTACTGGAAACGGAGAGGCGTTGCGGCGAGAACCAATGGCCGACTTTCCGCTCACTCGTGCGACCCTACTCGTTCGCCTGCGCGACCCGCAAGATAAGGCCGCATGGACCGAGTTCGTCGATCTGTACGCGCCCCTGGTCTACGGCTACGCGCGCAAGCAGGGACTGCAAGACGCCGACGCGGCGGATCTGACTCAGGAGGTACTCGGCGCGGTCGCCGGCGCCGTGGACCGGCTCGAATACGATCCGGCGCGCGGAGCCTTTCGCAATTGGCTGTTCACGATCGTTCGGCGGAAGCTCTCCAACTGGCGCGCGGCGCAGAGTGGCCGACCGCGCGGCAGCGGTGATGAATCTATCCACCAACGGATGGAGCAGTGCCCCGCGCCGGCCGAGCGCGAGGCCGAATGGGATCTGGAGTGGGAAGAGCGCGTGTTCGCCTGGGCCTGCGCGCAAGTTCGCCGCGACGTCACCGAGACGACCTGGCAAGCGTTCTGGCGAACCGCCATCGACGACCAGCCGGGCAAGCAGGTGGCCGACGCCCTTGGCCTAACCATCGCCGCCGTTTATCGCGCCCGCAGTCGCGTCCTCGCTCGCTTGAAGGAACTCGTTCAGTCCGTGCAAGAACCGGAATGATCCGCGGAGGGACCAATATGCCCGCAATCCTTGACTGTCCGGCGATCGAATGTTGGCAGGCGTTGCTCGGCGACACGGTTGCCGCGACCGAACGAGAAAACTACGAGCGCCATCTGGAATCCTGCCCAACTTGTCAGGAGCGTCTGCGCCGGATCGAAGAGGATGAGGATGGCCTGCGGACATTGGGCCGGCGTGTCGGCGATCCGACCGTCGTTCCGGCTGATCCGACGCTGCTTCAGATTCTGACACGGCTGCACGGAACGAAGGCGCCGGCTCGGATCGCGCCACTGGAACCGACCGATCTGTACTTTCTTCGCCCCAGCGAAAAGCCGGGCATCCTCGGCTTGCTCGGCGATTATGAAGTGCTGGAGGTGATTGGTCAGGGAGGCATGGGGGTGGTACTCAAAGCCTTCGAGCCGGCGCTGCATCGCCTGGTGGCGATCAAGGTCATGGGCACCGCCCTGGCCGGTAGCGCCACGGCTCGCCGCCGTTTCACGCGCGAAGCCCAAGCCGCCGCCGCCGTCTGTCATGATCACATCGTCACCGTCCACGGTGTCAGCGAGGTTGACAGTCTGCCCTATTTGGTCATGCAGTACGTGGCCGGCGAGTCGCTGCAAGATCGCCTCGACCGTGAGGGGCCGTTGACGGTGGCGGAGATCGTCCGCATCGGCTTGCAGACGGCTTCGGGACTGGCGGCAGCCCACGCTCAGGGACTGATTCATCGGGACATCAAGCCGGCTAATCTGCTGCTGGAGAACGAGAACGCCCGCGTCAAGATCACCGACTTTGGCTTGGCTCGCATGGCCGACGATGTGGCGCTGACTCAAGACGGTGTGATTGCCGGCACGCCGGAGTACATGGCACCGGAGCAGGCACGCGGCGAAACGGTAGACCATCGCGCCGATCTGTTCAGCCTCGGCAGTGTCCTCTACGCTTGCTGCACCGGCTCGCCGCCCTTCCACGGTTCCACGGCGTTGGCCGTGCTTCGTCAGATCAACGATGAGGAACCCGTATCCATCCGTTCGCTCAATGCCAGCGTACCGGCTTGGCTGGAGGCGCTCATTGCCCAGCTGATGGCGAAGGATGCAGCCCAGCGCTTTCAGAGCGCGGCCGAAGTGGCTCCATTGCTTGAGGGCTATCGCGCTCATCTGCGGCAGCCGACGACGGTGGCTTCACCCGACTTGCCCCCTCTCCTCCCCACACCGCGGGCCGGCGGAGGGAAGGCGACACGAAAAAGCAGAATCTGGCCGGTTGTGTTCGTGGCCCTGGTCGCTGGTTTCGTCCTTGGCGGTGCCGTGTGGTTCTTGCAAGTCGCGGCACCGGTCGAGCAGCCCCGCGACAAGCCGCTGGATTATTACCATGATTTTCGCAATCGGCCTCTCCCTGCCGAATTGACGCCGTTACACCCGGAGGACAGTCAACTCTTGCGGGTCGAGCCGGAGGGACTGCGGATCACCCTCCCCAGGACGCCCTCGAAGTACCCCGGAGAGGGCGTCGGCGTTCAGACGACCTTCGGGTTCCAGGGGGATTTCGAGGTGACCGCCACCGTGGAGGTACTCCAGCTAGCGCCGCCGCCGTCCGGTCATGGCGCCGGGGTGGGGATTTTCGTCGAGACCGGGCCCCAACTCGCGTACCTTGAGCGCTTTATTTTCCGCAACGGTCAGAACGCGGTCTTATATGGCCGGCGCCGGCCGGACCCCATAACGAAGCGACCTCTTTGGTCCCAGAATGGCCCCCCTTGCCCTGACAATCTGCTCCGGCTGCGCCTCAAGCGGACGGGAGCCATGATCTCTTACTGGTGGGCACCGGGCAGCGCCGGAGACGATTTCGAGGAAGTCTCCTGGAGCCGAAGCGAAATTGAATTTGGCAGCGATCCTGTCCAGTATGTCCGCTTAACGGCTGGGAATGGTCGAACCGAGTGCCCGCTCGACGCTCGCCTGATCGATCTACGGATTCGCAGTGGCCTTTCGGCCGGCGATCTTTCGGCCGGCGATCTTCCGGCCGATGACGGGCCGGAAACCTCCCCACGGAAAACCGCGCGAATGCTCTGGCTGGTAATCAGCCTGGGAATCGCGTTGCTTGTGGGCGTGGGGATGGCGGTATGGCAAATCCGCCGTCGCCAGGATGACACGCCGGCCGACCCTTCCGCAGCGGACCAGGCGGCCAACCTCGATGTCGTCCCGGCGTCCGTGTCCTTCGCGTGTTCGGGTTGCGGCAAGAGGCTCAGGGCTAGGGCTGTGCTGGCCGGCAAGAAAGTCAAGTGTCCCCAGTGCGGTCAGGGTGTGCCCGTGCCATCGGTCCAGGCTGGGGGAGAGCCTGAATGACGAAACCGAATCCGAATACGGGCACCGCAGCGCTTCCCTCAGGGAATGGCTGGCGGATTCCCCCCTGGCTCATCCTGGGGCTGGTTCTCCTCGCCACCTACTTCCTCAAGCTCCACCACCTGGATCACACGGCGCTCACCCACTGGGATGAGGTTTTCCATGCGGTCGTGGCTCGCAACCTCCTGAAACATCCCCTCGAACCGACGCTCGTGGATATTCCCTATCTGCCCTGTTCAAATACCAAATGGATGGAGAGCCATGTGTGGCTGCACAAGCCCATCCTCCCCCTCTGGCAGATTGCTGTGGCCTTCGCCGCCTTGGGCACGAACACTTTCGCCCTGCGCCTGCCCTCGGCCCTCCTCAGCACGGGCGCGGCCTGGCTCACCTATCTCATCGGCAAGGAACTCCTCGACCGCCGCGCCGCCCTCCTCGCCGCCACCCTGCAAGCGGCGAACCCGTTTCTGCTGCTGCTCGTCCACGGCTATCAGTTCGCCGACCACATCGACGTAGCGCTTCTCTTCTGGGTGGAGGTGGGGGTCTACTTCCTGGCGCGTGCCCTGCGAACCGGCTGCTGGCGCGACGTACTTCTGGCGGGAGTGGCTCAGGGGCTTGCCTACCTCTGTAAAAGCTACCTGGCCGCCATCATCTTCGGACTGGCGCTGACCGCTTGGCTGCTGCCCATCGTCCGCTTGGGAAGGCGGGAGGATTGCCGGATCGGTCCTGCTCACCTTCTCGGACTGCTTGGCGTCACCGTACTGACCGTTGCCCCGTGGCTCATTTACTGCATGGCGTACTATCCGCGTGAGTTCGCGCACGAACACGCGCAGGTCTGGAAGCACCTGACCACGAACATCGAAGGCTGGGCCGCGCCCTGGGATCGGGTAGCCTTCGATTACCTGATAGGTCTCTACGGCGTGTTCTACGCTCCGGTCCTGGTGGCGGGAGTCATCCTGTGCGGCAAGGCTCTGCGCCGGCGGCACACGGGGCTAGCCCTGGTCTGCGCCTGGGGGCTGGGCGTGATTCTTCCGCACCTGATGGTAGCGAGCAAGACCCCGTCGGCGACGATCGTTGGGATGCCCGCTCTCTTATTGCTGCTGGGCTGCCTCCTGGCGGATGCCTGGCGCGGCGAACGCTGGTCACTCGCCGCCTTGACAGGCGTACTCGCCATGAGTTTTGTGTTTCCGGCAATCATCGAGAAGCCTGGATACGGTCCTCCCAGCCCGCGCGTGTTCGCCGGGATCATGCGCCATTCCCTGTGGGTGGCCTACCAGGTTGCCGGCGCGCTGGCTGTCGTGGCCCTCGTTGGGATGTTCACTTGGAGACGCCCGGCTCTCGGCGCGAGTTCCCTGCGCCGCAGCCTCACAGTAGCCGCGCAGGTGTTTTGTCTGTTCGCTCTGGTCTGGTTGGGGATCGGAACTGTGCGCGCGTCCTGGCGCGTGACCGACCGGAACGTCAACGATCCGTGGTGCGAGGAGGTGGGCCGGTTTGCTCACCGCTACCTGCCCGCCAACGCGGTCCTGTTCTGCGAGGAGAGGAGGGGAGACGAACACCTGACAATCATGTTCTATGCGGATCGCACCTGCTACGCACTGGGAACCGGAGGGCCGAACGTGTTGGCCGATCCGATTCTCCGGGAGAGAGGCATCCCCTACGTGGTCTCGCGCCGGAAACTGCCGCTCGTCCCCGTCTATGTGAGCGGTACGCGGAACCTGACGGTCTACTTATGGCAGCCCAATTCTTTGGCGCTCGGCGCGATAGATTATCCGTTCTGCCCTGTAAGACAGAGTGGAGAATGCGCGAATGCCCGAAGAGCCTGTAACACGGCCGAGCTTGCTCGTGCGGCTGCGCGATCACCGGGACAACCAAGCCTGGGGCGAATTCGTGGAATTGTACGCCCCATTGATCTACACCTACGCTCGCAAGCGCGGCCTGCAAGACGCCGACGCCGCCGACCTGACGCAGAACTGTCTGCGACAAGTAGCGGCTCACGTCGGGCGCTTGGAGTACGATCCGCGCCGCGGCAGCTTCCGCGCTTGGCTGTTCACCATCGTCCGCAACCGCTTGCGCAATTTCCAGCAGCAGCCGCGGCGGCTGTATCAGGGCAGCGGCGATTCCCAAGTGCAGCGGGCGCTGGAAAACACGATGGCCCCCGAGACGGACGAGGCCGGGGAATGGGAACGCGAGTATCGTCTGAGCCTACTCGCTTGGGCGGCGGAGCAGGTTCGTCCTCAAATTCAGGAGACGACCTGGCAAGCGTTTTGGCAGACGACGGTCGAGAGCAAGAGCGGCAAGGAAGTGGCTCAAGCTCTGGGTTTGACGGTCGCCGCCGTTTACCTGGCCAAGAGCCGAGTCGTGGCCCGTCTCCGCGCCGTTCTCCGCGAAGTCCAGGGAGAAGAAGAGATATTTTCATTCGCGCGAAGGTGGGACGTATGAGCCGGATTGACTGTCCTCCTGTTGGCAACTGGCAAGCTCTCCTGGAAGGAGACCGAAGCGAGTGCGAAATCGAGGGTTTGGCGCACCATCTGGAAACGTGCGGCGATTGTCGGCAGACGCTGGAGTCTCTGGCCGTCGCCCCGGCGGTCTGGGAAGATACCGCCCGATCTTTGGGGGAACAACGGCGGAAAGGAAGTCAGGAACCGGCCCTGCGCGACGTGGTGGAGCGACTCAAGGACGAGGAGCTTTCGACGCCCGAAGCGGATCTGTCGTTCCTTCAGCCTACGGACGCCCCGAACCTCCTTGGTCTGTTGGGTTCCTACCAGGTGCAGGAGGAGATTGGCCGCGGCGGCATGGGCGTCGTGTTCAAGGCTGTGGACCCGGACCTGAACCGCATCGTGGCCATCAAGGTACTGTCCCCCTGGCTGGCCAGCAACGCCACCGCACGGCGGCGTTTCATCCGCGAGGCCAAGGCCGCCGCCGCCGTCTGTCACGATCATATCGTCACCGTCCACGCTGTTAGCGAGGCCGATGGCCTGCCCTATTTGGTCATGCAGTATGTGGCCGGCGAGTCGCTGCAAGCCCGGTTAAACCGCGAAGGTCCGCTGGAAGCAGCCGAGGTCGTTCGCATCGGCTTGCAGACGGCTTCGGGACTAGCCGCCGCCCACGCTCAAGGACTGATCCACCGCGACATCAAGCCGGCCAATTTGCTGCTGGAGAACGGAAGTGACCGCGTCAAGATCACCGACTTCGGCTTGGCTCGCATGGCCGACGATGTGGCGTTGACTCAAGACGGTGTGATTGCCGGTACGCCGGAGTACATGGCACCGGAGCAGGCACGCGGCGAATCGGTAGACCACCGCGCCGATCTGTTCAGTCTCGGCAGTGTCCTCTACGCCATGTGTACCGGCTCGCCGCCCTTCT
The DNA here is from genome assembly GCA_035553375.1 of Gemmataceae bacterium. Taxonomy (GTDB): domain Bacteria; phylum Planctomycetota; class Planctomycetia; order Gemmatales; family Gemmataceae; genus JAJPHU01. The sequence goes on from DATNCY010000270.1 coordinate 34,442, forward strand.
ACGGTTCCACGGCGTTGGCCGTGCTTCGTCAGATCAACGATGAGGAACCCGTATCCATCCGTTCGCTCAACCCAAATGTACCGGCCTGGTTGGAGGCGTTCATTGTCCGGCTAATGGCAAAAGATCCGGCCCAGCGTTTCCACAGCGCCGCAGAGGCGGCGGCGCTGCTGAAGGGATACATCACCCATCTGCGTCAGCCGGACCTCTCGGCACTCCAATTGCCCTCCCACTCGGTGAGTGATCGCCCCAAGCTGGTGCCAGGAGACTGCGTCGCTTGGGGATTTCGCCGCCACTCTCGGATAACGGCGCTGCTGTTCCTGATGACCTTGGGACTGATTGCGTCCGGCCTCCTCCTTGTCGGCGGTGGGCTGATCCCCCTCGCGCAACCGACTAACGATCCTGCTTCACCGCCCGAGTTGCCTGGCGACGCGATTGACGAAGGCGTTTGGACCTTGACGTTCTCCCCAGATAGCAAACGGCTGGTAACGGCCGGTGGTGATCACTCGCGGCCGGGTCAGTTGCAAATCTGGGACTTGGCCTCCAACAAACCGCTGGTAACACGCCGAGCGTCGCAGGGCGTGCGCTCGACAGCTTGGTCTCCAGATGGAAGCATCCTTGCAACCGGCCATTGGGGAGGAAACATCAAGCTGCGCGATCCTTTGAGCGGTCAAGAAAGGACCACTCTGACAGGGCACCAGATGGGCGTTAATGGCCTGGCATTCTCGGCGGACAGCGCGCTATTGGCCAGCGCTGGTCTGGACAAGACGGCGCGACTCTGGGATCTGAAGACGTTGCACGAGCGGCAGACGCTCCTCGGGCACTCCGATATGGTCTTCAGCGTCGCATTTTTCCGCCACGGCCAGGCTATCGTCACCGGGAGCAACGATCAGACGGCCCGGATCTGGAACTTGGGCAGTGGCGAGCAACGCTTCGTACTCCGAGGCCACCGCGGAGCGATCGAGTCGGTGGCCATTTCGCCCGACGACAAAGTCGTGGCGACCGGGGGCGGGGACCGGACTATCCGGTTATGGGATGCGGAAACTGGCAAGGAGACGGCCGTCTTGCGACAGAAAGGGGGCTATGTACAATCCCTGTCATTTTCGCCGAACGGTCTACTCCTCGCCAGTGCCGGATCGGACGGTACGATCCACCTCTGGGAGGTTGCGTCCCGGAAACTGCTCAAGAGCATCCGGCAGCATGACGGCATCGCTCGCGTGGTGGCGTTTTCGCCAGACGGCAAACTCATGGCGAGCGGTGGCGGCCAGGATAAGACCGCCAAGTTATGGGACGTGACCACCGCCAAGAATGAGACGACCTTCTCGGCCACCGGTGCCGTGGCTGTACCGGATACATCCGAAGATATTGAACTCCAGACCTCATCGAAAGGGAGATGGTTGAGAGCGGCAGGGCTCCTCTTTGCCGTCTTTACCTTGTCCTCCTTCGGCGTATGGTATTTGCTCCGCCGCCGCGCGAACACACTGCCATCCACGGCCCCTGCCCAGGACAAGAAGACCGTGCCCATCTCGGTTTCTCCGGTCCTTACTGTGCAATGCTCCGGTTGCAATAAGCGCCTCAAGGTCAAGCCGGAACTGGCCGGCAAGAAGGTCAAGTGCCCTCAGTGCGGCACGGCGGCGGTCGTTCCGCATATAGCCCCCGGCTTGCCGGGGGCTATATGAGCGGTTTGGAGACGAAAATTATTCCCCGACGTGTCCTTCCAAGCTCGGTGACATGGACATGAGCAAGCAGCCGACCACACCGCCGCCGACCCCAAGCCGGACGACCGCGCTCGTCGTGCCGATCGTCTTGGTCCTTGCCGTGTGCGGCTGCGCCGTCTACGCCAACCTCTCCTTCGCGGTCACCAATAAGGCCGACTATCGTTATTTCCCGCCGTTCGAGCGAAACGTCAATGAGAACATGAATCGCCATCTGGGAGCGGAGTATTTCAACATCGCCCGGTCGATAGTTCGCGGCCAAGGCTTCGCCAACCCATTCGGCGGATCGACCGGCCCGACGGCCTGGATGCCGCCCCTCATGCCCACCCTTCTGGCCGGTCTTCTGTGGGCGTGTGACGGCGACCGCGATGCCGTCATGATCGTCGTCGTCTTCTTGCAGGTCGTCGTCCTGATCGGCACCGGCCTTCTGGTCTTGGCCCTGGCGCGGCAGACAACCCGGCGTCTCGGCGCGGTCGTGGCGGCCACGGTCTTCTTCGTCGCGCTTTTAAGCAGTTTTCACCTGTGTTTCCAGTCCACGCACGATTGCTGGCTGGTGCTGCTCGCCATCGATCTGGTGATTGCCGGATTGTGCTGGTTTCGGCCGCTGCACGGTTGGAAAGCGGCCATCGGCTGGGGATTGGTCGGAGGTCTCTGCACGCTTATCAACCCCGTCGTCGCCTTCGCTTGGGGGATGTCCTCCGTGGTGGTGGCGTTTCCACAGCGGGCTTGGTCCCGACTTGGCGTGGCCCTGATGGTCGCCATGCTCATGCTGACGCCGTGGACCGTGCGCAACTACCGGGTGTTTGGATGCCTGATCCCGGTCAAGTCGAATGCGGCTTATGAACTGTATCAGTCGCAGTGTCTGCAAAAGGACGGACTGCTGCACCACGCCACGTTCGGCACCCATCCCTATGTTTCCGCAGGCCGAGAGCGTCGGGAGTACAAGGCGCTCGGCGAGATGGCTTTCCTGGATCGAAAGAAGGAGCAATTTCGCCAGGCTGTCTGGGCCGATCCCCTCGATTTCCTCGACCGCGCCGCTTGCCGCTTTCTGGGCGCGACGCTCTGGTACGAATCGTTCAATCCCGCCAAGGAAGCCAAACGCCCCTGGAGCCGCTGGTTCAGTCGTTTGACTCATCCCCTGCCGTTCGCCGGCTTGTTGGTCCTGCTCATCGCGAGCATTTGGCAGCCGCTCCATCGCTGGCAGTGGATCGTGATAGGGGTTTATCTGCTCTACCTGCTGCCGTACACCGCCATCAGCTACTACGAACGCTACGCCGTGCCGCTGCTCGGCGCGAAAGTATTGTTGGTGATTTGGGCGGCCGACCGGCTGGCGTCTTTGTCATTGCGACACGCCAAGCCGCGAGCGGCTCATTCCGTTCGACCTCCTAGGGAGATTCTCATGCGTCTATCGCATCCGTCGCCCGGATCGAGCCGCCGGGCCTTCACTCTGATCGAGCTACTCGTCGTCATCGCCATCATGGCCACGTTGCTGGGGTTGCTGTTGCCGGCCGTGCAACGAGCTAGGGGGGTGGCTATCCGCATCCAATGCGCCAACAACCTGAAGCAGATCGGGCTGGCGCTGCATCAATTTCACGGCACCTACCGCGTCTTCCCCAGCAACGGCGGCTGGGACGGCAAGCAGATGATCTCGTCCGTGGACGGGACGGCGTTCACTCCCTCATCGTTGGACTACACGACGGGGCAAACCTATCGGTGGGGCATCGGCGACCCTCTGCTCTCGCCTCGCGACCAGACCGGCAGCTGGGCTTTCGGTCTATTGCCGTATGTCGAGCAAGGTCCCATGCACGCTCAGCGGGTCTGGACGAGCGGAATCAGCGTGTACATTTGCCCGGCCCGCCGTGCGGCGAACGCGCAGCCGGTGGCCGATGATGCTTACGGGCAATACCAGGGCGGCGGCTGGACCTGGGGCAAGACCGACTACGCGGCGAATCTACTTACCTTCGACAACCGCCCCCAGTGCGGAAACATGACCAGCATCACCGACGGACTCTCCAACACCATCTTGATCGGCGAGAAAGCGTTCAATCCGCAAGTGGAGCAGCCGCAAAGTTGGTACTGGGACGAACCCTTTTTCCTGGGCGGCTCCAAGGGAACCTCCCGCGGCGGATTGGCTTTGCTCCGCGATGGACGCGGCCGCTGGTTGCAGGATGGGATCTGGCATGGCCACTGGGAAGATAATCCCTTCAAGGAAAACTGGGGTTCCGCCCACATCAGCGGCGTCCAGTTCCTCTTTGGCGATGGAGCCGTTCGTCTGCTGTCGCGCACCACCGATGAGGCCACTCTGTCGGCGCTCTTGACCCCCGACGGCAGGGAGGCGGTCGCCCTCCCATGAAACTGCTGTTACGCCTCTCCACCGTGGCCAGCCTCGTTCTCCTCGCCGTTGGCAGCGAGGCATCTGAGATGGGGCAAGAACTGAAAGTGGAACCGGCGAACTTCGCCGTTCTTCGAGCGCGGTTCGGCACGTATGGATACCAGCCCCGGCAAGCGATCTTCTTGGAGGCGTCCGGTCTTCGTTTGCGGTTGCCTGCGGGCGGCTCCGCTATCCCGCAGACCGGCCTTTATTCCTATTTCGCTTTGGCCGGCGATTGCGAAGTGGCCCTTACGTATGAACTGCTCAATGTCCCGCCGCCGCGCACGGGCTACGGCAGCGGCGTCGGCCTAGCTTTCGATGTCGAAGGCGGAGCCGGCCGGGGCGTCATCCAGCGCGTGTTCCGGCCGGGAGCTGGGGACGGTTGCGTCTTGCAGACCGCTCCGGGTGAGTCCGGCACAGGGATGAAGGACGTGGATCGGTTTGTGCCGGCGGCTTCCCGGCGCGGGCGCCTCGGTTTGCGGCGAGTCAAAAACGAGCTGATTTTTCTGCTCGCGGATACGCCGGACGACCCGCTCAAGGAGATCGAGCGCCTGCCGTTCACCGATCGGACGATCCGCGCCATGCGTGTGTTCGCCGACCCCGGCGGCTCTTCAACGGCGGTCGATGTGCGGGTGAGACAGATTGATATTCGAGCCGAAGAGATCGCGGGCGGCGTTCCGCGAACCGAGCCGAAGCAATGGAGTTGGGCGTGGCTGTGGCTCCTCGTGCCGGCGATCGGCGGCGTATTCGTGTTCCGGACCTGGCGAGCGCGCCGGCGCGTTTGACCAGCCCGCGGCGCCGGCAAAGGGCTTCCCTTGCTGGCGCCGCGGGCTGGCCATTCATTCGGTTCGTGCCTCTTATCCCGCTCCGCCGACGCTGCCGTCAAGACGCAGGTGTTTGAGATAGTCGAGAAAGTTTCGCTCGAATTGAGACAAGGACTGTCCGGTTAGTTTTTGAAAAGCGTCGAGCGGATCAGTGCCGCGTTTGAGATCTCGCACATAAGCATCAAGGGCAGGCGTGCCCAGCAACTTGCGATCGAAGGTAAGATAAAAGGCCAACGCCCACGATGCCAGATAATGGCGATCGGATACTTGCTTATCGCCATCGTGCGCGACCTGGAACTGTTTCGGGCGGGCGCGGAGCAAGTCGCCCAGCGGCAGCAGCGTGTTTTTGCTCAGCGCTCGCCGCATGGCCTCAAGCCGCTCCTTGTCGGCGTGGCCGATACGCAGTTCGCCCACTTCAAAAATGGCCGTCTCGAAAATCTGGGCCAGCCCCTCGTTGAGCCAGCGCGGTAATTCACCGTCGGCGCTGGGATAAACGAAATTCAGCAAGTAGGCGTGGAACGCCTCGTGAAACAGCCGCTGGAACAGCCGTTGCCTGGCTCGCTCGAACGTATTTTGATTCTTCGCCTCGGCAGCGGTAATCTCGTTGCGTTTGGCCGCGAGTGCCGTTTTCAGTTCCCGAGGGATGGCACCCTTGTAGGCCTTGCGTAGCTCGGTCTCGGTTTCCTCCAGTTCGGTCCTCAGCTTGACATGGTAGCGATGCACTCGCTCCAGTTCGTCGGTCATGTGTTGCCAATCGAAGGCGCAGACGATTTGATTTTTGTCCGGATCGAAGAAGGCTGGATTGAGCAAATGGCGTCCCTGGCCGCGCACGAGGTTCCGATAATCGGCCGACGATTGCGGTAGGAAGATGATGGTGGGTTTGCCCTTGGCACGCGGCGGCAGACAGTGGACGTAAGCCGCGTAGGCTTGTTCGAGCCGGATGGCCGCCACTACGACAACCTTTCGCGGCGCGTTGGATTCCAAACGAAAATGACGGGATTCGTAGACGAGTGCTTTGGTCCGCGCATCGCCGACCCAGGGTTTTTCGCGCAAGGCGAGTTTGTCGGTGCCGGCGGCCGGTTCCTTGGTGCCGGGGCCAAGGGCTTTGAGTTGCTCCGCCAGCCGGCGGTGTTCTTCTTGCAAAGTCTTCACACGCTTGGCCAATGCCGCGTGTTCGTCCTCGGGCAGCATGTCCACGCGGGCGATTTCGTCGCTGGACAGCACAACCGGATAGAGGATGGTGGGCCGGCCTGGCTGGCGATCAATGCACCACATCCGCAGTTGATCGCGCTGGCGTTTGAGAACCAGTCCTTGATAGGGTTCGCCCTTTTTGCGATAGACAATATCGTATTTCCATTCGTCGCCGCCCAGCGGGGGATCGGCAGCGGCGAGCCTGGCCACGCTTGGCAGCGTGAGGACGCCAACCACGGACGCCCAAAACAGCAACCGTAGAGACCGGGATCGTTTCATCACGGAGACAACGCCTCCAGGGGCCGAACGGCCGGGATCGCCCTCCTCGAATGAGGCAGCACAATCCCAGCGCCCACTATAGCCGCCTCCGGAGACGTTGCCAAGTTATCGCTCCGAACAGCAAGACGAAGGAACCGTCATTGCAACAACGACGGCAGCGGAAAGCAGGAGGCGAACCTGCGGCACCCCATTGGGGTCAACATCTCAGGAGGTGCGGCCCTGTTCATACGGAGAGACCGGGCCACGTTGTGTACGAGTCGCCTACTGCCTCGGGCACGTAAGTTTGTCATCCGCCTTGAGAACAGGGACAAACTGACTTGTCAGCCTAAACGCAGCTGAGTAAAATGTCGAAGTGGAAGGGGTTGACACCACGGCTGGCAGGCACGTTAACCAAAAACGGATCTGAAAGCTGACGGTCATAATCTCTTCATGTTTCAGGACATTGGGGATTGGTGTAACGGTAGCACGACTGACTCTGGATCAGTTAGTCTAGGTTCAAATCCTAGATCCCCAGTTCAATACACCTCACTGGCACTAAGCTCGACTTGTGCCCATTTTTTCGCACTCCATCGGCGATTGGTAGCCCAAGGCCGGATGTCGCTGCCAGATTTTTGTCGCTCGGCCCGTATTGATCCTTGCACGAGACTCCGTCCGTCCTACTCTCCTCGGTCGGCATGACAGGGGACGTGTATGGGGCAGGATAGAGGAGATGGGCAGCGAAGACTTGTCGCACACGCTACTGGGGTGCCCCACGGAACTATTGGGGGCGCTTGTTCCATTCCCGGAGGTGGGGAGGTGAGCTATTTCTGGTGCCAGTAATCGGTCCTTCGCCCCGTATCTTTGGATGCTGTGTGGCTGTTTTTTCACTGCCTGGATGGGACAGTTCGCCCATCTTTTGAAGAATGACTGTGACTGGCGTGTTGTCGCTCTGGCGCGGAGCAGCATCGCTTTCTTGCTTGCCTTCGGCATGGCCCGGTTGTCTGGAGCGCCTCTCGTCTTCTGGCGGCCAAGTACCCTGTGGCTCCGCGGCTGCGCCAGCAGCGTGAGCCTGCTCTGCACATTCTTCGCGCTTGCTCAATTACCCACCTCCGAAGTAATGACCCTGACCAATACGTTCCCCATCTGGGTGGCGTTGCTGTCCTGGCCGCTGTTGCACGTTCGGCCGTCGCTATCGGTTTGGCTGGCCGCTGCTTGCGGGGTGTGCGGCGTGGCGCTGATTCAGTCACCGCACTTTGACGGCAATCCGAAAGCCAGTTCCGCTATCGCGCTCTCGCTGACGGCGGCGCTAACCTCAGCCATCGCTATGCTGGGGCTGCACCGCATCAAGGGACTGCATCCCCTGGCGATCGTGGTGCATTATTCGGGCGTCGCCACGCTGTTCGTGTTGGCCTCGTGTGTTGTCGGCGGTCTGCCGAACCTTCAAGGAATAGGGGAAGCGAAAACGCTGTTCCTCCTTTTTGCCGTGGCGGTATCGGCGACCTTGGGACAATTGTGCGTGACCCGCGCCTTCACGTCCGGCCCTCCGGCACCGATCTCCGTGGTCGGGCTGATGCAAATCGTTTTCGCTCTGGGGCTGGATATGCTGTTTGAAGGCCCCAACGTACCTCTACTCACGCTGCTGGGTATCGCGCTGGTGCTGGCTCCCACCGCCTGGATGATGGCGGGCACCTCGCGCCGAAACAGCCTTCCGGCCCGTTCCGAAACGACTGCTTCGCTGCCGCAACGCCCCTCATCGTCTACTTTTCAGACACTGACCGAAGGAGGTAGGTCCGGCGAGCCGAGCCGGACAACAAGTGCCGCTCGGCTCGCGGCACCTACTGGCATGTAGGTCCGGCGAGCCGAGCCGGACTTTGACTCCACAAGTGCCGCTCGGCTCGCGGCACCTACTGGCATGTAGGTCCGGCGAGCCGAGCCGGACTTTGACTTCATAGTGCCGCTCGGCTCGCGGCACCTACCGGCAGGTAGGTCCGGCGAGCCGAGCCGGACAAGAAACGGTTTCACCACCAGCCCGCAGTGCGAGCAAGGGAATCCCCTGCTCGCGCTGCGGGCTGGTGGTGTTCCGCGACCCACTTCCAATCTCAGTGGATCGAATATCTCCGCGAAAAAAGTGGTTTCTCGATGCCAGATTTGGGAACCCGCCGCCGTACTACCTGGCAGATCAAGGCTGCAATCGCTTACGAAGCATGGGGAATAATCCGTGTTCACACGCAACTTATCTGTCGCGGTTCTCGGCGCTGGTCACGGTGGACTGGCCCTGGCCGCCTACCTGGGTCAGCAAGGGCATTTCGTCGCCCTGTGGAATCGCTCCGAAGAGCGCATCCTTCCCGTGGCCGAGAGGCGCGGCATTTGTCTGGCCTCACCCGGAGCAGATGCCGTCCACGCTCCTATCAGCCTGGCCACCTGCAACATGGCCGCCGCTTTATCCAGCGCGCAGGTGGTGCTGGTCGCGGTGCCCGCTTCCGCCCACGCGGATGTGGCGCAGGAGTGCGCCGCCCATTTGCGAGATGGGCAAACCGTTTTGCTGGTGCCCGGTCGCACCGGCGGCGCTCTGGAGTTCCGCCGGGTGCTGCGCGCGGCCGGCTGTCGCGCGCGCATTCTGTTGGGCGAAGCGAATACGTTCCCGTTCGCCGCTCGCTGCGTTGGTCCGGCATCGGCCGTCATCTATGGAGCCAAGACCGAAATCCAGGCCGCCGCGCTGCCCGCCAACCGCACGCCGGAATTGCTGGCCGCGTGCCGTCGCTTCCTGCCGATGTTGCGCCCCGCCCGCTCGGTATTGCACACCGGCCTCGCCAACCTCGGCGCGATCTTGCATCCGGTCATCACGCTGCTGAATGCCGAACGCATCCAGGCAGGTGTATCCTTCGATTTTTATTGCGAAGGCGTCACGGCTACCGTGGCCGACACGTTGGCGGCCGCCGACATGGAACGCCTGCGCATCGCTCGCGCTTATGGCGTGCCGGCTTGCTCTCTTCGAGATTGGATCGCGCGGGCTTACGGCCATCATGCCGACACCATCCAGGCGGCGGTCGGCGGCAATCCGGCCTATGTCGGCATCAAAGCGCCGGCGAGTATCGAACATCGCTATCTGCTGGAAGATGTGCCGACCGGACTGATTCCGCTGCTGGAACTGGGTGCCGCCGCCGGACTGGACTGCCCGGTACTCGCGAGCCTGGTTGAGTTGGCCCGGACCATGCTGGGCGGCGAACGGTGGCGACGTTCGCGGACGCTCGACGCGCTCGGCCTCAACGGACTGAGTGTTCAGGCTATTCGTGGTTTTGTCGAACGCGGTCGTGTCCCGGCCATCCCGCGCATCACAGCGGCCGGTTCGCTCCCCTTGGGGCGTTTGGGTTCGAGTTTGGAGTTGATTCCGCAGGTTTAACCAGGAAGGCATTCGGATGAAAAGTGATCTGATTCTCGGTGCGGCCATCGGCGATTGTGTCCACGTTGCCGGCGTCGTCAACTTTCTCAACCTGGCCGAGCAACTCGGCTATGAAACCGTCTGCCTGGGGCCGGCGATCGACGTGGACGATTTGCTCGATCAGGTGGAGGCGCACGACCCGGCCATCGTGGCCGTGGGCTATCGCTTGACGCCGGAAAACTGCCGAAATTTGCTGGAGGAACTGGCGACCAAGGCGACGGCGCGCGGCCAGGCCGGACGTTCCTGGCTCTTTGGCGGCACCGAACCCTGTGTCGCCATCGCGCAGGCGATGGGATTCTTCGGCATGACGTTCGCCAGTGGCACTTCCAAGCAAGCCGTGGTCGCCTATCTGCGCGGCGAGCAGGCCGAGACGGCGCCCGGCGCGCCGCCGCCGCAAACGCTGGCGGAGCGTATCGCCTGGAAAGCGCCCTATCCATTGATTCGCCATCATTTCGGCCGGCCAACGGTGAACGAAACCCTTGCCGGCGTGGTCGATATTGCCCGCGCCGAATGTTTGGATGTTCTTTCGCTGGGAACCGATCAAAACGCTCAGGAGCATTTCTTTCGTCCCGCCGAGATGGACCCGGAGGCCCACGGCGCAGGCGGCGTCCCCGTCCGCACCGAGGAGGATCTGACGGCAATCTATGCCCATTCTCGTTTGGGCAACTATCCCCTCGCGCGCTGCTATAGCGGGACGCGCGACACGATGCGCTGGGCGCCCATGCTGGCGCGGACCATCAATAACGCCTGGTGCGCCATCCCGTTGTTCTGGTATACGCAACTCGACGGCCGCAGCCCGCGTCCTCTGCGCGAGGCGATCCCCGAAACGCAGGCGTTGATGCGCTGGCATGCACAGCAAGGCATCCCGGTCGAGATGAATGAGTCGCACCACTGGAGCCTGCGCGATGCTCCCGATGTGGTCGCCGTGGTCGCCGCCTATTTGGCCGCCTACAACGCGCGCGCGGCCGGCGTGAAAGATTACGTGCAACAACTGATGTTCAATAATCCGCCGAACACCTCGCCGACGATGGATTTGGGCAAGATGTTGGCGAAGCTGGAATTGGTGGAATCGCTTCAGAATGAGCATTTCCGCGTCTGGCGCGAGACGCGCGGCGGTCTGACCTCGTATCCGCCTGATCCGAGCGTGGCACGCGGCCATCTGGCGGCTACCGTCGCCTTACAGATGCAGTTGAAGCCGCACATCGTCCACATCGTCGGCCACACCGAGGCGCACCACGCCACCACGGCCGCCGAGTTGGTCGAAGCCTGCCGCATTGCCGACGGCGTTATCTCGCAATGTCTGCTGGGTTTGCCCGACATGACCGCCGATCCCGGAGTGCGACGACGAAAGACGGAACTGTTGACCGAGGCGGCGGTGCTGCTCGACGCCATCGCCGAGATAGGGCCGAGCGACCGTCATCCCTACACCGATGCGGACACGCTCGCCCGCGCGGTCGAGATGGGTCTGCTCGATGCGCCACACTTGCGAGGCAACGCCGCGGCCTGCGGCAAGATTGTCACCCGCATGATCGGCGGCGCGTGCCTGGCAGTTGATCGTGTCACCGGGGAAGCCATCCCCGAAACGGAGCGCGTCGCCCGCGCCTTGGGTCACGCGGTGCCAAACGGCGTTTCGTTTGAGCATGCGGCGGAGCGTTTCTCGTTTAGTCGCGACGCTTTGCGGTTCGCGCGAAACGTAAACCCACGCTCCGCTGCGCGTCGCGGCTAAACATTGTGGGAT
>DATNCY010000271.1:0-43046 GCA_035553375.1 Gemmataceae bacterium
GGGTTTGCGCGAGCCACCCACATTTGCGCCCTCGCCAGGGGCACATCGGCCGCTTGCGGATTGCGCTCCGCCGCGATGGTCAGCAGTTTCTCGATGTGATTCCAGTCGGGCTGTTCCCGCTGCGCTTGCCGCTGAATCTCCAAGCGGGTGTAATCCAACCATATCTTATCCGGCATCTGGTTGGCCACCGCCAAGCGCTGGAACTTCTCGGCTGCCTTATCGAGATGGCCCATCGTCCATTCCGCCTGGGCCATGCCGAGCATGGCGGCCACCGAGTTCGGTTCCGTTTGGAGCAGACGTTCGTAGGCGTTGTACTGCTGTCCCGGCTCAGCTAGTTGCTCGTAGCACTGACCCAGATAACGGTTGATCTGGCTGGCCAACTCGACCTGGGCGCCGAGTGTCGGCCGCACCTGCTCGAACAGGGTGACCGCCTCCGCCCAGCGACGGTCCTGCAACAATAGACGGCCCTTCAGGTAATCTGCCGCCGCCGGCGAACCGCGTGTCTTGCGCATCTGCTCGATCGCCTGCGTGACACTGGCGATCCAACTTTGTCGCTGCTCGACGGTCTTCGCCGTCGCCGCGTCGTTCCGCGCCGCGTCGAGCAGTTCGATGTCATCCATCAGCAAGTTGGTCTTATGCCATAATAAGCGGAACTGCGTCATATCGACGGACGCCGGCCGGCCGCCGCGGGCGTGCAGCTTCAAGCCTTGATTCAGGTAGGCCAGCGCCTTGTCGCGATGGCCAATCCGTTGTTTCTCCTTCTCCCCTGCCACAAGGTCGCCCACGAAGACGGCTTGGCCCTCCAGACGCTCCATATCGGCCGCCGCCAGGAGAACTTCCACGGACTCCGGAGCGCGTTGCAACGCCTCCGCCACATCGCCCGCCGCGACCTTCAAAGTCACCTTGCCGGCGGCGGCATCCTTCCTGGAGTCGATCAGGCCGAAGTCACGCCGATAGCGCCAGCGCGTCAGGTAAGCCTCGTGAGACAGCCGATTATTCTTGACGAGTTCGTTGATGACCCCATCCGCGTCGTCCTGGTTTGCCTTGATCTTGTCGGCGGTGAGTTCCTTCTGTTTGCGCAGCAGTAGCGCCAGGTTCAGGTAGTTGCTTTGCACCTCCGGCGCATGCTTCACCGCGAGACGGTAACAGACCAGCGCCTTGGCGGGCTGGTTCTCGGCCTCAAGAAGTTGACCGGCGTAGCCTTCCGACTCGCCGCGTTCGGCGTCCAGTTTCGCGCCGGCGGCGGGTACATCGACCGGTGACTTGAGAAACTCGTGGGACAGCAGTTTCTCCAGATGGTTATGAGCCATCTTGAACTGCTGCACTTCCAGAGCCATCTTCACCAGCAACCGGCGCAGTTCGGGTTTGTCGTCGCCGGTCGTCAAGACTTGATCGAGCAGGTTCACGGCCTTCCGCCGTTCGCGGACCGAGCCGGCGAAGGTGTCGCTCGCCCACAGCTTGGCCAGGTGGGCTTTTTCCTCAAGATCCTTTGGATTGAATTCCAGGTAGCGTTGCAGGTACTTGGCCTGCCGCTTGACCTGTCCTTGTTCCTCGGCGCGTCGCGCCTGCCAGCGGAGCGAATCGGCGATCCGCCCATACTGGAAGTGATGGACGCCGAAGACGGCGCCGGTGCAAACAATACAGCCGATCAATAGCCCAAGAACGAGCTTGGTGTTGATTTTACGCATGAGAAGTCATTCCGTCGGTTGCGGCGGCGACCGGGGCGAAGCGGGTAGCGCGCCGGAAATAGAGGGAGTGCCAGGCCGAGAGTAGCCGACTCGTTCCACGAGTGGCAATGCCGTCGCTGCGCGACGGCGCTACACGAAGTAGCCGTGGGGAAAGCGGGCGGATAGGGAGAGCCGAAATCATGGGACGGTGCCGCTTCAGGTTGCCTTCTCACCAGCGTGCGCCGGGTCCGACCGCGGGGTCGGCAGCGCCGGAGGGTGGGGAGGATCGCTTCTTGGGAGCGTCGTCTCGGTTGAGGGAATCACCGTCCGAACGTGCAGCGTCGCACGTTCGGACAGTGAATCCGCGAGATCGGCGAACAGTGGGTCGTCAGCGGATGATGCGGGCCATCACCAGGCGTTTAGGCCAGCATCGCGGCCAGCGTGCGACGACGCTTCCGCCACGACGCGGCTCCGGCGAACGTCAGGCCCAGGCACGCCAGCACCATGCTGGACGGCTCGGGAGTGGGACTGCCGCTGATTACCGGTCCTTGCACCGTGACATGGGCGGAGATGCTGCCGGCGTTGCTGGCCGTCGGCGGGCCGGGCGGGGTATATCCGGTCAAGCTGACCGTATAGAGAGTCCCGTTGCCAGCCGTCCAGTGATAGGTCGTGGTTCCGGTGAACGTACTCGTCACGTTCGAGTTTGAGCTGGAGAAGTTGCCGCCGAGTTGGCCGGTGAACCACAGGGTGCCGGAATTGGTGCCGGAAGCGGCATCGCTCAGCACGAGGCCGACTTTCCACGCTCCACCGCTACCGAACGTATCGGGTGTGCCGGCCGGCGCCGTGCTGGACACTTTCAGGTTGGTGACCACCACGTCGGAACTGCCAGAGGCGTTCTTGGTCGGTTCGTTCGTGAACGAAACCGTGCCGGTGCCTGGAGAAGCCGCGGACACGAACGTCTGATTAGGGGTGAAGTTGTAGCTCCACGCGATGTTGGACGAGCTTTGGTCGGCTCGCGCCTGCGTGGCGGCCAGGCACAGAAGGCCGGCCGTCGAAGCAAAGAACAGAAGGGAACGTCTCATATTAGTGGGTCCTTTCCTATCCGTAGTACTGACCACACGGACAAATCCGGAGAACGAACTCAGGAATCCATTCAAGAGGTCGCATCGAGGGAGCAAAGACATCAAACCAATTCGTGGTACCTCCAGCTAAGAGGGAACGGGAGGCCCGGTGCCCCGATGCCGGCTGCCTCGACTTCGCCTGCGTACTCTAAAGATACCCCGGCGTTGTGTCAAGCAGAGCACTCTCTCTAAATTGCACGATTGTAAAACAGCGAAATTAGGTAAGATGGCGGACGAAATACAACCAGCCCGAAGCGCCAGCGACGGATTACTGTAATCCGTCGCTGGCGCTCCGGGCTGGTAGCCCGTACACTCCGCGCCATTTTCACATCAAGCCAAGATCAAACGTGCTATTGAGGGTGCGCCACGCCCAACTCAGGCAGGTTTCCGATTGACAATGAATCTTCACCTGCGCTTTGGTTCCCGGCACCATCGCCTCATCGGCGTCCAGAACATCGACGTAAACCAGATAATGTTGAGTGGAGGGGACGAGGGCGGATCCCGGCGCGCTGGCCTTGACGGGCACCGGACCTGCCGCCCGGTTCGACAGCGCCAGCGGCACGGTCTTGGCCTCCGATTCGGGCAACTGGCGGATTTTGCCCTTCCACGTCTGAATATCGCGGCCCTGGATGCGGATGGTCACGTCCAGATCGGCCAAACGACGTCCACCTTCGGGTTCGCCGCGCTCGCGGCCGGGACGCATCATCAGCCAGCCATCGTGTTCGCTGTCCGCCTCCGACTGGATCACGAAGCCCAAACCGATTTTCTCGAACACGCCGTCCAACACCATACCCAGCCGCTGATTTTTCGCCTGGTACGAAATCGGCAACTCGTCCGAGACGCCTCCTTCCTTGTCGAGCTGACAGTGCAGCCCTTTCACTTGCTTTTGCAGATCCGCCAACACGTCGGCCAAACGGGTCTTGTCATACGAGACTGTGACACGCTTTTTCATCAGCTTGCGTGTGGCGATGGCCTTGGCGGATAGCTGTTCGAGGTTCTCCTTCAACCGATTGAACTCCGTGGTGACGATGGGCACACAGACGCGCACGCGCCCCAGCTCGTTGACGGTGCAGAAAGGCGTATTCGGATCGGCAGGGAAAAACTTGCTGATCTCTTCAACGGACGGCGCGTGACCAACGATGCCCGAACACGGCGCACGCAGCACCAAGTCCTTATCCTTGGCCTTCTCCAGCGCCAAAGCTTTCGCCGCCGCCTCATTGCGCTGGCCGGACAGCTTGCTGATCTCATCGCTGATCTTGCTCTTCTCGCTCTCCTCCATCGTCCGTCTCAGTTTATCTTCCAGCACTTTGATGCGCTGGGCACTGCCATCGCGTTCGATCTCCGCCTTGAGCAGGTCGGCGTCGAGGTCGCGATCCTCGAACTCGGCCAGCACGTCATTGGCCACGACTTTCTGGCCGGGCCGGACGTTTAGCTTCTTCAGAATGGCATCCCGACGGACATACACTTTGCCCGTGGCCGACGGATCCGCCTGCACCATCGCTTGAACGCGGATGCGGCTGACAGGCACCGGAACCAGGCACACAAACAGTACCACCGCCGTCAACACGCCGCCGCTGGCCAACACACGCCACTTCTTCATGTCAGGGAGCCTCCCGCGTCGGTAGATGTTTTTGCCCAGACGGTACAACGGCCACCCGGCCATGGAGCCGGCCGCGCCCAGGGCCATCATCTGACTGATGACTTCCAGCTTGTAAGGTCGCAGGAACGAATACAGAAACCACAGAATGGCGAACGTCACCACCCAGCGATAGATATAGCTACCGACCGCGTAGGACACGAACAGCACGCGCCGCCACAGGGCCATATACGGCTCCGGCGGCACTTCCACACCCAGGCAAAACTCCAGAGTCAGGTTCTTGAGGAACTTATTGGAACGCTCGCGCAGATTGGGAATTTCCAACCAGTCCGCCAATACATAGTAGCCATCGTAACGCATCAGCGGATTGGCATTGAATACCACCGTGCTGACACTGCACACCACCATCAAGCTCAGCGCCAGGTTGTTGAGAAACGGGTACGTCGAGCTATTCCACCAGACGAAGGTGGCGATCGAGGCGATGACCAACTCAACGTAAATGCCGGCCGCGCTGATGATGATGCGATGCCATTTGCTCGGCAGCGTCCAGGCGTCGGAGACGTTGCAATACAGGGCCGGCGACAGACACAACAGAAGCGCGCCCATCTCGTGGACTTCGCCACCGAACACTTTACAACTGAGACCGTGGCCGAATTCGTGGATCACCTTGACGAGGCCAAGGGCACCCCACAAATACATGACGGTTTGGAAGCGGAAGAACAAACTCTGGTCGGGCAGTTTAGAACGGAACGTCTCAAAGTGTGTCGCCACCAGCAGGGCGGCCGACAGCATCAGGACGACGCTGGCGGCGAAGAACGATAGCGAGAAAATCCAGCCCACCCAGCGAAGCATGCGCTTCAGCAGACGATCCGGATCGAAAACGGGGATTTTGATATAGAGAATGTTGGTCAGCGTCTGCATCCATTCGCTGCGATTTCGCTTGTTGCGCTGCTCGAAAAGTTGCTTGCCGGCGCGCGGCGATTCATTCTGCGCCAGGCCGGCGTTGATAAGCTGCTGCGCGAAGGACTCCACATCCTCCAGCTTTAGGCGGTCGGGACGATAGCGGACCTCATATTCCTTCTGCGCATCTTCCAGGGTGTGCTTGCCGTCGAGAAACTGGAGCAGGAAGTATTCGTTGTCCTTGAGACGATAGTAGCGCAGGCTGACGGGATCTTTGACGACGTGGAAAGTGCGTCCCTCGTATTTCTGAGCCTCGATCGCCAGATCGCGGCGCAGCCGGACACGCAGTTGCTTGCGTCGTTCGAGATCTTTGGCGGGAACTGCGGTTTCCATAGAGTGTCACCCAGAGACAGTTTTTACCAGCCCGCAGCGCCAGCAAGGGATTCCCTTGCTGGCGCTGCGGGCTAGTAAAAACTCCAAACCCAGCGTTACTTCTGCGGTGGGACGACCATCGTCGCCCGACTGCCGGGAATCAGCCAACCGGGGTTCTGGAGTTCGGCCCACACCCGCACCTGCCGGGATTGGGTGTCGAAGTGCTGTTCCACTAGCGTTAGCGTGGCTTTGAGGGAGACTTCGACCTCGTTTTTCTCCGGCATCGCCCATAGCAGCACCTGATGATCCTGCGTGCCGGTGACGACGAACGAGCCGTCCTCCGGAGCGAATGCTCCGCAAGTGGCCGCACCCTTTGTCCAAATGAACTGGCGCAGTTCGGAGGCCCGTGCCTGCGCCGGCGTTCGCCACAATTGCAGCTTGCCGGCCGCCGAGCCGTTGGTCAGGATCGTCTTGCCGTCCGGCGAGAACAGGGCCATCGTCGAAAAGTTCATCGCATCCGATGGGTTCACCAGGGTGCCCTCAATCTGCTTGTCGCTCAGCGACAGCAGACGTAGTTCCTTGCCCTGATCGAACAGCATAAAGCGACCGTCCGGGCTGGCACCGATCTGGGCAACCTCACCGCCGCGTCCCTCGAAATTCGGTCCCGTTCGATGGGGAGGAGTACCCGCTTCCACGTCCCAAACCGTCAGACGATTGTCGCGGCCGGCCGACACCAGCCGTTTGGCCGAGACGAATTGCACCGACGTGACCGAGCGGCGATGCGCCTGCGTCAGACGATGCAGCAGTTCGCCTGTCTCCGTCTTCCAGAGACAGATGCTTCGGTCGTCGCCGCCGGTGGCGCACACCTCGCCGTCGGGACTGAAAGCCACGCTGTTGACGGCACCTTGATGTTGCTCCGCCAACTCGCGCGGTCGTTCGTCGGAATTGACCTTGCTCAGGTCGAGCAGGCGAACGGTGCCATCGGCACAACCGAACAGCGCAAGATTGTGCTTCGAGCCAGGCGAGGTGCAAGCGACAGCGCGTACCGGCGATTTCAGTCCTTGGATAAGCCACAACCTGTCGCCGGTGGCCGAATCCCAGCCGCGCAACGTCTCGTCGTCGCTGCCGGACACGATGACCGGCCGTTTGCCCTTGCTGACGGCCACGCAATTCACCGTATCGAGATGGCCGCTGATGACTAACCGCGGATGCTCGGGCCGGCTGGTTTCCACGATGACCTGCATCCCTTCGCGCAGCTTCGCGGCTTGCTGCAATTCCAGCAAACCTTCCACGCGGAGTCGCTGCGGATTCTGGATCTGCAAGACGGTTTCGTAAGGCTTGACGGCCTCGCCCTCGGAATTCTTGTAAATGACCTTGATGGTGCCGTCGATGGCGGCACGAATCTCGTGCATCTTCAGATCGGTCAAGGCGGCGTTTAGCTCACGCTGGGCCGTGGTGATCGCGGCGACCTTGACCTTTTCTTCCGCCGCGAATTTCGCGTATTGCAGAAGAGTGGCTTGGTAGTCATCCTTGGAGACGCTGCCGGGTTGAAGCCGGTTTGATTCTTTCTGCGTTTGATGACGACGCCAGTATTCATCCTTCTGGCTTCTTGAGGCGGCACGATCCGCGTCCGCGCCGGCGAGCTTGGCCACCCTGCTCGCTACCTCGTCGAATGACTTGCGCGGGTTGACCAGGCCCACCAATTGGTCGCGCTTCACTTTGTCGCCGACCTGCAATTTGCGGACGGGACGCCACTCGCGGGCGAGAGTGATCTTATTCGGTTCCAGTTCTTCGCCCTCGCGGACACGGCGATACAACCGCGTCGGATCGTTCTCGTAGAGTGGAAACGCTTTCTCTCCTTCGCGAAGCTTCTCGTTTGGTGCCATTTGAACCACCAGGAAACCGAGTTCGGCGCGTGGTAGTTGCTTTTCGGGAGGCACGACTTCGTCGGGCAGCACGTCCGTGCCAATGAAGAGAATTGTGCCTTCCTTCGCGCTGGGCACTTCCTGCACCCCAGGGATAACCAGGGTACCGTTGGGGATGAGGATCGGTTCGCCCGCCGTTGATTGTTTCAGCAAGCCGTAATGGATGAGTTCGATGGACTTCGGCCCCGATACCACCGCCGGCAGCGGCGCAGCCGAGGCCACGGCCGGAACTGGCCTCGCAGCCTCTGGGTTCTTCTGATCTGGAGCCACTTTCTCGACCGGCGTCTGGTCGGGGATCGATTTCGGAGCGACCGCCCAAACGGCGGCGACGGCTCCCGCGGACAGCAGCAGACAGACAAATATCCAGCGGAACATGAGACTTATCCTCCCGCTGAGCGGGGGGCGTCCGCCCCCTGAGTGAGTAAGGTCTCAGGGGGCGGACGCCCCCCGCTCAGCCGCGACGATGAGGTTGCAAACTCTTAGAAGCCCTAATGCGATGAAGTAGGTCCCGCTTGCCGAGCGGGACCTGTCGGGGTAAGGTCCCGCTCGGCAAGCGGAACCTACTGCATGCGGGACCTGTTGGGGCAAGGTCCCGCTCGGCAAGCGGGACCTACTCATAGCGTTACAGCCACTTAGAAGAAGAACACGACTTTCTCGTAAATGAATTCCCAAACGCCGTAGAACAGGGCATAGCCCAGCCGCTGTTTGCCGCAGCGAATCTTGGCATGTACCTCGGTGCCGCTGGTCAGCGACTCACGCGAGAGACGATAGGCCGGGTCAATAGCGGGATCGTCGATGCTGGCGAAAGCGATGACTTCCGGCTCGGATTCGTCCTTCTCGTCGCGGTTGGGCACGGCCTCGCTGGCAATTTTGTCGCGGTACAATTTGCCTCGGTAGTTCCGCGTTGGATCGCTGCGAAGCAGGAAATCGATGTCGAGCGCTTGCCCGCCGTTGCGTTCGTAAGCGCGCAACACCTGGCTGATGTGTTTTTGGGGAATGCGAAACTCAATCTCCCACGGACCGTCTTTGGCACCTAAACGCAGCAGCGCCTCCGAAGGCCGGGCCGTGCGGTTGAGCCATTCGTCCTTGAAGTTGCCGTTGAGAACCGTCCATTCCTGCCGGCTGACCCGCAGTTTCTCCTCCGTCGTGAATTGCGGCGCCCGCAATTCAAATTCGCCCCACTTGGGACGATCGGGCGACGCGAAGTTGCGCAGGAGAAACTCGTCGAATTCCTTTCGTTTCAAGTCCACCAATTTTTTCTGCATGTCCGCCTTCTCGCGGTAGTTGATCTTTTCGTCGGGTTTCAAATTAAGGCGTCGAGAACTATTCTCCGCCAGCTGCGACTCATTGTTGGCGTCCGTGAGGGCCACAAACATGGCACTCAATTTTTGTTCGAGTTCGAGCGAATACATATTGGCCAATTGGCGATCCGGGACAACGACGTCTCCCGGTTCGACTTTGAATTCTTCGATCTTGCCGGTGGTGGGCGGATAGACGACGCGGCGCGCCCAGGGCACCAGCTTGCCATTCGTCTCCATTTTAAGCTCATACGGCACGAAGTAGAAGGCGGCGCCGAGAAGACTGAGTAGAGCAACGGCGACGGCGGAGATGGCCTTGGCCTTGCCGCCGATGCCTTCCTGCACCTTGGCCAGCGGCATCCACAACATGCGGCCGGGGATGCGGCGATGCTCGACGGCGTTGTACAGCGCCGGCGTGGCATGACGCGCGACCACATCGAGGCGGGCAATCAACTGTTGCGGCTCGGCGGGCGGCTCGAAACATTCCATGAGCAGAGCGGAGCGCGGCGGACGTTTGGAAGTCTCGCGCTCGTCGCGCAGCGGCTGAACGACCAGCAACTTACTATTGCTCTCGGCCAAGTAAGCATCCAGCGCCGCCAGCACCTTGGGCGGCAGACTGTCATCGCGGGTTCCGCTGAAGATCAGCTTCTCGCCCCAGGTCAGCACGCGCTCGCACAAGGTCCGCATGAGGCGAACGAGATTGGAACGCCTCTCGACCACATCGGCGCCGCTGACCGCTTCGATGCGCGCCTTCGCTCCATAGTGACGCAGAGCCACGGTGACGCGATCGCATTCGACCAGTCGCCGCCCCTCGTTGGCGACCACGTAAGCGACTTCCGTCGGATGCAAGCTGTTGTGAACCTGGCGGGCGAACGCTTCCAACTGCGTCCACACCTGCTGCTGGCCGGCCAATTGCCCCATGAGTTGGTTGCGCTGGTAGCGCGAGGCCAACTCGGCCATCAGGGTCATGTACTGCATGTAGCCGTTGATCGCCTGCGGCGGGCGATTGGCCGCTTGCCAGACCTCGATGAGGCCGGCCGGCTGCTGGTTGACCAGGATGGGAGCGACCAACAGAAGATAGTCGGTCGGATTCCCAGCCGCGGGCTTGCCCTCTTCTCGGACGCCGATGGCGCTGCGCGGCGGCAAGTGGAACGCCCGCGGCGACATGATTGCCTGCCGGAGCAGTTCCTCGTGTGTCTTGCGGGCGTCCTCGTTCTGATCGAGTCCGATGTCCTTGACGTTAATCTGACACTGCATTTGCAAGTTGCCCTGGGCGGTGCGGGCCCAGATGGCACCGGCTGGAGCCGCCAGCGATTCCAGTAAGCGTTTGAGCATCTCTCCGTAGAACGCCCCCGGAGGGACGTTCGACTCGCTCAGCTTGGCCACCTCTTCGAGCCGGTGGGCGATTCGGCGGCGTTCTTGCTCAAGGTCCTGGGCGCTGGCCTGAGTGTTGGTAGCGGCGTTCACGGCTCAACCTCATCCTCGGGGAAGTGGAAGTAAATCACAGCGGTGTAACAACAGAGGAAATCAGCAAAGCACTCCAGCATATTCGCTTTCGGGAGTGCAGACAAGTCCCTACCTTCAACAAACAACTTATTTTGTAGCGAAAGTTCGCGTCACGCCGCCCGAGATAGGCGTCGTCGTTGCCAGAACTGATCGCCCTCGCAGGAGACGATGCCCTGCATCAACTCGTAGGGATCGACCTCCGCGTCCGGTAGGGGCCAGACGAAGCGTTCGGCGGCGGCTAGTTGGCCGGCCGCGCCGCGTGCGTTTTCCTGACACCATAAACGGACAAAATGGGCGACCGCTCGACCTCGACGACACAACCAGGTCACGGCACGATCGGCCTCGGTGGAGTTGGCGATTCGCGTCAATTCCTCAGCCTGCTCAACTAGCCATTCTACCAGGACTCGCGCCTCCGCATCCCCCAAATTTCGCGTCAGGCGTTCGTCGCTCAGAATTTGGTTGAGCAACGGATTGGCCACCATAGACTGTCCCCCTCTCGGCCGCCGCGCGAACGCGACGCCCCCCAGCATCCTTCCCCCGTTTCTCGTCCGACAAGAAGAGGCGTCCTATAGCGATCCCGCCGTTCACTGGCAACGTCAATAAACTTGGTGAACGGCCGGCACCCGTTTACGTTTCGCGAAACGTAAACGGGCGAAAAAATAAAGTTCCCAATCGTTTTCTTCTCCCTTCAACCGTTGACTTCTGCTCGTTTTCTGGTTGAACTGCCCATAGACATTTTCTCGGTGTGTTCGTAGGAGCAAGAATTATGCCGGTTCTGCACCTAGCAACCTTCCAATCCGATGTCACTCCCCCGCTGGGCCATCCTTTGTGTGGCGGTTGGATCGAACCGGCGCGCGGCGTCGATGATCCGCTGCGCGCTCTCGGTGTGGTCCTGCTCGGCGCGGGAGCGCCGATCGTATTATGCGCTGTAGACTGGTGCGGCGTGCGCAACGACGCCAACTTGCGATGGCGTCAGGCGTTGGCCAAAGCGGCCCACACCACGCCCGAGCGCGTCGCCGTCCAGTGCGTTCATCCCCACAACGCGCCGTTCGCCGACGTGGAGGCGCAACACCTTCTCGAAAGCGTGCCCGGCTCGCCGCCTTCGTTGAATCTGAAATTTTTCGACCGCGCCGTTCAGCAATCCGCCGACGCCTTGCGCGAGTCGCTCAAGAAGACCTCGCCATTCACGCATTTAGGCATCGGACAGGCGCGCGTTGAGCAAGTCGCTTCCAATCGGCGCATCCTCGGCGACAACGGCAAAATCCGCTTCTCGCGCACCAGCGCCACGAAAGATCCGAAGGTTCGCGCCGAGCCGGAAGGATTGATTGATCCGTGGCTAAAGACCCTGAGTTTCTGGAAGGAGGAGCAACCGCTGGCGGCCTTGAATTATTACGCCACGCATCCGATGAGCTATTACGGCGATGGCCGTGTTAGCGCCGATTTCTGCGGTTTAGCCCGGCAAAAACGCCAGGAGGAAGAGCCGAAAATCTTTCAGCTCTATTTCAATGGCTGCGCCGGCAACGTCACCGCCGGCAAGTACAACGACGGCTCCAAGGCGAATCGTCCCGTGCTGCGCGACCGCATCTACACGGCCATGAAAGCGGCGTGGAAAGCGACACGACGACACGCCCTGACGACCTATGAATGGCGCGTCGAACCGATCCGCTTGCTGCCGCGCCGCGAGAAGTCGTTCGGTGCCGAGGAGAGTCGGAAGGTGCTGGAAGACGCCAAGGCCATCAAGGCTCGTCGCGGCAACGCCGCTTTCCAACTTGCCTGGCTTGCGCGCCAGGATCGGCCGATCGATCTGACCTGCCTCGATCTCGGCAAGGCGCTGGTACTGCATCTGCCCGGCGAGCCATTCATCGAATATCAACTCAAGGCGCAGCAGATGCGCAAGGACGTATTCGTCTGCGTGGCCGGCTACGGCGATGGTGGTCCCGGCTACATTCCGACCGATCACGCTTATCTCGAAGGCGGCTACGAGCCGTCGGTCGCCCTGGCGCGACCGAGTGAGGCATTACTTACAAAAAAGATAGCTAAAGTGATTAAAACTCGCGAAGAGTAAACGCCCTCCCGTTTACGTTTCGCGGAGGCTTCCGTGTTAACCATCGGAAACACATGTTACGGAGCGCGTTAATTTTGGGATGCACTTCTAATGGCGTGGCACGACGAGGGGGAGCCGGTGGTGGACACCGAAGAGCCGAAGGATATACAACTTCCTTATCTGGAAACCTTCTCGAAGGCCGCGGAGTTGAACAGTTTTACCGGGGCGGCGAAGGCACTCCACTTGACCCAGGCGGCTGTCAGTCAACGGGTCCACATCCTCGAAAAAACGCTCGGTGCCTCCCTGTTCAAGCGCCAAGGTGGTCGAGTTCTGCTCAGCGCGGCGGGTCAGAAACTCTACGATTACGCCCAGCGGATACTCGACCTTTACCGGGAGGCTCGCCGGCAAGTTACCGGCCACGAAGTCCCGGTCGCCGGTGAATTGCTCCTCGCCGCCAGTTCTATCCCCGGAGAACATCTCCTCCCATCCCTACTATCGGTCTTCGGCCACAAGCACCCGCATATCCGCGTGCGTGCCGCCGTCACCGATAGCATGGCGGTGATGGCTGAGGTGGAGAAGGGAGAAGTCAGTCTTGGACTGGTGGGCAAGAAGACCGACAACCCCCATCTGGAGTTCAACTATCTCACCAGCGACCGCATGGCGTTGATCGTCCCGCCGGGCCACGTCCTGAGTAGGCGGAAAAAGTTGTCGGTCAAGCAATTGTCCGGTCACGCCCTTATCCTGCGGGAAGTTGGCTCCGGTCTGCGACACTGCTTTGAGAAATCCTTAGAGCGGACGGGGCGCTCGCTGGCCGATCTGCGGATCGTCTTGGAACTCGGCAGCAACGCGGCCATCAAGGAAGCCGTCCTCCGAGGCGTCGGCGTGGCGGTGCTATCTACCCTCGCGGTAGAGAAGGAACTCAAGGCGGGCCAACTGCACGCTCTTCAGGTCAGCGATCTCCATTGCGACCGAGATATGTACATCGTGCAGGACAAGCGGCGCGTGCTGTCCCTGCCGGCGCGATTGTTCCTGATCTTCCTCGAAACCAACCCCATCGCTATCCACATCCCATAAGTGGGGCTTATGGACCCGTCGTAGGGTATCACCAAAGCCCTGTAACGCTCTCATCTCGACACCACTACCGTGACAAGGGAGATCATCGATCCTCTTTTCAGGTATGTGCTATGAAAGGAATGCGCATGGCATGGGTGCAGACGGTTTCCGATGAGGCCGCTACGGGCAAACTCCGAGAACTGTACCGGCAGACCCGTGAGCGGGCGGGTGTTATTCCAAACATCGCCAAGGTACAGTCGCTCCGACCGGAGACGGCGAGTCGTGGGTTCGACTTGTATTGTCAGGTCATGGACGCCCCGAGCGGCATCAATAGGCGGGAGCGGGTGTTGATTGCCACCGTCGTCTCCAAAGTCAATGGCTGCTTGTATTGAATGGAAGCTCACGAGAAAGACCTCCGGTCGGTGGTCGAGAGCGACGAACAACGGCAGGCGGTGCAGGAGGATTACCGCTCGGCGGGACTGACTCCACGGGAAGTTGCCCTGCTGGACTTCGCGGTGAAACTCACGAAGTTGCCCTCCAGCGTGCGAAAGGGCGATCTGGACGCCCTCCGAGGACAGGGGCTCACGGACGAGCAGCTGGTCGATGCCGTTCACTGCATCGGTTACTTCAACTTTATCAACCGGGTGCTGGATGGCCTCGGGGTCGATCCCGAACCCTCAATGCGCCATGGCAAGGAGGCCGGATGAACGGGCCGTCTCCCCCGGACGCGGCAAACCCGCCCGCCGTACTCCCGCTTCGGCTATTCGCCGTGGTGTACGGTGGCGTAGGCTACCTGATCTTCCTCGCCACCTTTCTCTACGCCATCGGCTTCATCGGCAATCTCGTCGTGCCGAAGTCTATTGACACCGGGTCGCAGGTGTCGTCTGTCGAGACAGTTACGGTGGACCTATTCTTGCTCGGCCTCTTCGCCGTCCAGCACAGTATCATGGCCCGTCCCGGCTTCAAGCGGTGGTGGACGCGGAGGATTCCGCCGCACGTCGAGCGTAGCACCTATGTCTTGGCGAGCAGCCTGTTGCTGGCTCTTCTCTTCTGGCAATGGCGTCCGATGCCGGGGAGATTGTGGGAGGTTCAGCAGTCGGCGGCTGTCGCCGCTCTGTGGGTTCTCTTCGGTGTCGGATGGGTGATCGCCTTGATTTCGACATTTTCGATCGATCATTTCGATCTGTTCGGACTACGGCAGGTCTACCTCTATGTCATCGGCCAGCCGTACTTGCCGTCGCCGTTCCGCACCCCGATCCTTTATCGGATCGTCCGGCACCCGATTATGCTCGGCTTCCTCATCGCTTTTTGGGCCACACCAGTCATGACCTGGGGCCACTTGTTGTTCGCCGTGGTGACGACGGCCTACATCGTTCTGGGGATCTGCTTCGAGGAGCGGGATTTGAGGCGCGCCTACGGCGGCATCTACGAGGAGTATCGGCAGCAGGTGCCTATATTGGTGCCTTGGGTCGGCAGGCCGACTCGTCGGTCTCCCACGAAGCGGGCGGCATGGTAGTCATCCGGCCCTAGTTATCTCGTCGAGATGGGTATCGGGGGGCGGTGACGTATCAAGGCACGGTGTCCGAAGAACGCGAGAGGTTGTTTCGTTGGGATTGAGAGGTTTCGAGCGCTTGCTGCGCCGCTCGAAGCGAGGAGAATACACGGCGTGCTGAAGTGCGCCTCCGCGAGACACCGATGAGAATAATCAGAATGACTCTCAACAAGCCTTGGGGCATTGGCCCCACCGCGACGAAGAAGCAACTGGATGCAAGGAGCAACAGATCTATGAAAAACAACGCCTTCCGGCTGGGTTGGAAACTGTTCGGTTTCGTGCTGACTTTGACCCCTCTAATCCTCGCGGGTTGCCATAGTTGTGGCTGTGGCCGATAAAAGACACTAACCCAATGAATTGCCAGCCCGCAGCGCCAGCAAGGGATTCCCTTGCTGGCGCTGCGGACCGTTTTTGCCAGCCCGCAGCGCCAGCAAGGGACTCCCTTGCTGGCGCTGCGGGCTGGCAAAAAGTTAGTTAATCGTTCAACAGTCGAACATCAGTTCTTGGCCTCGTCTCCAGCGGCGACCAATTCCGGCGCCTGCGTCGTGGTGGCGTCGAAGGTGAGTTTCTTCTCGCCATTCTCCTCGTGAGCGCGAACCGTAATCGTGTCTTTGCCCACGAAGGTGCCCCGCAACAGATCCTCCGACAGTGGATCTTCGAGGTAATGCTCGATGGCCCGACGCAAAGGACGCGCACCATAATCGAGGCTGGTGCCCTTCTCGATCAGCAACTCATTGGCCTCGTCGGTCAGAACCAGTGTCAAGCCCTTCTCGGCCAAACGCTTCGACACCTTGGTCATCTCGATACCGATGATCTTCTTGAGATTGTCCTTGGTCAAACTGCGGAAGACGATGATGTCGTCCACGCGGTTGAGGAACTCCGGCCGGAAGTTGCGTTCCATCACGGCCTTGAGCTTCTGCTTCATGCCCTCGTAGGTGGTCTCCTCATTGCGACGCATCAGCGTATGAATGCCCAGTTCCTGACGACCGGAGATTTCCTCGGCGCCGATGTTCGTCGTCATGATGAGGATGGTGTTCTTGAAGTCGATCGTTCGACCGACGTTGTCGGTCAAACGCCCTTCCTCCATGATCTGCAAGAGCATGTTCCACACTTCGGGGTGGGCCTTCTCGATTTCGTCGAGCAGAACCACGCTATACGGCCGGCGACGAATCTTCTCGGTCAGCTGGCCGCCTTCTTCATAGCCGATGTAACCCGGAGGCGCACCGATCAAACGGCTGACATTGTGCTTCTCCGAATACTCGGACATATCGATTTGCACCAGCGCATTCTCATCGCTGAACATGAAGTGCGCCAGACGCTTGGCCAACAGTGTCTTGCCGACGCCGGTAGGCCCGGCGAAGATGAAGCTGCCGATCGGCCGCTTCGGGTCTTTCAGACCGGCGCGGCTCTTGCGAACCGCCTTGGCGATGGCCACGATGGCCTCGTGCTGGCTGATGACCTGTTTGTGCAGTTCATCCTCCATGTTGAGCAACCGCTGCGTCTCGTTATCTTCGAGCCGCTTCAGCGGTACGCCCGTCATTTTGCTGACAACTTCGGCAATCACTTCTTCATCGACGACACCGTCGATTTCCTTCGACTTCTCACGCCATTCGCGGGTGATGGTTTCTTTCTTCTTCTTGAGCTTGTCGGCCTGGTCGCGCAGATGAGCGGCTTTCTCGAAATCCTGCTCGGCAACAGCCGCTTCCTTCTCCTGATTGAGCTGCTCAATCTGAGCGTCGAGATCCTTCAAATCCGGCGGCCGAGTCATCGCCTTGAGGCGAACCCGCGCCCCGGCCTCGTCGATCACGTCGATGGCCTTATCGGGCAGACAGCGGCCGCTGATGTAGCGATCCGACAACTCGACGGCTCCTTCGAGAGCCTCGTCCTTGATCTGGACGCGGTGATGGGCCTCGTAGCGATCGCGCAGCCCGCGCAAAATCTCAATCGTCTCGTCCTTGGAAGGCGGATTGACGATGATCTGCTGGAAGCGGCGTTCCAGCGCGCCGTCCTTCTCGATGTATTTGCGATACTCGTCGAGCGTGGTGGCACCGATGCACTGAATCTCGCCGCGCGCCAGGGCGGGCTTGAGGACGTTGGAGGCGTCGATGGCGCCTTCCGCGCCGCCGGCTCCGACGAGCGTGTGCAACTCATCGATGAACAGGATGGTATTCTTGGCGCGACGCACCTCGTTCATAACGGCCTTGATGCGTTCCTCGAACTGGCCGCGATACTTGGTGCCGGCGACCATCATGGCGAGATCGAGAACGACGATGCGGCGATCGCGCAGCAATTCGGGTACGCTGGCATCGACGACGAGTTGGGCCAAGCCCTCGACGATGGCCGTCTTGCCGACGCCGGCCTCGCCGAGCAGCACCGGATTGTTCTTGGTGCGCCGGCTGAGAACCTGAATGACGCGCTCGATTTCGTTCTGCCGGCCAATGACCGGATCGAGTTTGCCCTGACGGGCGAGTTCGGTGAGGTCTCGGCCAAAGCTATCGAGAGCCGGCGTCTTGGACTTGCCCTTGTTGGTCTGGCGTTCGCCACCGCTGCCGCTGCCGCTTTCTTCCGTCGCCATATTGTGCCCCAGTAAATTCAGGACTTCCTCACGGACATCTTCCAACTTTAGCCCGAGGTTCATGAGGACCTGGGCGGCCACGCCCTCCTGTTCGCGCAGCAGACCCAGCAACAGGTGTTCGGTGCCGACGTAGTTGTGATTGAGGTTCCTGGCCTCCTCGATGGAGTATTCGATGACTTTCTTGGCCCGCGGTGTCTGGGGCAATTTACCCATAGTCACCATGTCGGGGCCGGATTGAACGATTTTTTCGACCTCCAGACGAATCTTGCGGAGGTCGATGTCAAGGTTTTTGAGGACGTTGGCCGCCACGCCCGAGCCTTCCTTGACAAGGCCCAGGAGGATATGCTCGGTGCCAATGTACTCGTGGTTGAAGCGCTGGGCCTCCTGGTTGGCCAGCTGCATCACCTTGCGCGCTCGGTCGGTAAACCTTTCGTACACGTCAGTCGCTCCGTTCTGCTGGACTCAACGCCTCATGGCGTTACTGACTTCTGTCGATCCCATTCCGGGCGCTGTCGGTAAAGCGCTCGTGTAGTGTTGCGCCTGCTTAACGCCTCACGGCGTCCCTGGCTCTCCTATTAAGGGCAAGGGTAACAGAAGGGTGTGAATCTGGAAAAGGTGAATAACCCATAGCCCTATCTGATTGTAGTGGGACAGCGTCAACAAATCAATCCGGCGCGGCGCGCGCCGGGCGGCCCCTTTCAGCGGCGTGAACCCAAGTACGCCAGCAGATCGCGTAACTCCTGATCCGTCAATAAATCGGTCAGGCCGTCCGGCATGATCGATGTGGGGAGGGGCCGGCTTTCGACGATGCCGCGCGTGTTCAGTTTGAACAAATCTCCCTTCGCATCAAGGTACGTGTACTGGTCCAGATTGGTCCCGATGAGCATACCGGCGCGAACCTTGCCGTCGGTCGTCTCAATCTGCCAAACTTGATAGTGCGGCGGGACGAGATTGCTTGGACGCAGAATCGATTCGAGGATGTGCCGGCGCTCGGTTCGGCCGATCGTGCTGAGGTCCGGCCCCACCTGCGCTCCTCGGCCTTCGACGCGATGACAGCGCGAGCAATTGGCGAGTTTGGGCTGAAAGAAAACACGTTGTCCCGTGGCGGCATCGGCCGGGCCATCCAGGCGTTTCAGCCAGCCGTCCAGGTCGTCGGGGCGCGGACGATCCTTGACGAATGGCCGACCGAGTACGCGCTCCACCAAGGCGGCGCTTTCCGGCCGGCGACGGGCGATCGTTTCCAGGCTGGCACGCTGCGCGGTGTTGAGCGGCGTATCTTTCAGGACACGCAGAGCCTCGCGGCGCAGGATCATGTTGTCGCCGCGGACCAGAGCCAACAACTCATCGAGATGCTTTGCGGATTGTCCCGATAGCCCGACAAGCGCCTGCGCACGCACCGCATCTTCGAGGCGCGCGTTGTGGATGGTATCGAGCAATACCCGCTCGCGGCCGGCGTTCGGATGATCGCACAGCGAACGAACCGCTTCGAGCCGTAATGCTGGATTATCCTGCGCGAGAAGATCGCGGAGAAGATCGAGCGTCAGCTTCGGATGGTTCGCGGGCACCATCTGCAAGGCCAACACGCGCAGGGCCGGCGAACTCTTCGCATCCTTCAGGCGATCGAAGAAGTAATCGGCCATTCTCGCCTCGCTGACTTCGCGGTTGTCGAGTCGGGCCAGTGCCGACGAGTAGGCGAAGAATAACCGCACGTTCACGGCGCGATCCTTTAGCGCTTCCACGAGTTGGGGCCGATAGTCGGTCAGCCTGTCATCGGCGATCCACTTGACGGCCAGAAAACGCACGTCCTCATCGGGGTCGCTTAGGAACTCACGAACGTGGCGGGTTGCCTCGGGCTGGCCGGAGGCGCGCCAGGCCAACAGTACGCCCATGCGCTGGAGCGGTTCCTTCAGCGAAGGCATCTTGATGGAACTGAGCAAGCCCGGCTGACGGCTCAGTTGTCGCACGGCGGCATTGCGCAGGAATGAGTCGGAATCGGCGAGCAGTTTCAGCAGTCGCGGCAGGGCCGACTTTCCCTTGAGGGAGCCGATCGCTTCCAGACGCACGGCAGGCGGATATTTAGGATCGATAAAATTGCCTACATCCTCGCCGCGCTCGACGAGGGCATGTACGGCCATCGCGCGAATCGGCGTTTGCGCATCTTTCTCCGCGACGGTCCGTAGGGGCGAGGTTGCCTCGTCCTTCCCCTCCGCGTCGATCAATGCCGTGAGGCTGGCGGCGCGAACGCGAATGTCTTGGCCATCGAGTTGTTCACGCAGAAAAGCACGACCGGCTTTGTCGGCGGCGAGACGCCGCGCGGCCGCATCGCGCAACGGACGGTGAGCGCTAAACAGAGCACGGCGCGGATCCGTGGGGCGATCGCGTTTGCCCGACTCGCGCTGCCGAATGTGCCAGATGGACCCCTTGCCGTGCAGATTGTAATCGCTGCGCATCCAGTCGCTGACGAACAGCGAGCCGTCTGGCGCAACGGCGAGGCCGACCGGCCGGAAGTTTTCGCCGCCCTGCACGAACGGCTTGCGCTCCGCCGAGAAGGAAGCGCCGCGTTCCTTGATTTGGTAGCGCTCGACGCGATGGTCCGCCCAGGATGTCACCAGCAGATCGCCGACGTACTCGCGCGGCAAACCATCGGATTCATAACTCAGCACTTCGCACGGTGCCTCGCCGGTGCCGGACATCATCGGCAGCGTGCCCGGCAATTGGCCGTCCCACGATTGGAAGGGATGACGGCCCGAACGACCGTAGCGGAACTGGAAACCGTAGTCGCCGCCCTCGACGACGTGAACCAGCCGGCAGGGCGGCATGGCATCGGGATCGTTGTCCACCGCGAAGACACGGCCGAAAATGTCACGGCAGATGCCAAACGGATTCCAGAAGCCGGTCGCCACCCGGCGCAGCTTCCGACCGTCTGCCGTACAGCGGAAAACGCCGCCGCCTTCGCCGCCGCCCATCAGCGTGGTACCGTCCGCGCCGATGAGCTTGTAAGCGGCCCCCAGGTTTTCGCCCAGGCCAAAATAAAGATCGCCTTTGGAGTCGAAGGCCAGGCCGGACAAACCATTGTGCGGATAATTGCCCTTCGTTTCGAGGAAGATAAGGCGGCGATGCTCGTCGGCCTTGCCGTCACCGTGAGTGTCGCGCAACCGCTGAATCTCGTTGCGCGTGGCGAGATAGACAGAGCCGTCGGGATGGGCGGCAATGTCCATCGTGAATGTGGTTCCCTCGAAAAAGGTCGTGAAGCGATCCGCCTTGCCATCGCCGTCGGTGTCTTTAAGCAGACGAACGCGGTCGTGTTTTGGACCTTTATAGTTCGACGGCCGAAAGTGCGTATGGCTCTCGATGACGAGCAGCCGGCCCCGGCTGTCGAAGGCCATGCTGATGGGGTGTACGATGTCGGGAGCAGCGGCGAAGAGATCGACGCGCAAGCGCGGATCGGCAGCGCGGGGAGACTCTGTCCGCTGTTTATCCTCGGAGTGGACCAAGGGAACGATCCAGCCGATCAGCACCAGGGCCACGGCCGCCGAGCAAGCGAGGAGTTGCTTCATCGTGATGGTGAGGCTTTCATAGGGCGGGTTTGCGGGGTGGGGAAGACGCAGCCCCCATTGTAATGGTGCGGAGAATCGCCACAAGAGGCAGAGTCAGCCACTGTACGCGCGAACTCCGCGGCGAAACATTACTGAGTCCCGCATTGACAAAGCTCCTCCCCTCTCCCCTGTACTCGGGGGAGAGGGGTTGGGGTGAGGGGGCCGTCTTTCCCCCTCACCCCCAACCCCTCTCCCCCGAGTACAGGGGAGAGGGGAGAAAGACCAGAGAGTAGCATTCCCTGTGCGGGACTCATTAGGATTGTTTCAGCATCTTCAGCAGCTTATCCAATTCTTCATCGACGAGTCGATCGAACAACGCGCGATCGGCGGCGTTGAATGCCGGTGAGGAACGGTAGGCGTGCTTGATCGCGGCGCGTTGACGGACCACGGACTCCGCGATATTGGTCTGGCCCTCGTTTCCCATGAGGTCGGCACGGATGGCAGCTTGCTCTTTCGTATCGTTGACGCCGAGTTGCTGGAAGAGTTGAGCCAGGTCCGCCTCTTGACGCTGTGCGGTTTGCTGCCGCTCGTGGTGGTGATCGAGCGTTTGCGCCATGAATGCCGACACCTCGCGGAAGGCTGGCATGGCTCGGAGGCGGGCGATCTGTCGGGCATGCTCCGCGGCGCGTCGCTCAACCGCCAGACGCTCGACCTCACGCCGCGCCTGGCGGTGCTGCATCTCTTTCCTCAGATGACGGCGCAGCGTATCCTTGAAAATCTGCCGCGCTCCGTCCGTGTGCAGTCCAGCATCCTCCGTCAGTTGGCCGTGCTTGTCGAAGAGAGCGAGCGCATCCTCGGAGAGATGAGCCAAGAACTGGGCGGCTTCCTCGCTGGATGTCGCACGCTCCAAATCCTTCCGCAGCAAGTGAGCGCGGTCGAGATTGGTCGCCCACGGATGAACGGTATAGGCATGGAGCAGACGCAGAGCGTTGGCCGCATCCTTGTGTACGATGGCGAGACCGGCGGCTTCGAGCAGCGCCTCGGCCTGGCCGCGCCGGGCCTGTTCGAGCAGCGGACGGATTACCTCGCGGTTGGTCGCTCGCTCGATCGCCTGGGCATCCTCCAGATGACGGATTGCCTCCTCCCAGTGCTGGGTCGCCAGATGGGCGCGGGCAAGTTCCATTCGATCGGCCACGCGCTCATTGTCTTGCGCAATCGCTCTCGCTTCCTGGCGCGCGTGCAACCACACGTATTCGCCCGCCAAGAGAGCCGACAGAAGGAGAAGAGCGATTACAACGATCCGCGAAGGGCGCAATGTCCGCCGCGATGAACCGAACGACCGAGGCAGAGGCGGAGGAAAGCTAGGAGCAGTTTGACCGGGCATGACGATTCCCTCAAGTTGAAGTCGTTCCGCGCAAGCGCCGAGGCGCTCGGCGAAGACCGACTTCGCCGGCGCCGCGGGCTGGTGGGGACTCGCGGTTAACCGCCGGTCTGCACGACCGGAGCGGTGGAGACTTTCTCCTTGAGGACTTTCTCGAAGACCAGCTTGTAGATCTGTTCGAGACGCGGCAGCGGTGCCGTGGCGAGAATCAGATGAACGCGGCCCTGATTGTCCAACTGTCGGCCACGGTTTTGACGTTTGGATCGATTGAGATCCAGACCATGCTCCTGCCGCAAACGCTCGGCGTGCGCCTTGCGGTAGAAGATCCGCAAGCGGGCGTCGGTTTTGGCGTTTTCCAGAAGTGCCAGCTTGGAGGTTTCGACGACCCAGCGTGCTTCGCGCAGCAGAACGTCGGCCTTGACCGGCCCGGCGATGGCGTGGAGGACGCGACCTTCCGGCGTGCAGAAATAACTGGCGACGTTGCCGCCTTGCTTCTGTCCGCCGTTGATGGTGAAGGTGCCGACCTTTTGAAACGTGCAGACGAAACCGCTATTGAGGTATTTTCCCACTTCCGCGTTGGTCAATGCGTTCACACGGAACGCCTCGGCGTTGTTTCAGGTGAAACACGATTCTTCAAAGTTACCGGAGATGTGCATGACGAAAAGCATCTTCTTTTCACGCCGCGCCCTCTCAGCCGCGGCCACCGGGTTGTTCAGAAACAACACCTGTGTGCCATACGTCTCGCCTGCGGACGGAGAAGACGGTGTGCTTCGGTCAGGTTCCTTGGCCTGTTGCTGTTGCGGTGGAGGCGGCAGGAGCGGAGGCGGCTCCTCGTTGCGGGGAACGTGATTGAGAAGCACATCCTGCCGATCGACGTGATGAACCGCGGGAATCACTACAGTGGGCGGGGCTGACGGGATTCGCGGCGTTTCGGCGACTGGTTCCACATTCACATGGGATACCGGAGTGACAGCGGCAAGAGACAAGGGGGGCGTCACCGGCTCCGCCGCCTTGTGCGGATGCGTGATGATCCAGGCAACGATGCTGACCAGCAACGCGAAAGCGAGGGAGGCCGAGGCGACAATGGCCGACCAGTTGACGAGTGGCGTCGCGGGTCGATTCTCCGAGGCCAGCAGCCAGCCTCGCGACGGTTGGGAGAGGGGTAGACGCGGAGGCGGGGGTTTTGAGGGCACGGGGTAATCCTCCAGAATCAGCCTGAGACTCGCATGAGCTGCAAGACGAACGCCGAATTCGGAGAGAGCTTGCGCGATTGACACCATCGAGACAAGCTCTCTGCTGGATATAACCCCGACCTCGCGGCTTCGTTGGCGCGACCGCGTTCGCTTTGAGAATTGTTCGCGGGGAAATGAGGAGTGCCGGCGGAAGACGGTGCCCAGCCCGAGGCGTTAGCGACGGATGTTTTCACTCCGTCGTTGGCGTTCGCTGTCGCTCCACCGCGAATCGACCGGTTCCATTTCGTCTTCTTCCCGTGTCGGTTGCACGATGAAGTAGGAAATTACTCCAATGACGGGAACGGCCACGATCCATACGACCCAGAGGACGCGGGCCGTGGCCTCGGTGCGAGATCGGCGCAGGCTCCAAAGCGCGGCCAGATCCAGGCCGATGACGAAGGCCCAGAAACTCCCGAAGGCGAGATACTCGTAGAATACGCCCGGCATGGTTTGATCCTTCGCGGGTTGAATGGGTGGTTCGGGAAACAGTTCCCTTCGGCCCTCCCCTCCTATTAGACTCGATTCGTTCCCGGTATCAAGTGCCTGTCGCTTCCGCGATCGTTCACACGTTCGCGGCGATGGCCGTCTCAGGGCCATGCTCGTGACAGCCGCAATCGCTCTCCGTCGTTTCGGGACGCAGCCGGGCGCGGCCCGACATGATCGACCACATTTGTACGCCCCACAGGGTCAGGCCGGTGACTTCCAGGACTCCGCTCACGCCGGACACCGGGTAGGCGTTCGCCGTGAAGTCGGTGCAAACCTGAGTGAATACACGCAGGGCGCAGCCGGTGTTGAGCAGCACGAATGGCAGCCACAGCCCGGATAGGCGATGGACATCGACGCCGTTGAGCGTGGGCACGATCTTGCCGGCCACGCCGACGATCATCAGGCTGACAAAGCCGACCGTGATGGCGTGACGGGCCGCCCCCGCATACGCATGCGAGAAACCGATCCGCGCCGCCAAACTCTCCGGTGCCAGCCGGGTCAGCACGCCGTGTTGATAGAGCGGCAGCAGGACCAGCATCCCCAGCGACACGAGCAGCCAGACGTAGGCGGCGCGCAGGAACTTCAGCGAGCGATCCGCGTTGGTGCTGGCTCCAAAAATGCGCCAGTCCACCAGCAAAGCGATCACCGAGCCAACCAGGACCAGTACCGAGGCATACCATACGCCAGCCCAGAGGCCGACGGAGTTGCGCATGAAGATGAGGCTGACGGCTTCGCCGACCACGGCCGCGTTCACACCCAGCAGAGCGAGCAGGCTGACGCGGCGGCGCGGCGTCCGCAAGCCATAAAAGTTGGGGAACAATCGCTGGCTCACTCCCAGGATCATCAGCAGGGCAAAGCCATGGATTTGGATGTCGCGCAGCGCCCCTTGCCACATGGCCACAAGGTTGACCAATTCCTTGCGATCGGCCGTCGCCAGCGTGGCCGAGAGATAGACCGTTTCGTAAACGGCCTGGAGGATGAACCAGGCCAGGGCGGAGACGATGTAATAATCGTAGACCGCCAGTGGTTTGCCGCTATTCCGCCACGTCGCCAGAATGATGCCGGCGAAGAGCGTCGCGGCAATCGCCTCGATCGCGGCGGCGGCCACGGCGAAATGAGCCAGCCAACTGCCCGGCCCGGCGAGCGGCTCCAGAACGGAGCGAGCGATTACTCCGGTCAACATGAGCCACCAGCTGAGCAGGGCCAGACGTGGATGAGAAAGCTGGCCGTGCTTGAAGCGTGGAAAGGCTTGATAGGCGAAGCCCATAACAAACAAGCCGACCCAGCCGAAAATCTGAGCGTGGCCGTGCGCGTTGATCTCGTGAATGCCGACGGCGGTAAACGAGCTATCGAAGGCGATCCGCAACAGCAGGTACGCGCCCCACAGCGCCCCAAGCGTCAGCGTCACGACGATACCTGCCTTGAAGAAACGCCGATATAACTCATCCGCCAGCGCCGGCTTCTCCTCCAGAATCGGCAGCGGCATCGGTCGGCTTTGCACCGCTTCCGCCCGCAGCTCATCGAGCAGGCTGGACAGGCGAACTTCATGGGCGCGGGCGAAAAACTCCAACGATTCGGCCGGTCCTTCCGGGCCTCCGCAACCTCGTAAGCCATAGCGATCTAGTACCGGCCGAACCTGCGGCGCCCGCCGCAGCAGATCGGGGATCTTGATGCCGGCGTCAATCCAGTTAACCGAACGCGCCATGAGTCGCCTCCTGAATAATGGACAAAGACATCAAATTAGTGTATTATTCACCAAAAGAGGTGCTGCTGTCAAGTCCCCCCGCTGGGAATTGCGAGGAAAGTGAAGGGAAACGAGGTATTTTTGATCGAGTGTGAAGATGCGGCAGGAAAGACTAAGAGGCACGAACGCAAGGAAGTAGGTCCCGCTTGCCGAGCGGGACTTATTCGGGCAAGATCCCGCTCGGCAAGCGGAGGTAGGTCCCGCTTGCCGAGCGGGACCTACTCGGGCAAGATCCCGCTTGTCGAGCAGGATCTACTTCATTCACTTGAGAGTAGTCATCTTTTCCTCGGGGAAGGTCGTCAGCTTAAGGTCCTTGAAGTGAACTTCCTGCGGTTCCTTGTTGGAGTGCAGTTGCAGACCGATGGGGCCTTCCTTGATGCGTTTCGGCTCCGGATCGCGCCAGTCCACGACGAGTTTACCGTTGACGGCGACACGCACGCGGTTGCCCTGCGCGAGAATCTCCAAATCGTTCCAATCGTGCTGTTTGCCGACCTTCTTCGCGGGAGCGCCGTTGACGGGCAGGCCGTTGCGGCCATACAGGTCATACATGCCCCAACCGGACGGGAACATGACGAGATGGCCGGCGTAGGTGTATTCGTCCTTGTGTTCGGGAGCGACGCGGCCCCAGAAGGCGATGCCGGAGTGCATCTCCGACTTCACCAGTTTCACCGTCGCCGTCAGACGAAAATCGCTGTATTTGTCCTTCGTCAGCAGGTAAGTGCTGACCGGTATCGGCTTGGTGTTTTTAGCGACGATGACGCCATCCTTGACCGACCACAATTCCTTGTGCCCCTCCCAACCATCAAGATTTTTTCCATTGAAGAGATCTATTGTCTTCGATTCGCCCTTGTGCGGCGGGACGATGGGAGTTTCTTTCTTTTCCTTGTCGGCGGCGTCGGCCGTGGACAGCGACACACTCAGGCCAAAGGCCGCCAGCAGGACGAGAGCGGAGAACAGCATACGTTTCATGGTGTACCTCACCGTGGAGAATAGGAACCCGACGCGACGATAACATCAGCGCGGAAGGGATGCAACGAGTTTTCGCCGCCTGTTCCCCATCGACCTGCGAGAGTGCTACACTTCGTCGGCGAAACTGGACTTTCCTATGGGTCGGCTTTCGGGTATGTGGTTGCCCGATGCGCAAGGGGCGCGGCAATTCTGCCCCTTCGATGCGGGGGGAACTTGGATGTTCGACAAAGAGGACAAATCTCGGCGAGCCGGGGGGGAGAGCGCTCGGTGCCGGAGCAGAACCGTCGCGGGACGATTCATGCTGGCGATCGTAGTGGTCATGCTGAGTCTGCCGGGAGCGGCGCGGACACAGGGACCGAGCGTCGATCCGGTCGAACGCCTCCGCCGCTCCTTGCAGGCCACCTATCCTGACGCGGCTACCCGCGATCGCGCGGTCAAACGATGCCTTGGCGGTTTGCGTTCCCTGGCCGATCTGCAACGCGCCGTCATGCTGGTCGAATGGCAGGATTGCTGCCCAGACGATGCGGACGCGGCCGTCGATCGCGTCAATCGCGCCGTTGTGGTCGAATGGTTTCGGGACGCCGTGCGGCGTGTGCTGCATCACGGCGATCCATCGGCCGTGGCCCAGACGATCGATCGACTCGCGGAACTTGCCGCTCTCGCCCATGCCAACGGCGAACCCACGACTCTGGCTGGCCGCTTCCAGTCGGACCTGGCGGACCTCACGATTCAGGGGTCGCCGCAGGTACGTGGCGTCGCGGCCCACACCCTGGCCCAGATTGAACCCTCGGTGTATATCGCGGTGCCGGCCCTGGGAGAATTGCTCCAGGCCGGTGATGGCGAGCAACGCCTGGCAGCGGCGGACGGATTCGCCTGTCTGCTTCAAAATGCGTCGCAAGCCGTGGATCTGGGCGGCCGGGTCACGCAACGGCCAGCTCCGCGCAGCGAATTGGTCCTTGTGGCGAGCAGCGTATTACCAGCGGTCCATCACGGACTGGACGACACTCAGCCTGCGGTTCGCCATCGCTGTCTCGAAACAATCGGGCTTGCCGCCGCCGCTCTGTCTCGACTCGTTGAGGATATTCTGCCGTCGGAAGACTCCGGCTCCGCCGTTCGACCAATCACGGCCAAGCGCGAGGAACTGCGTTCGTTGATGCAGGCTTTCCGCGACCAGGGACCGATTCTGGTGCGTTTGCTCCGCGACGACGATGCGCAAGTGCGTATATTGACGCACCGCGCGTTGGAGGAACTGGGCCATGCTTACTGGCGTTGGGTGCAACGCTGCGCCGCCGCAGACATCGCGCTGGAGGAAGCGGAAGATGCTTTGCGTCGTGAAGTGTTGCAAGAAGCCTTGCCCGGCCTTGCGGCGGCGTTGAGTCACCCGGACATGCACGTCCGCCGCAGCGCCCTGGATGCACTGGAGATGTTTGGTCCGCTGGCGCTGCCGGCGCTGCCGGCGATGGTACACGCACTCCGCGATCCCGATCTTTTCAGTCGTTGGTCGGCCGTCCGAACCGTGGGCAAACTCGGATCGTCCGCCGCTCCTTTGGCCGCCCAGGACCTAAACCGCTTGCTGCACGATCCCGACTTGAATGTACGCAGCGCTGCCGCCACCGCGCTCGCCCGGTTGAACGCTCGGCGATTCGTCACCCCCGATTCTCGCTAACTCCCGTTTACGTTTCGCGAAACGTAAACGGGGGGTTACGCCATCAACTCGCGGATTGGCGCGCCGGTTTCGACGAGTGGGGTGGGGCGTCCTTGCGTGTCATCGAACAGCACTTTCCGCGCGTCGATGCCGAGATGATGGAAAACCGTGGCGGCCACGTCTTGCGGGCTGATGGGCCGATCGGCGACGTATTCGCCGCGCGGGTTGCTTTTGCCGATGGTTTGGCCCATGTTCATGGAACCGCAGCCCATCAGCACGCTGAAGGTATTGCCCCAATGATCGCGGCCACCCTCGGCGTTCATGCGCGGCGTTCGGCCAAACTCGCCCATCGCCACCACCAGCGTCTTTTCGTACAAACCGCGCTGGGTCAAGTCGTCGATGAGCGCGGCGACGGCGCGATCAAGCGGGGGAATCAGCTTTTTCGCGCCCTCTTTGGTGGGCAGACGGCCGGCCGTACCGTGATGATCCCACGGGACGCAATTGACGGTGACAAAAGTGACGCCGGCTTCGACCAGCCGCCGCGCCAGCAAGGCGCTTTGGCCGAAGGTGTGCCGGCCATAGCGATCGCGCACCCGCGCCGGCTCGGCGCTGATGTCGAAAGCGCCGGCCACCTGCTTGCTGGTCAACAGATGAAACGCCCGCTGATAGTGGGCGTCACGATCCGCCGCCTTGCGCTCCTCGCCCACGCGGAAACGGTCCATCGCATCGAGAATCTGCCGTCTATCTTCCAGACGCCGGAACGACATTTCCGGAGCCAGTGACAGTCCCTTGACACGGAATTGAGGAGTATTCGGATCGGATTCGAGGATGAATGGATTTACGCCGCCGCCGAGGTAAGCGGCGTAATGGAAGAAGTTATCCGTGCCGCCGCGCAGATGCGGGACGGCGACGTAGGGCGGCATGCCTGGCTTATTCGGACCGCGCAAACGAGCCGTGGATGAACCCAACGACGGCCGGCGCTGCACCTTGAAATCCGGCACGTTGAACGCCGGTCCCTCAAAGCCGGTGAGCATCCAGTGATTGGCCTTGGTATGGTCGCCGGTGCCGTGGTTGACGCTGCGGAGGATCGCCAGTCGATCCGCCACCTTCGCCATCTCCGGCAGCAACTCGCCGAACTGCACACCGGGGACGCGCGTGCGGATCGCGCCGAAGGGGCCGCGGAACTGAGAGACCGCATCGGGTTTGGGATCCCACGTCTCCATGTGTCCCGGCCCGCCGCTGAGCCAGAAGAGAATGACGTTGGTGTCGCGCGCCACGGTTGGCGTGGCGGCTCGTAAGCGCCCGAGGTCGGCCAGCGATAATCCGCCGAGTCCGAGAATGCCGGCCTGAAGGAAATTACGCCGTGTCACGCCGGAACAATCGGCCGCCGCGCCGCCTACGATCTTCAACATCGGATAACCCCGCGGAGAGACGATAAGGGTGGGAGTTTCAGACGAACTCAAGCGTACAAGGATTATCGGTCGATGTCACTATTCTTTCGCGGAACAATTGGGTAATGAACTACCAGCCTGGAGCGCCAGCGACGGGACGACAGGAGAGAACGCTAGTCAGGATGACGAGTCTGAGATAAAGTTGGGAGAGATGAGACGGCTGTTGCGTTGGCGAGGCTATCGTATGAACGATCGCTGGTATTACCTGCATGCGGGGCGCGAGGTCGGTCCGGTAACGGCGGCGCGGCTACGACAACTTGCGGCCAGCGGGCAACTGGAACCGGCCGACCTCGTTTGGCCGGAGGGCAAAGATCGCCGTCAAGCCGCGCCAGCCCAGGCGGCCATCGATTTTTCGGCCCCGGTCGATGCGATGATGGATGTGGATGAAGCCGCTGAGATGGAACACGAGTTTCTTTCCATCCCCTGGGACGCCGACGCGCTGGGCGACGAGGAAGGCGAGGGCGTCCTTGAGCTGGATCCGATAACGGAAACGATTCCGGACCTGGCCGACCCTGCGGCATGCCGGCTCACGATCGGCAGCGTCACCACGCGCGGCCGGGTTCGCACACGCAACGAGGACAGCCTGCTTGTGCAGCAATGCGCCTGGGGCAATCGAGAGCAACGCCACGATCTCGCTCTCGTCGTCGTCGCTGACGGCATGGGCGGCCATCAAGCCGGCGATCGCGCCAGTGGACTCGTCATCCGCGCGATGGGCAGTGTGTTGACGCCGGTGCTGACAGCGGCGCTGAGCGAGCAATCGCCGGCTCTAACTCCTGTCGCTCTGGCGGAGGCACTCGATCGAGGTTTGCACGAGGCCAACCGCGTTGTCCATCAGGCCGCGAAGGACAATGCCGCCTGCAAGGGCATGGGTTCGACAGCGGTGGCGCTGCTGGTGTGGGACGGTCGCGCCTTCATCAGCCTCGCGGGAGATTGCCGCGTCTACCATTGGCACAACGAGAAGCTAACGCAGGTGACGCGCGATCAAACGCTGGTGGCGCGCATGGTCGAATTGGGTCAACTGACGCCGCAAGAAGCCGCCAAGCATCCGAGGCGAAACGAAGTGACGCAGGCCGTCGGCAAGCATGCGCGCATCGAACCGGCGCGCTACGAAGTGCAATTGAGTCGAGGCGATTGGTTGATCGCCAATTGCGATGGTCTTCAGGCTCATGTCGAGGATCGTCTGCTCGCTGAGACGATCGCGCGTGCCGGCCCTTCCGCGGCGAATCTGGCGAATCAACTCATCGAACTGGCCAACCAGGGCGGCGGCAGCGATAACTGCACCGTCGTCGCCGTGCATTGCTTGTAAGTCGATTCGCTCGCCCGCAGCGCCGGCGAGGAAGTTCCCTTGCTGGCGCTATGGGCTGGCAATGGCAAAGGCTCACACCTCTTTGCGCCGCAGCACCCACGCCGTCGCCGCCAACATCAGTACCGTTTGCAGTACCAATACGACACATGGAAGGGCGATATTATCGGTATAATTGACATGGCCGGGAAAGCCGGCCGGCAGCGTGTTCGCGCCGAGATGAATGCCGCGATAGGCCCAGTAAACCGGCGAGAGCGCCATCGCCAACCACGACAACGGGCCATGCTGTACATCAAGGATGCCACCGCCGAGGATC
The DNA here is from genome assembly GCA_035553375.1 of Gemmataceae bacterium. Classification (GTDB taxonomy): domain Bacteria; phylum Planctomycetota; class Planctomycetia; order Gemmatales; family Gemmataceae; genus JAJPHU01. The sequence goes on from DATNCY010000271.1 coordinate 31,674, forward strand.
ATCTGCGGAATAAGTACATAGGGCAAAAGCGCGTTGGCACGATCCGGCGTCGAGACACACGCCGACAACAATAGACCGAGAGCGACGCCGCTCATCGCCAGCAATACCAGCACACCTAACTGCGGCAGATACGCCAGCCGATATTCCGGCGGCGGTGCGGTGTAGCCGACCCCCAGCATTTGCAATGCCTCCAACGTGCCATACACCAAGCCCATCAGCATCAGGGCGTGCATGGCCGTGATAAGGCTGAGGATCAGGAACTTGCTCGCCAGGTAAGGTACGATGCCGAGGTTAACGGCGCGCTCGCGGCCGTAGATTGCCTCTTCCTTGACGATCTCCTTGGCCGCGTTGTTGCAGCCGAACCACAGGACGATCATCACGAGGATAAACACCAAAATGTAGGTGAAACGCGGGTTGATGCCGCGCCGATCCGGCACGACAGGACCATCGAATGACAACAAGTTGTCAGCGATCTTCGCCTCGCGCAAACGCTGGAGCGTGTCAATCATTTCGATGCCCGTTACGGTGGTCGGTCGGCCATCGACATCGATGGTAAAACGAGCGCCACGCAAGGCTTTCAATTCAGCGGCGGCCAACGCCGGCTGCCGTAGTTGTTCGAGCGCTTGACGTTGTTGCGGGCTGATTTGGTTGCCGTCCAGCAGTTGATCCATGCCGTGAACGATGCTGAGCATACGGCGTTCGCCGTCGCTCAGGGGTCGCGGCAGGGGCACCTCGCCGCGATAGTCTTTGTTGACAAAGCCAATCAGCAAAAAGATGGCGACCAACGGCGCCTGCAAGAACAACAGCCGTAGCCCGCGGCGGTCGCCGCGGATTAACTCGACGTAGCGCCCCGTCAGCACGCGGAACTGATGCCACAGGTCCAACACCGGCGACAGCAGTTTGCGGACGCGCAGATAACGGGCGGTCAATTCGCGGAAGCGATCGGCCAACGGCGGCCAGTTCGATAGCGACACGAGTTTGCGACCATCCGCCAACAGGCTCGACAAACTCAACGACGCTGGCCGGGGCGTTGCATCTTCCGCTATCCCGTGAGGCGGCAGTGCAATCTCGGCGGAATCGGTGGACCGAGCGGCCAATCGCCCCGCGACAAATTCCTGATAAAACTCGCTAGCGCTGTACTCGTGTTCCCAGTCTTCCAACGATTTACCGCTCAAGCGATCGTAAATATCGCTTATGCGTCGAACGCCGAAATAGCGCGGCGCATCATGTGGCGGACCATAATAGACGAGTTTGCCGCGTGCCAGGATCAAGGCGAGATGGCACTGCTCGACGTTATCGACGTTGTGCGTGATGCAGATGATGGAACGCCCCTCATCGGCCAAGCCGCGGAACAGACGCATCATGCGTGTCTCGGTGCCGGCGTCGAGGCCGCTGGTCGCCTCGTCGATGTACAGCAGACACGGTTGCGCCAGCAGTTCCGCGCCGAGACTGACGCGCTTGATCTGTCCGCCGCTGAGGTTGGCAATCAGCGTATCGCGGTGCGGTTGTAGTTCCATCTCGCGGAGAACGGCTTCGATGCGGGCGTGCAATTCGGCCGGGTCCGTGTCGGTCGGCAGCCGCAGGCGGGCGGTGTAGTACAGGGCGCGGTAAACGGTGAGTTGCGTATGAACGATGTCCTTCTGCGGCACATAGCCCAGCGATTGGCGGAAGTTGTCGAAGTGCTGATAGAAATCCTCGCCATTGGCCAGCACCGCGCCGCCGGTAGCGCGCCGCCGACCGTTGAGGCAATCCATCAGCGTGCTTTTGCCGGAGCCGCTTGGACCGAGCAGGCTGACGAACTCACCGGGATTGACGACGAGATTGATATTGTCGAGCAACTTGCGTTTCTGTCCGCCCGGCAGCAGCACGACCTTCTCCAGTTGCCGCGCCTCCAGGCGCAGACTTCGGCTGCTGTCGAGCGAATGAATGACGCCCGCGCGCAGCGTGAACAGGAAGGGACCGACCCCGACGCGCTCGCCTTCATGGATGAACACGGGTTCGCTGATACGCCGGCCCGCCACCAAAACGCCGTTGACGCTGGCGAGGTCGCGCAGACGCAGACCTTCGGGCTGGCGCTCAAGCAGGGCGTGATAGCGCGATACCATCGGATGCGGCAAACAGACATCGCAGTCGGGCGCTCGGCCGATAACGAGCCGATTCTTGGCGGCGAAGAGCGTGTCGATGGCCGCGGCGCGACGGGGCAGGTGAATCCGCATGGGTTGGCCGGTCCAGCGGACGGTAGCCTCACGCGGCGCGGTGTCGAGTGGCCGACCGCATTGCTGGCAGAATCGATTGTTGTCGGCGTTGCTGGTTTGGCAGGCGGAGCAAGTCTTCATGCGTCGAACTACGCTCCTTCGCTGGCGTTGCGAGTTGGTTAACCGAGGACCGATTGCACCATCGTCATAATATCGTCCAGAGCCGCCATCGCCCCGATGCCCACATCGCCGCATGCCAACCTCCGGCTCTCCGGGGCCACAAGTCGTAGCGGCCGGCCCTGCATGTTGATCCAGTTCGCCAATTCCTCCAACGGTAAATCCGTGGGTGGTGACAACCCCATGTCAGCAGAAATCTGGCGCAAATGGCGATTCGTCGCCGGATGCTCCCACATCAGCGTGTTCATCGCCGGCGCCAGCACTACGGGCCGACTCGGCTCCCACGCTCGCCACACGCAGGTCAAACAGTTGTCGGCGAGACCGTTGGCCAACTTCGCCAGCGTGTTCGCATCCAGCGGCGCGACAACCAACACATCCGCCCAGCGGCGCAGCTGAATGTGCAACACGTCATCCTCGCGCTGCCAGCGTCGCCCGCTGTCTCGTCCCGGCCATTCGTCCGCGTCGAGAATAAACGCGGCTCGTTCGATCTCGGCCGGATCGAAGAAATATAGCGAAGACTGCGTGGCGACAACCTTGACGGCATGGCCGGGGCGCTTCAGCGTCTCGACCAGCAACGGCGTTTTGACAGCGGCCACCGAACCGGTGACGCCAAGCAGGATGTTAGCCATCGGAGTGTTTCCGTGGGTATTCTTCCAGCGCGATCAGCAACCGTTCGGCCAATTTGGGCCGAGCAATACATTCATAGCGTCCGTCGAGCGGGCCGAGGAAGGCATAGGCGTTCGCTCCTTCCAGCGAGTTGGCCACCATGAAATCGGCGGCGGAATGCTGGCGCGAGCGTTCGGCGACGGCGAGCAGTTGCTCATCGCTGACGCCGACTTCGAGCTTGAATTTGACCAGCAGACCACGAAAACCCCAGTCGCGCCGAATGCAGTCGATCAGTTTGGGGGCGCGCGCCAATCGCAACCATAACTCCGGCTCATCACTCTTGACTTTGCCAGCCGCGCGATCGACCAGTGCTGGATCGACCGCGTCCTCGCTCTCCCAGCGTCCGTTCTGGGGATCAAAGCGCGTGCCCGCAGCCGGTGCGTAAACGCCGTCAACCAGGTAATCGCTGACGGCGGCACAGTGGATGACGACATCCAGGCTGCCTTTCATCACCTGCACACGCATGAGATTTTGCAGGTCGTCAAAGGTGCGATAAGGAAGCATCGTCCAATGCTCGCGTGGAGGAGATTCCACCGTCTCTGGATGCGAGGTCAGCAGCGTGACGGTGTGGCCGCGTTCCTGTGCATGCAGAGCGATGCGAGCGCCTGTGCGTCCGGTGAAGATGTTGGTGATGCCGCGCACGCGATCGATGGGAACGAGTGTGTTGCCGGCCGTGACGAGAATGTTCATGAGTCACCACGGATACACGAAAAGACGCTGGCCGTAGGGTGGGCCTCGCGGCCCACCCTACGGATTATTCTCTCGATCGCATTCGGATTTGTCTTTGTCTTTTTTCCGTGTGTTCCGTGCTTTCCGTGGTGAAAGTCTTTGTTTTCAGCGTGGGATCGACGGGGCGGACGGCGACGCGGCGCGAGCGTTGATGGGTAATTCGATTTGTTCGAGGTGTTTCTTGAACGCCTCTTTCAGCGATGGGAAGACAACGGCCAAGCGCGATCCGAGCAAGCCGGGCGTGCGGTTGGCGCGCAGATCCTGCAAGTACGTCAGCAGCACCGTTTTCGCCTCCGGCCGCGAGTGCAGCATCAGATGAACCCACAACCATGCTTCGCGATATTCCGGACCTTTCATCTCGTTGACATCCTTCAGTTTCTCCAGACGATCGAGGTCCGCCTGGAAGCTGAGGCCGAGATCGCGGCGGAGCGTTTCCACATGTGAGGAATTGACGCCGTGACGGTCGGGCGGCAGCTCGAAGTATTCCGCCAACCCCTCATCCAGCCACAGCGGCACGTCGCGCATGACGCTGTGCAACAACGCATGGGTCAGTTCGTGTCGTAGATCCTGCTGAATGCGATCGCCCCAGCGGGTGTAGACGAGCAGATCATCCGCGCCGCCCATCACGCGCTGTTGCTGAATGAAAAAGGCCCGGCGCGGCGGCAAATTCGCATAGTGAGCGTGCATGAACTCGTCGTAGCGTTCCTTGCTCTCGAAGAGATAGACCTGCACGGTTGAGCGTCCGGGCGTCAACTGTAGCTCGCGATAGACTTGATCGCGCAGCTTGGCCAACTCCTGAAAGAGCGGCATGCCTGGTTTCACTTCAAAGTCGGACAGGAATACGTAGGGCGCGATGCGGAACGTGTAGCGTCCCGGCGGAGCGGGCAAGATGCGTGTATCCGATCCGGTCTTCTCCGCCTTCTCGCGGGACAGGAGATTCAGGCTGAAGGAATTGCAACCGAGCAGCGCGTTGAGCGCCGCGAACAGACCGCCACCTAGAACGGCCCTCCTTGTCGCGGTCGATCGCTGCACGATCTGCTCGGTCATGTCCACGGTCTCCGGCTATCTGCTCATCTTGAGCCGCTTGCGGTTTCGCGCTAAGCCGCAAGCGGGGGGCGGATCATACGGTGGGTCGCACCGATTCACAAGAGGAATTGCGCTGCGGTCAACCCAGAGGCCGCCCGTTGCGCAGATTCCGGCGAACCTTATTCGCGGTCGCTTCTTCAAGCTGTCGCCACCATCGTTTCCAGCCAATCCGGCCGCGCAAGCCCCAACGCAGGTACACACGCAGGAAGCGCAAACGATCGGTACGTGTCAGGCTAGGATGGTTGAGAAAACTGGTGTTGAGCCGGGCGAGATTTTGCACGCGACGCGATCGGCGCAGCTTGAGCGGCCGGCGGACGCCGACAAGATCGATGAGGCAGACTCGTGCTTCGCCTCCGGCGGCAAGAGTGGAAACGCCGCTCACCAGCACGTTCGCCGCCTTCAGATCGCGGTGCGAGAGGCGGCGCTGATGTAGCATGCCGATGAGACAGGCGACTTGATCGATAAGGCGGCGGAGAAAAGTCCGGCGCTCCTCGTCGGTCAGCGTGTCCAGATGATCGACGAACTGCCGCAAATCCAGGGCGTCGGGCACCTTTTCGGTAATCAGGTAGCCCTCGTGGAGCATACCGTGGCGCGAGCGATGCCAGACAGCCAGCGGGCGCGGCGTCGGCAGGCAGCGCAGCAGCAGGCCATGCCCCATGACGTAGGAGCGCAAGGCCGGCGCTGGTCGAATCAGGGCCGTCCAGGGATCGCGCCAGCGCGTCACGGCGAAGCGCTTGTAGATGACACGCCGCGGTCCTTCCGGTCCCGGCAGATCCAACTCGATGACGGCGGAACTGGCCGATTTCTTCAGCACCAGCGCATTGGTCTGCTCGAAGGGCGCATTGGGATCGGCCAGCAGAGGGGCCAGCACTTCGGGCGCGAGATCGGCCGCCGCATGTCCCGTTATGTCCGCGCCGTGAACGCGGCGAAAATGCCGATTCACTCGCCGACAACGACCATCAAGTCCGCGCCAAAAATGTAGATTCGATGTCAGCGTCCCGCGCTCCAGATCACACGCCGCCCTTCGCGTGTCGATTTTGGCGCATAAAATATCGCATTTGTCGCAATAAACGAGCCAGCAGCGTAAGCGGTCGGTGCGCTCGCTGCGGAGAGTGAACCAGCGATTGAGAACGATGAGGTTCGCACGCCGGGCACGCCAGGACAACGGAGCGCCGAGATGGATGGCATGCAGATCAATAAGGAAAAGTTCGGGCCGATCGTCCGCGTCGAGGCGCAGGAGTAGATTGCCGGGATGCAGGTCGTGATGCGTGATGCCGGCATCGTGCATGCGAGCGAGTAGTTGTCCCAGGGCCACGGCCAAGCGTTGACGCATGTGGGTGCGGCGCGGCGCCGGCCATTGCGGCAGCGTGCTTTCGAGGAAGGAGTTGAGCGGCCGCGTTTCCGGCAGGGCACGCGTGATGAGGAAACTGCAACGCGGTCCCGCGCCGCGGCACGTCTCGCCGATGGCCAATGGTTCCATCGTCGGCACCTGACGCGCGGCCACGGCCAATGTGTGTTCGTATTCGCTGCGAGCCTTGCTTGGCCGCACGAGTTGCCGCAACCAGGCGCGGCAGTCGGCCAGACGATTGTGTTTCAGATAGAAATCCAGTTCGGGCAGAACGACATGATAGACGGTGCGATGCGGACCGTGCTTAATGACGCGAGCTTGTCCCGCCGCCAGCCATTCGTCGAGGCGCAGTCCGTCCGATCCGAACAGCGGTTCCATTCCGGGTTGAATCTGCCAGCGTATTCCGCCGGCCACAAGGACGATCGACTCCGCCATGACAATCCTCTTTCGTGCCAGCCCGTAGCGCCAGCAAGGGACATTCCCTTGCTGGCGCTACGGGCTGGCGAGTGCTAAGCTGCAAGCGACTCCCTCAGGCGATTCAGCAATGTCACCCAGAGCGCCGCGCCCGCCGTGACGCTGTAATGGTCTTCGACCCGTTGCCGACCGGCGCATCCCATCCGCCGCCGCAGGGCCGGATCGTGCGCCAGTCGCTGAATCGCCTCGATCCATTGCGCCGGCGTTTCGGCCAGAAAGCCTGTCTCGCCGTGCCGCACCATCTCCCCATGCACGCCGATTGGATTGCAGACTACCGGCAGTCCGGCCGCCATGTATTGCAGCACCTTCAGGCCGCACTTGCCGCGACTCCACAGATCATCAGGGATCCAACTGATGCCAATGTCGGCGCGAGCAATCTCCGCGGCTTCGCCGGATTCCGTCCACGGACACGGCAATACGGATAGCCCTCGCAGCTCCAGAAAACGATCGCAGATGAGTTTCAAACGCAGACCGGGCAAACTCCGGCCAATCGCTTCCAGCAGCGGCGTGATCGCTTGCAGCCCTTGCAAGGTACTCGACGATCCCACCCAGACCAGTTCGACGCCCTCGGTTCGCGCCGGCTCGGCCGGCGGATAGCGCGTCGGATCAACACATGTTGGAATGATGCAAACGCGAGCGGCACCGGCCCAGCGCGCAGCGTGGTCGGCGAGAAAGGCGTTGCCGGCGATGACCCCATCGGCAGCGCGCATGAGGCCGGCGAAGCGGCGCAGACGCCTGCCATCGTGCAGACCGCGTGCGGCATACGAATCGCGGAGAAACACGGCGTCATCGAAATCGAACAGCAACCGGCGCGCGGCGCAGCGCAGCAAAACACGCTGCCAGCTGGACAGCAACCGGCGCTGCAAAATGACATTCTCGCCGCGTAGTTGACGAAAGAAGCCGACCCGCGACCACCAGCGGCGCGGCAGCGCCCGCGGTTCCAGTGTGTGTCCCGCCTGTTCCAGCAGCGGACGAAACGCCGCCAGACGATAGCGACAGCAGACATGATCGGGATGATCGACCAAGCCAATCCAGTGCATGGGGCCCTCCCTGACCCGACGCGCTTGATGAAATGTTTTGCCAGCCCGCAGCGCCAGCAAGGGATTCCCTCGCAAGGAAGTCCCTTGCTGGCGCTGCGGGCTGGCATGGAATCGTCTTAGCGCCGGCGCTCGGACATCGCCCGGCGAATCTCTTTCTGCGCGTCCGCCTTCTTGGCGGCCTCGCGTTTATCGTGCAGTTGCTTGCCGCGTCCGACGGCCAACTCGACCTTGGCCCGGCCATTCTTGAAATACATTCGCAGCGGCACCAGCGTGAAGCCTCGCTGTGACGCCTTATCGGCGAACTTGGCGATCTCACGGCGATGCAGCAATAGCTTCCGCGGTCGCTTGGGCTTATGGTTCATGCGATTGCCCATGCTGTATTCGGGAATATCGCTGCCGATTAGCCACAACTCGCGGCCCTCGATCTTGGCGTAGGCGTCCTCCAGTCCGCCCGCGCCTTCGCGCAGGCTCTTGACCTCGGTGCCGGTCAGTACGAGGCCGCATTCCAGCTTGTCGGAAATGTCGTACTCATGGAACGCTCGCCGATTACGGCAAATAATTGTGATGCCTTCGCTGTCGTCTTTTTTCGCCTTGCGCGCCATAATGCCGTCTCCTGTCCGCCGGAGAGGGCGGGGGTGTCTTATGGTAGCACAACCGTTCGCATCCGAGAACACGAGAAGCGGCCCAAACTCTTCCATCAACCGGCCATGAATAGCAAGCATGAACTCACCGCCGCGTTTTGGTCCTGGCCGGAGCGAGCGCACAAGCGGCTGCCTTGGTCCGCCGCAGGCGCGGCGTTTGCTTTGTGGGTTCGCGATCGCGCGTTCCTTCGCGTCGCTGAGCCTTCATGAAGGCGTAGAGCGTTTCGGCCGCCGCCTCCCAGCCGCCCGCGCGAGCTTTGCGGATGATTCTATCCAGATAAGTTGATGCGTCCGCCGGCATCTCTCCCGCGTCTCGGAAAGCGTGTAAACGCTGTTCGCATTGGCTCAGTAGAGCCTCATCGCGAGCGGTGATGGCCGTGAACAGGGCATCCACCGCATGAAAGACTTCCGCGCCCGCGCCCATTTGTGGCGTCGGCCGCAGCCGATGAAGCCGGCCCCCAGCACAACCGCAAGGCCGACGAAAGCCGATGCCAGCAATCTACGCCGCGTCGGGAGAAAGTTCTGGATGGCCACTCAATAATCTCCTTGAGGAACATCGCCTGCGTTCATGGTGGACAGCGCTACCCAGGTACTCGGATGGATGAAGGCGCCGATAAAACGCACGGAACCGTCGCCGAGCAGCACGTTGCAGCCGGCCGGTGTGTGTTCGGACCACATTTCATCCGTGTGTCCAAAGGGATTATTGGGAGCGTGGATGATGACCTGCGGATGGTCATGCACATCCGGGCCGCTGTGGACGCCGACCAGGCAGCCGCTGGCGTTACAGTCGGAAGGCCACGGCCGCAAATCCAAACGCGGACAGACGGCCGCGCCCGGTATCACGCCCACCCAGGTTTTGTTGCTCAAAATCGAACTATGTTCCCCCACGAAAACGGTATTCGACAAACCATCCGTTATCTCCACCCCGCGCGTCCGTGAATCGCGATAAAAGGGACCGTTGATGATGTCCCATTGTGGGCCGGCTGGAGTAGCAACCGGTTCGGGCACGGTGTAATCGACGCAATAGGGCATCGTTCGCCCCCAGGGTTGATTGACGCCGGCATTGACGACGTAGTGCGAGTGAGCCAGGAGAAGGGCCGGCGTCATTGGCGTGCCGTGCCTGCCATCGCCGGAGTCCTCTTCCACCGCAAAACCATCGCTGCCGCCGCTGGCCGAGGGACACAGAAAGAGCGGCACCTTGGTAGGGACGAACGGTATATTCTCCGGTGCCCAGCAAGGCAAATCGAGCCGGAAGCTCTTGTACAAATTGTCTTGTTCAATGTAGGGAAGAATCAGGGTGCCCCACGCCCAGCCGGGCAGCGCGCTCCAAGTATCGTCGGGGTAGGGGACGCCGTAGACCGTGCCGGACTGTTGCCCCGACGTTTTCACGAACGCGGGCGGGAACAACCATGAACCCCTTCGTAACCGTGCAGGGCCAGGCCGATCTGTTTGAGATTGTTCACACAACGGGCGCGACTGGCCGCCTCGCGCGCCTTCTGCACAGCCGGCAGCAAAAGCCCCATGAGGACGGCGATAATGGCAATCACCACCAACAACTCAATCAATGTGAAGGCGGCGCGAGTGTGATGGTTCACCATGCGAGAGTCGATCGAATCCATGAACCCGGCCTCCTTATTTCGTTGAGACGAACGAAACTACGTAGGTCAACCTAAACAATAAATTAGTCTAACCTAACTATTTATTTAGTTCAAACGAATTAATCGACAAGGCCGGAACTCTCTTGTCTTGTAGGCGGAGTGGCGGAGTGGCGGAGTGGCGGAGTGGCCGCCCATTCGGTTACAATGTCGGCATGGACAGCCTCACCTTTCTCCGGGGCGCGGCCAAGGCCAAGCCGCGACCGATCTACGTTCTCCACGGCGACGAACATTTCCTCAAACGCCGCGTATTGGCGGTGTTGAAATCGCTCGTGCTTGGGCCGGAGGATGGCGGATTTGGTCTGTCCAGCCGCGAAGGCGACAAGGCGAACTGGGCCGAGATTCACGACGAATTGGAAACGCTACCGTTCCTCAGCCCGCGCCGTCTCGTCGTCGTTGATCGCGCCGAACCGTTCGTCACGCGCGAACGCGCACGCCTGGAGAAATACTTCGCCGAGCCGTCGAAAACCGGCGTGCTGGTTCTCGATGTGCAATCGTGGCCGGCGACGACGAAGCTGGCCAAGGCTCTGCCCGAGCCGGCCACCCTCGTATGCAAGGCTCCCTCATCGCAGAAATTGCCGGAATGGTGCGCCGAGTGGTGCGCCGCCCAGCACGCCAAGCCGTTGTCCGCGCCGGCCGCCCGGCTGCTCGTCGATCTGGTCGGCACCGATATGGGATTGCTCGATCAGGAAATGGCCAAATTAGCGATCTACGTCGGCGGGAATGCACGCATCGACACGGCGGACGTGGATCAACTCGTCGGCCAAAGTCGGGCCGAGAATACCTGGAAGATTTTCGATTTGATCGGTGCCGGTCAAATGGGCGAGGCGTTGACGTTGCTGGAACGCTTGCTCGACCAGGGCGAGGAACCGTTGCGTTTACTCGGCGCGTTCAGCATGCAGCTGCGCCGGCTGGCGCAAGCGGCTCGCCTGCACGGTCAGGGGGAAGCGTTGCCGGCGGCGCTGGAGAAAGCCGGCGTCCCGCCGTTTGGCCGTCGCAATGCCGAGCAGCAGGTCCGTCATCTCGGCCGTCGCCGATTGGATCTGATATACGATTGGCTGCTGGAAACCGACCTTGGCTTGAAAGGCTCCAGCCAATTGCCGCCGCGCACCTTGCTGGAACGCTTGGTGGTGCAACTGGCGCGGAAAAGATGATGCGGAATTAACCACAGAGATACAGAGGCACAGAGAAGACAAAACCAGAAAAAATTACGAATCATCCGAATTACTGACAACTGCGCTCGAAACTAAACTTTCCGTTGGCGTTTATAATAGGAGGCATGAAGCAGCCCCATGATTGGCGCGAATGGCGTCGCCTTCGGGCGTGGTACTTGTTCCAGCAAGGCTGGACCGAGCGTGAGAT
>DATNCY010000272.1:0-48415 GCA_035553375.1 Gemmataceae bacterium
TTGGAGTGGGGATAACGTACTCATGGTTTGCTTCCTCCTCCAAGATAATAAGGTCTGCGTGAGAAGCCTGAAAGGTCATTCGCGCAAGGCCGCAGTTCGTTCTTGCTTACCAGTGCGAGAGGGCCGACAATCGGGTAATAATGGGCTACTCATTCGATCCTTTAACATCTGCATGGCAATGGCGAATGCATCTACCTCTTCGGGAGTACGACCTACCGCTGCACCGCCGGTGCTGGATTCGCTGTTGCCGCGCAGCATCTGGCATGCGCCGCTGGTGCCGGCCGCCCTCGCGGTGACAACAGGGATTTTACTAGATCGCCATACTTCGCTGCCCATATCCCTGAGTTTGATCGTGTCGGTGCTAGCTCTCGTCGCCTGGTTCTGCACGCGCGCCAGTCCTCATTGGGGCTTGCCGCTCGTTTATCTGACTCTCGCCGGCGTCGCTTTCGGAGCCGCTTATCACCATTATCGGCGCGATGTTTATGCGAGTGACGACATCGCCCATTTCGCCAAGGATGAGCCTACACCCGTGCAACTGCGTGGCTTCCTCGACGAGGAACCCGTACGCAACAGCGCTCCCTCCAGCGATCCGCTGCGTTCGTTTTCCCGCCCAGGCACTATCGTGACCGTTCTGCGTGTCACGCAAATTCGCCGGCGTGACAATTGGATGAGCGTATCGGGACGGGTTCGCGTGGCCGGCGTCGAAGGGTGGCCGGAATTGCATTGTGGCGACACGGTGGAAATAGTGGGGCAACTGGCGCTGGTGAGGCTGCCCGGCAATCCCGGTGAATTCGATTTTGCCGATCATCTGCGCGATCAAGGCATTCGCACAATGTTGGCGGCACGCAAAACGCCGCAGGCGGTGACGCGGCTCGATCGCGGATGGACCACGTCGTTCACCGGCTGGCTGGCGGTGATTCGTGGCCGCGGACAAAAGATCCTCCACGATGCATTGCCTAAGCAGTCGGAAGGATTGGCCTCGGCTCTGCTTCTGGGCGAAGGGTCCACCATGACGAAGGCGGAATGGGACAAATACATCCGCACCGGCGTTATCCACGTTCTGGCGATTTCAGGGCAACATCTGGTTATCTTGGCCGCGTTTTTGTGGTTCGTGCTGCCGCGCCTGGGCGTCCGCCAGCGCCGCTCCGCCTGGATCGTGGCCTTCGTCTTACTCGCCTATGCCTTGCTGAGTGGCGGCCGGCCGCCGGCGCTGCGCTCGGCCATCACCGTGTGCGCCATCTGCGGCGGATTGATCCTCCGTCGCCGGGTGCTGCCGGCCAATTTATTCGCCCTCTCTTGGCTGGCCGTCGCTCTCCTGAATCCGACCGATCTTTTCACGGCTGGCTGTCTGCTGTCGTTTCTGTCCGTCGCCGTGCTGTACTGGATCGTTTCGCATCTGTTCGACCGCGAGCAAGATCCGCTGACGCGCCTGATTGATTCGACTCGTCCCGCGTGGCAGCGCGGTTTGCGGCAGCTCGGCCGGCGTGTGTTCGAGAGTTACGCGGTCACGGTGCTAATTTGGCTGGCGATCACGCCGTTAGCCGCCTCACGCTATCAGATGATTTCACCCATCGGCCTGTTGTTGGGACCGCCCCTCGTCCTTCTGACAACCGTGGCCTTGTTCGCCGGCTTTTTGTTGCTGTTGGCAGGCGTGGTTTGTCCGCCGCTGACGGCGTTGCTGGCACCCTTCGTCCACGGTAGTCTCCGCGCCTGCGAGTTCCTCGTCGATGGCGGGGATCGGTTGCCCTATGGTCATATTTACATGGGAGCAATCCCGGATTGGTGGCTGTGCTTCTTCTACGTGGGTTTGCTGGCGGCAATGACACAGGAACCATTGCGCCGCCGTTGGCGCTGGGCAGGTCTGGCGGGCCTGGGTTGGTTGTGTGCCGGCCTCATCGCCGGCGCAGCCCGTCTACCGGATGACGAACTACGCTGCACCTTCCTCGCTGTCGGTCACGGCGGTTGTACCGTGTTGGAAACGCCTGATGGACGCACGTTGCTTTACGATGCCGGTTCGCTCGCCGGCCCCGATGTGACGCGCCGCCAGATTGCGCCCTATCTTTGGCAGCGCGGTATCCGCCGCATCGACGAGGTGATTCTCTCGCACGCCGACCTCGATCATTTCAACGGCCTACCCGACCTGCTCGATCGTTTCGCCGTCGGGCAGGTGACGTGTACGCCGACCTTCGCGGATAAAACCACGCCGGGCGTCCGGCACACGCTGAACGTCCTGCGCGAACGAGCCATTCCCATGCGCATCGTCAAGGCGGGGGATCGACTCACCGCTGGCGATGTCTCGCTGGAAGTGCTACATCCGCCGGCCGTCGGTCCCGAGGGCAACGAAAATGCCCGCAGCCTGGTGCTTCAGATTCGGCACGCCGGACATACCATCTTGTTGACCGGCGATCTGGAAGGAACGGGATTGCAGCGCGTACTCGGCGAACTGCCGCCGCGCCGCATCGATGTGTTGATGGCTCCGCATCACGGCAGTCACCGGACGAACACGCCGGATCTGACGCGCTGGGCGCGGCCGCGTGTGGCCGTGTCCTGCCAAGGCAGACTGCTCTCACCGAACCGCGTGGCGGAACGCTATACCCGCGCCGGATCGCACTTTCTCGACACGCATCGACATGGTGCCGTCACGATCCGCAGTCACGCTAGCGGGCTTGTCGTCGAGACATTTTTGACCAAGGAACGATTTGCCATTCGCAGCGAAAACCACGATGATTGAGAGAAGAGAATTATCTCAGCGATTCGAGGAGGCTCCGCCGATGTCCGGCAAGATTGTCACCGTGATGACGTTCAACCAACATTTCGAGGCGCGGTTGGCCAAGAACCTGTTGGAGAACGAGGGCATTGATTCGATGGTCGCCGGGGAGTTATCGGCGGATATGCTGCCCTTTGGCCACGCGGGAGGACGCGATCCGATTGTCTTGCAGGTCCATGAAGACGACGCTCAACGGGCAACGGGCATTCTCGCTGTCGTCGCCGCCGCCAAACTCGACAAAGACTGGGAGGAGCAGACCGAAGCCGGCGTGTGGATTTGTTCTCTCTGCGGCGAGCCGATCAGCAATCACTTGTCGATGTGCTATTCCTGCGAGACTCCCCGCGAGAGTATCCGCACCAGCGCACCGCGCGACCGAACCGCTATCCAACCGGATCCGTCCACATTGCCGACCGGTGAGGAAGTGCAGATACGCGATGAAATCGCCTGCGCTCCCTCGGAGGCTCCGCGCGGGAATAACTCGAACCGTGACGAGGAATTGTCAGAGCCGCGAGCGTCAGCGAGCGAGGCGGCCACGCCACCCCGCTCGCTGACGCTCGCGGCTCTGTTCAAGGCTCTGTTCGAGTTATTCTCGCGTTAATCCCAAGTCCATCAGGACGATTGTCGCGCCATCTGATGGAACCGTTCGCGTAGTTGCCGCGTGATGGGACCGGGTTTGCCGTTGCCGATGGGCCGGCCATCGCAGCCGACCACCGCCACGACCTCGGCGGCGGTACCCGTCAGGAAACACTCGTCGGCGCTGTAGACATCGTGGCGCGTCAACGCCATCTCCTGCACCGGAATCTTTGCCTCGCGCGCCAGTTCGATGACCGCATTGCGAGTCACGCCTTCGAGGACACCCGCGACCAAGTGCGGCGTGCGTAGGACGCCGCGCTTGACGATGAAAATGTTATCGCCGGTGCATTCGGCCACTTCGCCATTGTGATTGAGCATGATCGCTTCTTGGCAGCCGGCACGCACGGCCTCGATCTTGGCCAGGATGTTATTGAGATAGTTCAGCGACTTGATGCGCGGATTCAGGGCGTTGGGGTGGTTACGGATGATCGACGCGGTGATGACTTCCAACCCTTTCTCGTAGAACTCGGCCGGATAGAGGCTGATGTCATCGACGATGATAATAATCTGCGGTTCGGAACATCTCTGCGGATCAAGTCCGAGACTGCCCGCCCCGCGCGTCACCACCAAGCGGATGTAGCCATCCTGCTTGGCGTTGGCTTTGACCGTATCGAGAACAGCCTGCGTCATTTGTTCGCGGCTGAGCGGGATTTCCAAAATGATATGACGAGCGCTCTCGAAGAGACGTTCGATATGTTCGTGCAAGCGGAAAACCTTGCCGCCGTAAATGCGGATGCCCTCAAAAACGCCGTCGCCGTAAAGCAAACCGTGATCGAATACGCTGATTTTGGCGTCGGCCTTATCGAACAGTTTGCCGTTGATCCAAACTTTCGTCATATTCCGCTCTCCGCTCTCCGCGATCCGCTCTCCGCCCTTCCCAAGCGGTCGCCCCTTACCGCGTTTCGCTGATAGCTGATAGCGGATAGCGGATAGCGGAGTTTGTCGGTTCCTCCACTCGGCCCTTGGTCAAGCGCACCACGCGATCGGTGGTTGAGACAATTTCCATGTTGTGAGTCACCATGATGATAGTCAGCCCATCTTGCTGGTTCAAGTCGCGTAACAGGCGGATGATCTCCTGTCCCTTGTCGGCGTCGAGGTTGCCGGTCGGCTCGTCGGCGAGCAAGATGCGCGGGCGATTGATGAGCGCCCGCGCGATGGCCGCGCGCTGCATCTCGCCGCCGGACAATTCGCGCGGCTTGTGGTGCAGGCGATGGCCCAGACCGACGCGGTCGAGCAGTTCGGTGGCCTGCTGTTTTAGGGCACGGCGTTCGCGGAACCAGCCGCGCACCGGCAGCGCGATCATCTTCGGCATCAGCACATTTTCAAGTGTGCTGAGTTCCGGCAACAGGTGATAGAACTGGAAAATGAAGCCGAATGTTTGATTGCGCAGACGATCGCGCTCCTGGGCCGGCTGATTATCAATGCGTTCGGTGTCGAGAAGAATGCGGCCTTCGTCCGGCTTATCGAGCGTGCCGAGCAAATGCAACAGGGTGCTTTTACCGCAGCCGGAGTTGCCGACGATGCTGAGAAATTCGCTCGTGAATACTTCTAGGTCCAACCCGGTCAGCACCGGCACCTCGATCGCGTGCTTGCGATAGGTCTTGTGGACATTGACCGCCGCCATCAAGGGGAGGTTGTCTCGCATCGTTTCGACTCCAGAAGAAAAGATTAACCACAGAGGCACAGAGACACAGAGAAGACAAAAAAGAGAATGGAGATCAAGCCTGGCACTTGTATTTATTAGGTTTGTTTTGTCTTCTCTGTGTCTCTGTGCCTCTGTGGTTAATAATGAATTACTCGTAGCGTAGCGCCCGCACCGGATGCAGCAGCGACGCACGCAACGCCGGCAAGACGCTGAATAACACGGCGATGCCCACCGCGCCCAGGTTGATAAGCGATACACTCCCAATACCAATGTCGGTCGGGATCTCGTTGAAGTAATACACCGAACGATCGAACAATTCGTGTCCCGTATATTTGGTCAGGAATTGTTCGATTTGGTTGATGTAGACCGTGATCGACACGCCGATGAGCGTACCCAACAAGGAACCGACGACGCCGAGCAACAGACCATAACTCAGGAAGATATGCAATACGCCGGTATTGGATGCACCCAGCGCCTTGAGGATGCCAATATCGCGCGTCTTCTCGACGACGATCATCGAGAAAATAGCCAAAATGCCGAAGCCGGCCACGGCGATAATCATAAACAACAGCACATTAAGAATGCCCTTCTCGATGCTGATGGCTGCCAGCAACGGCCCCTGCTTGTCTTCCCACGTTTGGACGTTGACGGGCGCGCCGGCGAAAACGATCTCTAAACGCTTCTTGACCGCTTTCAATTCGCGGTAATCCTTGAGCCGAACGAGAATGCTCGTGGCGCGGCCCTGCATGGTGCGCTGTTTCTGTAATTCGTCGAGCGGCACAAATACATAATTGGCGTCATACTCGCTCATCTCGGATTTGAAATAATCGCAGACGGCACAGCGCCATTCGACGGGCTTGAGTGCCTGACCGCTGATGGTGGTGAGAACCACATCATCGCCCGGTTCGAGTGTGCGAACTTCCTTGGCGGGTTCCTCGGGCTTACCCTGCGTGCGGAAGTGAGCGACGGCATAGCCGACGATGATAGTCGAAGGCGTGAACGGGCGCGACGGCGGCAGATCGGGGGCAGGGCGTCCGTCCGGCGTCGGATTGTTGGCCATCCGAGCGGCCAAGCGATCCAATAGATGCGGCGGATGGATGGCTCGTTGACGCTCCATTGCCTGCGGACTTAACTCGAACGAAGGCCGATTGGGGTTGAGTAGCAAGTGTTCCGCGAACCCACCAATGCGGCCGCGGCCGGCCGGATCGATGCCGATGATGCGCACCGGCCGGGCAATGGGCGTGCCGTTGCAGTTGAATTGGATCATGCCGAAGATTTCCAGCGTCGGCGTCATCGCCTCGATACGGTCTTTCAAAACCGGATCCGACATGATGAGGGCCATCTTGCCCTGGTAATTGGGGAAGCCCTCGAAATCGTGGGCCTCAATGACAATGTCAGAGAGCAGACCGTGAAGGCGTTCGCGCAGCTTGGTGCTGAAGCCAGCCATCACGCTATTGACGACGATGAGCGTGGCCACTCCAAGCATGACGCTGACAATGCACACCAGGGCAAGATAGCGCGTCAGCAAATAGCGCCAGCAGAGTAGCAGTTTATACACGTCTCACCTCAAATCCAAAAATACATTTCACCACGGAAAACACGGAAAACACGGAAAAAGAAAAAAAGACATTCAAATGCGGTTCCTCACTATTTCACTCATGCTTTATTCTCGTTGTCTTGTATTTTTTCCGTGTTTTCCGTGTTTTCCGTGGTGATTATTTTTTTTCTGGTCGAAGCAACGGGAACAGGATGACATCGCGGATCGTCTGCGTATCAGTCAGCAACATAACCAGGCGATCAATGCCGATGCCGAGTCCGCCAGCCGGCGGCATACCGTGGCGCAAGGCGCGGATGAAGTCTTCGTCCATTTTCGCCATCGAATCCTCTTCCGGCAGGCCAGCCAACTGCATGCGGAACGTCTGTTCCTGGGTGATTGGATCGTTCAACTCGGTGTAGGCGTTGGCCAACTCCATACCGCGCACGTACAACTCGAAGCGTTCCGCGATGTCGGGATTGCCGCGCTGCCGCTTGGTTAGTGGACACAGCGGAGCGGGATAATCGTAGACAAACACGGGACCAATCAGCTTATCTTCAACATGTTCCTCGAACAAATGATGCACGATCACGGCCGGGTCTTTGCCTGCGGTCGGAAAACCCTTCTCGCCAGCCACGCGGCGCACGGCCTCGGCATCGTTCATGGGTACGCCGACATGCTGCTCGAACAATTCGGCGTAGGTCTTGCGTTGCCAGGGCGGCGTGAAATCGATGGTGTGTTCGCCAAATGGCAAACACATATTGTCGCCCAGCATCCGCACGCAGGCGACGATCAACTCTTCCGTCAGGTCCATCATGGAGCGATAATCGCCATAAGCCTGATACAACTCCATCATGGTGAATTCCGGGTTGTGCCGCGGACTGATACCCTCATTGCGGAACACCCGGCCAATCTCATATACCTTCTCGATGCCGCCGACCAGCAAGCGCTTCAGATGCAGTTCCAGAGCGATGCGCTGATATAACTCGATGTCGAGTGTGTTGTGATGCGTGATGAACGGCTTCGCCGCCGCGCCGCCGGCGATGGCATGCAGCGTCGGCGTCTCGACTTCCCAGAAGCCGCGATCATCGAGGAAACGCCGCATGGTCCGCACGATCAAGATGCGCTTGCGGGCGCGATCCAGCGTTTCCGGGTTGTAGATCAAATCGAGGTAGCGATGCCGCAGGCGAAACTCTAGATCGTGCATGCCAGCGAATTTGTCCGGGTGCGGCAGCAGCGACTTGCCGAGGTAAATCAAGCGCTCGGCGAAGACAGTCGGCTCGCCGCGGCGCGTCTTGCCGAACGCGCCTTCGATGCCGAGCAAATCACCCAGATCGAGTAATTGCGCCAGTTGCCAGCCGGTTTCGCCCACCTGTTTCTGTCCTACCATCACCTGAATGCGACTGGTCAGGTCGGGGACCGTTTCAACCTCGCCCTCACGCTCGCCCTTGATCTCGCGCGCCGTCGGCGTGCCGGACCAATCTTTCAAGTCGAGGAAATGGACCTTGCCTCCCTCACGCCGGCTGACGATGCGGCCGGCGATGCGCACGCGCGGTCGTTGCTCCTCGGGCACATCGGCCGGCAGAGCGAGAACTTCTTGAATGGACTGATGGCCGTCGAAACGGCCGCCCCACGGATCGAGTCCCAGCGTCTCGATCGCTTGCAACTTGTCGATGCGGCTGGCTTCGTAGGGATCTAGGGGTGCGGACACAGGTGTAGCCTTTTCGTTAGAACTTGCAAGAAAGTGCGTCACGGGTGAGACATGGATTGTAGTAAGTGTCCCGAACGTGTCAATTCCAGCAGCGTGAACGAACGACGCGAACGGTGACAACGAAAATGACACGCCCGGCTACGGCTTTGTTCGCCGAGCATGGCCAAAAATCGTTTGCACATGCCCAGACGATGCTTTAGCATGACCCCACATCGGCCCTGGCAAACTTGTTAGTCCACGGAGAAAGGGAGCCACATGAAGAAGATCGTCATTGCCCTGTTGCTGTTGGCGGCGCCGCTGGTGCTGCTCGGCGCCAAAGAAGAAGAAAAAGCCAAGCACGGCGGTCCTACCAAGGCCGTCGCCGTTGTACACGGCTTCGGCGAGAGTCACGTCAAGGGAGTCGTCCACTTCACGGTCACCGACGACGGCGTCCAGATTGGCGGCCAGATCACCGGCCTGAAGCCCGGCAAGCACGGCTTCCACATCCACGAGTTCGGCGATTGCTCCTCCGCCGATCCCAAGTGTCACGGCGGACACTTCAACCCCGAGAAGAAGAAGCACGGCGGGCCGCATTCGGAGAATCGCCACGTCGGCGACCTCGGCAACATCACCGCCGACGAGAGCGGCAAGGCCGTTCTCCACATGAAGGACAAACTCATCGCCTTGAGTGGTCCGCACTCGATCATCGGCCGAGCCGTCATCATCCACGGTGGCCAGGATGACGAGAAATCCGATCCGGCCGGCAACGCCGGACCGCGCATCGCCGGCGGCGTCGTCGGCATCGCCAGCCCGATGGCGCACAAATAGTAAACGAAAGGCGTTTGGCCTACTAGCCCGCAGCGCCAGCAAGGGAGTCTCTTGCCAGCGCTGCGGGCTGGCAGTTCATTTCTACTTCTCCGCGCCGAATCACTTCATACGGTCCCTCACCCTTGATGCGCAGATCCATCAGCATTCCATCCCGATAGATTGCCTCCACTTCGCGGATGCAGCCAGCAATTGAGGCGAGACTGCCATGCGCAAATTCCAATCGCGCGGCGCCGCCTTCAAGTACCGCCAGATGCGTCCGTTCCGGGGTGTAACTCAGCAACCGCCAGGGCGTGTCGCAATGAACGACACGGTTGGCCGGGGGGGGAATCTCGAAGTCGCGGTAGTCGTTGGGATCGCCGGACTTGCCGGCCTCGGCGGCCTTGACCAGATTGTACGCCTCGCGGGCCGTTACATAATGGAGCCGAAACGGCGGACGTTTCCACCACGTTTCCATCGCCGCGAACGTCGCGTCGTTGTCCGCGCTGAGGAACGACGTCCGATTCTGCATGGCGTGCGCATGGTGCTTGATGAACACCCACTCCGGCCTGCCGGGTACGTGAACATGGGCCGCCAGCCAACTCGCCAGCCGGCGCGGATTCGGCGGTGAAGTGTTCTCCAACGCGCCGTCATCCACACAGCCGGAGCGCCAATCGACGGCGACCGGCCCCTGGAAAAGCATCAAGTCGCCCGTGGCCGGTTGGCCGACCTCAACCGGGGTGCCGCGATCGTAGGACTTGGGTTTGCCATCCTCGCGGGCGTAATAAATACAATTGGTGAGACGCGGCTGCGCCGGCGAGCCGAGCGAAGGGAAGGTGAAATCGGCGTAACAACCTGTCTCATGTAGGGCGCATAATTCCGTGGGGCAACCGCTTAGCGCATCGTCGCCCGCTCCGTTATCCAGGGCCGAGTTGCCGGCCACGTAGCCGTAGCGTTGCCTTGGCCGTCCTTCCGCCGTGCGCATGGCCCCGAAACGATTGAACCATTCCACGCCCTCTCGCAGGGTGGTCCGCATCGTCTCATGCGTGTCGTGGCCGTGGTGCAGATGGAACTCGATCTCGCCGAAGCCGCGGAACACGCTGGCGCTGAGCGCCCGCAGGCAACCGGAGTTGGGATAATCGTAGCGATAGAACCAGGTGTGTTGCGGCGGCCGGCCGTCCGTATCGCGATGCCGGCTCGCCATCTCCTCGTAGGCCGCGCACCATGTGCGCACGGATTCGACCGCCGCCGCGTCGCCGAAGCGCCGCGCCGGCTCGAAGTGATCGCCGCACATCACCATCACGTCGATGGATTGGCCGAGCGGAAACGTCCGCCGATCGAAGGGACGATGCCGGCTCAGATGGCCGGGCAGCCAGCCGCCGCGCAGCGCACGCCAGCGAACCAGCCGATAGAAAAGCAACGGCAGGCGCGTCAGCGCCTGCATCCACGGAACTTGGGCTTCGGGGTTAAGCCAGGGCGAATGGTCCATCCATGTCCCTCATCACCTCAGGGAATCAACCGCCGCGCTCCCGTCACGTCGTTGTGACGAGAAACCCAGGCGCCACGGTTGAACGGCTGAACAAGAACTTGCCCGACGGTTCAGCCGGCAATTCAGCCACAATTTCGCTGTCTATTATCGCTTTTTCACCGAGATGCTGCCGCGTCGTTGCGCGCAGATACTCCAGTTCGCTCGCCAGGTTGAAATCGCGTCCGGGTTTGATGCGGTAGGTCACGGCACCGGCGCGGTTCTGATGGATCTGCACCTGCCCCAGACTCGGCCGCTGCGCCACGACATACGTGGCCAGGTAGACGCCGGACACGAGCCGGCCATCGCAACCGACCAGAAAATCGGTGACGCGGCCCGCGACGCGCTCCAGTCGCGGCAATCCACGCCCGCAGGGACACGACCCACTCGCCCAGGCACCGAGGTCGCCGATGCGATAGCGGATCATCGGCATGGCGTGGTTGAGCAGGTCCGTCACGAGAATCGCGCCCATTTCGCCGGGCGCGGCCGGCCCTCTCGGTGTCTCGATCTCGACATACAAACCTTCGGCCATGATATGAAGCCCGCTGTGCGCCGAGCATTCGCTGGCGACCACGCTCACCTCACGGCAACCATAGCGGTTGAACACGGGGCAGCCGAAGACATCTTCGAGCAACCGGCGCTCGTCCGCTTCAAGCACTTCCGCCGAGGTGACGATGGCATGAGGGCGATGCGGCGTCAGACCGCGCGCTTGCAAATAGCGGGCGAACAGCACGGCCGAGCGGGCGTAGGCCTGGATGATGCGCGGCCGCCATTGGGCCAGGGCCGTATGAAACTCGGCCAGGCTCGCCTCGGTGACGTTGGCTGTATCGAGCCATAGTGGATCGCGCAGCAGCGCCCCGCGCAGGCGCGCGCGCCAGCTATCGGCAGGTCGATCGCGCGGCGCTCCCCAGATGACCGCCGCCCGGTCGCCGGGTTGCCAGCCGGCCCAGCCATTGTGCCGCAGCGTCGCCGCCGCCCGCGAACACTTCCGCGCCTTGCTCAGAAAGAAAGATACCGGCGTGCCCGTCGAGCCGCCGGTCTGATTGGGCAGCAGATCGGCGTGCGGCCAGTTCCGCGCTACCATGCCTTCGCCCTGTTCCTGAATGTCACGCTTCTCCAGCACCGGCAAAGCGCGCAAGTCGTCCAGCCCGCGCAAATCGCGGGGTTTCAGCCCGGCGCGATCGAAACGCTCGCGGTAGAACGGACACTGTTGGTAAGCGTGTTCGAGCAGCGTTTGCAAACGCCGCCATTGGATTTTGCGGATCTCTTCAGGGGGAAGAAACTGGGTGCGCTCGAACTCGCGGAGATAACGTATTTGGGCTAGTTCGCCGATGTGCCATAGCGACAGGGGCAGAAACACGTTGCGGACCAGTTGGGGATAGAGCGTCATGGATGGTTCTCCAATCACTTCGGCGAGCGGGGTTGCGTAAGCGCCCCGAGTGCGTTCTCGGGGCGCTTACGCAACCCCGCTCGCCAACCGTTCACCGCGCCGCTAGTGCCGCCGTCTCCTCACGCCAGGCCGGCGTTAGCCGATCCGGTCGCGGTAGCGAACGATCGATGAATAGCTTGTGCCATAGGTCATAGCACAGCAGACTGTACAGGAACCAAGTGGGCCGCTGCCGCATCCGCGCCAGCGCGTCGGCATCCACGAAGTCATATGCGGCGATGCGTTCGACCAACGGCCGCAACGACCCGCCCGGCGCCAGCCACTCGAAGATCGGCTGACCGAAACCGAGTTTCGACCGCTGCGCCAGCTCGGCCGGGGCCAGCCGCGTCAGCGCCCGCTTGAGCGCGTCCTTCGGCCGGCGGAAGCGGAAACGCACTTCGGGAGCCAGGTTGAGCGCCAGCCGCAACATGCGCGAATCGAGGAACGGGCACAGTAGGTCCGCGCCGGCGCGATTGAACAGCGTCGTCCACAAGGACGCGCTATCCATCGCCTCGCCGAGAAACCCGGCCGCATGCAGTTGTTCTTGCGGGCAGTCCGGGACGGCATATAGATCCAGCAGCGCCCGCCGTTCGGCCGCCGCTTCCTCAACCGCCCGCGCACCGAAGCACGCCGCCACCGCGCCCCAGTCGGTGAAGGCCGCCACCTGATTCATCGGATGTTGTAGATAGGCAAAGTCGTTCATGCGATTGGCCAGCTGGAACGTGGCGGCCAATCGTTCCCAACCGAGTGCCCCGCTGACGAACGCACCGACTTGCCGCAATCCCTTCAGCGGCACGAACCGCCGCAGTACACCGGCGTTGTGCAATTGGTTCGCCAATCCCAAGCCGAACAGGCTATCCGCTCCCTCGCCGCACAAGCCGCTCGTCGCGCCCTGCTCGACCATGACCCGCGCCAGATGCCCGAAGTAAGCGCTCTGCACATGATTGGGCGGTTCGGCGGACGCCGCCAGCGCATCGAGCAGATAGGTGGCGTAGGGATCGCCTGCGGGAACCAGCGAATGCCGGCTACCCAGCGCCCGGCTGGCGGTGACGGCATAATCGGTATCCAGCCAGGCACGCGGATGATCGACATCGATTGAGAAGCTCAACGGCAGCCCCTCGCCCGGCGTCACGCGGCCCCAGACCGCTTGCAGATACGAACTATCGACGCCGCCGGAAAGCAAGTTGGCCGTGCCCGGCCGCAGCTGAGCGCAGTCGAATAGCACGCGCTCCATCGTCTGATCGAGCAGATCCACGGCCTCGCCGTCGGTGATGGTCGATCCGCGCAGGTCGGCGAAGGTCTGCCGTTGTGTGCGCGTCAGGCCGCGCGAATCCCAGCATACTTGTTCGCCCGGCAGCAGGCGGAAAAAACCATCGAACAGCGTCTCGCGGCCGGGCACACAGCGATAGAGGAAGAAGGCCGGCAGCGCATCGCGATTAGGCTGCGGTGGAACATGCGCGGCATCGACCAATTCGGCGAGATTGCCGCCGAACAACAGGCCATCAGTCGCCGCGTGGTAGTAGGTGAAGCCGGAGCCGACGAGGTTGCGATAGAGCAGCACGCGGCGAGCCTGACCGTCCAACAATGCCAGCGTGAAACTGCCGTCCAACCAATCGACGGCCAACTCGCCATGTTCGAGGTAATGGCAGCGAATCTCCTCGGCCACGCGCTCCAGGTCGAGGGTTTCATCGCCACGAACCGGCCGGGCGTAGCCGCGTATCAGCAGGGCCAGCGAGTCCCAGGTGAACAGCCGGCAACAGGGTCCGGTCGCGTGCAGAAACAATTCCGTTTCGTCGCCGATCCAGCCCCAATCCTCATCGAGGACGCCGGCTCCGACAGCCGGACGGCGCTCCACCGGACCGCGCTCGAGAATGCCACCGAGATAGCTGATGTTCAAGTCGATCACCTCCTGCGATCGGGGCGAAACACGGATGAAACACTTGGTTTGTCGCTGCCCTGCCAGCCCGCGGCGCCAGCAAGGGATTCTGAACTCTATCGCTCACAACACCGTCTGTTCCTCGTCGAGAAGTCCCGCGGGTACGGTCGCGTGTGTTTTCGTCGAGGGGCGGAACGTCCGCGACCACGTCATATAAGCAAGCAAACGATGGCGCGCCTCGCCGGTGAGGGCACGGACCTGCTCTTTCTCGCGGTGCGACATCAGCCCGGTACACCACACCACGATCGGTCCCAGCAGCCATAATCCCACCTTGGCCGGCCAGGTCCACGGTGCCGCCGGAAACAAGCGCGACACCAACCACAGGCCCATCGCCAGCCCCAGCATCGCCAGCAGACGCGACCATTCGTAATGCACGGGGAAAACGCGCTGCGTCACCGCCCAGGTGCAGACGGCTAAGAAGGCGAAACCGATCAGCGTGGCGATCGCCGCTCCCATGCTGCCATACCGCGGAATCAGTACGGCATATAGCGCGAACATGACTACCGTCGTCGCTAGCGTGGTCGCCAACTTCAACCCCGTGCGCCGTCGCACGTACAGGCCCGCGTCCATGAGCGACGCCGCCGACTGACAGAAATACGCCAGCAATACGGGTGTCACTATCGCCGACGCCTGGGCATAGGCCGCGCCGCCGAGCAGAATCACCACCTCATCCTGGAACAGTGCCAGTCCCAGCGCCACCAGAAGATACGACGCCAGAATGCGCGTGAACACCGTGCCGAATACGACGGGGGCATCGGCTCCACGTGCTTCCTTGTACATATGAGCGCCCCAAACCATGTACAAGGGGGCCAGGCTGAACGTGCCGGCCGCTTGCGCCAGCTTGTAACCCAGCGCGTAGGTGCCCACGTCTTCGGTGCCGCGGAAACGCAGCAAGAAAAAGCGGTCGCCGTGATGCAGCAAGAAAAAGCACAATCCACCGGGCATAAGTGGCAAGGCAAAGCGGAGCAAACCGCGAAGCTGGTTCAGGTCCGGCCAGGCCGGACGGCAGAGCAACTCGCGTGTGCATAATCCCAATCCGAAGATCGCTCCCATCAGCACGGTCGCTCCCAGAGCGCCCATCACGCCGCCATCCAGACACTTGACGAACAGCACGCACAGACCGATGCGTACCAAAAACTGCGCCAGTGTGATGGACACGAAGCGCACGGACTCGACCCGCGCCTGGAGCAACGTCAGCGGAATCTGGCTGAGCGGTTCCAACAGAATAGCCAGGATCGCCAGCCGCAGCAAAACAGGGCTGATGCCGCCCGTATCGTCATGGAAGAACGCATTCATCAGGCCGCTTAGCGGGCCAGCCAGAGCCAGCACCAAACCACCGCCGAGCAGACTGGTGATACCGAACAGGCTTAGCGTCGTGGCCACAACGCGACGGCGATCCGCTTCGTGCGGACTCTGTTGGTAAAACGTCAACAGTGCTTGCCGGAAGCCGCCGAACATCAAGCAGGTGCCGACCGTCTCGGCCAAGCGCCCCAGCACTTCCAGCACGCCGTAATCCGAGGGCGTTAGGCAGTGCGTGTATAAGGGCAGCAAGACGAATCCGCCGGCTTGCACCAGCAAGCTCGCCAGACCGTAAACCGCCGCGTGTTTGACAAAAGACCGATCATTCATGATCCGGGGACGCCTCTTCAGGATGCCAGCAATTCAAGCGAAGTCACTACTCGCGCAACCGTGAACGTGTCAGGCGGACGAACCAAGCGGACTTGGGGTGTGGCCCATCAGGTAGGGCAATCGTCGTTCGTCGTGCATCAATTCCAACTCGGCGGACTCCGTCGCTCGCTTGCGAACGCAATGAACCGCGATGGCTTGAAAGGCCGCGAACCACTGCCAGTTGTAGCGATACAGCGTGTGGCCGGACCAACCCAGCAACAGCAGCAGCACAACGATAATGCCGATGGCCCGCGAGACGTGGAAGGCGAAATCGCGGGGCACCTCCGGATGATTCCGATAGAACCGCCCCACCTCCCACCAGTTGAGGACGAAACACAGTATCAAGCCCGCCAACGCCAGGGCACCGAGGGTTCCCATTTCCGACAAAACTTGTCCGTAAAGATTGTGAGCGCCGCCCAGTCGCCCCGTGGCGAAGTCGAAGGCGCGCGGTCCGTGGCCCAGCAGTGGACTTTTCTCCCATGCTTCGACGCCGTACATGAATCCATCCATGCGCCCGCTCGCCGAGAGCGCGGCGTTCTTCGGTCCATAGCTCGAATCGATGAGCGTCAGATAGCGATTTTGCAGTTCCGCCGGCAGCGCCACGACGGCCAAGCCGACCCCGGCCGCACCGACGGTCCCGCCCAGTACGACAACCAGCGCCTTACGCCGCACGGTCACGAACAGCACCATCATGGTCAAGGCGCACAGGCCCACGAAGCCGCTCCGCGAACCCGTGAGGGCGACACACACGCAGACGCCCAGCGTGTAGCCAACCAGCACCACGCGGAGAAACGTCGTGGGACGCGTGGCCCACAGCGGCAGCGTCAACGGCAGCGTGTACAGCAAACTGGAGGCGAAAGCGTTGGGATCGTTGTAGGTTTGATCGACGCCGATCATGCGGCGAATGCCCATGCGCCACTGATAACGCCCGTGCATGAATTCCAGCATGGAATGGGCCATGTACAAGCCGACCGACCCTAAAAACAGCATGATGAGCAGGCGCAGGCTGCGCTCATCGCGCACGGTCGAAAGGACCAGCACGTAGAAAACGACCACCTTGAAATAGTTCTCGATGGTGTCTGTGCAGATGGGTTTGTCGATGTAGGGACTGAGTAGCCAGGATACGGTCAGGAGAAGCGTGAAGACGCCCAGCGCGTAATGGATGCGGTTAGGCAGCCAGCCCTTGTTGGGCGTGACCATCCACGCCACGAGCATCACGAACATGTAGACGCGCTCAATTTGCAAGGCGCCGAGCATCGGCCAGACCTCGAACGGCCGATGCACGTACAGCCACATATATCCACCGAGCAGCCAGATCATGCTGTTGGTCTCGTGAGACAATAATCCCAATTATGCCGCTTGCAGCGTGGCTCTCGGCCGCGCGGCCAGCGAGTCAAACAACGCCGTCAAGCGCCGCACCGAATGCCCATTGTCGAACCGCGCCTGCGCCTTCGGAGCGAAATCGCGCGCCGCCCGCGTCCACGGTTCATCGAGCGCCGCCCGCAGTCCCGCCGTTAGCGCGGCTGGATCGTTCGCCGTCACTATGCGCGATGGTGTACCGCGCAGCACTTCCCGCAGACCGATGCAGTCGGAACCGAGTACCGGCACGCCTGCGGCCATCGCTTCCATCGACACCAGCGACGATGCTTCCCACAGCGACGGTACGACGACCAGATCCAGTTGCCGCAACACCGGCTGCACGTCCGCCACGAAGTCGAGCAAGCTAATAAACTTCTCCAGGCCGCGCCGCAGAATGGTGTTCTGATACTCACGGCGATAATCGCTTGAGCCGAAGGCAACCAGATGGAAGGGCCGAACCGTCTCCTGCCGCGCCAGGCGTTCCACCGCTTCCAACAAAATCGGGAAACCCTTTTCCGGCATGAAACGCCCTAAAAAACCCATGAGAAACGGCTGCGCATCCAAACCCAAGCGCTCGCGCAGCGTTTCCGTCACGTACCCTTCGGGAGCCGCGTAGTGCTGGGCATGAATGCCGTTGGGCACCGTCAGGAGGCGATCGGTGCGAGAGCACAAGGCAGGAAAATGCTCCAGCAGGTTCGCCTGCGCGTCATCGCTGACGGTGAGGATCGTATCGGCTTGAGCGAGCGCCCGTGCCAGCGTCCAGCGCTTCAGGCGCCCGAGCCAGCCGGGGAACTGCGTCGGCCGCAGCGGTTCGTGCAGCGTGGCAATGTGCGGCACGCCGACGCCGAGGTTGGCGAGAGCCGCGTGAGCCGCCGCCGTAACGCCGTGCGAGTGGAGCAAGCCGAAACGCCCTTCGCGGAGCAACCCGCGCACCACCGGCCACAAACGACAACGCCGATTTTCCACCGGAACGCCGATGAACCCCGCGCCCTCGATGTCGCCGAAACCCGCGCGCAAACTGTCGAGCGAGTCATTGGCTGGCCCGACGAAAGTGAAGCGAAAGCCCGCCTCGCTCAGCGCGGAGTAGTTCGAGAGCAAATGCGTGCGGATGCCGCCGACCGGCCAGCGCGCGACGAGGAGTACGCGCGGCCGCGATTCCGCCGCGCTAACTCGGCGAGCCATTGCCTCCGGCTGCGCGACGGCGGCGGAATCAGCGAAGATTGCCGGATGTTTGTACATCGTGCGTAAGCTCCTGCCGAGAGTTTGAGGAATCCGTCCGGGAGCGCGACCCGTTACTCACCGTATCCGTGACGAGATTGTGAACGGTGCGCATGCAGCGTTCCGTCGTGAACCAGGCGGCGCGCTCGCGAGCGCGCTCACCCATGCGGCGAGCGGCTTCGGGGTGGTCGAGTACCCAGCGAATGGCTCGTCGCAGACTTTGCGGATCTTCATAATCGACGAGAAGACCATCCTCGCCGTCCGTGATGAAATCGACGCCCCAGCGCCGGCCGACAACAATCGTCGGTTTGCCGAGCAGCATGGCGTTCAAACACGTTTGCTGTCCGCCGGAGCGCAGCGTACCCTTTCGCATCGGCACGACGATGAATTTGGCCCCGGCCATCGCTTGCCGGAAGCCGTCGGGCGTCGTCGCTTCGACGCGGACATGCGGCGGCACCTCGACGCCGGCGAGCAAGTCGCGCTGGGTCAGGGCGATCCACACGGGAATATTGACCGAACGCACCGCCTCGACGAGTGTGCGATAATCGCGATCGGAATTGCCGCCAGCGAACAAATAACCATCGTCGCGGATTTCGTAGCTGTAATCGTGCAGGGTATGGTGAAAGGGCACGTACTCCAGTTGCCATTTTGGGATTCCAAACGCATGCGCGAAATCTTCCGTTTCATGGCTGGCCCATACCACGAAGCGATGCACGGAGCGAGCCGCCAGGCGGATGCGCAGCATCTTGAACCACGCCCGCAACGGCGATTGAGGTAGTTCCCACAGGCAATCGACCAACACATGCGGCTTGCGTCCCCACGGGCATAGCGCTTGCAGCCAAGCGAACAGCATACCGCTCGAACCGCCGTCGGTGACAACACCTTGACAGTACCGCCGCCGAGCGAACATCCGCAGTCCGGCCAGCAAGCCCGTCAGGTTGTAGCCCCAGCGCTTCCCCGCTAGACGCAGCAGCCAGGGCGGCGGCTTGTTGGGGCCGATGAATGTCGTGTTGTCTCCCCAGAAACGGCCTGGTTTGCCGGGGATGTCGGTCAGGATGTCGCTCATGCGTGGATCAACCCTTCGTAGAAGTCCTCGAATCGCCGCACCATCGCCTCACGGCTGTGGCGTTGCAGGGTTCGCCGCCGCGCCGCGTCGCCCAACCGTTGCGCCAAATTGGGATCGTCGAGCAAACGCCCCATTGCCTCGGCCAACCGCCCCGTATCGCCGGGCGGCACAAGCAGGCCATGTACGCCGTCCTCGATCAACTCTGTCGCCGCGCCGACCGCCGTGGCCACGATCGCTCGACCGGCCGCCATGTATTCGAGCAAGGCGTTCGACATGCCTTCGGCGTGTGAACACAACACGGCCACATCGAGACGACCGAGAAAACCCGGCACATCCGCCACGCTGCCGAGAATGGTGAACCGTTCCGCCAATCCTTCCGCCGCTGCTTGTTGCTCCAATGCCGCCCGCAGTTCGCCCTCGCCGGCCACCTCGAACATGACTTGGGGATGCCGAGTCCGCACTTGCGCCGCCGCTCGCACGAACACATCCAATCCCTTGACCGAGCGTAAATTTGCCACCACGCCGACGCGCTTTTCCGCGGACGCCGGCCGCGCCGCCAGCGAAGGCATGTCGCGAAAACGGCTCAGATCGACACCGTTATGCAGCACGAGGACCGATTCCGGGCGGGGTCGTTCCGCTTCAAGAAGCGCCTGCCGTGCCGCCGCGCAATTGGCGATCGTCTGGGTAGCTAGAGCGTTGAACATCCGCCCCAAACCACGATGCAGCGGCGTCAGCCAATGGCCGAGATTGTTGCGCGTCCGCACGCGATGCCTCACGCCAGCCAGCCATGCCGCCGGCAGACCGAAGTACGTGCTGTCCGGGAAATACACCTGCAACACATCAATGCGTTCACGCCGCAGGAATCGCATAAAACGCCAGGCCCGCGCGAAGGTGGCCGGATGACGCAGCGCCCCAGCCCCCAGACGCAGGATGGGGCAATGGTCCGGCTCCAACGCTTGTGACACCGGGTTGTCACCGCGCAGCAAAACCAGATACGGCCGCACACGCCGGCGATCCAGGTGACGAATCAACGCCAGCAATTGCGTCTCCGTCCCGGCCGTGGCCAACTCGTCGATGAGGAAGCACACACGCACCGGGCGCGGCGACGCAGCGCGTTCCTCCCAGGTGTGGGAAGAAGTCGTTCGCGGGGCAGCGGTCTGTTGCGGCATGGTCAGCGGTTGCATATCGAACCTGCTTCGAGAAGGTCTTGTTCCATGGCGATCATCGGCATCGTCGCCGTCTTTTCGACGTTTTCCGCGGGCGATTCCGTCTCCTCCATGTAATCTTCACCGTCCGCCGCTTCGGGACAGACTTGCTCAAACAGTTCGCGGTACAGTCTGGCCTGAGTCTCGAAGCCGAACTTCTCTTGCACGCGCAGCCGGCCTTTGCGGCCCATTTCCGGCAGTTTGTCGCCGCAAGTCAACGCTTCGTCGATGCGCTCGGCCATCGTGTTGGCATCGCCGGGCGGAACAAGATAGCCACTCACGCCGTCCTCGATCACTTCCGGCGTGCCGCCGACGGCGGTGGCGACCACGGGCACACCCGCCCCGAACGCTTCGAGGACGACGTTGGGCAATCCCTCGGTGTACGACGGCAGCACCAGCAGATCGAAGTGCGGCAGAAAGCGATCCAGGTCCGCCCGGAAACCGCACAGGATAACGGTCTGATTCAGCCCGGCCGCATTGATTTGTTGCTGCAAACGCGCTCGTTCCGCCCCCTCGCCGAACAGCACGAAGCCGGCCGACGGATGCGTGCGCAGCACCTGCTCGGCCGCCGTCACGAACACGTCAAAACCCTTCTCCGGGCTGAGCCGGCCCGCCGCGCCAATCAGGTGCGTTCGCGGTTGGCGGAAGTAACGCAGCAGTTTGGCGCGGTAACGAACATCCGGTTCGTGGAAGCGCGCCGGATCGAGGGCATTGTAAATGACGTTCACGCGTTCCGCCCGCACGCCGGCGCGGCGCACCTTCGCGGCCTGGGCTTCCGAGACGCACACGACACGATCCATCCAGCGCATATGGAAACGATCAAGCCGTTCGTAGAAACGCACTTTGAAGCTCTCGCCCGTCCAGCCACGGGCGACGGCGATGGCCGGAATCTTTCGCCGCCGTGCCGCGATTCGCCCCAACAAGTTCGCCTTGTACCCGTGACAAAACAGCACATCGGCTTCAAAGCGCTCCAGGTGTTCGGTGATTTCGCGCGCGGCCGCCCACAGACGCGGCGTGTCATAATTCAGGCCCACTGCCTCGAAACCGTGATGGCGCGCCGTACTCAAAAACTGCCGGCAACGGCCGCTCTCGGCGAACGACAAAAAGACGGTTTGATCCCTATCGGCTAGACTGTGAGCCAGGCCCAACATCTGCCGCTCCGGTCCACCGTGAAACGTGGACGCGGTCAAGTGAACGACATTCATGGCGATGACCTCTCCCGCAGGCCGCAGTCGGCCTGACGATCCCCCGATTCCGTGGCACACTGCATCCACACCTGTTCAAGCTGCTCGGCAAGTCGATCCCAATCGTATTGTTCCAGCACCTTCTCCCGACCGCGCTCGGCCTGCGTCAGCATGCTCTCGGGATCGCGCATCGCCGTCACCAGCGCCCCGGCCAAGTCGTCAATCTCTTCGACAACCGTGAGATCCCGCCCCGCTTCTAAGCACAATCCCTCGGCCCCGATTCGCGTTGAAACAACGGGCGTTCCACTCGCCAGCGCTTCGAGAATCTTGAGGCGCGAACCGCCGCCGATTCGCAGCGGCACGACGAGCAACCCACAATTCGCCAGATACGGCCGCACGTCCGGCACGCTGCCATGCAGTTCGACGCCCGGCATCGCGGCGACCTGTTGGCGCAGCGACTCCGGCGGATTGCGACCGACCAGAGACAACCGCGCCGAAGGCTCGGCCACGCGAACGGCCGGGAAGACGCGATCGAGCAGCAGTTGCACGCCGTCGAGGTTCGGACGCCAGTCGAGACTACCGAGAAAAAGGAGGTTGTTCGCTTCACGGCGATACGCTTGCGGCTGGAAATACGCGGTATCGACGCCGTTCTCCACCACATCCACCCGCGCTACGCCGAAGTCCTCGCGGAATCGCTGCGCGTCCACATCGCTGACGGCGACGGTGCGTTCGACTTCGCTCAGCACCCGTCGCTCGAAGCGCTGGAACTTATGCCATTGCCGGCCGATGTACCAGCGACGCAGCGCGTTGGTTTCCGTCTCGTAATAGCGCTGCCAGATGACCGACTCGACATTGTGTGCGATCACCGCACGCCGGCTGTGGGCGATGCCGCGCAGTGCCTCGGCATAGGGTGTCCATTCGCAGTGCCACACGTCCACCGGATGATTGGCCGCGTGTTCCGCCAGCGCGAGCCGCAGGGCCAGGCTCGTGTGCGTGGCCACCGAGTAGGGCAGCGACGACAGAAGATTGGCGGCCAGCCGCGCGTAAAAACGCACACCGGATTTCGTGGGAACCGCCCGATCAACGACCACGGTTTCGATACCGTGTTCGGCGAAGAATGCGGCCGCCTGCCGTGCTTCCTCGGCGTCCGCATTGCGGTGACATACGTAGGTCAGTTGATGCCGTCGCGCCAAACGCAGCGTCAGATTAAGCGTGCGGATGCGTTTGCCGGAGGTCGGCGGATAAGGCAATTCCTCATCCACCATCACGACGTGCAGCGGACGCACGGCCGGTTCGGGCCGCTGGGAAGTCGATGTTTGTCTCACGGTTCGCATCAAGTGTTCCTCTTAGAGTCAGTCTCGTAAGGTTGTGGTGGCATGTTTCAAACCGAAAACTCCCCTTTTGGCGAGCCTCCCGCGTGAGCGGGGGGAGGAAGCAGCAAACACTCCCCCCGCTCACGCGGGAGGCTCGCCATTTGGTTAGTGCCTCTCAGTCTGTCATTCTTCTCATGCCGCCAGCGCCCGCCGTTGTCCGTCCGGCAACCACGCGGCCAACGATTCCGACATCGTCCCGAAGCGAAAATCCTTCAGGAGTTGCACCAGGCGATCTTCCGTGCGGTTCAGCCCGACATAGTGACGGAAGGCTCGCATCATGCCCGGACGGAAGCGCGGTTGCTGGGGATCGAACTCCCACGGATGCAGATAGACGGCAAATGGCCGACCGGCGGCGTTGATCGCTCGCAGACCGCGGCGCGTCAGCGGGTACGGATACAGACGGAAGTAGCCGCCGCCGCCGACGGGTAAGGGATACTTCATCAAGCGACATACCGGAGGAGGAAACTCCCAGAGTGTTCCTTCCGGGCGCTCAATCGTATGCGGTTCCAAGGGCGTGCCGGGAATGCCGTAGCGATCGTGATGCGTCGGATAGATGCTCGAATCGAAGAGGAAACCTTCCTCCAGCAAAATATCCAGCGCCCACAGCGAACGCCGTGTGATCGAGAAACTCGGCGCGCGATAGGCCATGACCTTTTCGCCGAGAATGTCCTCCAACACCAGCCGGGCCAAACGCAGATCGACGCGAAATTGCTGCGGCGTCTGCTCGTAGATGAGGCGGTGAGAGTAGCCATGACAGCCGACCTCGTGTCCGGCCGCATGGATGGCGCGCACCAATCCCGGTTGACGCTCGGCCACCCAGCCCAGGACGAAGAACGTCCCATGCACTTCGGCCTCGGCCAGCCGATCGAGGACGCGATGCGTGCTGTCGGTGACACGCGAAGGAAAATCATCCCATTCTTCGCGCGACACGCAATGATCGAAACCGGAGACGTGGTAGTAATCCTCCACGTCGATTGTCAAGGCATTGAGCATCGCGGGTATCTCAAATAATTCACGGATCGGCGCTGCCGTCCTGCCGCTCTCCGGTAGGAGTTGCACGCGAGTGTTCATCGGCATGGACTCCTTTCCATCAGGCCGCTTGTTTTCGGGTCATCCGCGTGGGAACGACTTGGACGGGCGTTCGGCGTCCGCCGCGAAATAACTCGCACCACACCCCCGCGCCGGCTCCGGCGTGAATCGCCAGGAAAACCAGCGGAAAAACCGGCAACAACCGTGCATCGCGCTCACGCATGCTGAGGGCGAGGCTGAACAGCAGCAGCGTCGTCGCATACACGCCGAGGATGCCCAGGTACAGCAGGCCCAGCAGCGAACTCACGCATGCCAGCAGCGGCCCCGCGACGACGCCGGCCAGGAATGCGGCCGGTACAAAGCCCGGCAGCGAAAACGTATCGGCATGCTTGCGCAGCAGGCGAACCCGGCCGCGACCGTAACGCACCATTTGCCGAAACAGTCCGGTCAGACTGGCACGCGGATAGTAATGCACTTGCACGCGCGGCGTGAACCAGCAGCGCAAGCCAGCCCGCGCCACGCGATGATTGAACTCCACATCCTCGCAGGCGTCGAAAGTTTCGTCGAACAGGCCGACCGTCTCGAAAACGCCGCGACGATAGGCGATCGCCACGCTCTGTGGTTGGACAAAACCTTCGCGATCCGAATAAATGTGCGAGGCCGGATGATGGCCGAGCCGCGACGCCCGTGCCGCGGCGATAGCTCGCTGTACGCGGTTGGCACCCGTCACATCCAGCGGTTGTGGCCGGCCCACGCAATCGGCGCCGCTGTCAACGAATGCATCCGCGAGGTTTTGCAGATAATCGGGATTGCTCAACTCGCAATGGCCGTCGATGAGCAAAAGGATGTCGCCACGCGACGCCCGCACGGCGGCATTGCGGCCGGCGCTCGACCAGCGCCGCGGATTGTCGAGCAAACGCAAGTTGGCATGCTCGGATTGAAGAGCCGCCACGATGGTGCGCGTGTCGTCGGTCGAGCAGCCGTCGGCGACGATCACCTCGAAACGATCCGCGTCGTAGCGCTGCCCCAATAATTGCTGCAAGGTGTCGGCGATAAACGCCGCTTCGTTGCGCACTGGGACGATGACGGAAATGAACGGGCGCGGCGAAGCATCTGTATCCAGGGCGAGGCGGATTGATGCCTGTTCCGGTCGTCGATTGCGTGGTTGTCCGATGGTTTCGTGCATCGTGTTCACCCCCGAGGGAACGGATTGCCCACTCTTCTACGCGCTGAGACGAGCGTGGGGCGCTTGCAGGTCACCCAGCACGTCGTTCATGGCCTCTTCCACTGTGTCGCCGTCGGGGATGCCGAGTAGTTTGCCGGCGATGCCGAACGGTAGACCCATGGCGTAGAAGGCCGTGCAGAACAGCAGACGCACATCGAGCCACGGACTGAGATGACGAATGTAATACAGATCGTGAGCCAGCTTGCGGCGCACGCTCGTCAGGTCCGAATCGGGCGGCAATTGCACCTGAGCCAATCCCGTCACGCCGGGACGAACCGCCAGGCGTTGCCAGTAACCGGGCAGTTCGCGCTCCAGTTCCGGCACGAATTCGGGACGTTCCGGGCGCGGCCCAATCAGACTCATTTCGCCCTGCAACACGTTCAACAACTGCGGCAGTTCGTCGAGATGGCTGGCACGCAGGAACGCGCCGACGCGGGTGACGCGCGGATCGCCGGGGATGGACCAGCGTGCGCCGGTCAGCGATTCGCAGTTGTGGATCATCGAGCGAATCTTCCAGATCGTGAACAGCCGGCCATTCATGCCGACCCGCGTTTGCGTGTAGAAGGCGGGTCCGCGCGACGTGAGGCGAACGAGCAGCGCGGCCAGGAAGATGAGCGGCACGGCCGGCACGGTCAAGAGCGCGGCCAGGACGAAATCGGCGGCGTTCTTGCACGAGAGATACCAGCGGTGACGCAGCGGGCGAACCGGCTCGCGACCGATGGGCAAGCGCTCACGCCGGAAACGCAGCGTCGTGGCCGAAGTTTTATTCCGTGTATCGGCCGTGTCGTTGTCGGCCAGTTGATAATTGATGTTGGTTGGCAAAGGATTCGCCTCCATGCAAAGGACAATAGGCGATCGGAACGCCACGCCCGCGCCGATCCATCGACGAGGACGCACTTTCGTAGTTTTCCTCAATTTTGCCAGCCCGCAGCGCCAGCAAGGGGTTCTCATTACCCTTGCTGGCGCTGCGGGCTGGCAAAATCGAGCTACGAAGCGGGAATAAACAAGGTCTTCCGCAAAGCCGGTAGCAGCACACGCAAGAACTCCTCGCACGGCTCCGTCCGGCTGGACTCATTCAGACTGTTTAGTTCGCGCACGATGTAGAGTTTATGCAGCACCGCGCCGCCGACAAATTGCAGACGCGCATCGTTCGACGCTGTCCAGCCGTTGCCGCCGTTCCAACCCCAGTACAGGCGCAGGCGCGTTTCCTCGGTGGCGCTGGCGCGGATGGCGTCGGTCTTCCACATGTTGTCGCCGGTCTCGTTCACCTCGAAACGGCTCTTGTTGCCGACCATGAAGCCGCTGGCGCCGTAGCAGACTTCCGGCGTGTGGATCGATACCGGACCGGATCGGCCGCACACGAGAAACAGCGAAACCTCCGCACCCGTCTTGCGATTCACGTAGCGGCGGCGGATGCAACCGGCCACGCCGGCGCCCGCCTCACCGGACTTCACCGCGATCACTTCTCCATCCCACTCGCCCAACTCCAGCGGTACCGTTTCCAGGCGATCGGCCGCTTGCGCCGTCTCGACGGGCGGGAGCCAGCGATCGGTCCAGAAGCCGTGAACGATACCGCAAGCGATCAAAGCGGCGGAGCCTGTCAGAGCGGCAAACCATCGCATCATGGTTGTGTTCCTTGTTTTTACCAGTCCGCAGCGCCAGCAAGGGACGTTCCCTTGCTGGCGCTGCGGACTGGCGACCGGGGAAAATTAATGAGCGACCATACGAGCGCTGGCGGTGGCGGCCAACGCCTCTTCGGGGTCGGCACCGTTGACGACCGCCCCCAGCACACGAATGCCTAGCGTACTCAGCCGTTGCGATGCCGCATACACACGCGGCATCTGGCTCACTTCACGCAACACCGAGAGGATGACCGCATCGGCACGCTGGCCGATCAGCAGCGAATCCGTCGCCGGCAGCACCGGATGCGAATCGATCACGACGAAATCGAACTCTTCTTGCAGTTTCTCGAAGATGCCTTCCAGCCCATCGCGGGCCAGCGCTTGCAGCACCTCGCGGTCCCATTGACCGGCCGCCATGAACGATAGACCATCCAGCGTGGTCGGCTGCACGGCGTCGGTTAGCTCGACCTCGGCGAGCAGCACCTCGCTGAAACCCGGCTGCATCGGCAGTTCGAACAACTGATGAGCAGACGGCGTCCGCAGATCGCCGTCGATAAGCAGCGTCTTGCGGCCGGCCCGCGCCAGGCTGCTGGCCAAATGGCTGGCCACGGTCGTCTTGCCCTCGCCGATGGTGGCGCTGGTGACCATGACGACGCGCGTCGCCTCGGCGTCGGCGTCGCGCAAGAGCAGCGTGCGGATGGCGTCGATCGACTCCAGAGCCGGATGGCCTTCCAAGTCCGGCTCGCCGTTCGGCCCAATCAGATGGCGTTCCAGATGAGGCAGACTCGGCACCGCGCCGACGACGCGGATACCCAGACCGCGCGACACCTCGCCGGCCGAGCGAATGCGGCGCTGCCGTACATCCATCCACGCCACGCCCATGCACGCGGCCAATAGCACGACTACCGGCGAGACGGCCGTGCCGAGAAGTTGCTTCTTCATGTCCTTCTTCTGTAGCTCGGCGTCCTGCGCCTTGCTGACGCGCGAACCCGCCACCAAGTCTACCTGCTTCTTCCTCACCTCACGAGTCAGTTCGTTGACGAACAGTTCCTCCTGGCTGATCGCCTGGCGCAGCCGATCCTGACCATCCGCCAGTTTGATCTGCCCGAATTCTTTGTTCAAGGACACAAGTTCTTGGCCCAGTTCCTCGATGCGTTGTTTCATGGCCGTGATGGCCGTCTGTTTCGTGCCCCGAACGAACTCCATTTCCTCGCGGCTACCCGCACCGACCGTTTCCGCTTGCGCGGCCATCTCGACTTTCAGATCCTTGGTCCGCTTTTTGAGCTTCGCGTGCGCGGCTCTCATCCGGTCCTTGTTGGCGAGGAGGGACGGATACATTCGGCCCGGCGTTTTCTGCTCGAAGTCGTCGATGATGTCCTGACAATGCTTGATGATCCCTTTGAGATTCTGCGCGGCCGGATCGGTCCTCAGAGCGATCTCGATCGCGGCCGGAGAAATGGCTGACTTCTCGATGCTCTTCATGCGCGCTTCATGGTTGACCAGATCCGCATCCGCTGTCCTCACGTCGAGACGGAGTTTGCTTCGCTGACTGTTGGCCTCGCGGATGCTCATTTGCAGTTCACTCAGACGCAGCGGCACCAGTTGCGGATCAATATTACCGGCCGATTTCGTCATCTGGGCCAGACTGTCCTGTTTTTGCTTGAGCGTTGCGTTCGCGGCGTCCAGCACCTTGTTCAACTCGGCAACGTCGCGTTCCCGCCTTTGCGACTCGGCATAGACGATCTCATCCATGTAGGATTCGATAACGGCCTTGACGATGGCGAGCGAAACTTGGGGATCGTGAGAACTGAAGGTAACTTCCACCAATTCCTGATTGTCCTGGAAATTGACCTTGAGGTCTTCCTCGATGTATTGAGCCGGATCCTTGCCGGTCATGGCTTCGAGATTGAGGCGCTTGATCTCGTCGCGTTTCAGCGCCGCCGAGACGACGGGCCGGCTCATCAGGTAAGCCGACTGTGTCTTCAGGTACGTGAGGAAGTCACCGCGGCTGCCGCCGGCCTGTTTGGAAAACCCCGGATCCTCGTAGGCGACGCGCACTTTTCCGAAGGCGATGTATTTCGGCGACAGCAAGAACCAGGCGGCCAGCGCCGCCAGGATGGCGAGCGTTCCTCCCAGTGAGGCGGCAGCAATCCAGCGGCGACGCAGCGCCTGCAAATACGAACTCATATCCGGCGACGACGATAGCGCCGCCGGCGCCGCGGCGGTGTGCAGATCGCTCACCGTGCCACGACGTGGTGGTTCGATGCGCCCGGCCACGGGTTGGGCATTGCGGCGACTGGGCGGCGGGTTCTTGGCGGGGTCCGGGAAACTGGCATCCTGCGGAATCACGGTTGGATCTCCCTATCCGAGTGAATTCCTTCACATAAACGGAGTAAGCGGATCGCCCTAATAGCGGATCCATTCTCCGAGCGAACGCGCGTTTCTTACAGTACTAGCCCGGAGCGCGAGCGACGGGTTGCAACAACCCAACCCGTCGCTCGCGCTCCGGGCTGGTTTGCATCATTCCAGCGATTGAGGATTGCTCAACCCCTCTCCGTGGTCGGGTTGACCGCCACGGCTGGGGGTTCCGGTTGGCGTGACGGCGTCGGTGCCGGTCGAGCCTGACGGCTCCGCACCGGCGGTTGCCTTCGCACACGCCGCAGCGCCGGATCGCGGACCACACGCGGCGGCGCGGGCGGCGGATCGACGAACAGATAGGACAGGAGTTTCACTTCCACGGCCAGCATCAGCAAACCCAGCGGCATCATCAGCCAGCCGCCCAGATCGTGAAAGAACGCATTGGCCGTTTCGCTGCTGGTCGTCTCATGCAGAATGCCGGTCATCGTGATGCGCAGGATGTTCGACGCGATGGCGATGGGGATGGCGCTGAACAGCAGGATGAGTTTGTCCAGCCACGGCCGGCGCGTCAGCAGGGCCATCGCCGCCGACAGGGCGACGAAGACGACGAGCATACGCAGGCCGCTGCATGCCTCGACGACGCCGATACGGGCCTCGTTGAGGACGATGACGTTGCCTTCCGAAAGGGCCGGCAGACCGATGGCCTGCATGATGAACGTGCTGGTTATCGTGGCCAAACTCTGCAAAGGCCCCGACATGGACGTGGCCACGCGGTATGGCAGCGGAATCATGAAGGCCAGGTAAACGACCGCCGGCCAAGCCCAGCGCCAGGCCGTCCAACCGCCCATCAGCCAGCACACGCCGGCCACACACGGCAAGATCGAGATGGTATCCAGCCAGAGATAATACCAGTGGACGCCCGCCAAACGCAGGCCGATGCCCAGCGCCAGCAGCAGTCCTCCCATCACCGGATTGGGCCGAACCTTTGAGGCGTCCAATCGCTGACGCCGCAGCCAGAGCAGTAGCGCCGCGAAGACGGGCACCAGAAACCCATGTGAATATTGATCGGATGTCTTCCAGACATGGGCCAGTTCCGTCAGTGTACTCCAGAACGCCCAGGTGAGGCATCCGAACACGACGAGGACGGGAAGCAACGGGGTGAACGACCGAGACGAAGGGGTGGCAGTCGGAGAAGTCATGGCATCCTTTCCATGGTGAGGCGGACCGGATCGGACGAACCACCGGGTGCCGGGTGGTCGAGCCGGGCCGCCACGGAATCAGCTGGGTTCGCGAAAGGAGGGAAGAAAGTTGCGGCGATTGGCATCCCATGCCAGACCGCGGCGACGAATCCGCCCCTCCGCCTGATTCCGGAGTCCATTCATGAACACATGTCAATGCCCCGAAGCGATCCGCTCCGAGACGATTCTTGGCGAAAGGGGAGTGTACTGTTGGTGGATACCGAGAGTCAAGACAGGTTCGTGCGTGTTCAAGTGGGGAGAGGAAAAAAGATGGGTGCCCCTGCCCGTCCGTGGCCATCATAAGAGATTCCCTTGCCGGCGCTGCGGGCGGACAGGGCAAGCCTGTCGAAATGAGTAAAATAGAGTCATCGCGGTAAAAGACCCGTGAAATACCAGTCGTAACTGGCGCGGAACGGTGGGACTGCGGACTTCAGGCAAGGCCGTTTCATACCAAGCCCCCCATTTCACCGATATGTTCGATGGGTGGGATGGATTGCCTTCCCCTCCCAGAATGTACCCATGGAAGGGTGCGGATAGGATTTCGCGCGCATGCCTTTCAGTGGAAGCATTCTGCACCTTGCCGTACCGCCATTGATGCCGCGAATCCCACACCTGAGGATCGGGACATGCCTGTCAGAAGCCGAGGATCGCTCCTGGCTGGGACGGCCGCCCTCGCCAGCCTTTTCATGGCCGGGGCCGGCTGCCAGTCGCATCCGTCCGACCATGACGCCTTCGCCAGCCCCAACACCGGCCAGATAACAAGCGGACTGTTCTCGCGGCACGGCAATCCGGGAACAATGGCCGTCGATCAATCGCAACCCATCGCCGGCTTCGCGCCGACGCCAACCGCCGTCCGAGGACCGGGGCCGGTCACGCTGCAACCCGTGCCCGCCGGTCAATCGGCGGGGAATCGCACGGTCATCGCCAGTTCCTGGCAGCCCGTGCAGCGCGTCAGCGCCGAGCAATCCGCGTATGGTCCCGACCTAAGCAGTAGCGGACGCTTGGTGCCGGTTCGCAGTCCGGTCGCCGCGCCCATGCCGGCTGGTTCGCCTTCGGGGATCTTCATCGGCAGCGGACCGATGATCGACGACAAACTCGGCAATGCCGCGCCCCCGGCCAGCAACATCACGCTTCCGCCGCCACGCCCCTTGGGAGGGCAGCAACCGACCGTTGTTTACGCCGATCCCATGCAGGCGGCGCATCCGATGGGAGGACCGACCATGCCCCGCGAGTTCGAGAAAATGCCCCTGCCTCCCTATGTGGTTGAGCCGCCGGATATTCTGCTTATCCAGGCTTCGGACAATGTGACGCTGCGGCTCCAACGCATTGAGGGACAGCACTTGGTCGCGCCGGATGGAACGATTAACCTGGGCATTTACGGCAAAATCCGCGTGGTGGGCATGACTCTCGATCAGATCGCCGACGCGGTGGCTGCTCGCCTGCTGGAGATTATGCCCGGTCTATCGAGAGGCATGAAGGCCGTCGATGAAAACGGCAAGGAACTGAAGGACGAGATTGGCGGTACGGTCTGGAGAGAACACTTCAGCGGCACGGAAATGATTAAGAAAGAGCTGCAAGTGGACGTACTCAGCTACAACAGCAAGGTATATTACGTTATCACCGACGGCGGCGGCTATGGCCAGCAGGTCTACCCGATTCCGATCACGGGCAACGAAACCGTGCTGGACGCCATCGCCAAGGTGAACGGATTGCCGGCGGTTTCTTCCAAGAAAAAGATTTGGGTCGCTCGCGCCACTCGCGCCGGCCAACCGCCGAAGGTGATGCCGGTGAACTGGAAGGGCGTGACCGAATGCGGCGAGAGCGCCACCAATTACCAGATATTCCCCGGCGATCGCGTCTACGTGCAGTCCGATGCCTGGATTCGCGCCGATACGTGGCTGTCCAAGCGGTTGTCACCGGTTCTGCGTGGTTTCGGTGCAACCTTGCTGGGTGCCAGCACGGTTAACTCCATCAAGAACGGCACCAGCAGCGGCCTTGGCGGCCTCAGCGGTCTCAGCGGCATCCGGTAGCGGATGCGTAGGCAGACGTTTCCTTGTTTAGCGGTGGTTCCTATATAGTCCCCGGCAAGCCGGGGGCTATATAGGAACCGCACGAGTGGAGCGAAGTCTTGTCCGATGAAGGCGAGGCGGGTACGCTGGACAGAGAGCAGATCGCCTCGACCTCGCACAGGAGAAATGTCATGAAGCGTCTTATCCTGGCTCCGCTCGCCGCTCTGTTCGCTCTGCTGGCGGGAACCGTCGCTCCCGCCATGGCTCAGAACACGTATCCCTTCCAGCAACCGCGTTTTGGCCTCGGTTATCACACGCAACTCAGCCCTTACCTCAACATGCTGAACCCTGGTGACGCCGCAGCCAATTACTACGGCCGCGTCCTGCCTGAGTTCCAG
Organism: Gemmataceae bacterium; assembly: GCA_035553375.1. GTDB lineage: Bacteria > Planctomycetota > Planctomycetia > Gemmatales > Gemmataceae > JAJPHU01. The sequence continues at coordinate 32,913 of DATNCY010000272.1, forward strand.
CGGCGGGAGGATCGCAAGCAGATCTTTGGTTCGATCCAGGGGATAACGAATCTGCTTCCTCGGCGGCCGGGAGTCGAAGAAGATTTTGACAGGCCGCTCTCCTCAACCGGCCATGCCACGGCGTTCGGCTACACCGGTTCGTATTTCGGTGGCCCCAATCAGGGACGCACCCTCAGCAATCCATTCGGGCCAAGGCAGGGCGGCCGCAACGCTCCTCAACCTGCCGGAAGCAAGCCCGTGAGACCCAGAAGATAAACCCATTCGGATCGAACAAATCGAGAGCGAGTGGAAAGTACAGCGGCGTCAGGCACGGTCGAAAAGACCTGTCTGACGCCGCTGTACTTTTTCGTTGATAACGAACGTCACCTTGCCAGCAAGGGTTCCCTTGCTGGCGCTGCGGGCTGGCAAGGTGAGGTCACACCGTTTCCATCCCCGCCACCCTTTTGCGACGGCGACGGACCAGGGTCAGTAGCGCCGCCGTCGCCGAGCCGGTCAGAGCCAGGATCAGGCTCGCTGGCTCCGGATTGTTGATCGGCGGTGGTGTATTCGGCGGAGGGCCGTCGGGCGGTGGCGGCGGCGGAGGCGGCGGTGGCGGTGGTGGAGGAGGTGGCGGCGGAGGCGGCGGTGGTGGACTGCTCACGACCGGCCGGGTTCCCGGCGGCAACACCAGGATAAGAGCCAACACCGGCGACGCCCCAAGCGTGCCGCGCTCGATGTCCTCGGCACCGTCTCTTGTCACCTCATCGTACCGCGATCGATAGACCACATGCACCGACAGACGGCCGGCGAGGGCCTCGGCCTGGCTGGGCATCGCCTTGTCGGTGAGATGACTGCTCAACATGTCGGCATGGGCAGACGCCGAGAAGCCGGCGAAACCGCAGCAGACCATGAGGAGGGGGAGAAAGCGGCGACCGCGGGAGGTCTGATTCGCATTCATCCACATAGGACTCCTTTCCCATCCATGTTCCGTGTTTGGGTCTGGGGGCGAGTGCCAGGAGCGAACTGGCGGACCATGTTCTTACCACGATGAACCGGCGTGAGAGAAGTCCAATCCCTCACGCCTGTCGAACTGGGGAAAATAGGGAAACATCCGGGGAATGCGGGCCTTCTCCGCGCTTCAATCTGGCGATTCTGCACGAAACGCGCTAGCTCCCGCGCGCCCCGTCGCGACGATTGCACGGGAGGAATCATTTCTTTTTCTCGTGCCGGTTAGCCGAAAGAATCTCCGAGGGAGGGTAGTGCGTGCCGCCAGCCGAGATCGGCTGGGCCGAACTGCCTCACGGCGGAGTTCGTTCCGTCGTGGACCGCGCTGGTCGCGGTGAGCCGATTCGAGGGGGTAAGGACATCATGAAGAACGGCCTTTGGATTGGGGGACTGGTCCTCGCCCTGTTCGTTCGGGGTTCGGAACTACTCGCCGAAGACGTGCGCTGGCGGGCGGTGGCCATTCCGCCCAGCGAAGAGACTCCGGGAGCCACGCTCGACCGGCCCGTCCCGGTAAAGAGCCAGTCTCGGTATCCCTCGATATCGCCGGCGGCGCTGTCCGGTGGCATCCTTCCCGTTAGCTTCGAGGTTGCGGAACCTCGCGCGGAACCCTCGCCCCGACCGAAACCATCCCGTCCAGCGCCGGAGATTATCGCGGTCAGCGCGCCGCTTTCGACCTCGGTACCGGCGGCGGCCGATGACGCCGAAGAGACAACCGAGAGCGTATTCGCCGTCGATCGCCTGCTGCGGCCGTCGGCTCCGCCGCGCCCTCCCTTGGGTTCCATCCTGCGCACCTCGGCCCAGGTTCCTCAACCCCTGGCCGTCGTTCCCGATACCTCCGCCATGACGCCCAACTGGAACGCCAACTGGGATGGCCCCTCGTCCCACGAACCGGTATTGGAGGGAGAAGATCCTACAGCCTTCACTGCCGCCGCCAGTCCCTTGAACCGCCGCCGTTTCTACGTCGGGGGTGAATACCTCTTATGGTGGATCAAGGGCGATCCGGTTCCGGTGCTGGCCACCACCAGTTCCCCGAACGATTCCGGCATTCTGGGAGCGCCGACCACGACGGTTCTGTTCGGCGGCAATTCGCTCAATGGCAACAGTCCCTTTTCCGGAGGTCGCTTCTGGGCCGGTTACTGGCTGGATTGTAATCAGACGAAGGCCATTGAGGTGGGTGGTTTCTTCCTCGGTCCGCGTGCGAGCAACTTCACGACCGACTCGTTCACGAACCCGGTCATCGGTCGGCCGTTCCTGGAGGCGAACAACAATCAGGAGTCGGCTCAGTTGACCGCTACGCCCGGCGTGGCGATCGGCGCGCTGACCATTCACGCGCCGACGATGCTGTGGGGTTTGCAAGGCAATTTGCGCTGTCTGCTCTGTTGTGGCTGCAACTACCGCATCAGCGCCTTCGCCGGCTTCCGCAATATCAACCTCGATGAGAGTCTCACCATTCGGGAAGACATCCAGGGACTCTCGACCGCTCCGCCGCCGTTCACCAGCCAGACGATTACCGTCAGCGATAGCTTCGCCACACAGAATCATTTTTATGGCGGACAAATCGGCGCGGATGCGCGTTGGTATTGGGGACGTTGGAGCATTGATGGACGTGGTCAGTTGGCCATCGGCGGCAACTCGCAACTGCTCGACATCAGCGGCAGCCAGCGTTTTGTCGCTCCCAACGGCACGGTGCAGAACTTCACGGGCGGCCTGCTCGCTGAGCCAAGCAACATCGGCCATTTCCACCACAGCGCGTTCAGCTTTGTGCCGCAGATCGGCGTGAACGTGGGCTATCAGATTCTGCCGGGGCTACGCGGCTTCGTCGGCTACAACTTCCTGTATTGGACCAACGTCATTCGGCCCGGCACCTCGATTGATCGCAGCCTGGACGTGACGCAGATTCCGAACTTCCCGCTCAACCCCGAACCGGCGCCGGTTCCCGGCAAGCACCCGGCTCCGGTCTTCAACGAAACCAATTTCTGGGCGCAGGGAATCACGTTCGGTCTGGAAATGACGTATTAAGCGACCAGCCCGGAGCGCCAGCGACGGGGCGAACCCGACCAGCCCGGAGCGCCAGCGACGGGGCGAACCCGACCAGCCCGGAGCGCCAGCGACGGGGCGAACCCGTCGCTGGCGCTCCGGGCTGGTCGCTCACCACTCTACCCATTTCCCGACGCCCTCCGCGACGGCGCGTGCGTAGACGCGCGCGGCCACGGCCACATCCTCGATGGCGATGCCCAGCGATTTGAACAACGTCACGTCCGGCGGATGTTTGCGGGCAGGATAGCGACCCACGATGACCTGCCCCAACTCGCGCACGTCCGCCCAATGCAGCGAGCCATCGTCGAGCGCCTGCTGAAAATCGCCTGCCTCAAGGCGGGCCTGATCCTTACTATCCACCACGACGACCGCGCAGCGACGCACGGCCGCGGCGTCCAGTTCGGCCTTGCCCAGAAAGTTCGAGCCGACGGCGTTGATATGCGCGCCCTCGGCGATCCAGTGGCCGTTGAGTACCGGCTCGCGGCTGGTTGTCGCCGTGATGATGATGTCTTTCTTCTCGGCGGCCATCTCCGGCCGCGGCACCGGGATCACATCAATCTGACACTTCTCGCTCATCTCGGCGGCGAACTGACGCCGGCGTTCCTCATTGGGGCTGTAAACCTGCACCTGGCGAATGCGCCGCACTCGGCAAATAGCCTGTACCTGCGTGCGGGCCTGTTTACCGCTGCCGAAGACGCCGACCTCGGTAGCGTCCGGCCGGGCCATGTATTTCGTGGCGACACCGCTGGCCGCGCCCGTGCGCATCTGCCCCAGATAGTCGGCCTGCATCAGACACAGCAAAGCGCCGGTCTTACCGTCGAACAACGGCAGAACGAAGCGTGCGCCGTGCTTACGGCTGGTCGAGTACAGCTTGGCGCCCATGACGCCCAACGACTTCGCGGCCGCCGACATGATGTGCAGCATAGCATGATCGGTCTGCACGCGCGCGCGCGGTGTGTTCTGCGCTTCATCGAGGGCCAGCTTGCGCAGTCCCTGCTCGACGCCTTCCAGCGCCAGATCCATCGTCAGCAATCGGCGTACATCGTCTTCGTTGAGGAGCAACATGATTCACTCCATAGTCCATAGTCCGTAGTCCGCAGTCCGCAGCAAAAACCATCGTTCTATTTTGCTGCGGACTACGGACTACGGACTATGGACTAACGCAGAAACTGTTCCAATCGATCCAGTCCCGCTTGCAACTGTTCGCGGCTGGTGGCATAGGACAACCGTACATAGCCCTCAGCACCGAAAGCAGCACCCGTGACCACGTTGACATGGGCGCATTCCAGGGCTGCCTGACAGAAGCTAGTCGAGTCGGCAACTTGCCGTCCGGCCAGGGTTCGACCGAAGTGGGCTGACACATCGAAGAAGGCATAGAACGCCCCTTCCGGCACGAAACTCTTCACGCCCGGCAATTTCTTGAGCCGATCGCACACAAGATCGCGCCGTACCTCGAATTCGCGGCGCATGTGTTCGACGCACTCTTGATCGCCTTCGAGCGCGGCGACGGCCGCATATTGACTGATGCTGCACGGACAGCCGGTTTGCTGGCTCTGAATGTTGCCCATCGCCTTGATGATCGCCGTCGGCCCCGCCGCCCAGCCGACACGCCAGCCGGTCATGGCATACGTCTTGCTCGCTCCGCTGATGGTGATGGTGCGTTCGGCCAAGCCCGGTCGCAGCGTGGCGAAGCATGTCGCCTGCGCCTTGCCGAACACCAGCCGTTCGTAAATCTCATCGCTGAGAACGGCCAGATTTTTCTCCAGCACCACATCGGCCAACGCTTCCAACTCTTGCCGCGTGTAGACGGAGCCGGTCGGATTGCTCGGCGAGTTGAGCATCAGCAGCCGGCTGCGCGGCGTTACGGCGGCGCGCAGCTGGTCGGGCGTCATCTTGAAGCCCGTCTCCATGTTCGTCGGTACGAGGACGTAGCGTGCGCCGGTCATCTGCACGAGATCGCTATAGCTGACCCAGTACGGTGTCGGAATAATGACCTCGTCACCGGGTCCGACGGTGGCGGCCAGGGCGTTATGCAGCGAGTGTTTGGCCCCGTTGGAGATAACCACCTGTTCCGGCGTATAAGAGATGCCGTAGGTCGTCTGATAGTTGCGTGCGACGGCATTTCGTAGTTCGGGAATGCCGGAGGCCGGCGTATAGCGTGTATGGCCTTTTTGCATGGCGCGCACGGCGGCGGCGCAGATATGTTCGGGCGTAGCGAAGTCGGGTTCGCCGAGGCTGAAATCGTGAACGGCGATGCCTTCGGCCTTCATTTGCTTGGCCTTGGCACCGGCGGCGAGCGTGGCCGACGGTTGCACGGCGGCAGCCATTTTCGAGACGGCTATCATGTCGATGGTCCCTTCGGTTGGGCCGCATCGCTTCGCCGCTGGCGGCTTAGCGTGGGCGCAATAAGTTTGTAGCATTGTATCGGATCGCGGCGCGGCGCGGCAGCGCCGATCGGAGAGGCAACATGCGTGTGGCTCATTTCGTGCAGCGCTATCCGCCGGCGCTGGGCGGCTCGGAAGATTATTTCGCGCGGTTGAGCCGCTACCTGGCGGCTGCCGGCGATCAAGTCACCGTCTTCACAACAACCGCCGTGGACCTGCCCGCGTTTTGGTCCACCTCGGGCTGCTGCTTGCGTCCGGGCCGCCGCATCGAAGACGGCGTCGAGGTCCGTCGCTATCACCTTTGGCATCTGCCCTATCAAACGCGCATCCTCAAAGCGTTATCGTTTCTGCCCTCTCATCCCTGGCAGCCCTTGACGATTTCGTGCAATCCGATCGCCTGGCGCATGTGGGTCGAGTGCGGCCAAGCGCGCGATCCTTTCGATGTGGTCCACGCCACCGCTTTCCCCTACGGTTGGCCATTGGCTTGCGCTCGTCGTCTGGCTCGGCGTCTCGGTGTGCCGTTCGTACTGACGCCGTTTCTACATCTGGGCGACCCCGCCGATCCGCGTGACTGCACGCGCCGCGCCTACACGAGTCCGGCGCTGCTATCGCTCGCTCATTCCGCCGATCGCTTGTTCGTGCAGACCGAGGGCGAGCGTCAAGCGTTGCTCGATCACGGTATTTCTGGCGAGCGTCTGATTTTGCAGGGCATGGGCCTGGACCGCGAATCCTGCACGGGCGGCGACCGCCTGCGTGCGCGGGCGGAGTGGGGCATCAGCCCCGATGACGTGGTTATTGGCCATCTTGCCAACAACAGCCGCGAAAAGGGCAGTGTCGATCTATTACGCGCGGCGGAACGCGCTTGGCGTCAGGGTGGGCGTTTCGTCGTTGTCCTCGCCGGCCCGGAGATGCCGAACTTCCAAAGTTTCTGGCGCGGCCATCGGCCGAGCGGCCGCGTGATCCGGCTCGGCGTGCTGGATGCACGGCAAAAACGCGATTTCTTCGCCGCCATTGATGTATTCGCTTTGCCGAGTCGTTCCGACTCGTTCGGCCTGGTGCTGCTCGAAGCGTGGGCCAATGGTGTGCCAAATATTGGTTACCGCGCCGGCGGCATCGGCTGGGTGATTCGCGATGAGAAGGATGGGTTGCTCGCGCCTTGCGGCGACATCAATGGTCTGGCTGCGGCGATGCTACGCTTATCCGTCGATGCCGATTTGCGGCGCACGCTAGGCGCGGCCGGTCTGGAACGCACCCGACATGAGTTTGAGTGGGAAGACAAGTTCAAGATGGTGCGCCGGGCCTATCAAGAGGTAACGGGGTTACTCGGCTGACGTACTATCCGATAAAGTTTCGAGCGGAGTCGTTTTACCTTGACGGCTGCGCAATGTTGCGGGTAGATAAGGAGAACCGTGCCAGGTCGCGCAGACCTTGCTGGATCGTGCATGAGCCATGATAGGTCACGTATGTGCGCAACCTGAAACAGATGTTCGCCGGCTTGCTTGAGCGTATTTGAATATGGCAAAGCAATTCTACGATAGGTTGAAGGTTTACTACCTTCAGGTTGGTGCTGTCCTTCGTGGCGAGGCCGGAGCCGCATCCGTCTTTCCAAACACGACGGACATTGGCTCTTCTCGGGAGCGCGTGTATGCCGAATTTTTGAAGACTCACCTGCCTTCTTGCTGCAATGTCTTCTTTGGTGGATTTGTTTTCAATCTCGCTGGTGACGAATCAAAACAAGTAGATGTGTTGGTCACAAGTGACGTCTGCCCTCAGTTCAATTTTGCAAATCCAGCTGGGCATGGGAAAACATTTGCTTGCGTGGAAGGATTGCTTGCGTCAGCCTCGATCAAATCAACCCTGAATTCGGCAGAGCTGTTAGATTCACTCGCAAATATCGCCTCATTGCCATCTAAAGATGACCTCGGGAAACGAGCCATGCCATTGTTGCAAATAGGCAATTATGAAGATTGGCCTTTCAAAATCATCTATGCGTCGGATGGTGTTTCCTTGGAAACTCTTTTGCATACTCTCAACCAATTCTATCAAACCAATCCTCACATACCGGTGACGAGCCGACCGAATTTGATACATGTTGCAGGGAAGTATAATGTTGTGAAGATTGGCAGTGGTGGAGGTAAGACGCGAGACGGTACTGTGCTACCTGAACACACATTCCACCCACACCCGGACCAGACAGATGTATTCGCACTTGCGTATGCTGTGCAGAACATCCAGAAGAACGCGGCAGCGGCGAGGCATGTTTTGTTTACTTACGATGCTATTCTTGATGGCATCCCATTCTAGGGGTCGCTGAACCTCTCTCTACAGATGACCGGCCACGCGAATACGCTTTCTTCGAGATTCGACACCTCTCGCATGAGCCGGCTGCTGGATTGAGTCGTTGGGCAATCGGGGCGTGTTGATGCGAATCTCGTTCGATGTGGATGATACGCTGGTCTGCCATCCATCTGTGCCTACGGAGCGGTTTGTCCCTTGGTGGGGCCGCTGGTGGTATCCCGAACCACTCCGCCACGGTACGAGGGAACTGATGCAGCAACTCCTCGCCGGCGGCAACCAATTGTGGATCTACACGACCTCCTATCGCCCCGCGCGCTACCTTCACGGCTGGTTCCGCAGCTTCGGCGTTCCGATCTATGGAGTGGTGAATCAGCATCGGCATGAGCGTGTCGTCGGCCGGCAGGGGCCATCTAAGTACCCACCGGCGTTTGGCATCGATTTGCACATTGATGACTCCGAAGGTGTAGCCGAGGAAGGCAAGCGGCATCGGTTCGAGGTGGTCGTTGTTGCGCCGACCGATCTGGATTGGGTAGTGCAGGTGCTGGAAGTTGTACGGAGCAGGTCCAACCAAACCAGACTCGGTCGTCGAGGTTGATTCGGTATGGGCCATGGCTCAATGCAAGCGACTGCGTTGGTGCTCATGACATTGGGCAGCTTTATTGCAGCACTCAATTGGCTGTACCTTTTCTTGACCTGGTACACGGGACGGTTTCATTCAACCATCCCCTTGCTTGGCGGGTTCTCCCTGTGCATGGGTATGCTGTTGCTTCCCGCCACGCGGCCTTGGGCCTGGACGGCGATGTTGCTCGATTACAGCATGATTGTTTTTTTGTTCGTACTCCCGCGTATCGTCAATGAACTCTGGAGTACGAGCCAGGTAAATCTTCTTGAGGAATACATCGGGCAGCTTGGTATCAAGACCATACACCTTCGCCTCTTTCGCAAGAACATCTTCATCCTGAAACAGCGTATTCGGCGTGGACACGGGAAATACTGTTTCATGGAGTTATCGAGAGTCGGAGAATGGGAGCGAGAGGGAGACCGCCTGTTGCTTCGGCTGAATGAAGGATCAGCCGTTCTTGAATCATCGCCAGGGATCGCGTCCGAGTCCTTGCGGCTGGCGCGGGACTTCGCCGGTCACGAAGGAAGTGAATTATCACTAGCAGGCATTGATCTGAAGCTGACCTACAAGAGAACGGCTTGAGTCTCGCCTTTACGGTTGCCCGGAAATGCGTTCTTCAACTCACCGCTCTAAATCTCGCGATCACTTCGTTACGGTCAGCCAGAGATACGGCGTCGATGCGGGCAGTTTGATCCGCGGTGCTGTCGCCGTGCGTGTGAAGTCCGCCTGTCCTGCTACGCGGCCGATAATGCGAATCGCCGCCGATGCCGGGCCGTTTTTCGTTTCCAGACGCAACATCACCGACTTGCCCGCCGCGCCGGTGGATTGGACGGCAGCCGCCGTCACGCCAGCCGGCAATCCCTCGATGGTGATGTCGATGGCACGGTTGAAACCGTTGCGGCGGTCAATCGTGACTGGAATCGTGAGCGGTTTGGTCGAGGTCAACGTGAACTGATCGGCCGCGACCGTGAGGGCGTAATCCGGCTCGACTCCCGGAGCCTGCAACCGATAGAAGTGTCGAGCGCTGCCATGCGCGTTTTGATCGCGCACTTCCAGGCGATAGACACCGTCTTGCGGTATGGCGAAGGTCAACGTGGCGTCGCGCGCACCGGCTTTGCGGCTCGTCGCGTCGTTCGCTTCCGCCAGCCGTTTGCCGGCTGCGTCTGACAGACGCAGCAACGGATCGAGCTGCGAGCCAACCGAACCCGCATCGGCGCGGAACGAGAGACGTTGTCCCTTCTTCGCCCGAAACTCGTATACGTCAAGATCGCCCGGCGGATCGATGCGGCCGCTGATGGTCACCGGCAGCGCGATCGATTGGGGACTTTTGCGATCGTTTGGCTCTGTTTCGATAATGCTGCGGTGACGTTCGACAGGCACTTCCAACGTGTTGGCGAGCTGCGGATGCCAGAGCGTGATAGTCGAAGCATCGTTGGATTTTACGGACTGTTTTTTCGCCGCGGCGGGGATGTTCCAACCGATGATTTCCATCATCGATTTGTCGCCGCGTGCAACTGCAAGCGGAAAGGCATAGTCGGCAAAACCGCCGGTGGTCAGCGTCAGACGGTAAAGGTACGCCGGTCCACCCGCGAACCGGATGCCGGAGTCCGGCTGGGCGGGGAAGGCAAATGTGCGGACAAGATAGGTGCCGTCTTTCGGAGCAGTGAAGACGATTTGCGGATCGAGTCCATGATCGTCGTTATTCTCTTCCAGCACGAACCCATCCGCCGATAGCACCTGCAAGATCGCGTCCATCGGTGAGCCGAGTGTGCGATTGGCCTCCAGCGAGGCGATCAGCGTTTCGCCCTTGCGCAGATGGAACGCGAAGCTATCTACATCACCGGCCTTTTCGAGTCGCCCGTTGACGACGCCCGGCAACCCCGATAGCACCTGCGGCTTTTTCGGCTCGTCGTTCGGCTCCTTCTCCATGATCTCCGGCAGGGTGCCAATGAAGAAAGGACGCAAGACGCTGCCGCCTTGCTCATCGTAAAGGCGAATCCAGCAGAGGCCGGGAACCGCATCGGCCGCAACATTGACGATCAGTTTGCCCTTGTCCTTCGCGGCCTTGATTTCGACACCCTTACGATCGACCCAGGCTCGTACCGGCCAACGCTCGAAAGTGCCGGTGGCGATCACTTCGACGGTCTTGCCCCGCTGGGCACCAGCCGGAAAGAGATAGGTCAATGTCGGAGGCGCGGCACGAAGAAGATTCGTCGCCGGAAGAGGCGCGAACCATACATAAAAAGCGAGTGCGAGGAGATAGGCGGGGTATGGGAATCTCATGGTCTTGCTGATTCAAGTGCATGGAGAACAGGCACCTGTCAGACCTCCGGGGACGTTTGTAATTCGAGCCAGCGCGAGACGAGTTGAGCATAATCGATGAAGGTGAGTTCTTCGGGCTGCCACTTCAATCGCTCACACAACGCTGGCAACTCCTGAGTGAAAAGCAGATAGCGACGGTTGATCTCCGTCCCACCGAGGATTGCCGCCTCGGGAGAGTACCCTCGAAGCCAGTTGCGAATGACGGTGATGACTTCCACGGGATCATTGTGATGGGCCTGAATATCTTGACCGGCAATGTCGGAGATAAACTGTTGATAGCGGTAAGGCAGAGAGTCCAGAACCAAACAAGCTTTCTTTGCCTGTCTGCCCGTGCCAAATCGCTTGGCGGCGAGGAACAGGCCGAGTTCGAGAGGCATGTTGAAGCGGGGTAGCCCGCTTTGAATGTTTGTCTCGATGCGCGAAATATCGTGAATCCCGTATCGACACGCCGCGATGATTTTGAAGATCTTTTCGATCCGTACTTCGCTGGCGTCGTCGATTTCGAGAGCGCAGCGCGGACGGAACCCGCACGTCAGTACAGCAAAAATGAGCGCGTCAAAGAGAGGCCGATATTGATTATCGAATGGACAATTGATGAACACACTTTTCTGGTAGTCATTTCTTGTCATTCGACACCGACTGTTGTTCGCGCTGCTTTCGCTCGGCCATCACTTTCTTGATCGCGCGAGTGATCTCCGCAGCCGAGCGCGACGCGCGCCCTTTGGGTTTGAGGATGACCACCGGTTTTTTCGCCTTCTTGCCCATGAGACTCTCCCGGATTTTGTTGTCAGATGTCCTCACGCTCTCGACACCAAGCGCGTTCGTCTATCAACATTATACGGTGCCGCCTTTGTCTGCCCTCAGCCCATCAACTCGCTGATCGGCGTCGGGTCGCTGACCAGGTGCGTCGGCCGGCCATTGGGCGCGTAGAGCATTTTGCTGGGATCGATGCCCAATTTCGTGTAGATCGTCGAAGCGAAATTTTCCGGGGACAGCACGCGTTCGACGGCGGCGAAGCCTTTCTTATCCGTCGCGCCAACCACCTGACCGCCGGGCGTGCCACCGCCGGCGAACAGCACCGACATGGCATTGGACCAGTGATCGCGGCCGGCGTCCTTGTTGATCTGCGGCGTGCGGCCAAACTCGCCCAGCACGAGAACCAGCGTCGAATCGAGGAGGCCACGCTGCGATAAATCCTCGATCAACGCCGCGATGGTGGCCTCAAACGGCGGTAGACGCTGAGCCAACGACTTGAACAGATTCGTGTGATGATCCCAACCGCCCTCATAGAGCGTGATGAACGGTACACCCGCTTCGACCAGGCGGCGAGCGAGCAAGGCACGCTGACCGAACGGCGTTCGGTTGTAAGCCGTGCGCACGCGATCCGGCTCCCGGCCGATGTCAAACGCTGCTTGCGCCTGCGTTGACGAAATCAAATCGAAGCCCTGTTGATAATGTTCATCGAGCGCCGCGACCGGATCGCCGGCAGCCTTGTCGTGAATGCGCAACATGCGATCGACACGGACACGGACCTGCTTGCGCGAGGCGAAACGTCCTTCGCTCAACTCGCGCGGGATGGCGACATCACGGACGCGGAAGCCGGGGACATTGGGATTATCGGCGACAATGAAGGGGGCATATTTCGCGCCAAGGAAATTGGGACCGCCGGAGCGCGACATTTGCGGCATGGAGAAATAGGCCGGCATACCGGCGGGTGCGCCGCGTTCGTGAGCGACGACGGAACCGAGGCTGGGATGGAAACTGACGAAGGCACCGCAACCCACCGGAATGCGCGGCGGAGCGCCCGTCATCATGTAGTGATTGCCGGCTCCGTGATTGCCCTGGTTATGGTGAATGGAACGCACCACGGCCAACTTATCGGCACAGACAGCAAGGCGTTTCAAGTGCTGCGAGAAGAACATACCGGGCACGCGCGTTGGGATCGCCGCGAACTCGCCGCGATATTCCTTCGGCGCGTCTGGTTTGGGGTCGAAGGTCTCATAGTGAGTCGGCCCGCCGTCGAGCCAAATGAGGATGCAGCTCTTGGCCTTCGCCTCCCTCGATGCGGATGAACCGGCGAGCGCGCGAAGACGCAGCGCATGGGTAAGCCCGCCGCCAAGCAATGCGCCAAGGCCCAGACGAAGGCAGTCGCGGCGCGTCATCCCCTGACAGTTGGTGTGCATGGTCATGGACAGGATCCCCTCAGACGCTTGCGGTTTAGCGCTAAGCGGCAAGTCACGTCAGTCCTTAAATATAAACTCCGGCGTATTCAAAAGCGCCCATAACAAATCTTCCGTGGTCTGCCGGCGTGTCGTGTCTTTTTCATCGAACAACTTCACGCAATCGGCCTTCTCCTCGGCCAGCGGCAAACGACCGTACACGAGTAAATAAAGCCCATCGACGATCTCTTTTGGTGCTTTTTTACTCTTAACCAATGCTGCGGCTCGGCCGGTGTCGGCCGTCACCTTGCGTTGCAAGTTTGGCGCATTCATCAGGTGCAGTGCTTGCACAACGGTCGTGTCGCTGGTCCGTTCGCAGGGCGGATCCTGGTTCGGATCGGGCCGGCCGAAGCTATCGAGAAACACCGATTGCGTGCGTACCGTCCATAGTTCCATCGCCCGGCTGCCCGGCGGCGCGGCCGCGAATGTTTCCGGCATTTGCGTGATGTCGCTGACGGCATCAAGCAGCACTTCCGCTCGCAACCGCTGGCGATAGTGACGCGAATAATTGCGCGTGTCGGCGAGGTTCCGCTTGTTCGGTGTCGAGCTAAGTCCGTAAACGTAGGAAGTCATGATGGTGCGAATGAGCTTCTTGAGATCGTACTTTTGCTGGCGGAACTCGGCGGCGAGCGCGGTGAGAAGGGGACCATTGCTGGGTGGATTGGTCGCGCGCAAATCGTCCACGGGCTCGACCAGACCGCGTCCCATCAGGTCGGCCCACACTCGATTGACGATGACCCGAGCAAAATACGGGTTGTCGTCGGACGTGATCCAGTCGGCCAATACCTCACGCGGATCGCGGTCCTCGTCAATCGGCGCAGGCGAACCGCCGAGTGGACGGGGAGCCAATATCTTACCCGTGACGGGATGCTTAACCTCGCCGCGATTGCCGGCGAAGACAATTTCTTCACCGCCCGAGATGGGCGGCGATAAGCCGACGCCCTTGCGGCCAATCCGCGCGAAATAGGCGGCCAGACTGTAGAAATCTTCCTGTCCCCAGACCTCAAACGGATGATGATGGCAGCGAGCGCAATCGAGCCGCACCCCCATGAAAAGCTGGCTGACGATGGTGGTAATTTCGTCCGGTTCGCGGCGATCGCGGAAAAGTACTGCCGCGCCATTGCGGAACGTGCTGCCCTTCGCGGTGACAATTTCACGAACAAACTGATCGTAGGGCTTGTTCTTGCGGAAGGCGTCGCGCAGCCAAGCGTCCAGATTGTAGACCGCCTTGACGCCGACACGATAAGGATTGGGCCGCAACAAGTCGGCCCACTTGTTCGCCCAGTAATCGGCATACTCCGGCCGTTCCAGCAGATGATCGACGAGTTTCCTCCGCTTGTCCGCGGAGGTGTCGGCCAGGAATGCCCGCACTTCCGCAGGTGCCGGCAATCGGCCAATCACATCGAGATAGGCTCGGCGCAGGAAGGTCGCATCGCTCGCCGGCTCGGAAGGTGTGATGCCGAGACGCTGGAGCTTGTTCCAGACGTGGCCATCGATGAAATTGGCGCGCGGCAGCTTGGCATACAGTTCGGCGGGAACCTCACCGGCGAGCGGGATACTGACATTGCAGACGACGAATTTTTCCATGAAGCGCGCCATCACGGCCGCCTCACCGGGTAACGGCCCCGTTTTCATGAGGCCATCGGCATTGACGGCGACGATGGGGCTTTCGTTGGATTGGAACGTCGCCAGATGCGTTACGTCGCGCGTCGCGCCGTTGCTGAAGTGAGCCGTGATGACCAATTGCTGCTCCGCATTGGCGGCGAGGATGCGCTCACTTGGCTCGATGCTGATTCGTGTGAGCGACGGCGTATCCTTCGGGGTACGCGGCAGGCCGGCGACGATCCAGCGGCGCAGCATGTCGTAGCCGGCGGAGCCGGGATCGAGACGTTTGCCGCCGCCGTGTGGTAGTTGAGCGGCTGGTTTTCGCAAGAACAAACTGAATTCCGGTGCAGCGGCGAAGATACGCCGGCCGCGCGCTTCGCTGACAATGGCGTGATAATCGAAGTCGGCATCATAGCTCAGCAGCGACAAGGCAAAGCCATTTTGCCCGCGTGCCTTGCCATGACACGCACCAGAGTTGCAGCCGGCGCGCGTCAGAATGGGAATCACGTCACGCTCGAAGGTGACGGGTGGAAGTTTGCCGCCGTCGATCACCTGCACCGTCGCCTTGGCTTGCATTCCATCGAGCAAGGCCGTGATGGAGGCCGTGCCGTCAGCGAGAGGCGTGACGATACCATCGAGACTGACGCGCGCGACGTGCGGAGGATCACAACGGAAAGCCGCCTTACGGCTGAGGTCGATCGCGCGGCCCTTATCCGTGCGGGTGACGAGCAGACGCTGCTGAGCCGTCTGGCCGCGCAGAACAAATGTCTTAGGCGTGAGGGACAGCCCATTCGACGCTGGTTCTGCGGCGCTAACCCATCCGCCGAGTGAGAGACCGAGCATCGAAACGAATGCGACGCGAGTGAGCATGATAGAGGCAACCTTGAGGAAGGTCAGCGCGGGCATCGGGGCGAGGGAGGGTATCGGGCAGCTTAAGAGCGGGCGCGGGAATCTCAGAACCCGATACAGCCTACCAAGGGCTGAGTAGAGGTCTTCTTTATCGCCTTGCGGGTCAGGCGGCGGAGCATCAGA
>DATNCY010000273.1:0-22343 GCA_035553375.1 Gemmataceae bacterium
CGGTGGCGTCGGCGAAGCGGGGCGCGGAGCCGACGCCACCGCCGCATCGGGAAATCTAATTGTCGCTGACGACACAGAAGGAGGTCGTCCCATCGGGAAATCCAGTTGTCGCCGAAAGGGAAAAACAATCGTCGCTTGACAACCACACGCTACATTCGCCCGCCGACTATGCCAAACGGCTGTACGTTACAGCGAAGACGCTGGGCAGGATCGTGCGGGAACACCTGGGGACCACGCCGACCGACCTCATCCGAAACCGCATTCTGACCCACGCCAAGTGGGAACTACTCCACACGCTGAAGCCGGTGAAGGAGATCGCGCGAGAGCTTGGCTTCGGCGACGAACTGTACTTCAGCCGCCTGTTCAAGAAGGCGACGGGCTACTCCCCGACCTTCTTCCGGGAGTTCGAGACGGAGATTCGAGGCGGGAGCAATCTGTCCATGTTTTCGGACCATGCGCCCATTCCGCGCTCCGCCTCCTCCTCCGATACTTGAAGCATGGCGGCGGACAACCGGGCTGTACCGGCGAACCAGCCGCCCCTGACTCAAGCGGAGACGAACATGGGCATGCTGAAGCTGTTTGAACTGGCGTCTCGGATGGACAAGGTGGGCGTGGCCGTGACCAGGGCGGGTCTGATCGTCGTGCTGCTCTGGATCGGCGGGCTAAAGGCGTTTCGGTACGAGGCGGATGGGATCGTGCCCTTCGTTGCCAACAGCCCGTTCATGAGTTTCTTCTACGCCGATCCTGGCAACTACAAGGCCCACAAGAACCCGGAGGGCGCACTCGTACCGGAGAACCGCTCCTGGCACGAGGCGAATCGGACCTACCAATTCGCCTACGGCCTGGGAGCGGTGATCGTCCTGTATGGATTGCTGCTGTGCTTGCACCCGTGGCTCCCACAGGTGGCGACGGTCGGCAGTTTCCTGGTCTTCGTGATGTCATTCGTCACGCTGTCATTCCTCGTCACGACCCCGGAATGCTGGGTTCCGGCCCTCGGCGATGCCCAGCACGGCTTTCCATACCTGAGCGGGGCCGGGCGACTCGTCGTCAAGGATGCTATCATGATGGGTGCGGCCCTGGTGACGATGGCCGACTCGGCGAAGGCATACCTCCGAAAACGTGCGTCCTTGCTCTCGCCGTCGAAAGCGGTCGTGAGTGAGGACCGGCTGCTGACGACCAGGGTGGGATAACCGAACAGAAAGCACCGATGGACCTGCAACTAACGAACAAGAAGGCGCTGGTCACTGGTTCGACCGCAGGGATCGGCTTCGCCATCGCCTCGCTCCTGGCACGAGAGGGCGCAGCCGTCGTGGTCAACGGTCGCCCGCAGGGTCGTGTTGAGGAAGCCGTCCAGCGCATCAAGAAAGACACCAAGGATGCCCAGGTGACGTGATTCACGGCGGACCTCGGCACGAAGGACGGCGTGGCCCTGCTTACCAGGGCGCTCCCGTCGCTGGACATCCTGGTGAACAGGGCTGGCTTCTCTGCGGGGGCCGAGCGCTTCGCCAGTCACGAGTCCAAACTCATCGGCCCTGAACCGTTCGCCACGATGAACAGCATCGCTCCCATCATGGACAGGTTTTTCATGAAGTGGATCATTTGCTCCTGTTGGGCCTGCCCCTCCAGCTTCCAGAAGGGGTGGAAGTAGTACGAGGCCAGGGCTAGAAACGTCAGCAGCAGGACAGCGCCGATCTGTGCCTTGTACCCTACGATGACGGAGAGGCTGCCGACGAGCAGGAAGACGATGGCACCCGCCAGCAGGAATTGCGGTGCCGGGACACCCACGGACTCCATGATCTTCGCCACGTCGCTGAAGTGGGGAATCTTGTTGCCTACCGCCGCCATGAAGAAGATCGTGCAGAGCATCAGACGACCCAGGACGGTGAGCGGGCCTCGAAGCACTTGGAACATGGGAACTCTCCTTATACCAGATCAAACAACAAAACTTCGGACGGAACGGCAGCTTGAACCGAGAGGGTGTTCTCGTCCGTGACGGCAACGCCATCCCCAGCGGATAGATCGTTGCCGAGGACTTTCACGCTTCCTCGAAGCACCTGGAGCCACGCCGCCCGGCCCGGCTCGATCTCGTGGGCAACGCCTTCTCCGGGTGACAGGGAGGCCAGATACAGGCGGGCGTCTTGATGAATGGTCAGCGAGCCGGCGGCACCATCGGGCGAGGCGACCAGACGAAAACGCCCTTGCTTCTCTTCCTCTCCCACGGCAATTTGCTCGTAGCTGGGTTTCAGCCCCTTCCGCTGGGGCAGCAGCCAGATTTGGTAGAGATGGACCCGTTCAGTGTCCGAAGGGTTGAATTCGCTGTGGCGGACGCCGGTTCCGGCGGTCATGCGCTGCAATTCGCCCGCCCGGATGATCGAGCCGTTTCCCATGCTGTCCTGGTGTTCGAGCGCCCCATCAAGGATGTAGGTGACGATCTCCATGTCCCGATGGCCGTGCATCCCGAACCCTTGACCGGCCTGCACCCGGTCGTCGTTGATGACCCGCAGGGAGCGGAAGCCCGTGTGGGCGGGATCGTAGTAGTCGGCAAAAGAGAACGTGTGGTAGGTATCGAGCCAGCCGTGGTCGAAGTGACCCCGCTCGACAGCTTTGCGAACTTGGATCATGTGCATCTCCTATTTGTTTACATGCCGATTATCGACATATCAACTATATACCAAGAAAAAAAGCTGCTACTCTTCGGCAGCGCTCCACGGCTGCCGAAGCTTTTCGAGGAGCCGGATGAGGTCTTTCAACTCGCACGGAGACAAATGGCCCAGCAGCTTGCAGTGCAGGGCGAGCAGCGGCTCATCGAGGTCAGTCAAGGTCTTGATTGCGTGGTCCGTCAGTGCCACATAGATGACCCGGCGATCCTTGTCACAGCGCAGCCGGTTGACGAAGCCGGCCTGCTCCAGCCGGTCAATCAGGCCCGTGATGCCAGGGACGACCGTGATGGTGCGGCTGGCGATCTCCAGAATGGGTAGGGGCTTGCCCTCGCCCCGCAGGATACGCAGTATGTTGTACTGCGAGGGCGTCAGACCGTGTTCTCGCAACAGCCGAGCGAAGCGAATCTGAAGCTGGTCACTGGTCCGCACGACATTCAGGGCCGTTTCCTCTTCCGGCGACTCGAAGGGCCGTTTCTTCTTCAGTTCGTGTTGCAACTTCGGGGTCGTCATCGGTCGCTCCGGTCTCGTTCGTCCACCTGTAATTAGTTTATGTGTAATCTATTTGCATGTCAAGGGGAAACTTGACCGAAGCCGGAAAACACCGAATGAAGGAGGCAGCGAGTCAAGGAACGAGGCCATGCCGAGATGAGCTGGACCACCCGCCCAGCGCCGATGCCTGAATAACGGCGTCACTGGAATGCCGCCGCTACAAGCGCCGCCAGCTTCCGGTCGAGCATGGCAGCGGTGGGGCTGATGCGCTCGTCGCCGAACTGTCCGAACTGGGAGGATGGCCTGTCGTACTCCACGCACGTCTTCCCTTCTTCATTCTCGTAGAGCAGCACCCGCAGCGGGGCGAACAGGCTCGCCCGGATATTGTGCTGCGTCATCTGAAGAGCGAATAGCGGGTTGCCAACGATCAACTGGACCGCCTTGTGCTTCTGGCCGGCGAGACGCAGCAGCGCCCCGTGGTTGTGCGTGGCGAACAGCATGAAGCCGCTCGGCCCGGCCATCGCTTCGATCTTGGCTCTAGCTCTCTCGGTGTTTTCACCGGCAGCGAGTGGCGGGCCGAGAGGCAGGACCGAGGCTTCCTGAACGTCGATGCACTCGCCGTGAAGAACGCCCCCTTGAAGTTGATGGCCAGGATTTCGTCGTGCATCGCCTCGGTGGTCTGCTCGAACGGGGCGAGCTTGACGATCCCGGCGTTGACGAACAGCACGTCGATGGAGCCGAACTTCTTCTTGGTGCGGGCGAAAAGATCGTCGAGATCACTCAGCCGAACCACGTCCGCACGCACGGCCAGCGTTTCGCCACCAATGGATGCTGCGGCTGCGGCCAGCGTCTTCTCGTCCCGACCGCTGATGACGACCTTGGCACCACGCCGGCTGAACTCCTGGGCGGTTGCCAGGCCCATTCCGCTGTTGCCGCCCGTGACGACGACCTTGTTCGTGAACGTGTTCATGTCTTGCTCCTGTCTGGATGGTTGTCGTGGAAACCAAGGGCGAACCTGACTCACGAGGGAAAACACTTCCCGAAGGCGACCAGCAGCTTCGGCGACCCCTTGATGCGAATGCGCCGGCGCAACAAGGCCCACAGTAGGCTCCGCTCTTTCGCCAGGAAACCGAGCCATGTCTCACTGTCGGCGAACACCCGCAGATGCGGCTCGCCCTGATGGCCGTCCCGAACCTGCAAGGTGCCTTCTCGAATCGTAACGGTCGCCCGCCTCTCCTCCTTGCCCGTGAAGGTGAAGTGGTACACGGCGTTCAGCTTCGCCGCCTTCCCCGGCTGAAACACCAGAGGCAGCCCCGACAGGAATCGCTGGATCGAGCGGGGCCGCAAGCCGTTGCCGACCCGTTTGATCGTCTTGAGGGGGAAGCGGCGGGCCACATGCTCTTCTGCGTCCGAGCCAGCGACGACGTAGACCGTCTCCTCCTTCTCCTGCAACGGACGAACGACCTCCCGCAGGTGGCCGGCCCTGTCGGTCAGATAAGGGCCGATCACGTCCTCCCCAGCCGGGCAGACGCTCAGGCAATACGCCGCCTTGTAGTTGGCCCCGAAGGAGAGGCTTTGCCACATCGACGCCGATTCCGGGTCGGACACCTTCTTGCGGTAGTCCAGGGCGTCCTTGCTGTCGGCGATCTGCTCGACCCAATCGGTGAAGCCGCCCATGAACTCCCGGTAATTGTGCGTGTAACAGGCCGAGAAGTTGAAGTCGCCGTTCGGCGAGATGGCTCCGACTGGACACGCCGCCACGCACAGCTTGCACTCCAGGCACGGGTTGTAAGAGATCGGCTGGTCGTAGGCGCTGGCCTCGGCAGCGATCAGGACGGTGCCCAGCAGAATGAAGTTGCCGAACTTGGGATGGATGACGTTGCGGTGGATGCCCATGTGACCCAGGCCGGCGGCAACGGCGACGGGCTTGTGCGAGACGACCCAAATCTTGCCGCCTGGAAAACGATCCATCTCCATCGGGAAGCCCATCGCCGGGTTCAAGGCCCGGACGCCCTGCTTCTCCAGGGCCGCCACGACCTTGCGAGCGATCTCGTTGACATGATCGCCGGTGTGATGGAACTCCAGGTTGGCGACAGAGCGGGCCGGGCTGCGGATCGGTTCCCGATTCATACGACAAACGAAGCTGAGGAGCGTCCTGGTTGGTGGGAAGGAACGGAGGATGTCGTCCCGCTGGTCGTCCAGCGCGGGGCGGCTGATCTCGACCAGGCCGGCGTCGTCGGCCCCGCAGTCCAGGCACAACTGGCGTAACCACGCCGCATCAAGCGGTTTCAGCGGTTCGGCAGTGCCCGGACGGTTTGTGTCTCGGAAGCGCTGGACGGTCGGGTGTTCAGCAAGGATCATGAGGACGTCCTCGTTTATTGCATATACAAGTATTAGTCGAAAAAACACAGGCGATCAGCGATGGGCTTGCGCCATGCCCACCTTCCTGGCGGCTTTGTCGAGCAGGGCGATCCCCTCGTCCCCCAGCAGTTCGGTGGCCTGTCGCTGGGCCGCCTCCCACGCCGGGACCGCCTTCTCAATCAGTCGCTTCCCCTGCGGCGTCAGCCGGAAGGGCTGGGCACGGGCGTCTTCTTCCGGCACGACCTCCAGCCAGCCGTGAGCTTGCAACGGCTTGACATTGCGGCTGAGGGTGGACGCATCCAGTTGCAGAATGTCGCAGACCTGAGCGGGCCGAGCGAGGCCGAGTCTGGCCGTGACGATCAAGATGTTCAACTGACTGACCTTCAGGCCCAGCGGACGCAGGGCGTCGTCGTAGAAGTTCGTCACCACCCGGTTCAGCAAGCGCAGGCGCACGGCGATGCACGTCTTGGAAATCGTGTCGATGTTGCTCGTGGCTTTGTCCATGATCGTGCGGCTCCCTGATCGTCAAATTATTGTATATGCAATTATCGGCTGGAGTCAAGGGATTCTTTGACCATTCGGGCACGACACGCCAGGCCATCAACTACCCCGTTTTGCCGCCTCCGTGGAGTAGGTGGGGTCGGCCTCGTCCCACTTTACGTCGCCGGACGGCCCGTAGATGGCCGGAACCGGCTCATGTCCGGCCAGACGCAGCCACGCTTGCACTTGGGTCCGGTGATGGCAGGTGTGCAGCACCCGCCGCCAGAAGATCCAAATCCGCTGCCGCTGCAACCCGCCGAAGAAGGGACGACTCTCCAACCACCACGAAGTCGTGCCGGCAGCAAGCTGCGGCAGCCGGTGCTTCACTAGCCAGATGTACTTGTCAATGTACGCCCGGACGGCCGGCTTCTCGCCGGGCGGGAGGAGTTCTTCGACGGGTGGCTCCTCGGTGCCGACGAACTGAGCGAAGAAGCGCCGCTCGGAAAGAAGCTGGTGGACCAGAATGGTGCGGATCGTGTTCGTCTTCTCGTGCGGCTTGAAATCCAGAAGATCGTCCGGCACGGCCCGCCACATGCTGACGGTCTTGTTCGCCTCGCTGGCGTAGGTGGTGACGACGTGCTGGAAGACGGGATCGGCGGCTTGGGGCACGTCGGCGTCCGGGATGGCGATGAACTCGTAGTGCATGCGTTCTTGTGCAGGACTTCCACCTGGGCGAAGCCGACCTGGCGCAGCAAGTCCAGTTGGAACAGCAACGGGCGGGGCGTATCTTCCTTCTCGACGTAGGCGAAAACATGGTCCCGGTAGGCTTCATCCTTCAGCCGGGTCAGGTACTCGCCGTAACGCCGGCGCATGAGTTCCTGGACCGCAGGGATCGAACTCTCGACCAGATTGAAGACCCACACCGAGCCGCCAGGCCGCAGTGCCCGGTGGAACGCTGCGAAGACATCCCGCCACTCCTGGTCGGTGCGCAGGTGGTGCACCACCGCAGCCGCCAGCACGATGTCGAATTGCCCGTCAGAAAGTTCAACATCCCGAATGTCGCCCTGGATAGTCGTGATGTGGCCAGCGGTCGTCCGGCTGACCCGCTCTCTAGCCACCAACAGCGATCTTGCTTCTATGTCCGCTTGACCGCAGAGCCAGCATTAATCTTGGGCGGACGAATCGGTAAAGATACTTCTCGACCTGATGCGCTAACCCGAGTGGTGAGAGCGCTCGCGGCGTACTCGTCCGGATTCGCCCACAACTCTTCGGAGTCGCATGAGGCCGTATAGCGAAAGCGTGGCCGGATCGATGCCGAGCCGATGGCCGGTGGACTACATCACCCTTACCGCCGCTGCGGTTGAGTGCCCGCGTCGCGAGCCCTTCACGCTATCGTAAGAGCAACGCTCCAGTTCCGCGTGCAGAGCAAAAACAGACTTTGCAGGTGTCTGATTCCCAGTCCAGGACAGCCTTTCGCCGAGCGCGCCTCATCACTCCGCCTCGACGATTCCGGAGCCATGCTCCCTGAATCTCCCTCCGCCATCGTCTGTACGACTGCCAGAATGGAATTTTTGATAGGGACACGGGTTCTGACGAGTGCAGGAGGACCGCTCGGGAACAAACGCGAGCGGCGGGGTACGAAACGTCAGTCTCGGATGAGCTGTGCCAATCAGGCCGGTCATCGTCCGTCTCCAAATTGCATCCGGATTGTCCTCGATTGACGACTCGGTGCGGATAAACCCGCCCACTCCAGATGGTCGCCACCCAATTCCCCATCCCAATCTGCCAACCGATTGTCACAAGTCCCCGGTTGGCTCGAAGAAGAGAGTGAGCTGAAACACTTCCTCCCCTGACATTCACACGCTCGGGAGATCGGCTTGGCGCAGGCCGTCGTCCACGCCTTGCCCGTGCGTTCTTTTGCTTCACGTATCTCAACAAGGGATGGGTTCCATGAGCCAAATGATACTGGATGCCCCGAACCAACTCCTGTCATCCGGAACGAGCGAATTGCCGGCCCTCGCCCCCCTCGGACGACGAGAGCCTCGCCGCCAGGAGTCGAGCGAGGGTCATCCGTTTGCGCGGTGCGTCAACCCGTACCTGGCCGACATGCTCAACAAGCTGTGGCTTGACAAACGGTTCGTGCGGGGAGAGGGCTGTGAACTGATCGACGACACAGGGCGGCGTTATCTCGACGGCATGGCGGCCTACGGCGCGCTGCCGTTCGGCTTTAACCCTCCTGAGATCTGGCGCAGCGTGCTGGAGGTGCAGCGGAGCGGCGAGCCGAGTTTCGTGCAACCCTCGCTGCTGGACGCGGCGGGCGAGTTGGCCGAACGGCTGCTGGCTGTGGCTCCGGCGAATCTCCGCTATGTGACGTTCGCCAACAGCGGTGCCGAAGCGGTCGAAGCCGCGGTCAAGATGTGCCGCGTCGCCACCGGCCGACTGGGCATTCTGGCCACAAACAATAGCTTTCACGGCAAGACCTTGGGGGCGCTGTCGGCTACCGGCAACGCCCATTACCAGGACGGCTTCGGTGCCCCGGCCGGCGATTTCCGCCACATTCCGTTCGGCGATGCGACGGCGCTGCGTCAGGAGTTGGAGACTCATCCGGGGTACTACGCGGCCTTCCTGGTTGAGCCGATCCAGGGCGAGGGCGGCGTGATTGTGCCGCCGTCGGGCTATCTTGCCGAGGTTCGCGACCTCTGTACCAAGGCGGGCGTCTTGCTGGTGCTGGACGAGATCCAGACGGGGCTGGGCCGAACCGGCACCCTATTCGCCTGCGAGACGGAGGGCGTTCAACCCGATGTGATGACGCTGGCCAAGGCGCTGGGGGGCGGACTGCTCCCGATCGGGGCGGTCCTCAGCAGCGAAAAAGCCTTCTCCGAATTGTTCGCCCTTAAGCACTCCTCCACGTTCGCCGCCAACGCCCTGGCCTGCCGGGCCGGGCTGGCCTCCCTCGATCTGCTGACGCGCGACGACGGTGCCCTGGTGCGGCGCGTCGCGCGCAACGGTGCCCGACTCAAGGAGGGCTTGTTGGCCTTGCAGCGACGCTTCCCCCAGTTGATCGCCGAGGTGCGCGGCCGGGGTTTCTTGCTGGGTCTCCGCTTCGCCGCCGACCGGGCGAACTGGCCGGAGAGCCTGTTGGGCGTGGCGCTCGAACAGGAGTTCTTTACTCCCTTGTTCGCCAGTTACATGCTCAACGTGGAAGCCGTCCGGGTCGCCCCGACCCTCAACGGCAAGGCGGTCCTCCGCATCGAACCGGCGTTGACCATGTCCTGGCCGCAGTGCGAGCGGCTGCTGTCCGCGCTGGAGCGGGCGCTGATCGTGTTCGCCGGCGGAGACACGGGGCGGATTCTGGCGTCGATCCTCGAAGGGCGGTCCTGCCCGCCGGCACGATCAATGCCGCTACCGAAGCCGTGGCTTGAGGTCAAGCCTCGGCCGGCCGAACGCCGCTTCGCTTTCCTGATGCACCCGCTCGACTATGCCAACGCCGTCGATTTCGATCCGTCGCTGGCCTACCTCGATGCGAAATCCCTGGAGACAGTGGTGCGCAAGGTAGCCCCGTTCGTGGAGCCGTTCGTGGTGAGCCACGGGCGAGTGGTGTCGGCGACCGGCGAGACGATCTACGGCGAGTTTATCACTCTGCCGCGCACCGCCGAGGAGTTGGCGCGGATGCGGCGCAAGGAGGCCATCGAGTATGTCCGCAAAGCGCTACACCTGGCACGGGACCGCGGTGCCCAGCTCGTGGGGCTGGGGGCGTTCACCTCCGTGGTGACGCTCGGCGGTCGGGCGGTGGCGGAAGAGGGAGTGCCGGTCACCACCGGCAATTCGTACACGGCGGTCGCGTCGGCCGAGGCCACCCGCAAGGCCCTGGCGCTGGTCGGTCGCGGAGAAAGCACGCCTCCTGCCGCGGCCATCATCGGAGCGACCGGGGCCATCGGCCGCGTCCTGGCTCTGCTGCTGGCCGAGGACGTGGGCCGGCTCATCCTCGTGGGCAACCCGGACTCTTCCGCCAAGTACGTGCGCGAGCGCTTGCTGGCCACAGCCGGTGACGTCCTCCGCTTCGTCAGCGCCCGCCACGCCGAGGGTTCGGTTTTCCGGCCGGGAACCTTCGCCGCTCAGTTGCTCACCCATCTGCCTGGCGGCGTGGTTGAGCAGACGGCGATCGACGCCGCCCTCAGCCGGATGGAACAGACCGGCTGGCTGGCACTCACGCAAGAGACGACTGCGGCCGTACGACGGGCCAGCGTGGTGGTCACAGCGACCAGCGCCACCGGGACCGTCGTGAGGCCGGAAGACCTGCGCCGGCGGGCGGTGGTCTGCGATGTCTCGCGGCCGGCCAACGTCGGCCGCGAGATCCTCGAAACCCGGCCCGACGTGCTAGTCATCGACGGCGGCGTCATCGCGGTGCCGACCGGATCGGCCCTCAGCCGCTTCGGGCTGGGCGACGGCCTGATCTACGGCTGCATGGCGGAAACGATGATGCTCACTTTGGCCGGGCACCTGTGCAATACCAGTCTCGGCACCGACCTGGCACCCGAGATGTTGCATCAACTTCGGACGTTGGCCGACAAGCATGGCTTCCACGTCGCCAAGCTGCGCAGCTTCGGCCGGCCTCTGGAAGAAGCCGACTTTCACCGGCTCCGCTCGGCTGGAGTCTCGAACGCGGGTGACAGCCGATTGTCACGAGCGGCATCCTGATAGGCCGGATGTCGTGTCCTGGTCCCTGAAACCACTCAACCTTCCGAGGAAATAGCCAATGACTCTGTCTTACCAGATCTACGAGACGATCGATCAAGTGCCTGTGGACGACTGGCGCGAGGCATCCCAGGAGGATTCGCACGGCTTCATGGACCCGAACTTCCTGCGTGCCGTTGAGAGGGGACTGGAAGGCCAGGCGCGAATCTATCACGTCTTGATCCACGAGGAGGGCGGCAAGCCGGTCGCCTGCGCCAGCCTGTCCCTCATGCCGGTCGATCTTCTGCTGCTGGCGGGGCCGCGCGTTCAGAAGGCGGTGGGCTGGGTCCGCAAGCTGGCCCCCAATCTGGGGAAAGTGAATGTCCTCATGTGCGGCCTGCCCTTTTCGGCAGGGCAGAGCCACCTGGCGTTTGCGCCGGACGCCGACCGGGCGCGGGCGGTGCTGCTGCTGGACACCCTGCTGCGGCAATTGGCCCGGACCCATCGTGCTCGGCTTATCGTCTTCAAGGAATTCGGCGACGACGCCCGCGCGTACCTGGACCCGCTGCAAGAGCGCGGGTATTGCCGTGCCCCCAGCCCTGCGTCGTACGTGATGCCGAAATCGTTCGCCAGCCTGGCCGACTACTGTGCCGCCCTCAAGCGGCACTATCGTTACAACATCCGCAGCTCCCAACAGAAGTTCGAGCGGGCCGGCTGCCGGGTCGTCCACCTGGAAGACCCGGAGGAGATCCGCCGCGTTTATACCCCGGAAGTGCATCGCCTCTATGAAGCCGTCGTCGCCAAGGCCGACCTCAAGCTTGAGGTTCTGCCGCACTCGTTCTTTCACGAGCTGGCGGCGCAGCTTCCGGGCCGTGCCACGTTGACGGTGCTGTACCGCCAGGAACGCCTTATTGCACTGGCCTGGGGGCTGGCTGCCGGCCCGGAGTCTCATGGCCTGTTTTGCGGTATCGACGCCGACCACAACGCCGAGTGCGACCTCTATTTCAACGTCGTCTACCAGTATCTCGACTACGCCTATCGTCGCGGCAGCAAGCTCATCACTCTGGGTCAAACGGCGGAGAGCTTCAAGACTCGCCTCGGCTGCGTGGGCAAGGCACGCCATGTCTATGTTCGCGGGGCAGGCCCGCTCGTGTCCTGGGTGTTGCAGCGCAGCGCCTCGTTCCTCTTCCCTGATCGACCGATCACTCCCGCGCACGACGTGTTCAAGGCGATCGAGCCGGCCCGCCCTCGAAAGCAGACGCTGCCCGTCGGTTGATGTCGCCCGAGAAACTCCCCCGGAGAAGGAAGCGAGTTGGACATATGGGTTATGCACTGACAATCCTGTGGCACGACCGCCAGCGCTATCTACCCGCTATGCTCGCGGTGACCTTCAGCGCACTGCTGGTGGCCCTCCAATTCGGCCTGCTCCTGGGGACGTTCTCGATGGTATCCATCCCCATCGACCATACCAACGCCGATGTCTGGGTGGGCCAACCCCAGGCCAGCAGTGTTGACATGAGCCTGTCAGTACCCGAGCGCTGGCGCGACCGGATGGAAGGTATGCCTGAGATCGTCCAGACGGAGCCTTACATCCAATCGTTTATGAGTTGGTCCAAGCCGCATGGCGGTACGGAACACATCATCGTCATCGGCTCGCGGCTGCACGACGGCGCTCTCGGAGCGGTGAAAGAGTTGACGCCGCAGCTGCGCAGGAAACTGGTCGAGCCGGGCGCGGTGGTGGTGGACCGGGCGGACCTGGGACGCCTGGGTCTGACGACGGGGATCGGCGAAAGTGCCGACGTCAATGGGCTGCGGGTACGGGTCGTCGGCGTGGTGCGCGGTCTCAAGGGGCTGGGAGGGCCGTACATCTTCTGTTCTCTGGAGACGGCCCGCCGTCTGGTGCGGATGGCACCGGACGAGGTGACGTATCTGCTCGCGCGTTGCCGCAATCCGCAAGACGCCGCCCGAGTCGTGGCGCGGTTGCGACATTATCCCAACATGTCCGCGTTCACCAGCACGGAATTCTCGTTTCGCTCGCGCTGGCACTGGCTGGTGATGAGCGGCGGTGGTATCGCGCTGGGCTGTGCCGCCCTACTTGGCCTGCTGGTCGGCGCGGTGGTCACCAGCCAGACACTGTACGCGGCCACGGCGGCCTCGTTCCGCGAATACGCGGTGCTGCGAGCGTTGGGCGTGCCGCAATGGCGTCTGGCCGGTATCATCCTGGCGCAGGCTTGCTGGCTGGGTGTCGCCGGCACCCTGCTGGCCCTGCCGGTCGTCTACGGCCTGTCCCAGCTGGCCGGCTGCCTGGGTGCCCGCGTATTCTTGCCGCCGTGGGTGCTGGGTTCGTCTGCGGGCCTCACTTTGATTACGGCCCTGATCGCTGGCCTAGCGGCTCTCCGCTCGCTGCGTCATCTGCAACTGGCGACGCTTTTGCGGTGAGAATCGTCACATCCGGGTCTCTGCCAAGAATGAGATAGTGAGAGGTTTAAGAGGCACTAACCAACTGGCGCAGCCCTCCCGCTGGCGCAGCCCTCCCGCGTAAGCGGGGGGAGCATGCAACTCCCCCCGCTTACGCGGGAGGCTCGCGAAAACGTCATAGCTTCATCAAGTTCGTGCCTCTAAGGAGATCGTGAGATGTGTATGGAAAAGCCAACTCTGAACGCTTGCAATCTGGTCCGCACGTTCGAGCAGAACTCCATCGTGACGACTGTCTTGCGGGGCGTGTCGATGGCGTTGCACCGAGGCGAGTTGGCCCTGCTCATGGGGCCGTCGGGCAGCGGCAAATCGACGCTGCTCTCGGTCCTCTCCGGGTTGCTCATCCCGACGGCCGGACAAGTGCTGGCGCTAGGGCAGGATTACTGGAGTTGCAGCGAGCGTGAACAGGAACGATTCCGGCAACGGCATTTCGGCTACATCTTTCAGGGTTATAACCTGCTGCCAGCTTTGACGGCGCGGCAGCAACTGGAGGTGGTGCTGCGCTGGGCAGAGCAAGCGACCGTGCGCGAGGCCCGGCGACGAACCGACCGGATGCTGGGGATACTCGGACTGGGCAACAAGGCGCATCTGCGGCCGGCCCAGCTCTCCGGTGGCGAAAAGCAGCGGGTGGCTATCGGCCGCGCCCTGGTCATGGAACCGGACTTCTGCTTCGCGGACGAACCAACCAGCGCCCTGGACTGGACGCATGGCGAGGGAGTTATCCGGTTGCTGCAAGAAGCCGCCAGCCAGCGCGGCACCACCGTCCTGGTGGTCAGCCATGATGCACGCCTGCTGCCGTATGCCGATCGGTCGTTCCACCTGGAAGACGGCCGCTTGCGGGAGGAGCGTGTGCTCCAGACGACGAGTGCGGAAGAAGAGCCGGTTACAGCGAGCAACTGAACGGGTGAGAAATCCCCTTGGAGGGTCTTATGGCGAAGACGAGGCAATTGGGCTGGGTGCGCTGGCTGCTGGGCGGGATCGTGTTGACGGCCGGCTTGGCAGGCGCGGGAGCGAGCTTCCCGAAGTCCAGCGCCGGCATCGCACCGGCGGACTCCACCCCTGTCGCAGAGCCGGTGGCTTGCTTCGGCCATGTGGATGTCAAGCACGGAATCGCGTCCCTCTCGCCGAGTCAGCCCGGCCGGGTGGTTGAGGTGCTGGCTGAGGAGAACGAGCGCGTCAAGGCCGGCACCTTGTTGCTGCGGCTGGATGACACCGTGCCCCGGCTGCGTATCCAGGAAGTCGAGGCGGACCTGGCGGTGTCTCGACTTCAGCTGGCCCAGGCCCGCAAACTGCCCCAGCAACATCAGGCCCGGCTCGCCCAGATGCAGGCCGGCATCGAGGCGGTACAGAACCGTCTGGCCGCAGCCCGGCACGAACGCGATCGGAAGATAGACCTGCACGCCAAGGACTTGCTCCCCCAGGCCGAGTTGGACATCGTCGGCGATCAGGTGAAGGAGGCGGAAGCCCTGCTGCGGGCGGAGATGGAGAAACAGGCCGAGTTGCAGCTGCACGAACCCGCCGCCGATCTCCGCCGGGCCGAGGAGAATGTCCGGGCCAGCGAGGCTCGGCTGCATCAGGCCCTGGAAGCTCTCAAGGAGTGTGGCCTGCGGGCACCCTCCGACGGCAAGGTGTTGCGCGTCCTCGTGGGGCCGGGAGAGATGCTTGGCGCTCAGGCGAAGCAGCCCGCGCTGCTCTTTTGCCCGGACGGAGCGCGCTTCATTCGGGCCGAGGTGGAACAGGAGTTCGCCCACCGCGTCCAGGTCGGCGAGCCGGCGACCATCCGGGATGAGAGCGATGACCCGTGCGTCTGGCGGGGGCGCGTGAGCCTGCTATCCGACTGGTTCACGCAGCGACGCTCGGTCCTGCAAGAGCCGCTGCAACTGAATGATGTCCGCACCCTGGAATGCCGGATCCTCCTGGAGCCGGGTCAACCGCCGTTGCGGATTGGCCAGCGTGTCCGGGTGCTGATCGGCACGAACCCTAACTGACATGGATTGGCAAAGCGAGGATCGAATGATTTCGTCAACTTACTACAACTGGCGGACCGATGAGAGCGGCCCGCGTCCTGGTCTGAGTCCTGCTGCCGAGCGAACGTCCCCTTCCAAGAGCGGCATCGAGGTCCGTGTCTTCCTCGATGTTCCCTACCGGGCCAACGCGGGAGAGCGGCAGAAGCTGGATCTGTATTTGCCCGAGCAGCGGGATTTTCCGGTGGTCGTCTTCGCTCACGGCGGATCGTGGGTTTCGGGCGACAAGGCGCTGCACGGCCACCTGGGCTGTTTCCTGGCCAAGCACGGCATCGGTGCCGTGTTGGTGAATTACCAACTGGCACCGCAGGTACGTCATCCCGTCCCGGCACAAGACCTGAGCCGGGCCTTCGCTTGGACGCACCGGCACATCGCCGGCTACGGCGGCGACCCCGAGCGGCTCTACCTGTGCGGCCACTCTGCGGGCGGACACAGCGCCGCGCTCCTGGGCACGGATGAATCGTTCCTGGCCGCCGAGGGACTGGGCTTCAAACACGTCCAGGGCGTGATCGCCATCAGTGGGCTTTACAAGATCCACTGGAACGTCACCCTGGCTCGGCTCGGCTTTGTCTTCCGACACAGCGACAAGACGGTCGCCTCACCGTTCTGGAACATCCAGACGGGGTGTCCGCCCTTCCTGGTCCTGCTCGCCGGCAAGGAGTTGTGGACCCTCTCCAGGCAGGCCTTCCGGTTTCACAACAGACTTCTACAGCACAAATGCCGGTCCCATCTGCTGGTGGCCCACGGGGAGGATCACAGCACGATTATTCAGACCGCGTCCCTGCCCACGGCTGAACACGGAGAGGCGATTGTGAAGTTTATCCATGAGGGGTGAATTCGATCTGTGGGCACCGGTATTAAGTCAGGCCCCTATCCGACTGAGATACTCCTCGGTGCGCCTTGTGATGTGAGATCGGTTCTGCCAACGAGGGTTCGTTTCACTGGAAGGAGGTTCCCTGGCGAGAACCTCTTCGAACCGAATGCTGGGGTAGCGGGAAGAACATCCTGGCCTGTGAACCCTCCGGTGGATTGCTGACAACGATTGCTTGTCCCGAAGTCCGCGCATTGGAGTTCAATTGCCCTTGCTTGCCTCACCGGGCGCCTGTTTGGAGTGGACCAGGAAGTCGAACAGTTCTCCGTAGTGTTTGTCGTCGAGGGTGATATCAAACGGGATCATTTGAACTCCCGGGACGGTCTGGGCAGAGGTGGCTTTCAATACGACTTTGAACTGTTTACGAGACTTGGCTGCGACTGTTCCTTCGAGGATCGAAGGGGTGGCCATGATGCCCGGTGGGAGGCGCAAGCGGATGCGATGCCGTTGGATCCGGTCGCGAAAGTTGCGGACGGTGATGGTCACTTCCCGTGTGGATTGCTCTTGGAAATCGACCCGATACGGATAGGCGGAGACCCAGAACGGATCGAACTGGTATTCGTAATTCCGATCGGGAAGGAGTTCTTTGTAGCGAGCGACAATTCTCTTGGACCACTCGTGGTAACGCTTGACAAACGCAGTCGGGTTGGTCATCAGGACGTTGTGGGCCCCCATGATGATGTCGGGCTTCAGATCGCGCAGATATTTGCTGCCAAGGATATAGCCTTCCTCGAAGATAGCGCTGTTGCGAGCGACGACGGCTTCATGGCCGTTCTGTTTGGGGTCGGACGGGTCGCCGAAGAGATTGTCGCCCGTGAAGGCAATCTTTTTGCCGTCGAGTTCCAGCCACAGACAGTTGCCGAACTCGGTCTGCCCCGGCATCCAGTCGATGTGAAGCTTCAGACTCTCCCACTCGACGACCTCACCGTCCTTCAACGCTCGGTCGACAAGCAATCCTTCGTAGCGCGGGTTGTAGGACGTAATCAGGGCGCAGTAGTCGTACCGAAGCGGGTTGTGCACCTTGTCGACGATCCGGTCGAGCGTCCAGATTTGTACGTCGTATTGCTTCTTCAGGACCGAGCCGAGCGTGAAGTGATCGCCGTGCATGTGGTTGATCCACAGCGCGTCGATCCGTTTCAGGCCCAGATGTTTCGTCATTTCGGTTATCAATTCGTGCAGCAGCGTTTCGGGAAAGATGCCGCAATCGAGCAGCAGGCCGCGGCCCTTATCCGAGATGATGATCGCGAAATTCTTTCCGGCCAGCTTATCGCTGAACTTGTACAGGTGCGGCGTGACCCGCACGATCTGCGGAATGGCGGTCGGCTTGATGATTGGATCGACCTTCGTCCGCCGCGTCAGATGGTTTACGGGGTATCCGCGCAAATAGTCGGGACGAAACGCCGTGAGACGCGCGTGGTAGGTGTCGAGCTGCTTGGCGGCGTTGCGAATCACCGGCCCCTGAGACGGGAACGCTAGAGCCAGCTTGAGGTCGCGTAAGCGCTGTACGGAGGCAATCAGCGCGTCAAGCCCCTTGCCGAAACCGTAGTCCCACTCGATATCGTACCAATTGGTCATGCGAGCGCCGTCGTGGATGACTCCACCTGTGAAAGCGACCAAATGGTCGCCGCGTCGTAGGACGTAGCTCATCCCGCCGGGCGACGTTCCGGGCGTGTTGACGCAAGTGATCTCGAAGCCACGCCAACGGAAGACCTCGCCTGCTTCGAGCAATCGATCGAGCTTAATGGCGTTCGCCGGAGGGCGGACGTAACTGGCCCCGTGAACGGTGTACTTGTCGTTCAGTGTCGGACGCCATTTGCGAAATTGCAGCGGCGTCTCGAACAACTCCTGCTCTAGCTTCGGCGCCGCAATTTTCGTAGTCGCTCGGTCGACGATGCGGATTCCTTGGCAAAGTTCCCGATGGTGATCCGTGAACAGAATCCATTCGACCTTCTTGATGCCTCGCTTCTTCAATTCCTCGAGTATGCTGCCGTCGCCAAGATTGACGAGCAACGCCGCGTCGCCGTCTCGCAGCACATAGGCGTTGCAGGTATCTCGATAAACGAAAACATTCGGGACGTCCTCCGCGGCCAACGAGAATCGCTCCGGATCGGATGCGGTTAGCTTCGCAGAAAACATCAGCAAAACGGTGACAACTGCGAAAATCGATCGCAGTTTCATTGGTGATCTCCCTTTGTGTGAAAGTGGGTTAGTCGGCGATCCTCCAAGCCCATCGATTCGGAGCACAAGCGCAAATTCGACGGGTTCGGAGTCTCCATCGTACAGATAGCAAAGTACCGAATGATCCGCCAGACAATCCGGCAGCTTTCACGTCCGGGTTGACGAAGATTGGCTCACAGAATCGTATGCGACCTGCGAGAGAGATGTTTATTTTAGGCCACCGGCCAGAATGCGTGCGTGTCCGTTCCTGGCCTGGCGTTTGCAATTCCACAGTAGGGACAGGGCGAGTTGGGTGCAGCGTTCCTGGAATTGCGCAGGTGTCTCTTTCTTGTCCGGTTCTTGTTCAATTTGGCGAAGCATCAAGGCATATCCTTCCTCGTTATCGAAGAAGATTCGCCGGGCCAGTTTCCTTTTGCCGGCCTTGTCCATGTAGCCCAATTCGATGGCTTTGTCGATGCGTCCCGGTCGGGTACTGATGAACTCGGTAGTGCCATCGGCATTCTTACGAGGTTGACCCATCGCCGGATCGAGTTTGTCAATGTGGTTGGTCGTGATAATGGTGAAAATACCTCCCCCTTTCTCCACGCCGTCGAGACAGTTGAGGAGACAGCCAAAACTCAACTTGCCGATGTTTAGGACAGCGCTGGCGTTGGCATCGTTTTGAGCCTGTGTCTGTTTGCTTATACTGGCAATCTGATCGGAGAGGGTTGGTTTGCCATAGATATTTTCTCGGCCGTGAAACACCGTATCGAAATCCTCGATCAACGCCACACAGGGAACATGAGCTTGCATTTCCTGCCAGGCCGCTTCCAGTTCGGAGTCGAGAAGCGTGCCGAGTGCGTAGACGAACAGCGGCATGTCCAAGTCCTCGGCAATCGCACGGACGAGAGCCGTTTTGCCGGTCCCGGGGGGACCGTAGAGGCACCAGCCTCGTTTCCACGGAATGGCTCGCTGCCTGTACCATTCTTTCAGTTCATGCCAGGCCCGAATCTCCTCGATTAGCTCGTTGACATGGGGAGGGAAGTAAAGTTTATCGGTGGCAGGTTCGCCGTCGAGTGTCATCGAACGTCCCAACTGCGACGGATCATGGGCCAGTAGGCGATACACACCTTCATGGAACCAGGCCACGCCGGACCCAATGGAATACTTCGCTTCGCCCTGCATACGAGGGTCGGGCACTTTCTTGACAAAAAATCGCTTATGCTCAGCATCTGAATTCCAGTAGAGGCGGTTACGCTCGGCAGATGCCTCCTTCACGATGTGGTCGATATCGAGAGTCCAGCGGAGAAACATAAGGCTGGCAACAAGTCGGTCCTTTGGCTTGCTGCCCCAATAGATAACTTCCTTCTTGGACTCGTCGGCAGCCGGCTTCTGAATGACGAACCAGAAGGGCAGCCAGCCCCGCCAAAATGTCAGGGTTTTGACGCCGAAAAGCTCGAACGGAATATGGCCGTACTTACCATCCCGAAAACAGTCGTGTCTGCCGCCGTAAGTTTTTTCGCCGCTGAGATAGGCATGGTTGCGCACCAGATAGGCCAGGACCGCCGTGGTCGTCGTTTCGTCGTCAAGGCGGGCGGTGACTACTAAGACACTCATGCAGCTTTGCAAAAAGTTGCGGATGCTCGACCAGCCACGGATCACGAACCCAAAGACAGTTCCAATAACCGCCAGTCCAGCGAGTGAAGTAGCAAACGTCGGCGTTTCCGAAGTCATCGTCATGCTGCTCTCTTTGAGGTTCTTCTTGCCCGAATGCCGTCGCTCCTGATGGTGTCCGTGTTCATTCCGAACTTGGACAGGGCGTTTACCTCATGCTCGTGGGTGAGTAAAAGGCCGGAGAAATCAGCGATGAGGACATTCGGTGGGGAGTCGAAAGAAACCGTTCGGGCACGATTCAACCGAGCTTCTTAACTGGACACGCCAGGCAGCCGATGGGTTCGGTAATTTGTGGTATTCGTGGCGTCTGGCGCAAGCAGTCCAGAACTTCCACGTCGTCAAAGGTCAGAATGGTGAAGTTGCGGATGAGCGTATATTTTCACGGGACAAGTACCGTGCCATCATCGGCCAGGGGGAAATGCGGATTCCAGCAGACCTCCCACAAGTGGCCGTCCGGGTCGGCGAAATAGCCGCTGTGCCCACCCCAAAAGACATCCTGAGCGGGCTTGATGATCTTCCCGCCCGATGCTGCGGCCAATGCCAGAACCTCACTGACTTCCTTGCGCTCCCTCACATTATGCGCCAGGGTCACGCCCCGGAATCCGTGCCCTTCCTCCGCCACCTGGGCGTCTTCCGCCAGCTTGTCCCAGGGATACAAGGCAAGCACGGTCCCACCCATTTTGAAGAAGGCGATGCTCTCTTTGCTGGCCGAGGACGGCAAAAACCCCAGACCATCTCGGTAGAATTTCACCGAACGTGGCAAATCTCGGACGCCAAGGGCGATCATGCTGATGCGGGATTCCACCGATCACCTACCGTTTCTGGAACTATCAGGCAAAAATGCTTTCCATCATAACCTCGTTAAGAGGGCCGCAGGCACCGCTTCGGTCAACCACACGCCGTTGACGGATAAGAAGAACTGGAAGCCTTGGCCGTGCATCTTCCCAGAATCCACCTGAAGAATGATCGGCTTGCCACGCCTGGCACCCACCTTCTGAGCCGTCTCGATGTCCTTGGAGAGATGGACGTGATGCCGCTTGCCTTTCTTCAAGCCTGCTTCCATGATCGAACCAATGAACCGCTCGACCGTGCCGTGGTACAAAACATCGGGCGGCTCCTTCTCTTCAAGCTGGAGGTCAACCTCGACGCTGTGGCCCTGATTGGCCCGGATGAGGTCGCCGGTGTCATCGAAAGAGAACCGTTTCTTGTCGTTCGTTTCGACGCATTCAATCAATTCATCGTAGGTGATCGTGAAGCCGGCCCGTTCGCTCGCGGCCAGGAGATCGTCCACCAATACCCAGCCACCCGGCTGAAGCATCAATCCCAAGGCGTCCGGGGCATGGCGAAGGTGCTTTGCCAGGAACTTGCTGGTCGTGACCAAGTTGCGACCCATCGTTTTCTCCAGTTCGGGCGTTTGCCACGAATGCAAGAAGTCCGCAGCGGCACAACACCGCCATGGGCTGTTGTCGTTGCTTTTTCTGCCTGCGTCAATCCAGGAAGGCCACATTCTTCATCGCCTTCGCCTGGCCTTCGGTATTCATCACGACCCGGTGCCAACCGTGCAGCGTGATCGTGGCGTGGTCGGCGTGCCGGACCCGGCCACGGACGTAGACGCCAGGATTCCGGCGCATGGTGCGCCAGCCCCAGCCCTTCGCCTTCGGGCTGCCGGCCAGGATGCCCTTATACTGCGCCTCGGTGACGCCGTTGGGGTGCTTCGAGCAGACGTAGACCGTCTCGCCGCCCGTGCGGTAGCAGAACTCGGCCCAATGCGGCTTGCCGCCGTTGCCCCGCCGCAGCGGCTCGTTGGGCAGGACCAGCCTTTCGTCCACGACGAAGCCAGGGACCGGCAGGAAGAACCACTCGCCCTGGCGGACGAAGGCGGCGTTCTTGCGGCGGTTGCGGGCCTTGGCCTTGAGGCGCTTGCCGGCCTGAGCGCTCAGAACTTCGGCGGGCTTGAGGGCTTCCTTGGCCTGGCGGACGGTGCCGACCGGGGCGCTTTCAGGGATGCCGGCGACGAACCAGTGGCGCTCGTCGTGGCCGCACAGGAACTTGCTCTTGTCCTCGCCCTCCCGGACGAGGAGGAGCAGGTGGCGGTCGGCGGGCTGCACGTCGAGGACGGCGACCTCGGCCTCGGCCCCCGGCTGCTTGACGATCTCGAAGAACTCGCCCTTGCGGTCAGCTTGCACATCCAAGGAAATGACGCCCGCCGTGCGGCTGCGGCGGGAAGGGCGGTCGGCGACCTTCAGGCGTGCGCCGATGCGGGCGAACTTGGCGTCGAGGAGGTTCGTGTTCATGTAGGGGTGGACACGGGAGCGACGACGAGGGTTCGCAGGTTGGCGTCATCGGGCGTCTTCCGCCCAGCCGGCAGCCAGAGCGTCGGCTGTCGCTTGGACCCTGGGCAGGATTTCGACATGCGCCAGAGACGACGACGGAATCGCCGATGCGCCCCAGCGGGAACCGGCGACAGCCCCCACGAGG
>DATNCY010000274.1:0-19802 GCA_035553375.1 Gemmataceae bacterium
AGAATGGCGGTGGGAATGCGCGCGCAACCGAAGCCGCCGCTGGCGAAGTAGTCGCCGTCATGGACGAACCGCCGGACGGCCTCGGCGACCGTCATGACTTTATCTGTTAAGGCTCGCGGTTTCTTGGCAAAGAATTGACGAGCATGATCCGCGGAAGGATCGCCCAGCAGGGCGCCGTCACCCTGGGAGAGAATGTCCATGAGAGAGCCTGTGCGCGGCCGCTTGCGGCTTAGCGTTGTTCGCTAAGCCGCAAGCGGCTCCCTTAGCGATTGTCGTATTCCCGGAGCAGCTGGCGAAAACGGGGGTCGTTGCGGATCGAATCGAGGTCGTGGTCTTCCTTCATGTAGCGAAAGTCGCGGTAGCCCAGTTCGACGGCGCGGCGCAGCGTCTTGAGCGATTGTTCCGGGCGCTTCAGCAGGGCGAAACTACAGGCCAGGTTGTAATGCGCCAGGGCATCGTTGGGACGAAGCTGCACCAGACGTTTGTCGATCTGGAGACCATCGGCGAAGCGGCCCTTGAGGGTCAATAGGTTGCCCATGATCCGCAGGACATCGACATAATCGGGGCACCGGCTCAGGACGCCCTCGAAAAAATCCAGCTCGAAATCCAGCTGCTGCTGATCGCGCACGCGGGCCGATGGATGACCGGCGGCGGACGATTCGGGTTTCTCGTTGAAGTGCTTACCTGATTGCGCCATTGGCTTCCCCCTGCTTGGTGCGGATGGGCCAGGAAACGCCTTCTCGCCTGAGACGACGCCCCCGCGCGAATCCGTCCCTGATTATAACCGCCGCCGAAAGAAGTGCAAAGCATGTCGCGGCCAAACAAGCCGAAAGCCGCTTGCGTCTTAGCGGCACCCAGGCAAGCGCTAAGCCGCAAGCGGCTTGGAGATAAGGGACGAAGAATTAAGCGATATCAACCCTCTTCCCCATCAGGCTCCTCATCCTCTTCGTCTTCATCTTCATCTTCGTCGAAGTCCTCGTCGTCGTCGAAGTCCTCGTCGTCGTCGAAGTCGTCTTCTTCAAACTCCTCGTCTTCTTCGTCGTCCTCTTCGTCATCCTCGTCGAGGCCTTCGTCCTCCTCGTCTTCGTCCTCGTCGCGGGAGCGAATGGCGCGGAGCAGGACGGAATTGCGTTCGGGCGGCTGCCATTCGGGCGTCTCCACTTCCGCTTCCAGCCGAGAGGGGATCAACAATTTACCAGCCAACATCAGAGTGTCCTCGATCAAGAGAAAGCCACAAGCTGAGGGACGCTTCCTACCATCCCTCGTCTTATCGGCATGGATCCGGCGTTTCACTACAATCGCAGCGTTGCCGCCACGGAGAAATTTCCTGCTCGGCGCCTGTATTATCGATGCTCTTCCCTGCGGCCCCGATAGGGTCGTGGAGAATGTGGCGTCCGCCGTCCCGGACGCCCCAAGGTAATCTCTTCGTAGTGAAGTTGATTCGACTCGTCAAGCTATCCGAAAACCTTTGTGGGATTGATTTTTCTCGCCGGCACGGCCCCCGAAATCTTGGAGTGAAATCAGCGGCTTGCCGCTTAGCGCCAAGCTGCTCGCGGATGCTCCGCGCTAAGCCGCAAGCGGCCGATTTCACTCCGGCAATCCCAGCGCCTTGCGCTTGTCGTGGATGAAGCGGACGTGATGCGGAATGTGATTGGTCGCGCCGGTGAGGAGTTGTTCCAGCGTGCGCGGCCCGCGTTCGCTGTGGACCCCCACGCGCTGGAGCGCCTCAAGAGGCAGCGTGCGCAGAATGCGGGCCATTTGTGAGCGTGTATGCTCGATGAGGACCAGTTCTTCTTCCAGGTTCCGTTCGTGATAGGCCAGCGCGGAGGCGAAATGGTTCTCATCGGCGCTGAGTAGCGTCGGTCGATCTTCAGCGAGGACGCGCTTCATGCGCTCGGCGAGGATCGGCTCGAAGTCCGCCAGATGGCTGACCACTTCCAGCGTACTCCATTTGCCGGCAACAGGGCGTGTCAGCAATTGCTCGCGGCTAAGGCCGCGGACGGCCTCGCGGAGCAATCGCCCGCCGTCGAGATAACTGGCGATCATCTGCGCCAGACTTGCGCTCATGGTGTCACCTCCTTGGTGAGTAATTTTGTGTAGCCGCGAGGCGCAGCGGAGCGCGGGTTTACGTTTCGCGTGAAACGCCAAGCGGCGTGTCGCGGCTACACGAGAACATTGTCACCCCGCTTTGCGCTCGGTGCGCTCGCGCAAATGAGCGATCTGTTGTCTCCGCTGTGCTTCCGGGGCATAGGGATCGAAATCGGCCGGTTCGTCCAGCAGGCGCTGCAAGATGTCGAGCGCCTGCTGCCGCAATTCCACGTCACGGCGCTCCAGCGCTTCGAGCAGCGCGGGCACCGCGTCGGGGCCATGTTGCAGTAGTTCATCGACCGCAGCCGGATCACTGGCCTGCAAGCGCTCGATGAGGCGATGCACCTTTTCCTGCTCGACCACTTCATGAATCGCCTGGATCGCCGGTTGCTGTTGGGGAGGCGGCGCCAAGGCCGGCAGGGCTGCGCCGCGGCTGAGGCTGTCGTTGGTGAAGCTGTTGCCCAGGTATTCGCTGATGGCGATGGGATCGCGGACGATCTCCTGCGGCGTGCCGTGCGTCACGACGCGACCGCCTTTTATGAGATAACTACGATCCGTTATGGTGAGAATTTCACGCACGCGGTGATCGGTCACGAGGATGCCAATGCCTTCGTCGCGCAAACCGCGAACGATCTGCTGAATGTCCTCGATGGTCTGCGGATCGATGCCGGTGAATGGCTCGTCGAGCAGAATCAGCAGCGGATCGCAGACGAGACAGCGAGCGATTTCGAGACGGCGTTTCTCACCGCCGGACAA
The DNA here is from genome assembly GCA_035553375.1 of Gemmataceae bacterium. Lineage (GTDB taxonomy): Bacteria > Planctomycetota > Planctomycetia > Gemmatales > Gemmataceae > JAJPHU01. The sequence continues at coordinate 2,845 of DATNCY010000274.1, forward strand.
CCGCGCCGCGTTGTTTTTGCGCAGATGACTGAGGCCGAACTTTTCCAACACCTCGTCGGTCTTCTTGAAACGCTCGGCCTTGGTGAGTTTGCGGCCGAGGCTGCGATAAAAGGGGATGGCCTCAAGGATGGCGAGGATATTCTGTTCGACGGTCAGCTTGCGGAAAACGCTGGTTTCTTGCGCCAGATAGCCCATGCCGAGACGGGCACGCAGATACATGGGCAGATGGGTGACATCTTTTCCGGCGAAGCGAACCTTGCCTTCGTTGGGTGTGACTTGGCCGGTGGTCATGCGGAAGCTGGTGGTCTTGCCGGCACCGTTGGGTCCGAGTAGTCCGACGACTTCGCCGACATCGACCTCGAACTTGACGCCGTCCACGACCTTTCGCCGGCCGTAATACTTCACCAACCCCTGCGCTTCCAGGATGGGCATCCGCGGTCCTCCTGACCCGACCCAAAATACACCACGAAAAACCTATACCCCTTCCACACATCACGGGCAAGAGAAGAAAAAACCTTTCACCACGGAAAACACGGAAAACACGGAAAAAGACAAAAGACAAAAAAGAGGCAGACGGAGCAACACATTTCTTTGAGCTTCAATCGATGGTCATTCGAGTCTTTTGCCTTTTGTCTTTTGTATTTTTTCCGTGTTTTCCGTGTTTTCCGTGGTGAAAGTATTTGTATTTATTGTGTCTGGGCGGCGGTCCAATCCTTGCGCTGGCGCGATGAGGGGATGTTGGCCATCTTGCGATACTTCGTCACCGTCCGCCGCTTGACCGGATAGCCGGCCTCGTTGAGCTTGGAGACCAAATCCTCGTCCGATAACGGATTGGATTTGTCTTCGCGGTCGATGATCTCCATCAATTTCTGCTTGATCGTCTCCCAGGCGACTTCTTCGCCCGTAGTCGTGTTGTGCGTACCGCCGCCGAAAAAGCGCTTCAGTGGGAAGATGCCGCGCGGCGTCTGCACCCATTTGTCATCGACGGCTCGGCTCACGGTCGTCACATGCACGCCGACCTGATCGGCGATTTGCTGCATTTTCAACGGCTCAATATGTTCGGCACCCTTATCGAGAAAAGCACGCTGATGCTTGATGATGGCCTTGGTCACTTTCTCCAGCGTGTTGCGGCGCTGCTCGATCGATTCTTGCAGCCACTGGGCCGACTGAATCTTGCGCTTCAGGTATTCCTTCGTCTTGGGATCGGCGCCCTTCTCGCGATAGAGATCGATGTAGCGCCGACTGATGTAAATGCTCGGCAGCCAATCGTCCAGCAAACGCACCGTGTATTCGCCCTCCTCGGTGCGTTCGACGAGAATATCCGGCACGACATAAGGGATGTTCTCGGCGACGAAGCGAGCGCCGGGGCGGGTGTTGAGATGGCGCAGCACCTCAATGGCTTCCTTGATGCTCTGCAAATCGAAGCCCGTATCCTTCTGGATGGCCGGCAAGCGGTTGTGCGCGACATTTTCCAGATGACGGCTAATCAGTTCGCGCAAAACCTTGCGGTGCGGCGTCTCCGGCGTCAGTTGCAGCAGCAGGCATTCACGCAAATCCCGCGCACCCACGCCGGGCGGATCGAGTTTCTGCACGACATGCAGAGCGTCCTCGACCTGGGGCAGCGGTGTGGTGCCGTCCTGGAATCCGGCGGCCAACTCCTCCAGCGACGGACAACGGCGATGACGCCCTTCCATGTCGGTTTCGTCCGGGACGCTCAAAAAACCGTTGTCGTCGATGTGCGTGATGATGTAACGGACCAGGCGGGCCTGATCGAGATTCAACTCCAAAAAGGAGAGTTGATCGGTGAGATAATCTTGCAGCGACTGCGGCCGAGACGCCATGTTCTGCATGGCATCGTGCTTTTTGTCGCCTTCGTCGTCCATGCCGTTGCGCGACGGCCGATGTTCCTCGTTGAGGACATCGCCCCAATCCTTGCTCATCGCTTCGAGGCGGTCGAAGTCGAGTTCGTTGCTGCCGGAATCCTCGATGATGAGTTCGGCGGCACCGGGATCGCGATTGTCCTCGATGGGGGCGGAGTCCAAGTCGAGTCCGTCGCCGTCGGCGGAGGCCGGTTCGTCGCTGGAGTCCTTCAACTCCAGCACGGGGTTTTCTTGCAGCTCCTGCTGGATGCGCTCTTGCAGGGCCATGATGGGCAGTTGCAGGATTTCCATGGACTGGATCATCCGCGGCGCCAGCCGCATGGTTTGTTCCAGCCGCGTATTCATCGTCGTATCGAGTCGCATAGTCCGATACCCCGTCTCTCTCTTCTCTGCGCGGGCCGTCCCGCATCCTTGCTTTCAGAACGATCGCCGGCCTTCCAAAGCATCGACGAGCATCTGGCTGTTGGCGAATTCCAGCACCGAACCGGAAGGCAAACCGCGTGCCAAACGAGTCACGCGCACTCCCAGAGGTGCCAGCACACTGGACAGATAGAGGGCGGTCCCATCTCCTTCGAGCGTGGGATTGGTGGCCATGATGACCTCCTGAACGCCGCCGGCGCGAATGCGTTGGATCAAACGATCAATGGTCAGCTGCTCCGGCCCGATATTATCCAAAGGGGCCAATCGGCCGTGCAGCACATGATAAAGTCCGCGATAGGAGCCGGACCTTTCCAAGGCGGCCAAGTCGCGCGGCTGTTCCACGACACAAATGAGCGACGGATCGCGACGCGAATCCGAACAAATATCGCACAACTCGCCTTCCGTCAACTGACAACACTGGCGGCACTGCCGGATATTGTCCTTGATGGCTCGCAGGGCGTCGGCCAGAGCGAGAACTTGACTGCGTGAGGCGGCCAACAAGTGATGCGTCAAGCGTTCGGCCGTCTTCGGTCCGATGCCCGGCAACTTGCCAAGCTCGTGCATCAGGGCGGCAATCGGTCCGCTCGGCTCGCGTTCCACGACGGTGTCCCTCGCCGTTTCCTGCCTCTCTATCCGCCAGCCCGCAGCGCCAGCAAGGGGACCAATCACCCTTGCTGGCGCTGCGGGCTGGCGATCTTACCCCAACCCCGGCAGATTCATGCCGGGCGGCAGTCCCATTCCGCCCATCAACTTCGCGGTCTCTTCACCCATCATTTGCCGGGCCTTATCCAGCGCCTGATTAGTCGCTGCCTTAATCATATCCTCAAGCATCTCGCGATCGTTGAGGGCCAGCGCCTCCGGGCTGATCGTGCAGGCCAGCACGACCATTCGGCCGTTGGCACGCACCTTGACCATGCCGGCACCGGCATCGCCCTCGGCGATAATCTGATCGAGGCGTTCGCGCATGCGTTCCGCCTCTTCCTGAAGACGAGGCAGATTTTTCATCAGACCGGCAAGTTGACCGAGATTGCCGAACAGGTTCACGGTTCTTCCTCCCCTGGAGCGTCCTCCGCGTTGGGCCGAGCGCTGGGTAGAACGCCAAATCCATCGTCCACCCGCTGCATCGCGGCCCCCAAAACATCGAGAGCCTTCTGGATTAACGGAAATTTCTCGGCCTCTTCGCGTGCGTTGCGTCGTCCGCCCGGAGCGGAAGAGGGAGCAGCCGACGAGTTGTTGTTTTGCGAGTTGTTCGGTTGCACCGAAGGGACGCGCGAGGCGTCCGCCAGACTTTCCACCCGCAAAACCCACGGCTGGCCCGTCAACTCTCGCAGAGCCTTCTCCACCGTCGCGCTACAGGTCGAATCCTGACAGTGTTCCTTCGCTTGATTATATTCGATCGGAAAGCGCAATACCAGAGTATTTGGCGCGAAAATTGCTGGAATTGCTCCTCTTTCCAGAGAACGCGCAAGCATCCCCGACACTTTCCGCAGAGTTTGCGCCCAGAGGTCGGGCAGATTTTCGAGCGTCAACGGCCGCGCTTCGACGACCGGTGGGACGCCGGTCTCCCCCGTTCCGTTCTCAGAAGCGGGAGCTAGAGTCTTTTTTTTTACTCCTTCAGGCAAAGCCGCGGAGGAAGCCGGCGAGGGACCGTTTGTTCCGCCGCGCTGCTGATTGAGCATACGAACCAGATAGGGCAAGGCGACGAGATTTTCGAGCCGGCTGAGGCGAATCAGAGCCATTTCGACGAGCGTTCGGCCGTGGTTGGAGTTTTTTAACTGGCTCTTGGTCAGGGAAAGAATATCGAGTCCGGCGAGGATCGCATCGAGGTTCAATGCTTTCGCTTGCCGCGCCAGCGTTTCGCGATGACGGCTCGGAATGCTGAGATCGCGGCCCTCCGTGCCGGCGCAGTGGACCACCATCAGATCGCGCCAGTAGGAGATCATCTGATCGACTAATTCGCCCAGTTGGAGGCCGGTGACAACGGCTTCATCGAGCAAATCAAGGGATTTCTTGACATCGTGTGCAAGAACGGCTTCGGCCACGGCGACGATGCGTTCATCGCCGGCAGTGCCAAGCAGATGATGAACCTGATCCGCTGTCAGTCGTTCGCCGCCGAAGGCGAGCAGCTGATCGAGCAGCGATTGCGCATCGCGCATGGAACCGCCGGCACGCCGCGCCACCAGTTCGATCGCTTCTTCCTCGGCCTGCATGCCCTCGCGCTGGACGATAGCGCGCAGATGTTCGACGATACGTGGCACCGAAATGCCGGCGAAATCGAAACGCTGGCAGCGAGATAGAATCGTGATGGGAACTTTTTCGACTTCGGTAGTAGCGAAGATGAATTTGACGTGCGGCGGCGGTTCTTCGAGTGTCTTGAGGAGGGCGTTGAATGCCTCCTTGGTGAGCATGTGGACTTCGTCGATAATGTAGATCTTGTACCGCGCTCGGCTGGGCCGATACTGGACGTTATTGCGAATGTCGCGGATTTCGTCGATACGGCGATTGCTGGCACCGTCGATTTCAAGAACATCCACATCTTCGCCGCTGGCAATGCTCTTGCAGATTTCGCACTGGCCGCAGGGCGTGGCCGTCGGTCCCTTTTCGCAGTTGAGCGCCTTGGCCAGAATGCGCGCGGTGGAGGTTTTGCCGACGCCGCGCGCCCCGGTGAACAGATAAGCATGGGCAACGCGATTGCCCTTGAGGGCGTTGGCGAGCGCGCGGGCAACCGGCTCTTGGCCGATGACATCGACGAAACTCTGGGGCCGATAGCGCCGCGCCAGCACGGTGTAGCCTTCAGGAACGGTCTCGTCCGCTGGAGTTGGTTTTTGCTTGGCCATGATCCCTGGCTCACTCCGCACTGTCAGCCCGCCGCGCAAGCAAACGAATAACCCTTGCTTGCGCGGCGGGCTGGCAGTGCCGATAAAATGAAAACGCCGCCGTGTGGCGCCGAGAGAGGCTGGTCCACGCCACTCGGTCTGTTGCTTATGGCTGCACCCGTCAAGGCCTGACCAGGTTCGCAACTTTCCTCTGGGTGGGTCCCCTCCCGGCGCCTCAAGGCGGCGCTCTCCGGAAACGGATCCAATCTGTTCCGTTGTTATTCTAGCGACCGGCCTCCGCCTCGGATGTATGAATCGTCACTTTCTTGATCTTGATCGGCTTCTCCGGCCGATGGCTGCCTTCCGTGTCCTGATCGTCCAGGATGAGTGGCTGCTTTGATATTGTACGCGCCACGTCCAGTCCCTGCGTTACTTTTCCGAAGACGGTGAAATTGCCGTCCAGGAATGGCGCATCGCACAGAGTAATATAGAAACGACAGGCGGCGGTGTCCGCCTCGACGTTATGACAGGCGCCGAGCGTGCCCGCCTCATGGGATACCTTGCCTTCCTGCTTGGCGAATTCCGGGTTGAGCCAGTAGCCGATGCTGCCGTTGCCCGGCTCGCCGGTGCCGAGCGGACAACCCGCCTCAATGCTATCCAGCACCTGCACCTTACCCGGATCGATTTCCTCCTCTTCATGCACGACGCGATCAAAGAAGAGTTCGTCGTAATAGCCGGCGCGAGCCAGGGCGACGAAGTTGCGCACATGGTTGGGAGCCAGATCGGGACGCAGGGTGATCTCGATGTTGCCCATGTCCGTTTCGATGGTGGCCCAGTAGTGGATGGGTTTGCCGTCGGGGGTGACGAAACGAATCGTATCCCATAACCGAACGACTTCCTTGTAAATCTTGTAGACGGATTTGCCGCTGGGGGTCATGGCCGGAGGCGGATTGCTGTTGGGTGGCGGATCATCGCCGCCGCGCGTGGCCTTGGCGAACGGTTCATGCTGGCCATCCTTCGGAGGCGGCGGCAGGGCGTTGTCGCTGTTGGCCGGCGTGCCGGTCTTGGTCCCGTTGTTGTCGGCAACGGTGGGGGTTCCTTCCGGCGATTTCTCCGCCTCTGCGGGAACCGACTCCTTGCCGCAGCCGGTCAATCCCAGGGCTGCCAAGAGCGCAACCACGGCCAATCGCCGTCCGGCGCTCTTCCAGCGCTTTGCCCATAGTGCCATTGTGCCTTCTCCTTCCCAACTGCGAACGTCCATCCCGTCTCGTCCAAGGGGCGGCGATCCTAGTCAAGCTCCGCCTCGGCGTCAAGCGCGACTGGCATTACCGCATTACCAGCCCGAAGCGCCAGCAAGGGTAGCGGCCGAACGTAATGAAAATAGCGTTTGCTCCGCGCGTAGTGACAGAAGGGGGGCAATGGTGTGGACCGACAACGAGATTGGGGTGTCTCTCGCGGGTCGCACGGGTGAATCGGCCGATGTTTGCCAGCAGAAGTTCCGTCATCCAGGGGGCACGCCATGAAGAAGATACGGAGTATTCTGATTGTGACAGCAGCGGCGCTGGCTCTGCTGCTGGCCCAGGCAAACGACACCTTCGCTGGGGTGTTTCGCGGCCCGTATGATTTTTCGATTGGCCCCTATCGCGGCGGTCAGGGCTGGAGCTACAACGAATCCTACGGCTACTTCGGTGTTCCCTCGACCTCGGAATATCCCTACTACGCCTTTTTCCCGTACACCATTTACACTCCCTACGGCTATGGCCTTCGCGCCAACCGTTTCGGTTTTTACGGCGATGGCATTTACGGCATGAATCCGGCGTACCTGACGCCGCAACGCACGCGCAACGCCATCCTCAAGGCGCAAGCTCGGGATGTGGTGCTGCCGCCGATGAACCAGGTCAACGGCTTGACGGCGATCATCGACATCAAGATGCCGTGCTACGGCGATCTATGGGTGGACGGCGTGCCGACGGAGCAGTTGGGCACGGATCGTCTCTTCACGTCGCCACCGTTGGAGCGCGGCAGCGAATACGTGTACGTCCTGCGTGCGTGCTGGAATGACGGCGCCGGCAAGCGGATCGAGCAAACACAGCAAGTGCGCGTCCACTGCGGCGAGCGCGTGCTGGTGGTTTTCCCGAAGGCGACACAGCCGTGAGGTTGGATGTCGTCCGCGAACCCTTTTGCGGCATCGCTCCAGTTCTTTGATAGAAGAAGAGCGGAAATAGGTTGACACGTCTACTCATTCCTTGGACTCAAGCGTCTCAAGGCGGGTTAACCACTCGCCGAAGTGACGGCACTTGGCGCGCATTTTGTCGAGGCCGATCTATGGGTGAGAAGGGGCGCAATGACGGTTTTCCCTCCACGCTCCCCATAATCCGGAAACAACCGAATGATTCGTTTTGAGGGCGCTTGTTGCGGACTGTCATCGATTAACTCTGGAGAAGCGAAGATGGCGCACATTTTCACCAGTTCGGCGACTTCCTCGGGATGCTCGTCATAGAACAAGGCAAAGAGGGCTGGATCGACAAGGATCAAGGCTTCAAATTCATGAAGTTGCAAGTATGGAATAAAGCGCGGATGGGCGAGATCTATTCGCCATGCGTCTTCGAGAACCGCCACTTTCCGGTAAGGGTCTGCTGTCTTCGCGGCCTCCGAGAACCCTGGAAAATCGTCCGGCAAGGCGTAGAGATCGAACATCGTCGTGAAGGAAAGGTTGGCATCTTGGTCCTGCTTCATCCGGGTTTTAATATCCTTTTTGACTTGGGGATAAGCGCTGACCCCGCCACGGTAAGTCTTGGCGGTCTTGCGCGTGCGTCTACTCTTCTCCCGGCTCGTCTCCACCCTTCGAGCTGAGGCGTACACTCCACATCGGGCTAGGTGAGGGACGAGCAGATCGTTGACGAACGCTTCCTCGGAATGCCCTTCCACGATGATGTTCAGCCGAGCCATGGCGCGGGCCTCCCGCCGAAAACGTTTTTCTCCCACAATTCGCTCAGGGAGTAATCTTCAAGCCAGGCGGTCAATTCCTCCTTGGCCAGTCGCTTGAATTCAGAGGCATGATGCGGTCGATCCACGATCACAATATCTTCGACATCGAAGTAATCGAGCAGGGCGGCCGATTGAGTTGCCACGATGACCTGACAGTGATGGGCCGCTTTCTGTAACAGCGACGCCAACGAGGAAAGCGCGAATGGGTGAAGCCCCAGTTCCGGCTCATCAATGACGAGTACGGAGGGAAAGTCTCGTTCAGGTTGCAGCAAGAGCGCGATCAAAGCCATGGCGCGTAACAGGCCGTCTGGCAATTGATGCGGCCCGAACAGGTAGTCCGAAGCGCGTTCCTTCCAGTTCAGCAGGATCGTCTGCGGATTTAGCTCGCGGGGCTGGAGGACGAAGTCACCGAAAAAGGGCGCGATCAGACGGATCGCGCCTACGATCCTCCGGTAACACAGGGGGTTCGCTTGCTGATATTTGTAGAGAATCGCCGCCAGGTTCCCCCCCTCCGCGCGCAACTCCCGATTATCTTCGATGTATCCGGTCAGGCGAATGGGGGAAGTATTGGAGGTGTCGTGAAATTGATAGCTGCGAATTTTGCTCAGCATGTCAAGGATGAGCGATCCGGGGTTTCCCGATCCGGGAGCATACTTGACTCGACCGATAATTTGGCCATCGACGCTGGCATTGATCTCAATGCTGTCCGCCTCCGGCCGATCGCCGAATCGGGGGTTGACGATCAGGTTATCGGGAGAACCAAAATCGAGGAGCGTTCCAAATTCGCCACTCCCTGCCTCCGTGACGATTTCCAGTTCGGCGAACATTTGCTGAGTCGCTTTCACCCCGTAATGGAGCAGGGCATTCGCTCCTCCCGCCTTCGCTACAAAATCAGCCAGCCGAGCATTCACCACCGCATCTACAAGCCGAAAGAATGAAACGAGGTTTGATTTCCCAGCCCCATTCGCTCCGATGAACACGTTCAACGGCCGCACTTTGATCGTCGCATCCTTAATGGACTTCCAACCAGCGATCCGCATTTTCTTGAGTTGAGGCATGAGGATCATCTCATCGCATCTGTCGGATTAGGTAACCGTTCGTCATAATACCAGACATCCTCCCTCCGCGGGGTTGAATCCGCCGCTGGACGGCGAGCGAAGCACAATCCCAAGGAGCGGGCGTTCAGATCACGGTTTCCACGAGATTTTCTCATGCGCATCGCCATTGCCGGCTTCATGCACGAATCGAACACCTTCAACCCTTTGCTCACCGACCGCGCCGCCTTCGTCGCCCAAAGTCTGACTACCGGCGATGATCTTCTCGACGAATGGCGCGACGCCCATCATGAGGTCGGCGGTTTCATTGAGGCGGCGACTATCGAGGGTTTTGAACCGGTGCCGCTGCTCATGGCGTGGGCGACGCCGTCCGGCCCCGTCACCGAGGACGTGTTCGATGAGATCACCGCACGCCTCGGCGAACTGCTGCTTGAGACGCGGCCCGATGGTCTGCTGCTGGCGCTACATGGCGCGATGGTAGCACAGTCGCATCTCGACGCCGATGGCGAAGTGTTGGCACGGCTGCGCCGCACCGTCGGCCGCGAGTTGCCCATCGCCGTCACGCTGGATCTGCACGGCAATCTCTCGCAGCGATTGATCGATCATTGCGATCTGGCCGTGGCGTATCGCACTTGCCCGCATGTCGATCAGCGCGAGTGCGGCCGCCGTGCGGCGGCGCTGTTGATGCGACGATTGCGCGGCGAGATTCGGCCCTGCCTGGCGCTGGCGAAACCGCCGTTGCTCGTCAACATCATGGCCCACGATACCTCGCAACCACCGCTGCGTCCCTTCATGGAAGCGGCCCGGGCGCTGGAACAGCAGCCCGGCATTCTCGCCGCGAGTTTGCTACCAGGCTTCGCCTATGCCGATGTGCCGCAGATGGGACCGTCCATTGTCGTCGTCAGCGATGGCGATCCCGAACACGCTCGTCGCGCCGCCGATCGTCTCGCTGAGGATCTGTGGCAGGCGCGCGAGCAATTCGCCGTGCCGCTGCCGGACGCGGCATCCGCCGTCGCTCAGGCTTTGCACGCCGATAAGTTGCCCGTTGTCCTCGTCGATACCGGCGATAACGTCGGCGGCGGTTCGGCGGGTGACGGCACCACGATCCTGAGTGAACTGCTGCGGCAAGGCGCGACGGACAGCGTCGTTTGTCTGTATGCACCCGAGGAAGTCCGACAATGTGCCGCGGCGGGAGTCAATGCCGAGGTAGCGCTCGTAGTCGGCGGCAAGGTCGATCGTCTGCACGGTGAACCGCTGCCGGTGACGGGATGCGTGCGCTTGCTGCACGATGGCACCTATATCGAACCGGAAGTGCGGCACGGCGGCCGGCGCATCAATCACATGGGCGATACGGCGCTGGTGGAATTGCCTGGTCGCAATTGGCTCGTCCTCAACACGCTGCGTCATCCACCGTTCAGCCTGGGCCAACTTACCTGCCTCGGCATTCGTCCGCGCGAGCAGCGCGTTCTCGTCGTCAAGGCGGCCATCGCTTACAAAGCGGCGTATGCTCCTCTCGCCGGTACGATCCTCGCGGTCGATACGCCCGGCCTCACCGCCGTCAACCCGGAGCGCTTGCCTTACCGGCACATTCGCCGGCCGTTGTATCCCCTGAGTTGACCTGGCTTCCTATAATGTGCATAAAGGCCGATCCTCTCCCGATGTTTAGAGATGGCCGGGTTGACTTCATTTCGCAAGAAAGGCGGCAGGGCATGGCAAGCGCCAATGTGATCGAATTGACGGCGGCAAACTGGGAAAAAGAAGTTACGCAAAGCGACAAGCCCGTCCTGGTGGACTTCTGGGCCGTGTGGTGCGGACCGTGCCGCATGCTGGCACCGACGATCGACAAGATCGCCGACCAGTTCGCCGGCAAAATCAAAGTCGGCAAACTCAACACCGACGAGGCCCAGGAAATCGCCATCAAATATGGCATTTCCGCCATTCCCCAGGTATTGCTCTTCAAGGGCGGCGAGCAACCCATCGACAAACAAATCGGCAACCAGCCGATGGACAACCTCGTCAAGATGATTAACCGCGCACTCGAAGCGTGAGCGTCCATCTTTCGCCAGCCCGCAGCACCAGCAAGGGGGTGTCCCTTGTTGGCGCTGCGGGCTGGCGAATTAAATATTGCAGGGGTCGCTGGCCGATAAAGGAGGAGACTCCGAATCGCGCCATTAGAGGATCACCTGCATGGAACCCCATTCCCTCTCGCCGGCCGAGCCACCGGATGATTCGTCCCGCGCGGCGCTGGGCGAACTGGTGGTGCAGAACGGCCGACTTCGTGGCACGCGGCGGGCGCTGGCCTCGGCGTTGACGCTGATGGGCCGCGATCCGCTCTGCGAGTTCCATCTCAACGTCGAGAGCGTCAACCCTCTACATTGCGCCATCGTGCGCAGTCCGCTTGGTTTGCTGCTCCGCGATCTGGGCAGCGCCACCGGCACATTCCTCAATGGCGAAGCGATCCAGGACAACCCGTTACAAGACGGCGATCTCATCACCATCGGCCCGTTCCAGTTCCGCCTCGATCTACCCTCCGATGAACCTTCGGAAGAACCTCTAACGGCAAAGGCGTTGCAGGCCGAGCGCGATGGATTGCGCATCCAGGCGGCGGCGGTCGCCGCGCAGCAAGCGGAGTTGATCGAAGAAGAAAACCAACTTGAGCAGCGATGCAAAGCGCTCGAACGCCAGAAGGAACAGCTGGCTGCCCATCTCGACGAGCGCCGTCAGCAGCTGCTCGATCTACGCGAGCAGGCGCGGCAAGACCGCGCCGCGCTCAAAGCCGAGACGGAAGCGGCTCGCCAGCAGAATGAGGAAGTGCGGTCCGCCTTGGGCAAGGAACGCGAGGCGGTACGGCAGGAACTTCAGCAGGCCGGCAAGGAACGGCGGCGGTTGGTTGAACTGCGCAAGCGGCTCAAGAAACGCTGGCGAAAACACTGGCACGGCCATGAGGCCGCCTTGCAACGGCGCGAGCAGGAAGTGGCAGCCGAACGCGGCAAGGTCGAGCGCGATGCCGTGAACTTGCAGCGCGAGCGCGTCCAGCTGACGCAGGCGCAATTGCGTTTCAATGGCGAAGTCGAACTGGGACGCCGCAAGCTGCAAGACGAATGGCAATCGCTAGGGCTGGCGCAGCAGCAATGGGAAGCGTGCCTCAATCAAGAGCAGGCCGAGCGTGCCCGCCGTCTCCGCGAACTCGATCAACGAGCGGCAGCCTTGGCCGGGACCGAGCGCACTCTCCTGGAACAACGGCAACACGCCGAACAGCTTCAACTGAAGCTGCGCAAGGAAGCCGAGGGACTGGATACGCGCATTCGCAATCAGCGTCTCAAGCTCCAGGAACAGGCGAAACAACCTCTCGCTGATTCCTCGCTCAGTTCGGCGTCTATCGATACGGCGCTGCTGGCTCCGGTGATTCGCTCGCGCGAACCGGATGTGCCGCGCGTACTGGCGCGATTGGCCGGCGAGTTAGCGGATCAGCGTCTGCATCTGCTGGAACAGTGGCAACGCTTGCTGAAAGTACATGAAGGCTTGGAGCCGGAGCGGTCGGCCATCCTCACGGAGATCGAGAGCGCGGCCCGCGAGTTGGTGCAGCGCGAACGGCGAATCGACGCGCGGGAAGAGGCGCTGATGGCCAACGAAGTGGACCTGCGCCGTCGTCAGGAAGCATTGTTCGAGGTTCGCTGTTCGCTGGAAGCGTGGCAGGCGCGCTTGACCGCCCGCGAGACGTTTCTGGACAACGAACGAGTCATGTTACTGGCCGATGTGCGTGCGCGTGAGGAGCAGGCCGACGCACAGGTGCAGCGGTTGGAAGAGATGCGTCAGCGGCGTATTCGCCGGCGGAGCCAGGAGATTGAGGAACTGCGTGTGGCTCGCGAAAAGCACGAGCAAATGCGCTGCGATTACGCGCTCTTATGGCAGGAGTGCCAGGATCGGCGTGCGGAACTGATCCGCGAACACCGCGAGCTGGCCGCGAAGGCGCTGACGCTGGAGCAGTTCCGTCAAGAATTGTTGCGCCGCGCGGCCGACACACCGGGCGCGGACAAGCGTCTCCAGCGTCTGCGCCGCCGTAATCTGGCGCGCATCAAGGCGGAGGAACGCGACCTGACGCGCGAACGCGCTGCCTTGCGTGCGGAAACCAAACGCCTGGATGCACGCGGCGGCCGGCTCGTGGGGCAGGAGGAATCGCTGATCGTCCGCCACGAAAAATGGATGCGACAGGTAGCTGAATGGGAGGATCAACGAGCAGCCTCGGCCGATCTCGAACAGCATCGCCAGCAGGAGCTTCGTCACTGGCAGCTGATCCACGAACAGGACGAACGACAGTTGAGCGAGTTGCGCGAAGAAGTGGAGCGCATCGCTCGCTTGCTGTTGGATGAAGGCGAATCGGCCATAGCCGTCCGTCAAGCGGCGTAACGCTTGCCAGCCCGCAGCGCCAGCAAGGGGACATAAGGAACCCGTCGCTGGCGTTCCGGGCTTGTTATTTCAGTGTGCCAACCACCTCGCGGACGTTGCCGGCTCCCAGCTGCGCCAGTGCCTCGGGCAACTGTCCGACCACACGCATCGACGCGGTCGGATCGTAAAAATTCACCGTGCCGAGTTGCACCGCGCTCGCCCCGGCGACGAGAAACTCCATCACATCATCCATCGTGGCGATGCCGCCGATGCCGATGATCGGCACGTTCACTTGCCGGGCAACCTGCCAGACGATTCGTAGCGCCAGCGGCTTGATGGCTGGCCCACTCAAACCGCCCGTGACGTTGCCGAGGATCGGTTTGCGTCGTCGCCAGTCGATCGCCAGACCCACGAACGTATTGACCAGTGACAGCGCATCGGCACCCGCTTCGGCGGCGGCGCGAGCGATCGGCACGATGTTCGTCACATTGGGCGTCAGCTTGGCCACGATCGGCAGCGGACAGACGGCGCGAACACGCTGCACGACGCGGCGTGTCAATTCGGGATCGATGGCGAAATCGATGCCGCCGGCGACGTTGGGACACGATAGATTCAATTCAACGCCGGCCAGGTCTTTCTCGCCACCGAGCATCGCCGCCATCTCGATGAAATCTTCCTCGTTCTCACCCGCGATATTGGCAACAACAGCGGTCGGCAAAGTGCGCAGATACGGCAAGTGATGATGCAGAAAGTGTTCGATGCCGTCGTTATCGAGACCGATGGCATTGAGCATGCCGGAAGGCGTTTCGATGGTGCGCGGCGGCGTGTTGCCGGCGCGCGGATGGCGGGTGACGGTTTTAGGGATGATGCCGCCCAACCGGGTGAAGTCCACGACGCCAGCCATCTCGCGGGCATAACCGAACGTGCCCGAAGCGACGAGAATCGGATTCTTTAGGTGCAAGCGGCCCAGATTGACGGATAGATCGATCATGGAGCAGCATTCTACAGGATCAATTTCTCGCCGGCACGCACCTTACGCACCATTTCCACGACCTCATCGCCTCCATTGTTGTAGACGAGTTGGCCGAGGGCGTGAAGTTTAGCCAGGTCGATGTCAGGATTGCCATCGACGATATACATGAAGTCGCGTACATCCTGGAACTTATCTCGGTCCGCCCGCGTCAGGCTAATCATGGCAGCGAACTTCGTCGCCAGTGCCAGTTCCAGCGAGGGGATTTGGTAGTTTTGTCCACCCGACTCCACGAGATGACCATACTTAAGCGCATCGCGGTACAGCGGTTGATTCGGCTTCATCACGTCGATGACAACGCCCCTGGTCTCTGGATCGCGGAATCGCGTTACCACCTCATAATCTTCCGCTTGCAAATGCGGGAACGCCGCTTGCAAGGCGGCTACCGCCTTTTTATGACCGCGCGTTCCAACGAGGACATCCACGTCTTCGGTGGCGCGCGGCTTTCCCATCCAACCGCCCAAGCCGTGCGCCCCCAGGAGCATGAAGCGCACTTTGGCCGCATTGAGGATACGAATCACTTCCAACGGAGTGATAAGGTTGGGCACATAATACTCCGACAGCGCCGAGGAAGTCGCCAGGCTTTGGGCGTGAATATCGCGTGCTTGCACTCGCATGGCCGAACCTATTAAATCGGATCGTTTAGCTCCTCGATTGGCTGGCTTTATTCGTCCAGCAACTTCGGTGCTTGACGCTGGCACGCAGGACCGACTTCAAGTAAGTCCTGCGTAACTCGCAAATCGCTGAACAGTTCGATGGGATAAGCAACTCCCTTGGGCCCGTTCGCGCCCATTTCAATGAAATAGCGGCCATGCTGAACAGATGTGTCCAGCGTGCCGATAGCCTTCTGCACAGGATGCCAACAATCATCCACTAGCCAGATAGTAATCTTCGGATCGGCCACAACCACTAATCGGTGATACAAGGGTTTGGGCTTCCTGGCTGTCATGAAGTTCTCCTTCCGCGAGACATTCTTGGAGCCGAACTCCTGCATACGCTTCAGCGATTCCTCGGCGGACAGTTTCGCTCGCCCTGACTCACCCTCATCGATTGGTTTCACCATCACGGCTCCTCCAAATAAGTATACCCCTCCATCCCCGACTCATAGAAGCGCAGCAGCTGCCGCGATTCGGTCAGTGAGATTTTGCCGCTGCGCACCGCGCGCTCGACATCCTTGCGCAATCGTGCCGTCAGTTCGTCGGCGGAGTATTGCACATACGCCAACACCTCGCGCACCGTGTCGCCCTTGATGACCGTATCGACGCTGACCTCGCCCTCGTCGAGACTCACATGCACCGCGTTGGTGTCGCCGAACAAATTGTGAAGATCGCCGAGAATCTCCTGATACGCGCCCAGTAGGAAGGTGCCGAGGTAGTAGGGTTCATCTTTGTACGGATGCAATTGCAGCGTGTTACGCACGTCGCGCAGGTCGATGAACTGATCGATCTTGCCGTCCGAATCGCAGGTAATGTCGCCCAAGACGCCGCGCCGAATCGGTGCTTCATTGAGGCGATGGATTGGCATGATCGGAAACAACTGCTTGATCGCCCAGCTATCCGGCATCGATTGGAAGATGGAGAAATTGCAGAAGTAGGTATCCGAAAGCATCGCCTCCAGACCTTGCAGTTCCTCCGGCACATAGTCCATCTCACGGACAATGCGCAGCAGTTTGTTGCAAACCGCCCAAAAAAGGCGTTCCATCAGGGCGCGCATCTCGATGTCGAGCGAGCCGAGATTGAACATGTTGAGCGCTTCATCCACGGCTTGCACCGCATCGTGATAGCTCTCCAAAATGTTCTTCTTCTTCAAATCGCGGTGGATGCCGAACAGATCGCCGATTTGCTGCGGGGCATCGGCGGGAATCTCCGGCGGCGCGTCATAGCGGTCAAAGTTGGACACACCTAGCACATCGAAGACGAGCAGACTGTGATAGGCGACCATCGCCCGGCCCGACTCGGAGACGATGGTGGGATGCGGCACGCCGGCCTCGTCGCACACGCTCTTGATGCGGAAGACCACATCGTTGGCGTATTCTTGCAAGGTGTAATTGACCGACGACTCGAAATCGGTCTGCGAGCCGTCGTAGTCGATGCCGAGTCCGCCGCCCACATCCATGTAGCGAACGCCGGCGCCGACGCGGTGCAGCTCGACGTAGACGCGCGCCGCCTCGGTCAAGGCGCTCTTGATGCTGCGGATATTGGTGATTTGGCTGCCCAGGTGGAAGTGAACCAGTTGCAGACAGTCGGCCATGTCGCGCTGCTTCAAATACTCGACCGCTTCCAGCACTTCGGTCAGCGTGAGGCCGAACTTGGAGCGATAGCCGGCGCTCGAGCGCCAACGGCCGGCACCGCGCGCGGCCAGCTTGACACGCACGCCGATGGCG
>DATNCY010000275.1:0-4566 GCA_035553375.1 Gemmataceae bacterium
CTTCTGGAGGCACTGGCTGTCGCCACGTCGCCGCAAGGGTTGGGCATCGGCGCGCGACACATCACCATTTCGACGGTGGGATTGCCGGCTAAGATTCGCCAGATTGCCGAGTTGGGCAAGCAGTATCATCTCGCGGTGTCGCTGCACGCGCCCAACGATGAGCTACGCACGCGCATTGTGCCGACTAACGACAAGACGGGGTTGGCGGCCATTCTCGAAGCGGCTGATTATTTTTATGCCAAGACCGGCCGGCAGGTGACGTATGAATACGTACTGCTGCGAGACATCAACGATCAACCGATGCACGCCGGACAATTGGGGAAGTTGCTGCGTGGACGGCAGGCCCACATCAATCTGATTCCTTTCAATGATGTGGCTGGGCTGCCGTATCGGCGCTTGTCG
Source organism: Gemmataceae bacterium (assembly GCA_035553375.1). GTDB lineage: Bacteria > Planctomycetota > Planctomycetia > Gemmatales > Gemmataceae > JAJPHU01. The sequence continues at coordinate 403 of DATNCY010000275.1, forward strand.
GAGCCGGCGTTGCTGGACTTTCTGGCCATCCTGCGCGACGCCGGCATCAGCGTGAAAGTGCGCAAACGCAAGGGAGCGGATATCGACGCGGCTTGCGGGCAGTTGCGGCGCGAGGCGCTGACGGAACCCACTTCCGCAGCCGGGGTTGAATGAGGGGGAATTAACCACAGAGACACAGAGGCACAGAGAAGACAAAAAAGATAATGAAGACCATGCTTGGCGTTTGCTGTTATTATTTTTCTTTTGTTTTCTCTGCGCCTCTGTGTCTCTGTGGTTAATTTTTAGAGGGCGTCTGTTGATGGCAGCGACCGGCGAGACCAGCACACAACTGGCCCTCCGCGATCCGGACATCCGCCTCATGCTACGAGTGCGCGATGACCAGCCCGGCGCATTCGAGGAACTGGTCGAACTGTATCAACGCCGTCTCGTGGCAGTGATGAACCATCTCGTCGGTAACGCCGAAGAGGCCGAGGATCTGGCGCAAGAAGTATTCCTGCGTGTGTATCGCGCGCGCAAGAAATATCGACCGCGCTCGAAATTCTCAACATGGTTGTTCACCATCGCCAACAATCTGGCCCTCAACGCCCTGCGCTCGCGGCAGCGCAAACCTGTCGTGTCGTTGCCGGCGCAGGATTCCGGCCCACTCGGTCCGCGCCCAGCCGAGCAGTTGGTTCCCGACCGCGGCAGCGGACCCATGCAACGCATGCAGCGTCAGGAACTCGCCGCCATCATTCGCCAGGCGTTAGAGGGACTCAACGAACGCCAGCGCATGGCCGTGGTACTCAACAAGTTCGAGGACATGAACTATGCCGAAATCGCCGAGGTCATGGGGTTGACCACCAAGGCGGTCAAGTCGCTGCTGAGTCGAGCGCGCATGAATTTGCGTGCCGCCCTGACCGGCTACATCTACATGGATGGCGAACCGGTCCCGGAAGACGTGGAGGAGAATCCGTAGTCCTACCAGCCCGCAGCGCCGGCAAGGGAGTTCCCTTGCCGGCGCTGCGGGCTGGTGAGATTGGGGGATGTCATGACCGAACCATCGCAGCTGAGCGAGCCGGAGCGGGCCGACCTGGTGGCCTATCTCGATGGCGAATTGACCGGCGAGGCCGCGCGCGCGCTGGAGGCGAAACTGAGCCTGAATCCCGCGGCCCGCGCCGAGGCCGAGGCGCTGCGCCGCACCTGGGAATTACTCGATCATCTCCCCCGTCCGCAATCGTCGCCTACCTTCACGCATCGCACGATCGAGCGACTGTCGCCGGTGCGGGCCAACGAACGGCGGCGCGGGCAGCGCTGGCGAACTCGCTGTCTCGGTTTCGGCTGGGCAGCGGCGATGCTGCTGGCCGGCTGGGGCGGTTATGCCGGCTATAACTGGTGGGTGCCACGCAACCCGGAGGATCGAGAACTTCTGCACGATCTGCGCCTGATTGAGAATAAACGCCACTACGATCGGGTTGAGGATCTCGACTTTTGGCGGGCGCTCGATACGCCCGAATTGTTCGGCGATGATCGAGCGAGTTCGTGAAGGAGGCGAGCGTGTCTATTTCGCGCTATGGCTGGCTGTTGACGCCGGTGCTTTGCTGCGTTATGGCGGCGACGCCGGCGCATGAAACCCCGTCCGGCGATCTCGAACGCAATCGCCAGTTGCTGCAAAAATGGAAGACGGACCCCGATCATTACGCGCGCTTGCAGCGCGATTTGCGCGACTACTGGGCGTTGCCCCCGGCCAAGCGCGAGCGTCTGCGCCTACTTGACAAGGAACTGCACCAGCTTGATGCGAAGACGCAAAAGCATCTGTGGAAGGTAATGGATCGCTACAGCGTCTGGCTGGAACAACTGCCGGAAGACGAGCGGCGGAACATTGAGACGGCCACCGACCCACAGGAACGATTGCGGCGCATCAAAGAGATACACGAGCGGCAATGGATTGAAGGCTTGCCTCGGAAGATGGCGGAGGAACTGGCCAAACTACCAGCCGAGCAGCGGGCGGCGCGTGGGCTTCAGTTGCGCGAGCAGGAACGCCATCAGCGTCGGCTCTGGCAGCAACCGCTCGGCAGTGGATCGCGCGCGCTGAAGCACCCGACGCGCCTTCGTGAATTTCCCAAGGAAGTCCAGGATTTCGTCGAGAAACATCTGCTGCCGCATCTGAACGCCGAGGAGCAGCGGAGGTATCGGCAAGCGGAGGGACGACCGGAATTCTCCCCCACCTTGAAGCATCTGGCGGATCAGCATCCCGTGCTGCCGCCGCTGCCCGCGCCGCGTCACGCCGTCACTCACTACGAGGTACTGCCGGGAAAAGCGAAAGAGATCGCGGGAGCCAAAACCTTGTGGGAACGACGAGTTGACGAATGGAGAAAGCTGCGTGAAGTCGAAGGAAAATGGCCGGAGTGGGCGGAGACTTTCGTGCGCCTGCTAACCGAGGAACAACGAAAAGCCATGCCGCCGCTCGGAGCGAGCCGACCGCGCGAATTCCCGGCAGCCATCCAGACGTTCATTACCACGACCCTGAGAGAACGCGTCAAGCTCGGCGAGTTCCGCAAGTTGCAAAAGGCCGAGGGCAAATGGCCCGACTATCCTCGCCATCTGCTCAAACTGGCCCACGATCACAATCTGCATGTGCCCGGAATGAGTCTGCCTGGCCCGGCGGAATTGTGGGAGGATGTGCGAAAAAAGTGAGGCGGGCAAACCAGGCCGCGGAGGTAGCCAGCATCCAGGGCGCTGTTGGCGGTCGTGTTGCTGGATCGTGGACAGGCTCGTAAAATCTTCCGGACGTGACTTGATCCACGGCCTTCCGTGAACACCGTTTTCTTCTGAAATAGCTGAGTTTTCCCATGCTGGACGCTGCCTTCCTTCGTGAGCATCTGGACGACGTCAAAGTGAACTGCCGCAATCGCAACGTCAAGGCCGACGTGGATCGCGTCGTGCAAATCGACGACGAACGCAAGCGTCTTCTCCAGCAAACGCAATTGATCCAGCAGCGCCAAAATGAAGTCTCGAAGCTCATTCCCAAGGAGAAAGATCCCGCGCGCAAACAAGAGTTGATCGCCGAAGGCAAAAGCCTCCGCGAACAGGTCGGCGTTCTGGAGAAGCAACTCAAGGCGGTACAGGAGGACATGCACGCGGCGCTGTTGACCATCCCCAACATGACGCACCCCGACGCCCCGGTCGGCACCACCGCCGAGGACAACAAGGTTATCCGCACATGGGGCGAGCCACGCCGATTCGACTTCGCCGCCAAGGATCACGTCGCCCTCGCCGAGGCGTTGCAACTCGTCGATTTCGAGGCCGGCGCATCCGTGGCCGGGCAGAAATTCTACTACCTCAAAAACGAGGCGGTGTTGCTGGAACTGGCGCTGGTGCAATACGCTATGCGAACGCTGATCGGCCACGATTACACGCCGATCATCACGCCGGATGTGGCGCGCGTCGAGGTGCTGGAGGGCATCGGCTTCATCCCACGCGATCCCGATCCGGAGAAACGGCAAATCTATTCGCTGACCGATACCGACCTTTGTCTCATCGCCACGGCCGAGATCACGCTCGGCGGCATGCACCGCGATCACATTTTCGATGAACTCGATTTGCCGAAGAAATACGTCGGCCTCTCGCATTGTTTCCGCACCGAGGCCGGCGCACCCGGCCGCGACACACGCGGCCTGTATCGCGTCCACCAGTTCACCAAGGTCGAGATGTTCGTCTTCTGCACGCCCGATCAGAGCGAGCATCATCATCAAGAACTGCTTGAAATCGAGGAACAATTCTTCCAGGGTTTGGGTCTACCATACCATGTCATCGACACCTGTACCGGCGACTTAGGCGGTCCGGCTTATCGCAAGTATGATCTGGAAGCATGGATGCCCGGACGCGGTCAGGGCGGCGAATACGGCGAAGTGACCAGCACGTCCAACTGCACCGATTACCAGGCACGCCGCCTCAATATCCGTTACAAGACTCACGGCCAAAAGGGTACGCGCTTCGTGCATACGCTCAACGGAACCGCCGTGGCCGTGACGCGCGCCTTGCTCGCCATTCTCGAAAATAACCAGCAAGCCGACGGTTCCATCCTCATCCCGGAAGTGCTGCGTCCCTGGGTCGGCAAGGATCGCATCGGCCCTCGCCCCTAATCGAGCGGCACGCATGGGTAGGTGCCGCGAGCCGAGCGGCACT
>DATNCY010000276.1:0-82015 GCA_035553375.1 Gemmataceae bacterium
GATGCGGCGGCGGCCCGCATTGCGAAAAGTCTGCGGCCGTGGAACGTGAAGTGTGCGATTGTTGCCGCAGCCGATGTCAACAAGCCGCGCATCCTCACGGAAGAAGAGGCGGCAACGTACATCGGCCTCGACTACGTGGGACGCGGACAGATTAAGGCGGGCGATAAGAACAACCCCGCGCTCGTTGGGTTCGCCGTGCGCGGACCGGCGATCCTGCTTGGTACACCGGAAGACAATCCGCTCATCAAGTTCCTGTTCGATGCGAAATTCTTGCCCTTCACGCCGAGCAAAACGGATATGCCCGGCCCCGGTCGCGGCCTGGTCGCCTGGCAGCGCGACGCCCTCGGCGCGAATCAGGAATCGATCGCGCTGATCGGCTGCGACGCGACGGGCATCGGCGAGAGTATCGGCACGATGTACGAGATGCTGTCCGGCATGGAGCCGTTGACGCCATTGGCCTTGCCCCGTCGGGGTACGATTGTCGCGGCGAAAAAAATCGGCGCGACGCCGGAACTCGCGGTCGCTTGGTCGGCGCGGCTGGCTGATCGCATCGTCGGTTTGAAAGCGATGGGTGACAAGATCACGGCGTTGACGCACGCCCGCACTCTCGTCGCCGTCGAGGCCGGCGGCAATCGGGGAGAGCAGCGGATGGCCGACGACATGGCCTATCAGAAAGCGCTCAAGGATTCGCAGACGGTGACAAGCCCGCAGCAACGCGAGGCCATGCAGAAAAAGCTCGGCCCGCAGCGACTGGTCAAGTTCATTGCCGTCGATGGCAAGCGCACCGCCGTCGCCTTCTGGGGCGGCACCGTGCAGATACTCGATGACGCCGGCCGCGTCCAGGCGATGCAACGATTGCCGCAAGACATCACGGCGCTGATATGGTCGGACGGTCGGTTGATTGTCGGAGATGCCGATGGCCGACTTATGGCACTAAGGATGAAATGAACGAGCGCCAGCCCGCAGCGCCGGCAAGGGAAAAAATCTTGCTGGTGCTGCGGGCTGGCAAAGACTCCCCCCGCTTACGCGGGAGGCTCGCCAGTTTGTTAGTACCTCTTATTTGCCGGTTGCTTCCGAGCGCGTGATTTCCGACTTGCGTACAGTAACCTCGCCCTTATCTGTCTGGATGACAACCCAGCCGGCGCGATCGTCCTTTACGGTACCCGCGTACTTGTCATTGCCCACCCAAACGGCGACCTTACCGCCCTTGGTGTAGGAGGGTTCATAAGACGAGTAAGTGGCCGGTCCCTTTTGCAATGACAGATCCCTGGACAACACGGTGGAAGCCGCGGCGCGACCCACCACGGAATCGTAGTTGCGCAGGACCGCCGCAGCATAAGCCGGCGATGATTCGCGGGCGAGAACCTGAACCATCGCGTCCTTGAAGCGGCCTTCGTCGCCCATGCCGAATTGCAGACTGCGCGTTATCGCATACGAGGTCGAGCCGGCGTAACCCGCGAACGAGCTTCCGCCATTGCCAAAGATGCCGTAGCGGGGGTAACCCCAACCCCAACCGCCATTCCCATAACTGCCGTAGCCGGCACTGTAGCCGCCGTAACGAATCTGCGTACCGTATAGTTGCTCCTGCACATAACGGCGCTGCGGTTCCAGAATACGCTCGCTGTTCACATACTGTTGCTTGAGACTTTGGAGATCGTTCAAGTACGACAAATCATTCTCGGCGCGCTGCAATTCGTAGGCCGTCAGGCGATCGCTCGTCGAGAGATTGCCGGTGGTGATGTAGTGGACGCTGCGATTAGGTCCCTCGTAAATCACCAATTTGTGAACGGCGGCAGGCGTCGCCGCTGTCTTGGCGGGCGGCGTCTTCGCCGGGGGAGCAGGAACGATTTGCTGACCGTGAGCCATCGTGGCTACGGCAGCTCCGAGGAGAATCCCCAGCCCGCGGCCGAGGTGGACGGGAAAGGAACACATGACACTACCCTCTCTTGCAATGAGGCTCCACGGTGCGGACTCATGAAAGAGATACGTCTAACCCTTATTGTATCCAGGCGGAGGATGCGAGTCGAAGCAATCTCTCGTTTTCTATCTTCCAGAACCTGTCTTTTCCGCGAACCATCGTTTGCGCTTAGCGCTAAGCCGCAAGCGATCCATCACAGACGCGGCGGCGGTGTGGCCTTGGAACTGCGGATCGGCGGCGGAGAGCCGCCGCCGACGCGGATCGACGCCTTGCACAACAGGCAGGACACAACCTTATTCCGATCATGTTCCTCGACAAGCATGAACTTGCGGCACTTCGGATTGGGACACTGAACGGCGAAAACGCCGGGCATATTGGTAGTCGGCATGATCTCCATCCCTTGGTGAAGGCAGCAGCCGAAAGACACACGTTATTCTAGCTGATAATCCAACGGCTGTAGGGCCAGTCTTTGCCAGCCCGCAGCGCCAGCAAGGGAATCCCTTGCTGGCGCTGCGGGCTGGCAAAGACCACGATAAGATTACGGCCAGACGCCGGCGACCGCCGGCCTAACCGGATAGGATCGTTCCTCGTCCCAAGGAGTCGCGATGAAACGATATGTCGTGTGGTGTGGTATAGCCCTCCTCGCCGTCGCTCCCGTGTACGCCCAACCGCAGGCGCCGCCGGCCCCCAAGGTCGTCCTCGACTTGTGGGACGCGGCCTATCTCGACGGCGCCAAGATGGGCTATCAGCATCTCACCGTCGAGCAGCTTGAGCGCGATGGCCAAAAGGTCTTCCGCACCACCAAGCTCATGCACCTGACACTGAAACGCTATGACGGTGTCATCAATCAGCGCATGGCCATGACCACCGAGGAGACGCCCGACGGCAAAGTCGTCGGTGTGTCCATGACGCACTATCTCGATAAGGGCCGCAAGGTCGTGCAGAGTGGGCGCGTCCAGGGTGACAAGTTGATTGTGCGAACGCCGACCGATCCCGACGGCAAGGCCGTGCCGTGGAAAGACGGCGTTATCGGCTTCTACGGTCAGGAAGTCTTGTTCCAGACGCACAAGGCCAAGGCCGGCGATCGCTTTCGCTTCCTCGATTATCAACTGCCGCTGTTGACGGCGGTGACAACGCAAGTCGTCGTCAAGGAACCGGAGGAAGTCGATCTTCTAACGAGCAAAAAAGAGGGCGATGAGATCAAAGCGGAGCGCGTGCGAAAACGCTTGCTGCGCGCGGAGATTTTGCCGCAGAAAGTCACGGTAGGCGAGAATACCATCGCCTTGCCGCGCCTCGTCGTGTGGCTGAATGAGAAGCTGCGCGTGGTGCGTTCCGAATCGAACGTGCCGGGTCTGGGCCGCATGACCTTGTACCGCACCACGCGGACGCTGGCCGAGAAGGAAGGCGTCGCGCCGGCGCTGATGGCCGACCTCGGCTTGAAATCACTCATTCCCCTCAATCGCACCATCGAGAAACCGCATCAAGCGAGCGAGATCGTCTATCGCATCACGGTCAAGGACGACGATGATCCGACCACGACGTTCACGCGCGATGGACGGCAGAAGGTCGAGAACGTCAACGGCAACACGTTTGATCTGCGCGTGCGGCCGATCCGCGCGCCGGCCGAGACCGAGAACCCCGCTCAGGCCAAGGAGCAATTTCTCAAAAGCAGTTACTTCCTCGACAGCGCCAACGAGAAAATCCGCGCTCTGGCCGCCCGCGTGACGGGCGACGAGAAAGACGCCTGGCGCAAGGCACAACGCATCGAAAAATGGGTGCATGAACATATGAAGCAGAACGCCGAGGTCAATTTCGCGCCGGCCAGCCAGGTGTTGCGCGATCTGCAAGGCGATTGTCGCCAGCACGCCATGCTGACGGCCGCTCTGTGTCGCGCGGCCAACGTGCCGGCGCGCACGGCGATCGGCTTGGTGTATGTGAATGATGCCGATCGCGGTCCGGTACTCGGCTTCCACATGTGGACCGAGGTTTGGATCGCGGGACAGTGGCTCATGCTCGACGCCGTACTCGGCCAGGGCAATGTGGGTGCCGGTCATCTCAAAATCGCCGACCATAGCTGGCAGGACATTCAGACGCTCGCCCCGCTGCTGCCGGTCACGCGCGTCACGGGGAAGGTCAAGGTCGAAGTGGTTGGGGTGAGATGACTGTTTTGCTGGCCCGCAGCGCCAGCAAGGGATGATCCCTTGCTGGCGCTGCGGGCTGGTGAGATACCACACTTACGCCGCCATCGGTTTCGCGGGCGGAAGAAACAGAGAACCGCACGGCGCCGGCAGATGCGCAGGCCCCGTCGGACCGCTCGTTCCCTCCCAGGCGTGCGCATGCAAACTGTCGAGAATGCGACTGGCCAGAGCGAGTACATCCCGGCCGGCCACGCCATCGACGCGCGGCGGTTGGCCGGTCCGAACGCTATGGACGAAATCCTGTAACTCCCGCGTTAACTGATCGCCGGCCGCGCAATCCAGCTCGCGCACCTGCACATGCCGATTGAATAGTTCCGTTTTTAGAGTCGCCAGCGTCGGCGCGTCGAGCCGTCGTTGCCGTAAATGCTCGGCCGGCTGCATGAGCGTCAGATGACGCCGGGCGAAATCGACGCTGGCGAAGCCTTCGGGAGCAAACACCTGCATGCAGCGAACCGGCGTCGGATGGACGCGACTGGCCTTCAGGTCAACCACGCAACCGTTGGCGAACGTCAGCCGCGCCTGAGCCATATCCTCGTTGCCGCCGAGTACCGACACCCCTAACGCCTCCACGCTACGCACCGGCGCTTGCACAAGGGCAAGCACCAGGTCGAGATCGTGGATCATTAGATCGAGTACCACGCCAATGTCGGTCGAGCGCCCCGAGAATCCACTGTAGCGCTCGCAGGTGATGAACTTCGGCCGCATGGAATGACGCAACAGTTCTTCAAAGGCCGGATTGAAGCGCTCGATGTGGCCGACCTGCACGAGCGCGCCGTGACGCTCGGCCAACTCGGTCATCTCCTCGGCTTGCGAGACCGTCCGCGCCATCGGTTTCTCGACCAGCAAGGACAATCCCTGTGTCAAAAAATCGCAGGCGACAGCGTGATGGTGTGTGGTCGGCACCACGATGACCGCCGCGTCCACGAGCGAAATCAAGGCGCGATGATCGACGAACGCTCGTGTGCCGCAACGCTGGGCGACGGCTTCCGCCTGCGAGACATTGGGGTCCACGACGCCCACCAGTTCCACGTCCGGCAGCGTCGCCAGGATACGGGCGTGTTCCTTGCCCAGATGACCGACTCCCACTACTCCCACGCGCAGACGCGACATACCTACCCCTTCAAAAATCCGAAATCCGAAATCCGAAATCCGAAAGAAATCCAAAAGACCAAACAAGCAAATCCAAAACCGCTGGCGAGGATGTTTCGTGCTTCCGGGATTCGAGCATTTTTCGGATTTCGGATTTCGGATTTCGGATTTATTCGTCAAGCCGCTTGCCGTTCCCGTGTGCAGGATCCGCCCAACAATTGTCGATGCAGACAGCGGACCAATTCCACATTGAGCGGATGGCCGGAGCGATACGCGACGATATGGCCGCACACGTCCACACCCAGAAGCGAGAGATCGCCGACGAGATCGAGTACCTTGTGCCGCGCCGGTTCGTTGGCGTAGCGCAACACATTGTCTACCGGACCATGCGGCCCGAAGACCAGCAGATCCGCAGGGGTGTTCCGCGAGCCGATGCCCTGACGACGCAGTTCCGCGGACTCCGATTCCAGAATGAACGTGCGACAGGAGGCCAATTCCTGGGCGAACGCGCTGGGCGTGATGACCTGAGTATGCACCTGCCGGGCGATGGGCGAATTCAGACCATAATCGAGGAAATAGCTGAGGTACAACTCGTGATCCGTGCCGGTGTCCCTCAGCACGTCGGTGGAATAGAAGCCGGTCAGAGGCGGATGAAGCGCCAGCGTGCTGCCGCGGGCCGTCAGCACGACGGATTGCTCGACGCCGAGGATTGGCCGGCGCACACCCTGACGGCGGATGCCCGCATCGAGCAGAGCCGTCACGAAGTCGCGCGCCGAGCCGTCCATGCCGGGAGGTTCCGGGGCATTCAACTCGATCTGACAATTATCGATGCGCAGCCCCGCCAGGGCCGCCAGAACGTGTTCGACCAAACCGACCTGTGCGGGCGGATGGCCGAGCGTCGTCCGCCGCTGCGTGCCGGTGACATTTTCGATGTTCGCCGGCAGATGGTGGCGCGGACGAAGATCGGTGCGGACGAAAACGATGCCGCTGGACGGCGGAGCCGGCAGGAAGCGTAAACGGACGGTCGCTCCTGTCAGATAGCCGATGCCCCACACTTCGGCCGGCCGCGCGATGGTCCGTTGATAGCGATAACTAAGCCTTCTCACGTTCGCGTCATCCTTCCCGGAATTACTGGTCCGAACCGCGACCGTCAGGGAGCGAAGGCAAACCCGCTCCCTAGCGGCCGCGACTCTGTTCGAGCGGCGCCTAATTGCTGCCGGTGCGCGGAGCGCTTGGCGCCGCCGCCGCGCCACCCTGGGCACCACCATTACTGAGGTTGTAGTTCAGCAGGGCGACGACTTCCTTGCTGATGTCCATGCCCGCGCCCGCGTACAGGGGCATGAGGGCACCGCTATTCAGTTTGCGTGCGATGTTCTGCACGCTGACGTACTCCTCGGAAGTGGTGGCGTCGTTGTAGTGCAGCACGAGATCGAAATCACGCGACTGGGCGTAGCCCTGGGCGGCCTGGACCACATCCAGGTAAAGAACCTTCATCTCATCGTCGTTCTTCTTGCCGATAGCCAGCTTGGCCTCAGCGTCGATGTCCTCTTTCTTACGCTTAAGCTCCGTCATCTGACGCTCGTATTCCTCGCGTGGCATCGGCTGCCCTGCCTTGATCGCCGCCTCGGACTTCGCGTGTAACTCTTCCGCCCTTTTCTGCAATTCCACCATCTTTCCCTGGAAGGGCGCCACAGCCCTCTTAATCTCATCCTGGAAGTGCGTGTATTTTTGGTAGTTCTTGATGACGAAAGTGAGGTTGAGCAAGGCGATCCGCGTGCGTGGCGCCGCGGCCGCCGGCGCCGGCGAACCGGCCTGCTGTGCCTGCGCCCATATACTGCCGGCGTAGCACAGGACACCCAGGGCGACAAGGCCGCCCACTGCCGCCAATACCGTCTTCTTCACTGTTCGATTCTCCTGTTCCGAGATGGCCGACAGCCCGCGGTCCCGACACCGCCTCCCGAAGGATCACTGTCGGTCGGTCCACTCCCTGTCCCGCCGGTTGCCCCTCATGCGAGCGCTGGGTTCTACTCCAGGTGCCAGCGTGGGTCAAGGGGAACCGTTCGTTTCCTCGGAATGCGTCACGCGTGGCCTGGCCTTGCCGACCGAAAAGGTCCGCTCGATACGCGTGACGTTGCCCTGCCGGTCCTTGACCGCGACCGTCAATTTGCCCTTGGGTAACTTCGAGATGGCTTTATCGAGTTTCAATTCCCACACTCCTTGCGTTACCAGCTTGAGTTTCTTCGCCAGGTTTTCTCCTGCGGCCACGCCATTGACGGGGAAATCTGCCACGACTTGGAGACTGTCCTTATCCAACCCCGTGTAGAAATCGTGCATGCCAATCAGGATGCGCGACAACGATTCGTTTGTGCCGGCGCGCGGATAGGTCAGCGTCAAGGTCGGCCGATTGTCATCGCACATCCAGCCCTGACCGCGCTTTTCGGGATGAGCCGGATCGTAGTCCAGGTCGATGGGACAACCCAGGTCGATCCAGCGCACCAGCGTCAAGCGATCCTCGCCGGTGAGGGGCGATACCTTGATCTTCTTGCCGTCCGGTCCCTTATACGTGCCGGCCACGGCTTCCGGCGGCGGCATGACGCTGCCGGTGTAGCCGACATGGGCGATCTCCCGATTGTGTGGTGTGTCGGCTACAGGCTCGCCCTTGTGACGCAGAGAAGTGAGATCACCCGGAATCGTCTCGTGCGGGAAATCGTCGTTGTTCCAGCCATCCATGCGGCGGCCGAACACTTTCCAAATCAGCAAACTCCGCCGCGATTGCAGCAAGCGAATATAGCGCGAAGCGCCGAGATTCGTCCAGCCGTGACGGTTCAACGGCTTGTGTCCGTATTGGCCGGTAGGATCGGCGGCCAGCCGCGCGTAGGTGCCCGGCGCGCGGAAGGTGAAGCCGAGACCGGCCGGGTTGTGCGCGGTAACGATACGGTCATCGTCGAGGACGAGATTGCCCGCCGGTTTGTCTGCCTTGCCGCTATGACAGGCGGTGCAGCTGCGCTCTAGAATCGGCTTCACATCACGGAAGTATTCGACGTTCTTGATGCCCTTCTCGAAGCGCAGTCCGCTCTCTCCCTGGCGATCCCACTTGTGGCCGGATTCATCGCGCTTGCGCGAAGTCAGTAGAGGCGTTCGCTTTGTCAGATCGAAAACGGCGTAGTCTGGCTTCGCGGCGGCGGTGTCCTTGAAAAGCGTGGGTTTCTGACTGTGCGCATGGCAACCGCCGCAATCGTGGCGGATCTCGCCGGGGCGCAGTTGATGCCACGTCTGGGCCATGTTCAATACCATGCCGTTTTTGTCCAGAGTCTGGAAGGTCCAGGCGACATTGGCCGGGATTTTGGCGAGAAAACTGGTGTCGGGATTGCCGTCGGGATCGAGGGGCTGTTTGCCGTTCTGGAATTTACGCACTGGGATTTCGCCGAGAATGCGTAAACGCTCCTTGGCGTGGTTGTAGTAATTGCGGCCGCCCTTCGGTCGAACATCGCTGGTCGGCTCCAACATCAGGATGCGAATAGCGTGGATGTCGTCGTTGGCGTACAGACCAGCGTCGGAGCCTTGCACCGTCCAGTTAAAAGAGCTGTCATGTCCGCGATAGCCGGTGGGATCTTTCTCACCAGCGAACGAGGAGGTCACGGTGCCGGGGCGGACGACGCCATACGGATAGCTTTCGCGCTTGTACAGACTCGACGTGCCCACCAGTCCGAACGGCGTGCCTTCGGGCAGTTGCGGCGAGAGTTTGCCGTCATTGCGAAGCGGTGTCAGGAGGCGCGGTTCGTCCACGCCGTAAATCCGCTTGTACGGCACCAGCGCGCGCGGCCATTGTTCGTGATACTTGGGATCGTTCTTGATGAGCCGCATTTGCCCCGGTTCGTCGATGGGTTTGCCGGACTTGATGAGGTAAATGCCGCTGTCGAACGGCGGCGTATAACGGGTGTAACTGTTGAGCGAACCGGGCGACCACACCGTTAGCAAATGATTGTCCGGCGCGCCGGACGGATGCGTGAATTTCCCCACACGCGGCGAATCCTTGCGCGCCGGATCGGCCGGCTGCGACGGCCAATCACCCTTCAGAATGAAAGGCGTCAGCGCCTCGATACCGTAGGGGCTAGCGGGAAATTGAATGGGAATGCCGCGTCCATCGGGATGGCGGCCGTGTCGCAAACGCGGATTTCGCGGATCGCTTTTATAAGCTGGGCCGAAAGCGGGATAGCCCTCCGGCGACTGCGGCGGGAATTTGTAATAGGTGCCGAAACCGAAATTGTTGAGATTGTAATACGACTCGACGACGAGGCTTTCATCGGAGAGTTGGGCCTGAAAATGCAGGGAATCGGCCGTACCGTTGCCGATCTCGAAGGCGCTGAAGAGTGGCCCCCAGCGCGTACCGTCGGGATGGATCGACCAAACGCCCCATAGATGATGGCTGCGCAGCCCTTGCGATTCGAGCGAGCTGAACATGATCCGGCCATCCTTCAAAATCACCGGATGCAGGGCCATGCCGAGATTCAGGTGGCCGATACATTCGACGTTGCCGCCGTCCTCGTCCATCGTGAAAAGCTGCAGTGCCAGCGCGTTGGGAGCATAGCCGGGATTGGTCGCTTTGAAGGCGTTGCGATCGCTAACGAAAACGACTTTGCCGCCGGGTAAGGGACACGGCCCCAAGTTGTGAACACCCCAGGACGGCAGCAGCGTCTTCGACCAGTCGGCCGCCCCGGTGTTGGGCGTGAATACCTGCTTCGTGAGTTGGACAATTTTTCGCGTCGGCACATGGATGCGATAAATATCCGAACCCTGGTGTTTTTTGACATCGTGAAACTTGGCGAAATAGACCGATTGGCCATCGAAGGAAATGTAGGGATCGGCGATCGCCTCATCGCCCTTGGCGGCAACCAGCACTTCTTCTTTGCCATTGGGATGCAGCAACACGAGATCCGCGCCTGGCTCCATCGTCCGCGGATCGCCGACTTCGGCCCAGCGCGATCGGCCGTTGCTCTCCCTTCGCGGAGCGCGGACGTAGACAATATCGTAATCGTATTTCACTGCCTTATCCGTGGAAATGTGCGGCGGGTTCATGTCAAGCGGCCGAACCTTCTTCGCGTTGTCGGCAGAAAGGGCCGGCGCAGTCAGCACGGTCAAAAGGGCGGTCGGGATGAGCCATTTCATCGTATGTCCTCGAAAAAGGTTCGGTCTAGCGATCACACGGCTAAGCCGCAAGCGGCCGAAAGTTATTTCGTGGCGGTTCGTCACACAAGCTCGGTAATCTTCTGGCGATCATCGAGCAGATAAATCGGCCGGCCCGTGTGGTCAGGCAGCGTCGTCACGGGATCGATGCCAAGAACGTGATACAGCGTGGCCAGCACATTCTGCGGCGTATACGGCTGGCCCTTCGGTCGTTCGCCATGTGGATCGGTGGCACCGACTACTTGCCCGGTTTGCAAACCGCCGCCCGCCATCAGCGCGAAACCGGACGCCGGCCAGTGATCGCGGCCGGCCGTGGTGCCGCGCTGTGTGCCGACACGCGGCGTTCGTCCCATCTCGCCCCAGACAACGACGGCCACCTCGTTGGCCAAGCCGCGTTCGTGCAGATCGGTGATGAGCGCGTGAATCGATTGATCGAGTTGCGGCACGACCGCGCGCAGACAGCGGAAAATGTGATCGTGATGATCCCACTCGCCATTGCACTTCGTCCCCGGCTTGCGATTGCGCGGCGTCAGCGTGACC
This sequence comes from Gemmataceae bacterium, assembly GCA_035553375.1. Lineage (GTDB taxonomy): Bacteria > Planctomycetota > Planctomycetia > Gemmatales > Gemmataceae > JAJPHU01. Next base: position 10,930 of record DATNCY010000276.1, read on the forward strand.
ACCGGCACGCCCGCTTCGACCAAGCGACGCGCTTGCAGAAACTCCGTGCCTGTGCCGTATTTGGCCCGCACGCTTTCCGGCTCCTTGCTGATGTCAAAGGCATCGCGCGCCTTGTTGGTGGCGATCATCTCCATCGCCTGCGCGGTGAAGGCGTCCATGCCGGCCATGCTGCCGCGGGCGTCGTCGAGATCGTTGCGCAGCGCATCGAACGAGCGCAGCAGATGACGGCGATTGCTCAATCGATCGAGCGTCATATCGCGCGCCAGCCCCAGGTTTGCTGCTTTCTGGCCGGGGATATAGGCTTCGTGGGCCTTGCCGAGGAAGCCGGGACCGCCGACATAATTGGCATCGCCCAGGTAGACATAGGGCGGCAGCGCACCGTGGACGTTCGACTCGGCGCGGAGCTTGCTGACCACCGAACCGATGGAGGGACGATTGCCGCGCAGAAAGCCGGTGAATAGCTCCGGCGGCGTGTGTCCCTGCTGCTGAAACTTCATGTTGCGGATGATGGCGAATTTGTCGGCAATCTTCGCCTGCAACGGCATCAACTCGCAAATGTCCATGCCGGGAACATTCGTCTTGATCGGCTTGAATTCACCGCGATACTCGACGGGCGCGTTAGGTTTCAGGTCGTACAGATCGATGTGACTGGGACCGCCGTTGAGGTAGACCATGATAATGGCCTTGTTCGGCGAACCGGCATTCACTGCCCCTTGCGCCTTCAAACGCAGCAAATCCGCCAGCGTCAATCCGCCGACGGCCAACGCGCCGACTTTGAGAAACTCGCGACGAGAGTAGCCGTCGCAGAATTCGCCGCTTTTCTTTCCATGAAAGGTGAGCATGATTCCCCCCCGAAAGATAAAGTTCTTCCCTCGATGTTTTCTGCCGCATCATCTCGCCGCTGTTTTGCCGATGGAGAATGTGCGTTCGATGCGGCTGACATTTCCTTGCCGATCTTTGATAGCGACCGTCAATTTGCCATGAGGTAGATACTTAATTGGCTGCGCCAACGTCAACTCCCATACGCCTTGCGTCAGCGGACGAAACTTCTTCGCCAGATTCTGCCCCGCAGCGATCCCATTGACTGGAAAGTCCGCGATGACCTGGAAGCTATCCGCGTCCAACCCACTGTAATAATCGTGGCTGCCGATGAGGATGCGCGTTAGCGATTCATTCGTGCCGGCTTGGGGATACGTCAGCGTCAGTATCGGGCGGTTGTCATCGACCATCCAGCCGTGGCCGCGCTTCTCGGGATGGGCGGCATCGTAATCCAGATCGAGCGGGCAGCCGAGATCGATCCAGCGTACCAGCGTCCGACGATCCTCGTCGGTCAGGACGGCCACCTTGATTTTCTCCCCCTTGGGTCCGACATAGGTTCCGGCGATGGCCTGGGGCGGCGGCATGGCGCTGCCGGTGAAATCGAGATCGGCGCGGTTGCGATTCTCCGACGTGTTCGGAATCGGTTTGCCCTTCAAACTCAGTGTCCTGGCATCGCCGGGAACCGTTTCGGTTGGGAAATCGTCGTTGGTCCAGCCGTCGGTACGGCGACCGTGAATCTTCCAGGTCAGCAGACTGCGGCGCGACTGGAACTTGCGGACGTAGCGCGAAGCGTTCGTTTGCCGCCACTGGCCGTTGTGAATGACCGGCTTGTAACCGAACTTGGCCTCGTGATCCATCGCCAGACGGTAGTAAGTGCCCGGCACCCGTCCGATGTACGAGGCGTTCATCGGGCGATCGTCGTCGAGGACCAGATTCCCGGCGGGCTTGTCCCATTTCGCCGTGTGGCAAGCAACGCAACTGCGATCGAGGATCGGCTTGACATCGCGGAAATACTCGACGTTCTTGACGCGCTTGTCATTACGAAGACCAACCGTATCGTTTTTATCCCATTTCTTGCCGGACTCATCCTTCGCCTTCGCGGTCAAAAGCGGCGTACTCCGCGTGAGATCGAAGACGCGATAATCCGGTTTGGCCGCGGCGGTGTCCTTGAACGCGGTCGGCTTTTGGCTATGGGAATGACAGCCGCCGCAGTCGTGGCGAATCTCACCGGGCCGCAGCTGGTGCCACGTCTGGGCCATGTTCAACACCATGCCGTTTTTGTCCAGCGTCTGAAACGTGAAGGCCGTATCCGCCGGAATTTTCGCCAGAAAGCTCGTGTCGGGGTTGCCGTCCGGGTCGAGGGGTTGCTTGTCCCGCGTAAACTTGCGCACGGGAATCTCACCGAGAATGCGCAATCGTTCGTTAGCGTGATTGTGGAAGAGCCGGCCAGACTTCGGGCCGCGATTGCGGTCGGTCGTCGGTTCCATCACCAGAATGCGAAGCGCGTGAATGTCGTCGTTACTGTACTTGCCGGCATCGCCGCCCTGGTTAACCCAGTTGAGCGATGCGCCGTTCTCGGCCGTATTGAACGGGTCCAGTCCATTGTAGCCGTCGCGCGAATTGCCCTTGCCCACCCAGCCGGACGTGACACCGCCCGCCGGCACACCGCCGTTGGGATAGCTCTCGCGCTTGTACAGGCTCGACGAACCGATCAGCCCGAATGGACTGCCTTCCGGCAGCTGTGGCGAACGCTTGCCGTCATTGACAAGCGGCGTGAGGCGGCACGGTTCGTCGATGCCGTAAATGCGTTTGTACGGCACGAGGGCGCGCGGCCATTGCTCGTTGTATTTCGGATCGTTCTTGATGAGCCGCATCTGCCCCGGTTCGTCGATGGGCTTACCGTCCTTGAGGAGATAGATACCGCCGTCGATCTCCGGAGGATAGGTGTACTGATGATTGGCCGGTCCCGGCGACCAAACGGTCAGCAGATGATTGTCCGGCGCACCGGATGGATGCGTCACCTTGCCGACACCGGGCGAATCTTTCTTGCCGCGCACCGAGCGATCAGCCGGGCCATCATCCGGCCGCGCGAAACACGTCAGCGACTCAATGCCGAACGGCATGAACGGCATACGGTGCATATTGGGTCTGCCATTGTCATGCCGGCCGAAGCGCGGCGGCGTGCCGCGCGTGTCGCTCATCCACGCCGGGCCGAAGGCGGCATAACCATCGGGGCGTTGCAACGGCAGCTTGAGATAGGCACCGAATCCGCTGTTGTTCTGGTTGTAGTATTCCTCGGCAACGATGTGACCATCGGATAGTTGCGTCTGGAAATGGAAAGCGTTGGGCGCGCCCTCGCCCGGTAGAAACGCGCTGATGATCGGCCCCCAGTTGCTGCCGTCAGGATGGATGCTCCACAAACCCCACATAATGGAGCTGCGTAGTCCTTGAGATTCCAGCGAGCTAAACATGATACGCCCGTCCGTCAGTACGACGGGATGCAGGGCCATGCCGATGTTCAAATGGCCGATTTGCTCGACGTTGCCGCCGTCTTCATCCATGACGAATAGTTGCAGACACGGCGACGGATGTTTCGGCGCGCGGAAGGCGTTGCGGTTGCTGACGAAGACGACCTTGCCGCCCGGCAGCGGACACGGCCCCATGTTAAGTATACCATAATTGAGGTACGTCTTATCCGCTTCGGCTTTTCGACAATCGCTCGACCATTCGGCCGCGCCGGTGTTGGGCGTGAAGACTTGCCGCGTCAGCCGGACGATCTTGCGCGACTTAACGTGAATCTTGTAGATGTCCGCGCCGCCGAAGGGAGGTTGACCGTGTTGGCTCGTCCCTTTGAGACCGCGAATGTGCGAATAGTACACCCATTCGCCATCGAAGGAAACAAAGGGATCGGTGACGGAAGCGTCTTCGCCGCCAGCGACGAGACGTTCCTCGCTGCCGTCGGGATGCAGCAGCATCAAGTCAGCGCCGGCGTCCATCAATGCGGGATGGGCAATTTCCGTCCAGGTGGTTCGGCCCTTATCGCCCCTTCGCGGAGCGCGGACGTAGACAATATCGTAGTCGTACTTGACGGATTTATCGGCCGTGAGAGGCGGCGGGTTGACATCAATCGGATCGAGATAGAGCCGCGCTTGTGGCTTCGCGGCTCGTTTGGTCGCGGGCTTCTCGGCCAGCGCCAAGCCTAGACCGGCCACGAAGGCGGTCAACAACGTAGCGATACTCAACCGATACCACCTGCACTTCATCGTCAACTCCCTTGTGCAAAGGAGAGGGGCGCTGGGCCGCCCCTCTGTCTTCGTCCTTACCCCCCTTGGAACAGGACGAAGGATAGCGCTTGGCCGCGCGTGGGCCTCACTTTGTCGCGTCAAAATACGTCCGCGCCGGTATGGTGCGTCCGGGAGGGATACGTTCCGCCGGAGCATCGTTGGTGACCAACTCGAAGGCGATGCCGAGCGGTTGACGGCCAGGCCGGGCCGCGCTATCGCAGATGCCGAGCCGGCCAAAGTGATCGCCCAGCGCCACGATGTCGAAGCGGGTGAACACCTGCTTGCGCGGATCGTATTCCAGATAACCGAGCAGGCGCGGCTCGTAGCCCCATTGATCCAGGCAGACCCGTTGACTCGTCTTCACGGCCGGCGGGAACTCTTTTCCTAGCCGGGCGAAGCCGTCCAGCCGCAGACGAACCACGTTCGCCGACGCCGCCGTCACGGTCAACGTCATCTCGGCGGCGCGGACTTCCTTGCGGCTCAGCGGGTTCGCTTCGCCGTAGACGAACAAGGGATTGAGGTGCCAGCGAATGAGGCGATTGGCCACCGCCGCAGGCACGGGAAACTTGTCGCCTTTGTGTGGCTTGGCCGGCATGAGCGACTGCCACTCCGCCCGACTCAGCCACATATGGTCGGGCTGCGCCTGCGGGGTGGTGATGGCACCGGGGTAGGCACCTTCAAGGGCCGCCTCGGTTTTTTTCCCGCTGTCGTCGTGCCACAAGTCCGCACCCGTCACGTAGCGCAGACCGCCGTCTTTAGCGTGCATGAAAGCTCGGTAATGGAGCTTGACAATCAGGGTTCCCGCTGGGGGAGTCGGCGCGGCGCGCTTGCTATCGACCGGCCCCAACTCGCCCACATGAACCGCTCCGGGCGCTCGTTCGGAGGAGGGGATAGCTTTCCATCGCACCAGCGCCTCCTTGGGATTGCGCCCGAGGAGTTTGCCGTTGGCGGTCACGAACCAATGCGAGCCGCCGGCACCGGGGAACTTCATGCCGCTATCGCGGACGAATTGGCCCACGGCGTCCTGACGGTTTTGATCGTAGTTGCTCACGGACACGGCCACAAAGTTCTTCTTAATGAGCGCAACGGTTTCCGCCGTCCAGAATCGGGGCGCACGGCCCACACTGCGGCCGGCGCTTCAGCACGGTCCTATGGCCGTGGCACCTCCACCCGACATCACGAAGATCGGCTTGCCTTCGGCGGCCGCCTTCTGCCGCGCTTCATGCAGGTCAATCAACCAGGGCACTTCCATCCAGCGTGACTCGCCCGGCTGAGGTTTGATCTGCCGGTGTAGCGCCGCGAAATTCGCCGGACCCAGATCCTGCTCCGACAGCGCCGGTGCGGACAAGACCGCCAGGAAAACGCCACTGAGAAGGACGCCTCGGTGAAACATTTCTTTTCTTCCTCGCATGATTTCCCGCTGATCTCCGATAAAGGAGCAGCGGATCGGTAGGACGCTCAGCGCGCCGGCGCTGAGACGGAAAAGCTGCGCTCGATGCGCGTGACGTTCCCTTGTCGATCCTTGATCGACACGGTCAGTTTGCCCTTGGCTAACTCCGTCAGCGGCTTCGTCAGCTTCCATGCCCAAACGCCCGGTGATAAAGGCTTGAATTTCCTGGCCAGATTCTCGCCTGCTGCAATGCCGTCCACGGCAAAATCGGCGACGACCCGGAAACTATCGCTATCCAGGCCGCTATCGTAATCGTTCATACCGACGAGGATGCGCGTCAGCGGGGGATTGACGCCGGCTTGCGGATGCGTGAGTGTGAGCGTGGGCCGGTTGTCGTCTTGCAGCCAACCGCTGCCACGCGCTGTGGCGTGAGCCGGGTCATAATCGAGATCGATGGGACAACCCAGGTCGATCCAGCGCACGAGCGTGCGGCGATCCTCATCGCTCAGCGGCGCTACCTTGATGATCTGGCCATCCGGTCCCTTATAGGTTCCGGCCACGGCTTCCGGCGGCGGCATAACGCTGCCGCTGTAGGCCAGATTGATGAGCCGATGACTGCCCGGTTTATTGGCGTAGGGTTGACCCTTGTAATGGATAGAATTGGGATCGCCTGACACCGTTTCTGTGGCAAAATCGTCATTGTTCCAGCCGTCCAGACGCTTGCCGAAAATTTTCCACGCCAGCAAGCTGCGCCGCGCGGAGAACAGGCGAACGTAGCGCGATGCCTGCGGATGCGCCCAGTTGCGCACCGGCGATTTATGGCCGAATTTGCCCTCGTGATCGAGCGCCAGACGGAAGAAAGTGCCAGGAACCTTTCCCGGCGGTCCCGTCACAACGCCGCCGAGACTGCCCGGTCCCTGCATCGGCGCGTCATCGTCGAGGACCAGGTTGCCCGCCGGTTTCGTCCATTTCTGCGTATGGCAGGCGATGCAACTGCGATCAAGAACCGGCTTGACATCGCGGAAATACTCGACGTTTTTGACGCTCTTCTCGAAGCGCAGGCCGGTCGAATCGTCCTTGTCCCACTTCTTGCCGGACTGATCTTTTTCCTTGTCGCTCAGCAGGGGCGTGTTCCGGGTGAGGTCAAAAACGCGATAGTCCGGCTTCGCGGCAGCGGTGTCCTTGAACAGCGTCGGCTTCTGGCTGTGGGCATGACAGCCGCCGCAGTCGGTGCGCACCTCGCCGGGACGAACCATGTGCCACGTCTGCGACATGTTGAGAACGAGGCCGTTTTTGTCCAGCGTTTGCAACGTCCAGGGAACATCAGCGGGAACTTTCACGAGAAAACTGGTGTCGGGGTTGCCGTCCGGGTCAAGCGATTGCTTGCCGCCCTGGAACTTGCGCACCGGGATTTCGCCGAGGATGCGCAGCCGTTCGTTGGCGACGTTCCACCAGCGCCGCGTTGATTTGCCGGTGAAACGCGGATCGGTCGTCGGCTCCGTCACCAGGATACGGAGAGCATGGATTTCGCTATTTTCATATCGGCACGTATCCGCTCCCTGCACGAACCAGTTGCCGTTGTTGCCGTCGTAGGTCAGACTACCCAGCCCCGCGAACGGATCATTGCCGCCCGTGTACGTCGCCGTCACCTTGCCGTCCGCGATGCCGCCATGCGGGTAGCTTTCGCGCTTGTACATGCTGGACGAACCGACCAGGCCGAATGGTGTCCCTTCCGGCAGATGCGGCGATTGTTTGCCGTCGTTTTTCAATCGGGGCAGGAGAGCCGGCTCGTTCACGCCGTAGATGCGTTTGTACGGCACCAGCGCGCGCGGCCATTGTTCGTTGTAATTCGGATCGTTCTTGATGAGCCGCATTTGTCCCGGCTCCTCGACGGGTTTGCCGTCCTTGAGGAGATAAATGCCGCTGTCGATGGCTGGCTTGCGCAGACCGTTGTTGCTGTTGACCGGCCCCGGCGACCAGACCGTTAGCAGATGATTGTCTGGCGCACCGGAAGGATGCGTCACCTTGCCGACGCGCACCGAGTCGGGCTTGCCACTATCGGAGAGTTTGGCCGGTGCGTCGAAAGCGGTGACGAAGGGCGTCAGCCATTGCAGGCGGTGAGGCGTGAAGGCAAGGCGGTGAAAATCCATGCCATTGTACGGCAGATTGCGGGGGTCGCGCAGGGCGGCGGGACCGAAGAATGGTTGCCCGTCCGGCACATGAGCCGCCATTTTGTAGTAAGTGCCAAATCCAAGATTATTCAGATTGTAATACTCCTCGAAAACGATTTCTTCGTTCGAGAGTTGTGTTTGGAAATGGAAGGCACTGGCACCGTTGGCGAAGTTGCTGACGAGCGGTGCCCAATGGCTGCCGTCGGGATGAATGGTCCATAACGCCCACAGTCGCAGATCGCGCAACCCCTGCGATTCGTAGCTCGTGAACATCACCCGGCCATCCTTCAAAATGGTCGGATGCAGGGCGCAATTGACATTCAAATGGCCGATCAATTCCACATTGTCGCCGTCTTCGTCCATGACGAACAGTTGCAAAACGGTTGGCGTGTATCCTTTCGTCGGCGCGAAGCCATTGCGATTGCTGGTGAACATCAATCGACCGCCGGGCAGCGGGCATGGAGCCAAATTGTATACGCCGGGAGTGCGCAATCCTTTCGCGGCCACGCCGCTATTCGGCGTGAAGACCTGGCGAGTTAGTTGGGTGATCTTTCGCGTTTTTACATGGACTTTGAAGATGTCCGAACTCTTTGAGACGGGCTTCGCTGAGCCTGGCTCCTTGATATTGTGAAACCGCGCATAGTACACCGATTCGCCGTCGAAGGAAACGAACGGATCGGTAATGGCGTCGTCACCGGCGACGACGAGAACTTCCTCGCGGCCGTTCGGATGCAGCAGCATTAAATCGGAACCCGGTTCCGCCCGCAGCGGACTGAAAACTTCCGTCCAGGCGATTTGTTTGCCATCGCCCCGGCGCGGCGCACGCACGTAAACGATGTCGTAGTCGTACTTGACCGAATCGTCTTTGGCGAGCGACGGCGGATTGACGTTGAGAACGCGAGGCTTTTTATCCGGGGCGGCCGGCACGGATGCCGCGATGAGGAGAACCGTCAGGAGAACCAGCCAAGCGAGTCGTTTCATCGTTGTCTCCCACGGAAAAGCGAGGTTTATTTGTTCACGATCCCGCCGGGTGGCGGGGCGACCGGCACGGGAACCAGCGATTTCAGGAGTCTGCCACTAGGTAACTCGTATATCTGCACGAATCCACTCTTGCTCCCCAGCGCGAGGCGAGAGCCATTGGCGTTGAGAGCGGCCGCGTAGATCGGGGCCGGTGCCTTGGCGATGAGGGCGATACGCTGGCGGGTGGCGATCTGGTAGACACGCACCTCGCCGGAGTTGCCGGCCGCCGCCATGAATTTGCGATCGCCACTGACGGCCAAAGCGTGGACCTCACCTGGCTGAGCCTCGAAGTTGCGGGCATATTGATTGCGCTGCACGCCGGTCAGAGCAATTTTGAGATCGTAGGCGATGAGCGAGCGCGCGCGGCCGGCCGAGATCGCCACAAGATTGTCGGCGGCCACGGCGCTAATCAACTCGGTCGAATTATCGAGCGTGCGCAATAGTTCGCCGGTCTGGACGTTGGCGAGTTTGGTGGCCTTGTCGCGCCCGCCGGTCACGAGCATCTTGCCATCGGGCGTGTAGGCGACGGCCAACACCCAATCACTATGCAACTCGAAACGGCGCAGCGGTTGCTTCGGATCAACGGGAATAACATGAACCGCGCCGTCCGCGCCACCCAGGGCGATTGCCTTGCCGTCAGGGGCGAAATGGCCACGAAACAGCGTATCCTTACCGACGCGATGAGCGGAAACGAGCCGGCCATCGGCAGGATCTATGAAACGAACCTCGCCGTACTGACCGGGTGTGCCGCCGGCGGCCGCCAGCAATTTGCCATCGGGACTGAACTCGACATGCGTGATTAAATCGCTGGCCGTCGGTAGACGGCGCGGCGGTGCGCTCCCTTCGACATCCATCAATATCACTTCGCTACGACAGGCGGCGGCCAAACGCTTGCCGTCGCCGCTGAGGGCGACGCTGGTAATCGCCGGTGCGAACGTGTAGGTAGTGGGTGCCTTGATTTCAATGCGCGGCTTATCGACCGCTGAGTCGTCGGGAACACCAGCCTGAATCCAATCGCGGAGTATGCGGATCTTTTCCATCGTCAAAGGCGGCTGCTTCTGCGGCATCGATGGTTCGGGACCGCTAATGGCCTCGATAAGGAGACTGTCATCGGGCTTGCCGGCCTGGAACAACGGCCCGCTTCGACCACCCTTGCGCATGGTCGCAACCGTATCCAGGCTGAGTTTGCCCTTCGGTTTGGTGGATGAATGGCAGCCCCAGCAGTGCCGTTTGAGGATGGGTTGCACGTCATTGCGATAGCTGATTTTCGTCTCCGCCGCCGGTGCCGGCAGAGCCATGCAAAGATATAGAGCCGCCACAATCAGTCCACAACGCATTATCATGCCTCGAATCGATGCCGCATATAGCCCCCGGCTTGCCGGGGGATTTCTATTTCCCCCGGCAAGCCGGGGGCTATGTGCTTAATTGACCAGGAGAAAATCCTTACTATTGAGCAGCGCCCACATCAAATCTTGGGCCGCGTCTGTTCGTTTCGTCGTCCCGTAGGTCTGGAACAACTTCCGCGATACCTGCTGTTCCTTCTCGTTGGGCTGGCGACAAATCGACCACAGGTAAATCTGTTCAATGAGTTGGTCATCGGTCCCCTTCTGTTTCAGAAGTTGAGCGAGCCGGCCATTGGCGGCGTTGACGCGGCTGACGATGGTGGTGCCGTTGATGAAGTGCAGCGCTTGCAGCATGTTCGAGCCGTCGTCGCGCTCGCACTCGCACGCCTCGACGCGCTGCGGTTTGCCGAACAGGTTGAGAAAATCGCTTTGAATCTCGGAGTCCGGCAGTTGCTTGGCCGTGAAGCCGGCCGGCGCGCCGCCGAAACGCTCCGGGACGCCTGTGGCCTGCACCAGCGAATCGAGCAGCGTCTCGGCCGGCAGACGACGCGGGATCATGCGCGAAAAATTCATGTCGTCCGCGGCGTTCGTTTCATTGGCGATGCTGCCGCGCTGATAGGTGCGCGAGGTGACAATCGTTCGCATCAGATGGCGAACGTCGAACTTGTGGGCGATGAAGTCCTTCGTCAAGGCGTCGAGCAGTTCCGGGTTGACTGGCGGATTCGTCGTGCGAATGTCGTCCACCGGGTCGATGATGCCGCGATGGAAAAAGTAGCTCCACATGCGATTCGTCAGACTGCGAGCGAAGAACGGGTTCTCCGGACTGGTGAGCCATTTCGCGTAGGCTTCGCGGCGATCGACGTTGACGAGATCGAGATCCTGTCCTCCCAGGAAGCGCGGCTTTTGGAGCTGTTTCGAGCGCGGATTGAGCGAGTAGCCCGCTGCCTTGTTAATGAGGATCGAGCGCGCCTTCGGAATGTTGGGCAGTCGCGGGTCAGCTTTGACGGCGACCTGATTAAAGAGACTGTGCAGGCCATAATAATCGGCCTGCGTCCAGTTCTCGAAGGGGTGGGGATGACAGCGAGCGCACAACATGCGGACGCCGCAGAAAACTTGCGTGGCACGCTGCAAGGAATCGTCGGCATCCTTGCTGACGGCGAAGTAAGCCGAGGCCGGATCGTCGGCGACGCCGCCGCGACTCGTCAGCAATCGGCGGGCGAATTCGTCGAGCGGCATGTTCGAGGCAACGGCGGAACGCAACCATTCACGCAAGGCGAAGACGGCCGGCGCACTGACATGCTTGCGGCTATTCTGCAACAGATCGCCCCATTTCAGCGACCATTGATCGACAAACTCCGGCCGGCGGAACAGAGCATCAACGAGCTTGGCGCGCTTGTCGGCAGCCTTGTCGTTGACGAAGGCGAGTACCTCATCGGCGGTCGGTTGTACGCCGATCAAATCGACGTGAAGGCGACGGAGGAACGTGGCATCGTCGGCCAACTCCGAGGGGCGGATTCGCAGATCGTTGAGCTTGCGGAGGACGAACTTGTCGATGAGGTTGTCTTCGGGAATGGGTGCCGGTTTGAAGTTGGGATTGGGCTTAAGGACGATGAAATTCGCCGTGGCGAAGATGCGCTCGAAGCGTGCCGATACCGCCGTCTCGCCCAACTCGCGGGCGGTGACGAGGCCGACATCATCGACGCCGGCGACGCGCTCGGTATTGACGGTGTAAATGCCGAGGCGAGTAACATCGCGGATGTTGCCGTCGCTGTAACGAGCGAGCAATTGCAGCGGATGCTGCATGCCCGGCGCGAGGACGACCTTTTGCGGAGCGATGGTGAGAGAAACCAGTTTTACCGGGTTATCGAGATCGGATTGCGCCCCGCCGCGAATCCAGCCGAGCAACGATTGATGCAGCAGGCCATCGCGCGAGAAACGGATACCGCCCTCGTGAGGAACATCGCCAAGCGGCTTGGCGAGAAGCAGACTGGCCGGCGGATTGTGGCGGTTGATGCGGCGCTCGAAGAACTCATCGGTGAGCCACTGATAATCGTCGGCGGGGTCGGCCCCGCGCAGCGACAATTTGAAACCGTTCTTGCCCAGCGAGTAACCGTGACACGCGCCCTGATTGCAACCGCCTTTCGACAGCACCGGCATGACCTCGTGCCGGAAACTGTACGGCGGCTCCTTGGCGGGCAGCTTGACCGTGACCTTGACAATGGCCGACTTGCCACCGGCGCTGACGGTAATGTCGGCGCTGCCGGTGGCGATCGGCTTCACCCAGCCGAGGACATCGACTTTCGCCATGTTTTCATTGCTACAGTGATACGTCGCTTGCCCCGTCAGATCGAGGGATAGGCCATCGGCACTCTGGCCGGTGACGAGCAGCGAGTGCGGTTGGCGTGGATGGCTCAGCGTCAGCGCTGCCGGCTTCACCTGCAATTCGCCAACGGGGGCCGCGCGAAGAATTGAACCACAGAGACACAGAGACACAGAGAAGACAAAGATAGTAAGTGAAGAGGAGGACGTGCGACGATAGGTCTTCATGGTTGTTTCTCCCGGCTTTTCTTCTCTGTGTCTCTGTGTCTCTGTGGTTCAATTCTTCTTCTCTGTCAGCTTCACATGGACGGCTACCGCTTCGCTGCGATTGAGCAGGGGAGAATTGGCGGCATATTTCCCGGTGGCGAAGATTTCGAGCTTATTCAACGCAAGCATCTTGAAGGCGGCGGGGAACTTGAGCGTCAACTGAAAGTCGGTTTTGTCGGCCTTGACGATCGCCGTCGGCACGGCGATCCCCGGCGGCGCGCCGGTCAGCGAAACCGTCACATCGCCCTTGAAGCCGCCGCGTCGTTCGATCTTGCCCGCCAGTTTGACATCGGCCCCCGTCTTCGGATCGAGCGGGACGACAAGTTGCGTGGCAGCCAGTTGCACCGCCAGCGGATTGAGAACGGGAAAGCGACGCACCGGCGTGAACGCCTGGGCGATCACGCGCGCGCGATCCTTGCTGAGCAGATCGGCGCGGAAGGCCAGATCCTGCGGCACATTCGGCAGCGTGGCCGGCAACAGCACGATGAACTCACCCTGCGTCTTGCCGGCGGCCACCTCAAGAAAAGCCCCCTGATCCTTGCGCAGCATCTGGTTGGTGTTGGGCTGGCCATTGATGCGCGGCGGGCGATGACTGCTCATTAAGTAGAATCGCACTCCGCCATGTGCTTCTTTCGGCGGTGTGAACGTCAGAGGCACCTTGATGGACGAACCCGCTACCAACTTCGTGTCAGCGGGCAAAGTTCCCCATTGAGCGCTAAAGCTGGTCTTTTCTTTCGGGATGAGGGCGAAGGTCAATTCCTCGGCGAGCCAGGGTTGCAACTTCTGGAGGGGATGCGTTCTCTCGCGGGCCGACCGCGTGATTTTTTCTTTCGGATCGCTGCTCGTGCCGCGTAGCGCGGTCAACGCGGTCGCCGGTGCAGCGCCGGTTCCGGTAAGGGTTAGCATCGCTCCATTGGCACCGGCCGGGACATCGACGCCCTGAACCTGGATACCGGCCGACAAGCCCGCGAAGGCGAGATGAATCGGCCCCGTGTATCCGGCACGCTCGACATCGACTTCGACGATGCGACTGCCGCCCATCGGCACGTTCATCTCCGCGCTGGGCACGAACAGGCGAAAATCCTTCGCACTGGTTTCACCATTGACCGGCCGGACCACAACGCGATAGATGAAGTTCGCACCGCCCCGACCATGCACATCCTCGACGGAAACTACGAACGATTGCACATCGGCGGGCACCGTGTAATCGAGAAGCGGATCCGGACTGCCGGGCGAATCGTCGCTTTGAGCGAGCTGCGTGCCGTTGTCGCGCTGGAGTTTCAACACGGCGTCCATCGGCGAACCGAGACGATCCGCGAAAACTTCAAAGCGCAGCTTGGCACCCGGCTGAACCTTGAGCCGAAAACGATCGCTCTCGCCCGCTTTGGCGATACGGCCGCTCACCGCCACGGGCACGGCTGCGATTTCCTGAAGCGCCGTGCCATCCTTTTCGACCATCTCTGTGAGATCGCTGACAAGCACACGCGGACGCAGACCACTGGCGACAACCGGGTTCGCCCATGAGATGGGCATAACAGCCGCGTCGCCGCTGCTCTGAACCTGAACGCGCTGGCCGGCGGTATTGCCGAGCAACTCGACCGTGGTGGTTTGGCCGCGTTTTATGGCCGGCGGAAAGACCGCATCCACGTATTGCCATGTGCCGATTTTGAGGCGAAAGTTTCCAGGAGCGCCGGCCGCGTACTGCGCATCGTGTACTTCAATGGTGTAGAGACCATCGGCCGGCAGCGTCGCGGTGATCCGGGCATCGCCATCGAGCGAGGAATTGGGCAAACTCCAGTCGATTTGCCGGCCGTGTTCATCAAGCAGATGGAGGACCGGCCTGAGTTTCCCACCGAGGCGCTGGGCTTCGATTTCGCACTGAATGACCTGCCCCGCCTTGCCCATGAACGAGGTGGTTAGCTTGTTGCTGCCGTTCAGCGTTCCGTGCAGTGATACCGGCAGGGCGGCGACCTTCGGTTCCCAAACGCGCTGCGGCAAATGATCCACGGCCACGATACGCCCCGCCGACACGCCGTTGGCGTTGGCCACACGCAGATTGTACAGCCCCGGTATTGCCGCCTTATCGAGCGTGACCTCGATGACGACGCGGTTGGCCGTGCCCTTCGGCTGAACAACTTGCTTGACAATCGGCACGGACAGCACGAGTTTCGGCTCCGGCAGCAGATTGTCGCCGTCGATGGTCAGCACGGTGCTGCCGCCGGTCTGCAAGCCAAGACGGTCGAGATTGCGAATAGTCGGCGGTGCGGCGCTGACCGAAGAATGAACCGTCAAGACGCCAAGAAATGCAAGAAGACCTAACCACAGAGGCGCAGAGACACAGAGAGAATCAGAATGAAGATAGTTATCTTCTCTGATTTGTCTTTCGTCTTCTCTGTGTCTCTGCGCCTCTGTGGTTAGGTCTTCTTGCATTTCTTGGCGTCCTTGGCGTCTTGACGGTTAAACAATTTACCCAATCAATTCGGGGATCGGCTCGGCGTCGATCAAGCGGATCGGCCGGCCACCAGGTCCAGGCATCATCGTCGTTTCCAGATCGATGCCCATGCCGGCGTAGATGCTGGCGATAACCTGCGGCGGCTTGATCGGATACTCGTGCGGAGCGGCACCGATCTTGTCCGTCGAGCCAATCACCTGCCCGCCGCGAATGTTGCCGCCACACAGGAAGTTCGTCCACGCGGCCGGATAGTGATCGCGTCCGCCGCGCTTGTTGACCTTCGGCGTGCGGCCAAACTCACTCAGCACGGCCACGACGGTTTCTTGCAACAATCCACGCTTTTCAAGATCTTCAATGAGGGCGGAAAACGCCCAATCGAATTGCGGACACAGTAAGCGTTCGAGGTCGGCATAGGTGTTATCGAGTCCGCCACCGTCGGCGTGCATGTCCCAACAGGAGATGTTGAAGACGGTGTCGAAGTGGTTGACCGTCACGCAACGGGCACCGTTTTCAATGAGCCGGCGGGCCATCAAACAGCTTTGACCGAAGGTATTGCGGCCATAGCGATCGCGCAGCTTCTCCGGTTCCTGCGTCAGATCGAATGCCTTCTTCGTGCCCGGCGAGGTCAGCAGGTTGAATGCCCGGTTATAGGCCGTGTCGTGATCGTGGACCGACTTGCTTTCGGCGCGGCGCTGAAGCGCATCAAGTTCGCCGAGCAGTTGGCGGCGTGACTGAGTACGAAACTCACTCAGCCCCTTGGGAGGTAGCAAATTGGCGACCTGGAAATCCTTCCGCGACGGATCGCCGTTGAGGAAGAATGGTTCATGCGCGCTGCCGAGATAAGCGCCGGCCTGACCGTGCGGCGTCGAGGTGCCGGTGTTGGCGATCTTGCCCGGCAACACAATCGACGCCGGCAGATCGCCCTTGGGACCGAACACACGCGAGATGACCGAGCCAGTGTGCGGCTGCGGATTGTTCTCGCTGAAATCGTGGCCAGTCATCATCCAGCGCTGGCCGTTCTCATGCGACGCCCCGCTGTTGTAGGACAAACTGCGGATGAGCGAGACTTTATCCATCAGCCGGGCCATCAGCGGAAAGTGTTCGCATATCTGGATGCCGGTTACATTCGTCTTGGTCGGCTTGAATGCGCCGCGAATGTCTTCGGGCGCGTTGGGCTTCATGTCCCAGGTGTCGAGGTGGCCCGGCGAGCCAACGAGAAAAAGCGTGATGACGTTCTTGATTTTGGCTTTGGGCGCATCGACTGCGCCGGCTTGCTGCAAGCCGAGTAGGTTCGGCAGCGTCAGTCCGGCCATGCCGGCGCTGCCCACCTTCAAGAAACTCCGCCGCGTCATGCCCTCACATAGCCGCAAGCGTGCGCTTCCGATATTCAGCATGATTCAATCCTTCCTCTGGGCCGTCAAATCTGGTACGCGACCTTGTTCGACACGTCGATGTATTTGCTGTTGACGTATTTGCCGTCCTTGCCTTTGCGGTAATCGATGTACTTCCACATTTGCAGGACAATCTCATATTTCCCCGGCGTCTTGTCGGGGTGTTCGTAGCTGTTCGCCGTGCGGGCGGCGTTGACGGCGGCAATCTCCTTGCCGTCGCGGAGAATCAGCCATTGCAAGCGCGATCCCCAATCGTTGCTAACTTCGCCGCGAATGACGCGGCGGCCTTCGAGGCGAATCTCCGCTCGCGGCGTTCCTTCAAGTTTCTGATCCATGACGAGAGACCTCCCGCAAAAGAGTCGGATGGCGAGTTTCGGTTTTTAATGACGATCGTTCGGTCCCAGGGTCGGAGAGTTATCCGGCAGGGTGCGTTCGGGGGGAGTACCAGGATCACCTGTTGGCATGGAGTCGTGATCCAGACTTGGAAGATACCCTATCGCGGCGTGAATGTCACGCGGATTACCTCCAATTTTCACCGAGGCACGCTTCATCCATGCGTTTCAGCGATTCTTGACGCTATCGAGTCGTGTCAGCGCGTCTTTGGCCTGCCGGGTGAGTGGGGCGTCGGATGCACCCTTCGCAAGGGCGTGCAGCACGCGCCGCGCCGACTCCGTGCCGATCATCTCCAGCACTTCCACGGCGCGCACGGTTCGTAAATGTTCGGTCATGGCAGCCGGATCGGCCAGTAGCGCCAGCAGTTCCTCCGCTCGTCGCCGTGCCTCCAGAGACGGCTTGCTCGCCAACAGTTTGCGCAGGGATGCCTCGGCGAATTGGCCCATCTGGGCCAACTCTTTCATGGCCTGAATGCGGACATCAAATTTGTCGTTGTCGAGATCCTTCAGCAGACGGGCCAGTTTTTCGGCAGACGCCGGCGGCACATGGTCGCGAAGGAAAGGCACCGTTTGCGCCGGCGCTCGCGCCAGCGTTTGGACGGCTTCGTAGGCCGCAGGCGCATCCGCGCCGCCCAGGTCGCGCCACAGTGTTCGCAATTGCAGGACCGATAGTTCAATCGTCTGACTGCGGCCGGATTCGAGCAGGGCGGGCACATCCCAGACGAGGGCGGTTCCGTCTTGGCTAGCGGTTACGAGCGTCGAGCCGCGTTCGGCGAAGGCGATGCCGACAACCTCACCGCGATGACCGGCAAACATGTGTAATCGTCGTCCGGTGGCCGCGTCCCACAAGCGCACAGTGCCGTTGCTGCTGCCGGTCGCCAGCAGCCGGCCATCGCGGGAAAACACGGCCGCTCGTACAAACGCCTTGTCGCCGTACATCACTCGCCGTTGCTTGCCGCTCGCCACTTCCCACAAACGCACCGAGCCATCTTGCCCGCCCATCGCCAACATGCGACCATCCGGCGAAACCGTCACCGTCATCACCCCGCCGACTTTGCTCGAGAGATCACGATCCGCCGTCCGCCCGCTGACACTCCATAGGCGAACTCCCGCCGAGCCGGCGCTGAGGAACGTCTGTCCATCCGGTGTGAATAGCAGACTCGACAGCGTGTTGCCTTGTGGCCGAAGTTGGCGCAGTTCCTTGCCAGCCTTCGTATCCCACAAGACGATACGGCGATCGCTGCCCGCGAACGCCAAGGTTTTGCCATCGCTTGCCACAGCGAGCAAGCGCGCGATGGTTCGGATGTCCTGCGGCGGTTGCGCTTCCTCGCCCTTGGCGATGTTCCAGAAATGCACCTGCCCCGCCGCCGAGACGATCACCAGCGTGTGTCCGTCGGGACCGAAAGCAGCGACGCAGACCAGCGCCGGCAGTTTTGGGGAGTGCGGTTGCTCTTTCCCCGTCATCGTGTCCCAAAGGCTGAGCTTTCCCGGCATTCGTACCAGTGCCAACGTCCGGCCATCCGGCGACAGCGACATCCCCGATACCGCGCCGCCGGTGTCCTTCATCGGTCCGACCGCGCGCCCCGTATCCGGGTTCCATAGATGCAGGACATTGTCGCTCCCGCCCGACGCCAGTGTTTTGCCGTCCGGCGCGAAGGCCAAAACGCGAACCCGTCCACCCTGGCCGGCGCAGCGAGCCGTCTCCTTGCCGGTTTTTACGTCCCACAAGCGCACGGTTCCATCGGCCGCGCCGGAGGCCAGCGTCGCGCCGCCGGGACTGAACGCCAAGCAGAAAATACCGTTCTTGCCGCTGATCGAAACGCGCTGATGTCCCTCCAACAAGCGCAATTCACGGCCTGTTGTCACGTCCCACAAACGGATGTGATTGTCGTAATCGCCCGCCGCGAGGGTGCGGCCATCCGGCGCGAACGCCAGACTGCGGATTGTATCGGTACCAAAGGAACGACGAACCCGCGTTTCCTTCATGGCGGCGAGATCGAACAGGCTGATCCCTTCTCGCCCCTTGTTTACGGCGAGCATTCGGCCGTTGCTCGTGAGCGCAAGTCCCTGAATACTGCCCGCTACGCGCAATTCGCTCTTGCCGCACGATCCCCACAGATGAATATCGCCCGCGCTTGTACCCAGAGCCGCCCCGGAACCATCCGGCGTGAAGGCGACCGCCTCAATACGTTCGCTCGATCCCAGGTTGGAAGTGTGCAAGGACTCGCGCTGTCCGGCGAGATTCTCGCCGCGCTGGTCGGTGTCGCATCGGTACAGCGTCCCGCGCGCATCGCACCAGAGCAGCGATTTGCCGCGCTCCGCGAACGTGAGAGCGACACACGCGGGCGCATGGAAGTGCGCCAACTCCTTGCCCGTAGCGACATCCCACAGACTGAGCGTGTTATCGTGGCCGGCCGTGGCGATGCGACGGCCATCCGGCGCGAAGGCGATGGACGTGATCTCGCCGCCATGCCGCAACCGTGTGGAACCGATGCGCAGCCGGGCCAGAGGCGGCAACGGATCGCCGTGGTTGTCCACCTTGGTGGATTTCCCAGCCGGTTCCGCAGTGAATCCGCTCGTCTGCGAGATCATGCTCACAAAAAGCACAAGCAACAGCGACGGGCAACGAACCGAGCGAGCGTTCATCGGCAATCTCCAGGGAACAATAGCCAAGGTCCGGTAACAGGACGAAGAAGGGACGGGGGACTAACGGCTATCGGCCCCTGCCAGCCCGCAGCGCCAGCAAGGAAAGGAGAGTCCCTTGCTGGCGCTGCGGGCTGGCGGGGTTTGCCGCGCTGTCCTTACAACGTGTGCGAATCCCCCAGATACCGGCATCGTGCGCCGCGCGTGAAATTGGTCTGGCGTAGCCGCCGTTTCCGCGTATCATGCCGCGCCCTAGGGACCAGACATTCTGGTCCGCGCACGTCCGAGGAGTGGGCCATGCAAGACGCAATCTCGAAAGCCCTCACGTCCCGCAAGTTGGTCATGGGGGCGCTCGCCGGGGTCGCCCTGGTTATTGGCGCTATGTGGTTGATCGATCCCGAGGCCTTCCCCATCAAGGGGCCGACCAGCGAGGCGGAACAACCGGGCGAAACGGCCGATGCGGGACCGCCGCTGTCCGCGGCCGAACGCATCGCCCATTTGCAGCACGACATAGAGGAGGATCGGCAATACCTTGACAAGTTCACCGCCCAATTGAAGGCTCCCGACAACGAATACAATAGGGCCGAGAAACGCTTCCAAAAGGTCGATGAGGATTTGCAGCAAGCTCGCCAGGCGATCCAGCAACTCAAGGACGCGGGCAAGGCAGAGGAGGCGTTGGCCCGCGCCGGCTCTCTCAAGGATTTGCAAGCGAGTTGGCAGCGAAACCGCGATCGCTTTAACCTGGCCATCAAGGAACACAAGACACTTCAGCAGAGCATCGCCGCTCTGGAGCGCAAGATCGAGAAGGAGCAGCAAACGCTCGATCGTCTCTCCGGTGTGGCGCCTAAGGTAGCCGATTCGGGGAGCGAACCGGAACGCGCTCACGGAGCGAATGCACCACCTTCCACTGCCAAAGCAGCCGACTCACCGGGCAAGCCGGCACACACTCGCGGAGCCGGTTCGCCCTCTTCCGCGTCTTCGGGCCTAACCTTGCCGGAATCGCCGTTGGCCCTCGCTTCCTCCGCTTCCGCTGCCGCGCCAGCCACCCCGTCGGCCGCGTCCGAAGCACCCGATGCCGAACATGTTTCCCGCGAGGTGCAGCGCGCGAGAGAGGAGGCCAAGCTCAAGGAGGAAGCCGCGAAAAAGGCCGAGGGTAAAGCGCAATCGATCACCCAACGGATGGAGATCTTGCGTCAGAACGTCAGCTTGGCGAAGAAAATGCTGGATACCGCGCGCCAGCGCGCCGACCACGAGCAGCAAACCCGGAGTACTCTCGAGGCCGATCTACAAACGAAGACGGCCGCCAAGGCACCGGAGGCGGAATTGAAATACGTCTCCAGCCGCATCGAGGCAGCTCAGCGGCGGCTTCAGGAGGCACAAGCCGAGGTACGTTCCAGTACGGATCGCTTGCACGACTTCCAGGGCGAACTAAGCACCTTGCAGAACCAGCAGATTGCCGCCCTCCATGAGGCCGACGCCAAGAAGCAAGCCGCCGAGGACGCCGAGGACAGAATCGCCTACTTACAGAATCCGTTTCGTCCGCGTAACATCGTGCAATGGCTGTTCCACCACGGCCCGCGTTTGTTCCTCATCACCCTCGGCATGATTATCTTCTATCGGCTGTCGCGCGTGATTAGCCGTCGTGCTGTCCGCTTCATGGCCCAAACCGGCACGGCCAAACGCGGTACGCATCAGGATCGCGAAAACCGGGCGCAGACGCTGGTCGGCGTGTTCAATAGCACCCTGTCGCTGTTCGTCCTCGGCGGCGGCGCGCTGATGATTTTCGATGAGGTTGGTATCCCGATCGTGCCCCTCATGGGCGGGGCCGCCGTCCTCGGCCTGGCCGTCGCCTTCGGCGCGCAGAATCTCATCAAGGATTATTTCTCCGGCTTCATGGTTCTCTTGGAAGATCAATACGGCATCAACGACGTGGTGCGAATCGGCTCCATTTCCGGCCTGGTCGAGCATATTTCGCTGCGAACAACGGTGCTGCGCGACCTGGAAGGCATCGTTCACTTCATCCCGCACGGCACCATCACGACGGTTAGCAATCTGACGCACGGTTGGTCGCGGGCGTTGTTCGATGTTGGCATCGCCTACAAGGAAGACGTGGATCGCGTCATGCAGGTGCTTCTCGATCTGGGCCGTGAGTTGCGCCAGGATGCGACATTCGGCCCACTGATCCTCGACGATCCCGAAATGCTCGGCGTCGATGGCTTGGCCGATTCGTCGGTGGTCCTCAAATTTTTCATGAAGACGCTGCCGTTGCAGCAATGGACGGTCAAGCGCGAGATGCTGCGGCGGATCAAGAACAAGTTTGACGCGCTGGGCATCGAGATTCCGTTCCCGCATCAGACGGTGTATCACCGCTATGAGACGCCGCCGCCGGCGGGCGTCCCGGAGTATGCCCCGCTGCCGGTCAAACGTGCGGGATGAATCGGCGGAACGTCTTCGCGGGTTCCTGTTCCTATCCGTAGCTGCCACGGAGAGCGTCGGTCGTAGGGTGGGTAGAGGGCCGCGAGGCCCACCAGCGAGGGCGTGGTGGGCCTCGCGGCCCTCTACCCACCCTACGACCGACTACGACCGACACAAGAACGGCAACTCATCACGTCTTCGCCGTCGCGCAATATCTGCCACGATGGAGCGAGGACTAGGACTCATCCCATGTTCATGCGAAGGGCGATTCACTTTGTCCGCTGCGGCGGCGCTAAGCCGCAAGCGGCGGTATCGTCACTTCGCCGCTCGCGGCTGCACGTTAAACACCACGTCCGCCGATCCCGTGTTGCCGGCCGCGTCGCGCACGCGCAGAACCAGCACATACGTCCCCGGTTTCAGTCCCTCGGTCTTGAACTGGAACGTCTCCGCCTTGCTGTCGAATAAGCCATCGCTTGGAAAGACGTTGATCCACTTCTTGCCGTTGACGGCGAACGATGCCGCCGTCAGACGCACCAGCGGCGAGCGAGCCGTCGCTGCTAAAATCACCTGATCGCCGTCGATGCCGGCCGTCTTCACCGTCACCGCCGGGGCCTCGTGACACACCACGAAAGGCAGACTGCTTCGTTCGCCGGTCAGCGCCTCGCCCTCCGGGTTGTCCTTGCGATCGCTGGCCACAACCTTCACCCGATAGACGCCCGACGGCGTGGTCGTCGTGTCCCACTCGAAATCCGTCTTGTCGAGATCGTCTTCCAACTCGATCCAGTTTTTCCAGCCGTCCTTGCGGACGAGAATGCGATAAGTGAGATCGTCTTCGTTGGCATCTGTAGCCGACCATTTGAACTTGAGCTTCTTGGGGTTGTCCAGGTTGACAGCGTTAAGATCCGGCGCCTCGACCTTGGTAATCTCCGGCGTTTGATTGGTCGTCATATAGCGCAGCGTCACGCCGCGCACGGCCGGACTGCGAGCCGGGTTGTTCGTGACCAAGGTCACGCGATATTGCAGAAAGCGAGCCGTCGGCGCGGCGATCGTCGCTTGCTCGGCGTCGCTCTGTTCGGCCGACCAATCGCTCCAGGTGTCGTCCGGCTCGGCCACATTGCCGCTGCGCGCGGCGATGCGGACGCTCGTTCCGGCGGGCGTGTCACCCTCCCAGCGCAGCGAACCCCACCGGCTGATGATCTTGGCGTCCAGTACCTCCGAGAGTACCATCCCGCGCGCCGCGTACTTATCCTGAAGGACGTACAATTTGCCCGGATCGCCGGTGCCCAGCACGATGGAACCGTCTCGTCGTTGGCACATGCACAGGATTTGCCCATGATCCAGCCGGGCAATCTCGCTGCGCTCGCGCGTCGCCTCATTGACCTCGAATAATTGTCCGTCCATGCCGGTGCCGACGAAGAAACGCTCACCCTGACGCAGCAAGCTCAGAACCATCGCTTTCTCGCGGAATACCTCGCGCACGGTGCCATCCAGCGCGATGCGATACACCGAGTTCTCGCCGCTTGCCGGCGTTGAGGGAGCCGGAGCCGAGTTGGACTTGCTTCCCTCATGGCCTGACGTGGCGGATTTTTTACTCGTTGCGGTCTCTTTTTTATCCGTTTTTGCTTTCTTGTCCGAAACCACCTCGGCGGAATCCGTGTCGCGCACGCCCACAGCGGTTCCACGGCTGGAAAGACCACCTCCACCACCGCGCCGCCGTGAGGTCGGCGAGCTGGTGCCGACGTAGACTGCTTGCGGCGTGACCTTCAGCGTCCGCACCTCGGCCTGGTTCGCCTGATACAACACGAATCCTTTGCCGCGCGGATCGATGCGATAGACGAGTCCGCCCTTATCGGTGCCGGCGTAAACCATGCCGTCGCCGCCGGCGGCGACGCACAGGATATGTTCTTGCCGCGTCGTGTAAAACACGGCCGCCTTGCCCTCGCCGTTGATGCGATAAATACGGCCGTGCGGCCCGGTGCCGGCGTATAACGTCTGCCCCTTGGGATCGACGGCCAGCGACCAAACATACGCCTCGCCGGTTTCGCTGAACACCTTGCCTTGGCCGCGCGGATCGATGCGAACAATCTGTCCATTCGGTCCGGTACCGGCGTAGATGCTGCCGTCCGACCCCACGGCCAAACACAGCACCTGACTTTGCTCGCTGGCATACACGACGACCGGCTTGCCTTCCGGCGGCAGCTTGTAAATCTTCCCCTCGTTGCCGGTGGCGACGTACAAATTGCCGTCGCGGTCCTCAACCATGTCCCACACATGTGAGGCGTCCAACCCGGCCAACGGCCGCAATTGCCGCGACAGCCGCAACACGCCCTCGCTGCTGACGACCATCTGCTTGAGTTGGGCTTTGTCGTAGTGCGCGGGAGTATGCTGATGCCACACCTTGACCTTGGTCGCGAGGGCGAAGGGAGGACAGGCAAACATCAACGCCACGACATACGGCAAGCACGAACGCAACATGGAAACTCCCACGCCAGGGCAAATCCTTTCGGATTTCGGATTTCGCTTTTTGAGTTTCTTTCGGATTTCGGATTTCGAGTTTCGGATTTATTCTTGGGCTTTTTTGTGCCGCACGACACTAAAACGCACGATCTCGGAACCCTGGATCACCCAGTCGGTCGGCTGGCGCGACACGAGGGCGCTGCTCATGGTCTGAGCGCCGGTGCGTCGGCCATTGCCGAGTATTTGCACCATACTCGGTGGCAAATGCGGCAGCGCCTTGCCACTCAGCGCGACGCCCGCGTCGGCCACCGGCATACGCATCACCAAATTAGTGCGTTTCACGCTCGTTTGCACGCGAACGGCCTCGAACACCTGATCGAGATTGGTCGGATTATTCAGCGTCGGGTTCTCGCGCAACGACAGACGCGCGTTGAGCAAGTCGTCGCAGATCGTGGCGACATACGGCCCTTCGGGCAGATCGATCGGCAGCTTGAGCGTTACCGGCACGCGCTGCCGCACGCCCTTGTACGGTCGCAGAAACACCGTGGCCTTGACCGTTTCGCCCGGCTCATAAGCATCCGAAGCGAGTTCCACCGCCTCAATGTCGGCGGTGCGCCGGCCGGAGCGTACCTGCGTTCGGCAATCGATGCGCTGGATGCGCACCGGCTTGAACGCATTGCGTGTCAGAATGTTGATCACCGCGCCGACCTGACTATAGAGCGCCTGCGGCGCTCGATTGCCGCTGAAGCCGGAGAACGTGTCGTTGATAATAAGGGGATCGTGTCCTTCGATTTCGACGCGCGCTTGCAGTTCGGCCGTCATCTCTTCGGGCAACTCGCCCTCCATATCCACGGAGTTCGATAAGGCCGTGAATACCAGCGCCGGCATCATGGTGCGCTGGCGGGCGATCTCGACGTTGTAGGTGCGGGCCTTGTTTTCCGCTCCAAGCTCCACCGTCATACGCACCGGCAACATGTCGGCCTTACGGCCGAGCCAGCCGGCGATGCAGGTGCTGACATCGGCGTTGATGACACCCAACGGCTTGAGTGGCGCACCCATCTTGAAGCTGACCGTTTGCCGAGGATACACCGTGATAATGTAGCCGGACATCAGCGGGAACTCGCAGGAGCCGAGACTCATGAACGGATGCCCCCAACCGTAAACGCGCTTGCCTTCGACGTGCGTGACGGTGCCGATGCCGGACAGATCGAAGTCGCCGCGAATCATCGACACGGCCAACGGGCTGCCCGGTTCGAGCGGCGCGTCCTTCTCCTCGGCGGCGATGCGTCCCGGTATGGCTCCGCCCTGCATGGGCGTCATGCCGAACTTACCGCATCGCTCTTGTAGTAATTTCAGGCTATTGCGCGTGAAGCCGGTCGCTGACAACGGCGTGCGCAGCGGCATCATCCAGAGACCATCGGCCGCCCCCCTCACCCTGCCCTCTCCCCCCAAGGGGGGAGAGGGTTGGGTGAGGGGGCCTTCATCGAATCCTTGCGACACGGTGACGGTGTCAAATTCCTTGCCGTCGATGACAAGCGGTTGTCGCAAACCGACGCGCGTTGGTTTGCCATGCTCGGCCAAATCGCGGCGCTCGAACGCCTCAACGAAACCGTTCATCTGGCTGAACGGTGTGACGCCGGCAATCGGTTCCTTGCCGTAGGGCCAGGCGTAGGCGACGGCACCGACCAGCTTGTTTTCGATGTAAACGGGGCTGCCGCTCATGCCGGCGATAACGCCGGTTTTCTCCAGGTTCAGCCCGGACAATCGACAAATCACCATGTCTCGGCCGGGGCTGGTGTTCTTGAGTACGCCCAGCACTTCCGCCTGAAACGTCTCGATCTTGGTCCCCTTCATGACCGTTCGGCCGACGCCTTTCATGCCGGCGCGAATGTCATCGACTTGCCAGTAGCTATCCGGCTTGGGGGCGGCGAGGGCTAAGACGCCTCCGCACGTCCAGCAGGCCAAAGTCAGCATGAGGACGAAGCCGAGACGGATTGGGGAAGTCATGCTCGCGCCTCCGGAGTAGCGGGAGTGGAGATCGGCCGGACGTGCGGAAAGGAGGACCGGCGTGGGAGAAAATACAGAAAGACGAACACGTTCGGGCGTCCTTCCTCCTTGTTTCGGCGCCTCTGTGCCGCGAGGAGACATCTTCGCCTCCTCTTCCAAGTTACGTTATTTCGTCAGGCGAGTATAGGCCGACTTGTCAGCGCGGGTAAGTGGCGGTGCGCAGCGAACACGGCTCCGCATGCCCTTGCAATCGACTTCGACCCCACCTTTCAGGATAATGACGACAACCGTTTGGTCCGGCGAACGAACCGGAAGATAGACCTTGCCTGAACGATCGAGCGTGCCATGAGTGAGGACGGCCTTAATCCCCGCGAGACGATTCTGCGTATGTGCGCGGCCGCCGCGCCGGAGCCGTGGTATCCGCGCCTATACGTCAAGCAGGCCGACCTCGACGCCGACGCGCTCGCTGAATGTCTCGAAGAATTGTGGCTGGACGGTCTCATTCAAAAGACGCCGGGCAACGCCGAAACCGGACCTGCAATATCGCTTACTCGTGCCGGCGAGCGCGTTCTGCTCGATCCCGAGGCGCTGGATCGCCTGCGCGCCGGGCAACCGTTGTCCGCCGAGGACCGTGGTGCCATCGTCCGCGGGGTGTTTCGCGGCCGGCTGATCCCGCACATGACACGGCTGATCGTGTTGGTCCATGTCGTCGTGTTCGTCCACGGCTATTTGGACGCTCGCTGGATTGGGGCGGGCAAGGATTTTCTCAGCGCTCCTCCGGTGACGGCGCAGGTGGCGAAACTGCTCGAAGACAGTGGCAGTCTGACCGCGCGCAATCTCATCGACGGCCAATGGTGGCGGTTACTGACGGCGGGTTTCGTCCATGTCGGCTTTTTGTACCTGCTGTTAAACATGGTCTTTCTGTATCTGGCGGGCCGTTACGTCGAGCGAATGTGGGGGCACGTCCGCTATCTGCTGATCTACCTGATTAGCGTGGTAGGCTCTAGTTGTGTGGGCGTGGCGCAGAACCTCACGGGGGAAGCGAGCGCTTCCGGGGCCGTGTGCGGATTGCTCGGCGCGGAGGCGGTATGGTTCCTCCTCAATCGCAGGTACTTGTCGCGCCCTTTGATGCGCGCAGCGTGGTGGAGCCTGATTAGTTCGGGCGTTTTCCTGGTGGTCATCCTCGCGTTCAGGGATGCCAGCAGTTGGGGGCTTCTCGGCGGCACCATCGCCGGCGCGCTGGCCGGTCTACTGCTACACCTGCACCGCTTCGGCCCACCTCTGTGGCGCTGGCTGGCCATTGCCGGCTTCGTGCCTTTGGCATGGTACGGTCAGCATTTCATTGATGTCGCCCGCGCCACCGACGAACGCTGGCAAAAGATCGAGGATCAACAGTTCGAGCAGCGCTATGCGGGTGCCATCAGCAAATCCATGAAACAAGCGAAGACCCTCTACACGGAGCAAGTCACCACCCTGCTGCGTTGGGATCCACCCGACCGCGAAGCGGAGAAGGTCGAATCCGTCCTGGCCGTGCTAGTGGAACAGCAGCGTGAGTTGAACGGCCTGGCGGATCGCCTGGACCGCGCCGGTCCTTATGGCAGTGCGGAGGCGGAACTGGCCCGGCAGACGGGCCGTGATTATGTCCGCGCGGGGGCGAAATTGTTCGCGCTCGCCGAACACGCTCTGCGTCTGGGCGAGCAGTGGACGGACAAGGATCGGCAAGCATTGCGTCAACAACAGAGTGAGATAGATAAGCTCCATAAGGAGTGGCAAACTCTGGTCGAGTGACCGCATGGAGGCGCGACATTCCGCGAGGATGTTGCCAAGGGAAGGGATACCCATGACTATGAACGATGCTTTGCACGGGTTCATTTCACGGGCCGCGCGCGGCTTGCGGCGGCGGACGGGATGGCGGACGGACCTCGATTATCGCCGCTGGTATTCGACCTGGGATTTGCAGCGCGATTACTGGACAATCGTTGGGCCGACCACGAAGGAAGAGTACGATCGCCTTAGCGCCGTCAAACGGCAATTGCTCGTCGATCTCGGTCTCACGCCGGAGGCGAAAATCCTCGATGTCGGTTGCGGCACCGGCCAGCTAACCGCGGCGCTGCACGATTTTCTGAGTGATCGCGGCCATTATTGCGGCACGGACATTAGCCCGGAGGCGGTCGCCTTCTGTCGTTCGCGTTTCCGTCGGCCCAATTTCTCCTTCCTAACCAGCGACATGACCGCGCTGCCGCTCCACAACATTTCGTTTGATTTCATCGTCTTTTTCAGTGTGTTCACGCACACCTACCCCCAGGAAACAGCGCTACTGCTGTGCGAGGCACACCGTCTACTGGCGGAAGGCGGCGTTATCTTCGCGGACCTGTTCGCGGATCCGCTCGTGGATCGTCATGCCGGCGATCGCACGGCGGTGATGGTCAATCCGGACTATCTCCAGAGTTTGCTTGATGGCAACGGTTTGCATGCGGAATTGGTGGAAGTTCAGCCCGGCCCGCAATCGGGGCAGCGGCTGTTCTACAAGTTCACGCGAATACCGCTCGGCGTGTGGTCGGGAGGATAGCGGGGCAACTGGGGCACCTGTTCCTCGCACAAGTTGTGCGAGATTTGTAACCACTCTCTATCCAGCTTATGGAGCGATCGCATTCGCTGGCCGTCCATACAAGTTCTCATTCTCCAACAACCTGTTGGAGAATTGCTCCCTCACTACTCATTCCATCGGAACACTGCGTTCGACTTGTGTCCTTGAAGGGCGAACCTCGTATCCCATACTGTCGTCCCCGGCGAAGTCCAGCTGCGGAACTGCACCCCCTTTCCCTTTGCGTTGACGCCTATCGGACGCTACCTTGAATACACTGCTTGTATTGTGCCTGTTCTTCGCCATTTTCATGGGAGACCCCTCACGATGTTGCGTCTCGACGCCGATCAGAGCGTATCCGTTTGCGATGGTTTAACTCGACGCGATTTCCTCCACGCCGGCGCTTTGTCGATGCTCGGTCTGACGCTGCCCGGTTTCTTCGCGCGACAGGCCGCCGCCGCGACGCCGGACAAAGACGTCAACTGTATCATGCTGTTTTTGCTTGGCGCTCCCAGTCATATCGATACCTGGGATCCCAAGCCCAAAGCGCCGGCCGAAATTCGCGGTCCCTACAAGCCCATCGCCACCAAGACGACGGGCATGCAGATTAGCGAAATCTTTCCGAAGATGGCGAAGCACGCCGACAAGTATTCGCTGATCCGCAGCGTTTACCACACGGCCGCCGCCGTCCACGACACCGGCCATCAGATGATGCAGACGGGCCGGCTATTCACCGGCGGCATCGAGCATCCGCATCTCGGCTGCGTACTCGGCTATTTGAAGGGGCAGCGCGGCGAGGTGCCGGCGCATGTACTGCTGCCACGACCGATGGGCCGCACCGGCGGCAACATGCCACACGGTCAGAACGCCGGCTACCTCGGCAAGCAATATGATCCCTTCGTCCTCAACGCCGATCCGTCGGTGAAGGACTTCAAGGTGCCCGATTTGCTGCCGCCCGAATACATCTCCGCCGTGCGCGCCCGCCGTCGGCAGAAAATGCGCGACGCCGTCGAGGGCGCGCTCGGTTCGTTCGAGAAAAACCAACAAGCGAAACAACTCGACGAGAATTTCAATCTCGCTTATCGCTTGATGTCCAGCCCGCAAGCACGCGAGGCGTTCGCGCTGGATAAGGAACCCGCCGCCACGCGCGATCGCTATGGCCGCACGCGCTTCGGACAAAGTTGCCTGCTGGCGCGCCGGCTTATCGAACGCGGCGTGCGCTTCGTGACGGTCAATATGTATGAAACCGTCTTCGATGAAATTACCTGGGACATTCACGGCTCGAAGCCGTTCACGGACATTGCCGAGATGTCGCGGTTGGTCGCGCCGAATTTCGACCGCGCTTATAGCTCCTTGCTGGAGGATCTACATGATCGCGGCCTGCTGAAAACAACCATCGTCACGGCGATGGGTGAGTTTGGCCGGACGCCGAAGATTAACCCGGCCGGCGGCCGCGATCATCATCCCGGAGTGTGGACGATTCTGATGGGTGGCGGGCCGATCAAGGGCGGCCATATCGTCGGCGAATCCGACGAGTTGGGTTACACACCGAAGACACGTCCGGTCACGCCGGCGATGGTGGCGGCGACGATTTACAAGGGACTCGGACTCGATCCGCACCGCGAGTTGCCGGGGCCGCAAAATCGACCGCTGCCGCTGGCCGATTACGATGCGTCGCCGCTCAAGGAGTTGTTTTGATGAATCTGGATCCGCGCAACGAAATAATCGAGCCGCCCCC
This sequence comes from Gemmataceae bacterium, assembly GCA_035553375.1. Classification (GTDB taxonomy): domain Bacteria; phylum Planctomycetota; class Planctomycetia; order Gemmatales; family Gemmataceae; genus JAJPHU01. The sequence continues at coordinate 41,622 of DATNCY010000276.1, forward strand.
GCCGAGACGTGGCCTAGCCAGCTTTACCGATGAGGAGTTGGAGCGGTTACAAGATCTGCCTTCCGATGATGGTGAACCCCTGGAAACTCCCTGGCATCGCTACGCCATGAATCAGCTGTGCGAAGTGGCGACCTGCCACTACCGCGCGCGGAATGATTTCTTCACGGGCGGCAACATGTTCGTTTATTACAACGTGGAGCAGCAACGCCATCGGGATTTTCGCGGTCCTGATTTCTTCTTCGTCTGGGGTGTGGACCGTCGCAGGGAGCGGAATTACTACGCGATCTGGGACGAAAACAACCATTATCCCAATGTTGTCATTGAGTTGCCTTCTGAGAGTACGGCGGAGATCGACCGCGTCGAGAAACGCGCTCTGTACCAGGACACCTGGCACACGCCCGAATATTTTTTGTGCGAACCCCAGGTGGGGACTCTGGAGGGGTTGCGATTGAGCGCGCAACAGGTGTACGAGCCGATCCTCGCCAACGAACGCGGTTGGGTATGGAGTGAACAATTGCAGCTCTGGCTGGGTCCGTGGACGGGTACGTATTTGGAGGAGAGGGCGACGTGGCCGCGGTTTTACGACGCTGATGGCCGGCTCGTCCCCACCTTCGCCGAGGCGGCCCAACAACGCACCGAACAGGAAAAACAACGCGCCGACGCCGCCGAGACGGAGACAGCTCGGCTGCGCCGCGAATTGGAAGAGATGCGCCAGCGGTTTCCGAAATCGTCAGAGTAGCGCAAAACCGCGCTCGATCGAGGGGGGAGTGATGGTGAAAACGGCTTCGTTCAGTTTCCAGAAACGTCTGAAGGAAATCGGCATGTTTTTCCAGAAGGACGATGCGGTTTACAAGTCGATGCGCCGAATCGTGAAGCGTCTGGAAAAGGCTAAGATTTCCTACGCCATTGTCGGCGGAATGGCGGTGAATGCGCACGGGCATCGCCGGACGACGGACGATCTCGATGTTCTTCTGACCGCTGAGGGGTTGGCCGAATTTCGCAAACGGTTCGTCCCCAAACAATATCAGAGACATTCTCAGCTTCCGCGCCGATTCACGGATCGTGCTAACGAAGTGACTATCGATTTCCTTGTTGCGGGATTGTTCCCCGGCAGCGGTAAACCGGGACCAATCGCCTACCCCGATCCGGCCTCCGCCCGAGAAACGATTGAAAAAGCGCAAGTTCTGGATTTGCTCAACTTGGTACAGTTAAAACTGGCGGCGCGTCGTCATCAAGACTTTGCGGATGTCGTAAATCTAATTGGCATTCATCGGTTGAATGAATCCTTCGCGGATCGCTTGCATCCGTCTTTGCGAAGCGATTACATCGAATGCCTGGAAGAGAAACGCCGAGAGGACGAGTATCAGGCTCGACAGCTTGGCGAGGGCGAAGTCTGACGTTGATAGAGATGCAGGCAGGAACTTCTCACTCATGCAGAAGAGGATATGCCATGTTAATGCGCTGGCTTGCTGTACTCGGATGTTTCGGCATCGTGGTGATGTTGTCAGGTTGCTGGGAGAAGGACAAGACGCCTCCCCCGGCCACTGCCAATGATCCTACCAAAGTCACGGCGGTGAACGAGCAAGCGGATTGCGGTTGCTGCGACGCGGGCGAGGCCACGCCGCCTTTCCACGCTCGATTGCTGGAGATTGCCGCGACGTATCCCGAATATGGGCGTATAGACGATCAATGGCGCTGGGCACCGGTTTTGTGCGATGCGCCTCCACAGATGCCGGCGTTGCGCGTCAGCGCCAGTAAAGCTAGCGAAACGCATGGACGCAAGTTGTACTCGATCTTCGCCAAAATCAGCGATCGAGGTCGCTATTTCACGGAAGACCAAACCAGTCCTGTCGGACAGGTCGTCGTCAAGGAATCCTGGCTGCCGGAAGAGGTCGCGGATAAAGCTCAACCGCTAGAAGCCATCTCCCGCAAGGTCAAGGTTCATGCGAAGGACAACAAGGACAGCACAAAGACAGTGGAGATGGAGGATCGCTATGTGCCCTACGCCCGCAAGGACGGTCGCCTCTATCACGCGGCCAAGAAAGGACCGCTGTTCATCATGTACAAAATGGACCCGAAAACACCGGATACGGATGAAGGTTGGGTCTATGGCACTGTCACGGCTGACGGCAAGGAAGTCACCTCGGCTGGCCGTGTCGAGTCGTGCATGAACTGTCATCGCAAAGCTCCCCATGATCGGCTATTCGGTTTGCCCAAGAACTAATTGTTTAGCGGCGGTTCCCAGAGCCGCGCGACTCTGCGAGCCGCCGCTAAACGGAATGAGGATTGAGAACGCATCATGCTGAAAAACTTCTGCCGAAATATCCTCGCTTGCTTCGGCCTCGCCGTATGTTTCGGTTCGACTTCGGCCGCTGACCTGAAGATCCTCCCCGCCGACGTGACGCTGACCGGACCGCACGCCAGTCAGCGGTTGCTCGTGCTGGCGGAGGAAAATGGCCAAGTCGTCGGCGAACGGACGCCGCAAGCGAAGTTCATGTCCTCGCATCTCACCGTGGCGACCGTGGACGCGAGTGGCGTCGTGCGCGCGGTCGGCGATGGCGAAGCGACGATCACGGCCACGATGGACAGCAAGCCAGCGACTGTGAGAGTTACGGTTCGCAAGGCGAAGGAGCCGTTTACCTGGAGTTTCCGCAATCATGTCATCCCGCTGCTGACGCGAGCCGGTTGCAATTCCGGGGCGTGCCACGGCGCGCTCGCGGGCAAGGGCGGATTGAAACTATCACTGCGCGGCTACGATCCCGAGAGCGATTATTTCGTGTTGACGCGGCAAGCATTGGGGCGGCGCGTTGATCGCAATGAACCCGCTCGCAGTCTGATGTTGCTCAAGCCGACGCAGGCGGTAGCGCACGGTGGCGGACAAAAGATCGAGCCTGGCTCGGCAGATTATCACGTTCTCGCCGATTGGATCGCCGCCGCCGCGCCGGGGCCACGCGCCGACGATCCGCGCATTCAGCGATTGGAAGTGATACCGGCCGCTGCTGTACTGAAGCCGAAGGACACACTGCAAGTCGTCGTTCGCGCCTGGTACTCCGACGGCCATTCGGAAGATGTCACCCGCTGGGCCAAGTTCAACAGCAGCGAGGATCTCGTCGCCGCTGTCAATCCCGATGGCAAGGTCAGTGTGGCCGGTTACGGCGAAACGGCTATTACCGTGTGGTACTCGAACCGCGTCGCCGCCAGCCGCATCGCCTCGCCGTTGCCCAATGTCCTCGATCCAAAAGTGTTCACATCCGCACAAAAACATAATTTCATCGACGAATTGGTACTCAAGAAATTGGCGAGCCTGCGCCTGCCGCCATCGCCGTTGTGTACCGATGCGGAGTTCATGCGCCGCGCTTATCTCGATACAGCGGGCATTCTGCCGAAGCCGGACGAATTGCAAAAGTTTCTCGCCGATCAAGCGCCGAACAAGCGCGCGAAGTTGATCGATGCCTTGCTGGAACGGCCGGAATTCGTCGATTACTGGGCTTACAAGTGGTCGGATATGCTGCTCATCACCACGCGCCGTCTGCCGCAGCCTGCCGTGTGGTCGTTCTATCAGTTTGTCCGCCAGAGTGTGGCCGACAATAAACCGTGGGACCGCTTCACGCGCGATATTCTCACGGCCAGCGGCGGCAGTCTCGACAACGGCGCGGCCAACTATTTTGTCTTGCACAAGGATGTCACCGATCTGACCGAATCAACCTCCGTGACGTTTATGGGCATGTCGATCACTTGCTGCCGCTGCCACAATCACCCGCTGGAAAAATGGACGCAGGATCAATACTGGAGCATGGCCAATCTATTTTCGCGTGTGGCCCTCAAGAACGGCGAACGCGGCGGCGAGGTTAACGTGCAGGCGTTGCCGTCCGGCGATGTGCCGCACCTGCGCCGCGGCGTGCCGATGCCGCCAACGCCGCTCGATGGCAAGCCGTTGTCACTGGATAGCACCGCCGATCGCCGGGCCTATTTCGTCGATTGGCTGACGGCGGCGGACAATCCCTATTTCGCCAAGGCGCTCGTCAATCGTGTGTGGCGCAACTTCATGGGGCGCGGTCTCGTCGAAGCCGAGGACGATCTGCGCCAAACGAATCCGCCGACCAATCCCGAATTGCTCGATGCGCTGGCGAAAGATTTCATCGCCCACAAGTTCGATGTGAAGCAGTTGATGCGTACCATCATGAACTCGGCGAGTTATCAGCGCTCCTCGCAACCGCTGCCGGGCAATCGCAGCGACGATCGCTTTTATTCGCACTACCTCATTCGCCGTTTGTCGGCCGAGGTGATTCTCGACACCTATTCGCAGGTGACGGGGGTGCCGACGCCGTTCACACAGTTGAACTCGGCCGGCGGCGATTCCGTGAACAATTACAATGGTTATCCACTCGGCACGCGGGCGCTGCAACTGCCGGATTCGCTGGTGGCCTCGCGTTTCCTCGACGCCTTCGGCCGGCCGGAACGCGCGCAGACGTGTTCGTGCGAACGCCAGCAAGATTCCAGCGTCGGCCAGGCGTTGCACCTCAATAACGGCAAGACGCTCAACGATAAAATCCGCGCCAAAAACTCGCGTCTGGAAACATGGTTGCGCGAGAAGGTCACGGATGAGGAAGCCGTGCGTCGTCTGTTCGTGCTGGCCCTGTGCCGCGAGCCGACGGCGACCGAACAGAAGAAGTTTCAAACGCTGCTCGCCGAGGCCGCCGCCGATACGAAGACGACGCGGCGCGAGGCGCTGGAAGATTTGTTCTGGTCGGTGCTGGCGTCGAAGGAATTTATGTTCAACCGTTGAGGTCAGCTGAGGACAAGTCGCCATGAGAATCCGATGCGGGATCGTTGCCGTAATTCTCGGTATGGTGCCGGCTCTGGCGGCCCATGCCCAGGAGGTGACGAAGGTCGCCGGTCGGGTGGTGGATGCAAGCGGCAAGCCGGTTGCCGGGGCCGAGGTCGGAATCTGGTGGACCGCGCATGAGGCCGGGACGACGCCCTACCATGGTACGATCACAAACGCGGAGGGGCGATTCACGCTTTCCATCACCTTCAACGGCCGTAAGGAGGGGTTGATAGCGCTGGATAGGGATCGCAAGACGGGCGGACTCCTTGTGCTGGACGAAAAAATTGCCGGCAAGCCCGTGGAGATCAAACTCGTTCCTCTCGTCGGCGTCAAGGGCCGGTTCTTCTGTGAGGAACTCGGCAAACGGCCGTCCAACATCGGCGTCCATATCTTCAGCCGTTCGGTTTCCATCTTCCGGTCGCCCACCGCCGACGGTTCCTTTTTGTTCCATCTTCCGCCCGGCGACTACCGACTGACTACCTCTGCCCGCGACTTTCAGCGGACGGAAAAGACATTTACCCTTAACGCCGATATGCCGGACGTGGATCTCAAGACCTTAAATGTGCCCGCGTCCATCCTCGGCAAACACATTGGCAAGGTGCCGCCGGCATGGCATGTCACCGACGCTCGCGGCGTCGAGAAGACGGTTCAGCTTGCCGACTTCAAGGGCAAGTGGGTGCTGCTCGAATTTTGGGCTGACTGGTGCGGACCGTGCGTGGCCGGCAGTTTGCCGAAATTGATGGACCTGTATGAAGTCCACAAAAAGGATCGCGATAAGTTTGAAATACTCACCTTTTACATTTCCTCGGTGAAAGATTTCGCGGACCTGGACAAGAAACTCGAACGGCTGCGCGCAAAGTATTGGAGAGGCCGGCATTTGCCATTCCCGATCCTGCTCGACGCTACCGGGCAAACCGCCAAGAACTTCGGCATCGAATCCTTGCCGACCACGTTGCTCATTGATCCTAAGGGGAAATTGGTCGGTCGAGTTGAGGAAATGCAACTGGAAGCGCAACTAGAAGAGAAGTTGCCGCCGCTGCCCATCCCACTGCGGGTCGCTCGGGGACTGGATCGAATGGTGGTCGTTTCCCTGGATGACTTTACGCTGGAGCAGACGGCTGGCTTTCGCCGCGCAGCGCTCTGCATCTCATCCTGGAGGCGAATGGTCTGGCTTTTGAGCAGGATGACAAGGGTTTGGTGGTTCGCGGCCGAAAGCCTGGCCCAGCACCAGCCGAGCGATTGACGGAAACGCAGCGCGCCGCCGCCCGGAGGATCGAAAAAAGACTCAACATGAAGATCAATTTCGAGTTCAAGGACAAGCCTTTGTCCGAGGTGGCGCAGTTTCTCCACCATCTGATGTTGGAGAGTTTCATACTCGATCCCGTCGCTCGCAAAGCCGGTTTGATCGACCCGAAGATTCCGTTGACTGCTTCGGTAAAGCAAGTCCCGCTGGGTGAGGCGTTACAGAAACTTCTCGATCCGATTGGGATGACCTACACCATTCGGGATGAGGTGGTCGTCCTGACCATGAAACCGAAGGCGAAGCCGGGGAAGTGATCCCATTTCAAAGTCGCTGGCATCAGCCTCCCACCCTGGGCATCCATGCCAGACCGAAATGCGTCACGCGCACGTCCGCCTTGCGCGGCTTGACCTGGATGCTCGTGTGTTCCTCGCCGACGCGCTTCCATTTCTCGTGAATTTCCGCTTGCTTGGCCTGATAGTCGGCCTTCAGTTTGCGTTCCTTCTCTTCCTGCCGCGTCGCGGGCGGTCCCTCATCCTTCTGCGAAGGGAGAACGGCGGAGAACAGCCAACCGAGGAAGGAGTTGCCGGATTGGTCCGCACCGTGCGCGTCTTCCGGCACAGCCATGCCCATCGCCTCGAAGCGGGGAGTGAATTTGGCCTTCTGCATCGCCAGTGCCTGCGCCGCTTCCTCTGCCGCCGCCTGACGACAACGCGCTTGAAATGCTTCCAGTGTCTCACCTGGTTCGCTCACCAATTCCAGTTCGCGATTCTGGAACAATGACAGTTTTTTCGTGCTGTAAAGATACTCACCGAAGGCTTTTTCCAGTCCCTTGAACTTCCGCCCCGTATCGAGCGAATCCGGCACGCCGTCCCAGTGAGCGCCGGGTAAAGGCGTCGTCGCCAACGATTCGCCCACTGGCTCGGCGTGGTCCCAGTCGAGCGGATGGCCGGAAGCGGCCGGCTGTGCCAGCAGGCGGATCGTTTCCGTGTGTTCCCTGCCCTTGCGCTTATCAACGATAAAAGCGATCTCACCAATCCCCAGAATGCGTGCCTGATACATCACCGCACCGCCTGCGGTTGGACGTGCCGCCGGCAAGTAAAATTGCGTCACATCCGGCGGCAGCACCGGTGGCCGCGAGCTGGCATCCATTGAGGTGGCGGAGGAAACGGGCGAAGCACGGCGAAGCTTTTCGCGATATTCTTTGTCCTGCTTACGGAACTGAGCGTTGGCCCAGGGCGGTTGGCCGCAGTGGGGACAGCGATCGCCGACATCGGGGCCGAGTTCTTGATGGCAATGCGTGCAGAGCGGGATGGCCATTGGCGCAGCCGACTCGTTTTTGCGCTTCACCGGTTCCATCAGCCGTGCTACCTGATCCTTAGTCATGGGGCCGCGCAGAAACGACAACGCCCAGCGACTTTGAAACAGGACGGGGGCCGAGCGATGGATGTCGTGCAAAAGGAAGACCCGGCTGCCCAGCGACGAGATGACCGTCTCCAGATAGGAGCGATCCGTCAGCGTGCCCTGCTCGGCGGCCACGGTTTCCAAGCCTTCGAGCAGACGCATCTTGTCGCGCTCGGTTTGCAATTTGCCGACGAACCACGTACCGGCGTTGGACAGCGCCTTGTAATCGAGATCGACCGGATTTTGCGTGGCCAACAGCACGCCGACACCGAACGCCCGCGCCTGTTTGAACAGCGTCAACAGCGGTGCCTTGCTCGGCGGATTGGCCGGATGCGGCGGCATGTAGCCGAATACCTCGTCGAAATACAACAACGCCCGCAGGTTGCTAGTCCCCGATTGCCGGCGCGTCCAACTCAGCATTTCTTCGAGCAGCAACGTCGTGAAAAACATGCGTTGCGTGTCGTCCAGGTGCGCGATGTAGAAAATCAACTGCTGCGGTTTGCCGGAACGATAGAGCATGCTGGCGAGGTCGAGCGATTCGCCGGTCGTCCATGTCGAAAAACTCGGTGCGGCCAGCACATTGTTCAAGGTCGAGGCAAACTTGAGCCGTTCCTTGGCGGGGAAGAATGTTTCCAGGTTATAGGCACCGACGGTGCGAATGGGCGGATTTTGAATCTGCAAGATCAAGCCCGGCAAATCGAGATCCTTGCCCGCCGTCCAGAAGTGCAGAAGGAGTTGCGCAATCAGGATATGTTCACGCGATTGTACGGGATCGCTGGCGATGCCGGTAAGACCCAGCAAGGCGGTGGCCGTGGCGTCGATCTTCTGCGTCAGCACTTCGCGCGGCATTTTCTTGCTGTCTTTGGGGGCCGAGAAGGTGCCGAGGATGGACAATGGGATACCGGCTTCGCTGCCGGGCGTGTAGATGCGCCAGTCCGACGACGCCTTGAGACGGGCAATCCGCTCCGGCGTTTGCGCCGTCTCCGTCAAGCCCTGCCGCCAGCGCGCGGCAATCTGCTCCGCATACGCTTGCACCGACAACCCCTTCTGCTGGGCGTCTTCCTCGTTGACCCACTCGGCGAACTTACGCGGATCGAGGTCCGGGAACTGCAACAGCAGGTTGGTCAGATCGCCCTTGGGATCGATGATGACGCACGGAATGCCGTCGATGGCCGCTTCTTCGAGCAGGCTAATGCACAGGCCGGTCTTGCCCGAGCCGGTCATGCCGACGACGACGCCGTGCGTTGTCAGATCGCGCGCGTCATACATGACGTGCTTGTCGGGCAAGATGGTGCGTGTGTGCAGATCGTACTCGCGGCCCAGGTAGAAGCAGGCCGGTTGTTCGATGTCGAACGGTGCGGGCATTGCGGGAGTGATCGGAGGATTGTCGGCCACGGGCTTGGTCTCCAGTGCGTGGGTTTAGCTCGTGCGGTATTATGCGAGACAGGCGCGGAGTTGCCAAGGTCCGAAAGACCCTAGGCCGGGGAACTTGTTTTAACCGGATGAAAATCGCGCATCTTTTCCAAGGAAGTTATTGCAACCGGCCGAACGCCTCTTTAGACTGACTTTGGCCAAACCATCGCCTTCCGCACGGTACGACTTCGGATATTTCCACAACAAGGGGAGTACATTCATGAGCCGACGAAGTAATCGTCGCCAGTTCATCCAGCAGACCGGCCTAGCCGGTATCGGGTTCTGGGTGGCGGGCGGAATCACGCTGGGCGCGAGCAAGTCGCCCAATGAAAAATTGAACATCGCCGGTATCGGCGTGGGCGGCAAGGGATCGAGCGACATCGACCAGGCCGGCAATCACGGCAATGTCGTCGCCATTTGCGATATCGATGACAACACCCTGAACGGCAAGGCCAAGCGGTTCCCGCAAGCGAAGAAGTACAACGATTTCCGCAAGATGCTCGATGAGATGGGCAAATCGATCGACGCCGTGACAGTCAGCACACCCGACCACACGCACGCGGCGGCGGCGATGATGGCCATTAAGATGGGCAAGCACGTTTACTGTCAGAAGCCGTTGACGCATACGGTGCGAGAGGCCCGCGCCTTGCGCGAAGGGGCGAAGAAGTATAAGGTTTGCACGCAGATGGGCAATCAAGGCTCCGCTGAGAACGGACTGCGTGAGGCCGTCGAGGTCGTGCAGGCAGGCGGCATCGGGCCGGTGACGGAGGTTCACGTCTGGACCAATCGCCCGATTTGGCCGCAAGCGCCGAAACTCACCAAACGCCCCGATCCCAAACCGGTGCCGCCGAACGTCCACTGGGATGAGTGGCTTGGGCCGGCTCCCGAGCGTCCGTATGCGTCGGGCTATCACCCCTTCGCTTGGCGTGGCTTCTGGGATTTCGGCACGGGTGCCCTTGGCGACATGGCCTGTCACACGGCGAACATGGCCTTCCGCGCGCTGAAACTCGGCTATCCGACCAGTGTTTCTGCTGAGAATGGCCCCATCAACTCGGAGACTTATCCGGGTTGGGCGACGATCACCTTCCAGTTCCCCGCGCGCGGGGAAGGCATGCCGCCGGTCAAGTTTGTTTGGTATGAAGGCCATCACGATGGCAAGAAAAACCTGCCCCCCAAGGAATTGCTTCACGGCGAAAATCCGCCAGGCAGCGGTTCATTGCTCGTCGGAGCCAAGGGCGTCCTGTACTCGCCGGATGATTATGGCGCACGCTATCTCTTGTTGCCGAAGAAGAACTTCGAGGGTTTCAAGAAACCGGAGCGAACCCTGCCGCGTAACGGCAAGGGCGACGACGGCATGAAGGCGGAATGGGTCCGAGCGATCATGGAAAACAAGCCGGAGATCGCTTACTCGAACTTCGATTTCGCCGGGATGTTGACCGAGACGATCTTGCTGGGCAACGTCGCCATGCGCGCCGGCAAGAAGCTCGAATGGGACGGCGAGAACATGAAGTTCACGAATTATCCGCAAGCGGATAAGTTGCTCCACTTCGAGTATCGTAAGGGCTGGACGCTGTAAGCGCTTACCACCGTCAAGCCGCTTGCGGCTTAGCGTTCTCCGCGCTAAGCCGCAAGCGGCTTCTTTTATTTCACGCTACGCCAGCGCGCCATCAGCACGCGCGGATGCCCCGAACCATCGTGAATTGTTTTCGCCAATTCATAGCCTTTATGTCCGTTAATTCGTTCGCGTGCTGGTTCTTCCTGCGGCGAACCAATTTCGATGAGCAAATAGCCATCCGGTTTCAGATGCGTCTGTGCGCCGGCGATAAGGCGATCGAAGACGGCGAAGCCGTCTGCGCCACCGTCCAGCGCCAGATGAGGCTCGTAATCGCGCACGCCGGGAGCCAGTTTGCCAATCTCATCGTGCGGAATGTACGGCGGATTGCTCAGGATGAAATCGAACCGTTCGCTGCCGGGAAGGGAAGCGAACAAATCTCCCTGCAAGAAGCGAACGCGCTCGGCGACGCGATGGCGGGCCGCATTCGCGGATGCCACGCTCAAGGCATCGGGGCTGATGTCCACGGCCGTTACCTGCGCTGTTTTGTGCTGGCGGGCGACGGCCACCGCGAGGCAGCCGGAGCCGGTGCCGATGTCGAGAATCGCCGGTTCCGCCATTGGTTTCGCCAAACGCAGACATTCATCGACGACGCATTCGGTATCCGGCCGCGGAATCAGCACCGCGCGTGTGACTTCAAATTCCAGCGAAAAGAACTCCTTGCGGCCAACCAGATACGCTACCGGACAGCCCTCAATGCGTTGACGGATCAATTCGCGGAACTTCCCCCTCTCGCGCTCGGGTGCTTCTTCCGTGTGGCGGGCGTACAGATCGATGCGTTTGCAGCCCAGTGCATGAGCCAACAATACCTCAGTATCGAGACGCGGCGACTCCGATCCCTTTTGCTCCAGGTACTTCGTCGTCCAATCGAGCAAACGGCCAATCGTCCAGGGCTGCTCCGCACTCACGGCTCTATCCTTTCAATCCTTTCACCACGGAAAACACGGAAAACACGGAAAAAATACAAAAATGCTTCATTATCGAGAATAAAGCCGGATTTCCTCGCGAGAGCATCTCTTTTGTATTTTTTCGTGTTTTCCGTGCTTTCCGTGGTGAAAGTATTTGTGTTAGTTACCCAGGCGTTGTTTTTTGTCGAAGTCGCGTAGTGCCTGGATCAGTTCACCGATGTTGCCGGCGATAATGGCATCGAGTTTATAAAGGTTCAGGTTGATACGGTGGTCGGTAACGCGATTTTGCGGGAAATTGTAGGTGCGGATGCGTTCACTTCGATCACCGGAGCCAATCAGCGTCCGCCGTTGCTCGGCCCGCGCGCGATGCAGTTTTTGCTGCTGAATCTCGTAGACTCGGCTACGCAGAATACGCACAGCGCGCTCATAGTTTTTGTGCTGACTGCGCTCATCCTGGCACTTCACTTCAAGTTCATCCGGCGTGCCGCGCTTGTACCAAATGCGCACCGCGCTCTCGGTCTTGTTGACGTGCTGACCGCCCGCGCCGCCGGCGCGCATGCGTTCCCATTCGATGTCTTGATCGCGAATCTCGACCTGCACTTCATCCGGTTCGGCCAGCACGGCCACCGTGGCGGCGGAAGTGTGAATACGGCCCTGCTGCTCCGTCTTCGGCACACGCTGCACGCGATGGCCGCCGCTTTCGTAACGAAAGTGTAAAAAAGCGTCGTCGCCGGTGATGCTGAACACTACTTCCTTGTAACCGCCCTGCTCGCCGGGATTGAACGAAATGTCCTCGACCTTCCACCCCTGATCGCGGGCGTAATGCGTGTACATGTTGTAGAGATCGCCGGCAAACAGCGCCGCCTCGTCGCCGCCGGTGCCGGCGCGAACCTCCAAGATAATACTGTCGTAGGTTTCGCCCTCAGCCAGCACGAAATCCTCGAGCCGTGCTTGCAACGCTTCCTGGCGCGAGCGTAATTCCGCCAATTCTTGCTCGGCATACTGGCGCATCTCCGGGTCGGTCTCGGCGTCGAAAAGCGCCTGCGCTTGTGCCAGATCCTCGGTGATTTTCTTGTATTCCAGATAGGGTTTGACACGCCGGGCGAGGGTGCCGTGTTCCTTGGCGGTGCGCGTGAAGCGCGCGCGGTCGGCGACCACGATGGGATCGCTGAGTTGTTGTTCCAGTTCCTGATAGCGTGTCAGCGCTTGCTCGAAAATGGGCCACATGCGCGAAAGCTCCCGTAGTGCATGATTGTTGGCGAACGGCCGGCGTTAGCCGGCTGGTAAGGCATACCCACCAGCCGGCTAACGCCGGCCGTTCGCCTGATGATCCGCCAACAGGAGGGTGCCGGATAGGCCAGAGCTATTTGGGAGTGTCGTCGGTGGCGGCGGCAGCGGCTTCGGCTGCCTTCTTGCGTTTGTCCCAGTTGTATTTGCGCTGGAACTTCTCGACGCGGCCGGTCGTATCCAGATACTTCATCTTGCCGGTGAAGAACGGATGGCAGGCCGAGCAGATTTCGACCGTGATGTTTTTCTTGGTGCTGCGGGTGACGAACTTGTTGCCGCAGCCACAGGTCACGGTGGCTTCGGTGTATTCGGGATGGATACCAGACTTCATGACGTTCTCCGGTGGTAGACAAACAGATATATTATTGTAGAAATGGATTCGGGATGACGGCAAGGTCAGAAACGGTGTCTCACCAGCCCGCAGCGCCAGCAAGGGGATCCCTTGCTGGCGCTACGGGCTGGTAAAACCCCATAAGGAGGTACGTAATGGAATATGTACACGCCGCCGATGGCAACACCTTTTCCTGGTTAGAGAGCCATCACCAGCCCTGGCTGAACGAAGCGATGAAATTCGCCACGCTCCTGGGCGATAAGAAGACGGTGATCGGCGTCCTGCTCGCGGCGGTGCTGGTCTTCTGGCTTTATGGGCGACGGCGCACCGCCTGTATCGTGCTGGCGACGGCCGTGCTTGGCTTGGGCATTGCCCAGGGGGTCAAACTCGTGGCGAATCGGCCGCGTCCGGATGTCGCCTGGCGAGTGATCGATCCACCGCATTCGCCGAGTTTCCCCAGCGGGCATTCTCTCAACTCGATGGCGATTTACGGAGCCATCGCCCTGACCGCCTCGCGTACCCTGCGCCGCCGAATCGTGCGCGGGTTGGTAATCGCGCTGGGGATTGCTTTGCCGCTGCTTATCGGCATCAGTCGGCCTTATCTCGGTGTTCACTACCCCAGTGATGTACTCGCGGGCTGGCTCGTGGGCCTATCCTGCGCCCTGCTGGCCTATTGCATTGATGCACGTTGGGGCGAGGGCGGAAGTTTGGCGCGCCGAGTGACTCCTACAACTCATCGGCCGTGAAAAATCGCTCCAAGGCTCTCGGCGAAGCATCGCCGGTTTTGATGCCGCGCGTGAAGGCGCGAACGCGCTGCTGCGAGGTTCCGTGCGTGAAGGAATCCGGGATCACATAGCCGCGACTCTTTTTCTGGAGCGTGTCGTCGCCGATCGCCTTGGCTGCGGTCAGCGCCGCCTTGATGTCACCCGTTTCGAGGATGTTTTTCATCTCCTGCGCATGATAGGCCCAGACACCGGCGAGATAATCCGCTTGCAGTTCCAGGCGCACGGAATCGCTCATGCGGCCCTTATGGGTGTGTACCCTGCCGGAGTAACCGAGAAGTTTCTGCACATGATGGCCGACCTCATGCGCCAGGACATACGCTTCGGCGAACTCTCCCGGCGCATGAAATCGCGTTTTCAGCTCGCGGAAAAAATCGAGGTCGATGTATACTTTTTCATCGCTCGGACAATAGAAGGGACCAACAGCGGAATCCGCCGATCCGCAAGCGGATCGGACTTGGCCGGTAAATAGAACCAAGGTCGGCTTGCGATAGCTCTTGCCCATCTTGCGAAACTGCGCCGTCCAAACATCTTCGGTGTCTTTCAGGACCACCTTGACCAGATGGGCCGCTTCTTCCTGTCCCGGATCGAGAGGACGGGTTTCTTCCTGACCGGGTTGACCGTCCTGCGGATTGAGGAAGGGACGAGGATCGAAGCCGAAAATCAGTCCCAGGATGACGATGAGGATGGAGCCGGCGCCGCCGATAACCAACCCCGTCTTGCCGAGAGAGCGGCGATCCTCGACATTCTCGCTCTCTTCTCGTCCTCTCCATTTCATGGTCGGTTTCCTCCGTTTATCAGCCGGCTAACGCCAGCCGTTCGCCAACAAGGGGCCGGATCATGCTCTAACTTTCGGATTGTTGCGGCGTCCCCAGCACAAAGCGGAATAGCAGACCGGCCACCAGCAGAAAGCCGGAGCCGCCGCCGACAATCACCGCCAGAAATAGCGGCTCGAAGAACACCATACGAACCGCGTCCTCGCGGCCCAAAAAGGGCCACAACCACAACGTCAGCACCACGCCGAGGGCCAGCGACGGGCCGAACGGCAGCGCCTGATTGCCGCGGCGCACCAGCTGCGCCACGCCGAACAGCAGACCGGGAAACGCGGCGACGAAGCACGATAGCAAAATCGGCTGCCAACCGACGAACGCGCCGGCCATCATCATCAAATCGGCGTCGCCGACGCCCAGCGCCTCGATGCCGCGCGTCAGTCCGAACGTAAAGCGCACGACACGCATGACCAGCATGCCGGCGACGGCTCCGGCCAATCCGGTGGCCAGTCCGAGTTGCCAACTGCCCGCCGGCAGCCAGTCCGGTAGCGGATACCAAACCGGCCAAGGATACAGACCGGCCGGCAAACGCGGCGGCACAATTCCGCTGGTGAACGGCAGCGGTTTCCCCGCATCGGGGAAGGGCCACGCCCAAAGCAGACTGCACGCCAATCCCGCCAACGTGCCGGTGATCGTGATCGGTAAGGGAATGGCCATATCATCCAGATCGCACAGCGAGGTCAGCAGCAGAAAGCTAACTAGCACGGCATGGCAGAAGAACACCGCCCAGCCGGCACGCGGCACGTCTCCCGCAGCGATGGCCGATCGATGCACGGCCAGGTACGGCAGATCGAGAATGTTTCGGCCAATCTCGATGTAAAACAGGCCGGCGAAGAGTAGGCCGGTAAGCAACTCGATGGCGAGGTAACGCGCGGGAATCGATCCGCGGCAAGTGCGGCAGCGGCCGCGCAGCAAGCAATAACTAAGAAGCGGGATGTTGTCATACCAGCGGATCGACTGCAAACAGCGACCGCAGCGCGGTCCCGGCCAAAGGATGCTTTTTTCCAGCGGCAGACGATAAAAACAGTAGTTGATGACGCTGCCGACACAGGCACCGATCGCGAATACCGGAATGAGCCAGAGGTAGAACATGGGTTGCGCCTTCTATTTTCCATTTACTAGCCCGGAGCGCCAGCGACGGGGTTCTTAACGCCAGCGACGGGACTCAGCACCCGTCGCTGGCGCGAAGAAACCCGTCGCTGGCGTTAAGAACCCCGTCGCTGGCGCTCCGGGCTAGTAGACGCAGCACCTCGTCGGCAATCTCGGCCGGCGAACGCCCCGCTGTCTCGACGACGAGATCGGCACAACGGCGATAAAGCGGCTCTCTTACACGTAATATCTCGGCAATTTCTTCGCGGCCGCCGACGGTCAGCGCGGGCCGGCGCTCGGCCGTGGAACGATCTCCCTGCAAGCGCTGCCACAACGTCTCCACATCCGCCGTCAGCCACACCACGCGCCCCGATGCACGCAACAGTTCGCGGTTGCTCTCGCGCAACACGACGCCGCCGCCGGTGCCAATAACGTGTTGCCGCAAACGGCTCAACTCCGTCAAGATCGCCGCTTCCTTGTCGCGAAAACCCACCTCGCCCTCGGCGGCGAAAATAGCGCGGATCGATTGTCCATGACGCTTTTCCAGTTCGTCGTCCGCATCGAGCCATGCCCAACTCAGTTGTTGTGCCAGCAGTCGCGCGACGGTACTCTTGCCGCTGCCGCGTGGACCAATCAAGAAGAGGAGCGATTCGTTCACCGTGTCTCCGTGTCTTCGTCGTCCCGGATGGCGACCGGCGACAGGGCGCGTTTGACGACCTTGCGCATCAACTCGATGGGAGCTTCGCGCTGCGTGAACAGCTTGAATTGCTGGGCTGCCTGACGAACGAACAGTTCGACGCCGGTGATGACGTGACAGCCGCGCGAACGCGATTCCTTGACGAGAAGCGTGGTTTCGGGCGTGTAGACGGTGTCGAAAACGACGAGGCCGGGCTTGAGGAAACTGGGGTGCAGCGGCGCTTCGTCCACGTCCGGGTGCATGCCGACTGAAGTGCAGTTGATGACCACATCGCACAAGACACTATGCCGTCCCTGCCATTCGATATGCCGGCCGCCGACCTCCTCAGCCAGTTTCGCGGCACGCTCGCTGGTGCGATTGGCGACGTTCACCAGAGCGCCCTCGGAGCGCAGGGCGTGAGCCACGGCCCGACCGATGCCGCCCGCGCCGAGTACCAGCACGATCTTGGATTTCAGCGACGGCGGCTCAGGCAGTGTCGTGACGATGCCCTTGGATGGTTCGGTGTCCGGGTTATTGAACGAGGTCGGCAGATAAGCGCGCAGCGTGTCGATGACGCCCTCGTAATCGGTGTTGTAGGCGGAGAAATCGTCGCCGCTGCGGATCAGCGTATTGGCCGCCTTAGCGCGTACCACTGATTCATCTTTGTGCTTGGCCAACTCCGCCGCCTCTTCTTTGTGCGGAATGGTCACGCTGTAGCCCTGCACCGGAATCTTCATAAACGCCTTGAGCGCATCGGGCAACTCTGGCCGCGGAACGCGGAACGGTACATACACGGCGTTGATACCCAGATGGCGGAAAGCCATGTTATGCACGAGCGGGCTGAGACTATGACCGACCGGATCGCCGAGGACGCCGAACACCTTCGTGTCGGCGTTGATGCGGTCGTAGTGAAAAATCTGTTTCAGTTCGGGCAGAGACGGCAAGCCGGGCGCGATGCCGCGCTCCTTGTTGAAGGCCGCGTAGGTGAAGGGAGCGCCGAACTTGGCACCCAGCAGACGGCTAGGCATCCCGAGATCGCCCATGCAGAAGGCCACGGTTGGTCGCGGTGAATTGCGCAGCAAATCGAGCAGACGTACATTGTCCTTGGGATGCTGGCCGCGCACGGCCAACTTGACCACATCGGCATCCTGCGAACACATGCGCTGATAAATCTTCTCCAGGTCGGCCGGCACCTCACGCATGTTGTGGTAGCTGACGATGCGTTTAACATCTTTGAAACGGCGGATGTTGTCGGCAATGTCGGTTTCCAGATCGACCCAGTCGAAGCCGGCGACGATAGCTTGACGCATCAGCGTTAAGCGTGCTTCCTCGGTGCCGCTCCAGCGGCCGCCATCCTGCGGGCGGCGCACCGTGGCGATCATCGGACAGGGTTTGTCGTCCAGCAGTCGCTTGAAATCGGGAGCCTTGGCCAGAAAATCCAGGCGCAGCTCGATGAGGCGAGCGCCCTGCTTGGCCGCCTCCTGAATTTCAATCTGAACCATCTTGTGCCGGGTCCGGCCAATTACGACGCAGATGGGATCAACGTCTAGATGCGTCACACCGGGATCCTCGCGCGGTTGACCGCTTGCGGCTTAGCGTTCCGCACGCTCAGACGCAAGCAGTTCAGTCGATTTTTTACTCTAGCGAAGCCGGTCGGAGGCTGCAAGCTACTCAAGTTCTTGACGGATGTATTGGCGCTTTGGCAAAGGTCGTAGGAGGGCGAAAACGCTAACGTGGTAGGTGCCGCGAGCCGAGCGGCACGCATTGGGTAGGTGCCGCGAGCCGAGCGGCACTTTGTAAAAAGTCCGGCTCGGCTCGCCGGACCTACCGCCAGTAGGTGCCGCGAGCCGAGCGGCACGCATTAGGTAGGTGCCGCGAGCCGAGCGGCACTTCTTCCCGTCCGGCTCGGCTCGCCGGACCTATCGAGGGACGTGATGAGCCTCACAAGTTCGGCACACCTTACCCTCCAACCCGGCGAGACGCGCGTTCAGGACATTCGTAATCTCCTAATGAGGGACAACAAACGCCGAAACGTGATACTGGAGGAGAAGGAACCGTGTCTCGCATCCTCACGATCAACGGCGGTTCATCGAGTATCAAGTTCGCCCTCTATGCCGCAGGCGAACCGCCGCGCCGTCTGCTCTCCGGGCTGATCGAGCGAGTCGGCCAGGCCGAGGCCGGATTGATCGCGAAGGACGACAAGGGCACGTCCCAGCGCCATCCCTTCGCGGCCGCGGATCACGCGCAGGCCGGCGCGGCCTTGATTCATTGGCTCACGCATCGCGGCGGTTTCGAGGAAGTGGCGGCGGTCGGTCATCGGGTGGTCCACGGTGGCCCGCGCTACCGCGATCCGCAACGGGTCACGCCGGAACTATTGGACGAACTACGCCGGCTGATTCCACTTGATCCCGCCCATCTTCCCGGCGAAATCGCCCTGATTGAGGCGTTCCAACAACACTGTCCGAACCTGCCGCAAATAGCGTGTTTCGATACGGCGTTTCACCGCGACATGCCGCGCGTCGCCCAGATGCTACCGATCCCACGACACTACGACGACCAGGGCATCCAGCGTTTCGGTTTTCATGGGCTGTCCTACACTTATCTGCTCGAAGAACTCGAACGCATCGCGGGCCGGCAAGCGGCGCAGGGCCGCCTCGTGATGGCTCACCTGGGTGCCGGCGCGAGCATGGCGGCCATTCGCGATGGTAAATGTCTCGATACGACGATGGGCTTCACGCCAACTTCCGGACTGGTGATGGGCACACGCACGGGCGATCTCGATCCGGGAGTGCTGGTTCATCTGCTGCGCACGGAGCAGCTGAACGCCGATCAGCTTGACGAACTGGTCAACCGTCGTTCGGGATTGCTCGGCGTCTCGGAAATTAGCTCCGACATGCGCGATTTGCTGAGCCGACAAGCCGGCGACCGCCGCGCCGCCGAGGCGGTTGAGTTGTTTTGTTACCGGGCGAAAATGTGGATCGGCGCGCTGGCGACGGTGCTTGGCGGTCTGGATACGCTCATCTTCAGCGGCGGCATCGGCGAGAATGCCGCCGAAGTGCGGGCACGCATTTGCGCGGGCCTCGATTTCCTCGGCATCCATCTCGACCCTGATCGCAACACGGCCAACGCGCCCATCATCTCCACGGACACGAGCATGGCCGTCGTGCGTGTTATCCGCACGGATGAAGAATGGATGATCGCCCAGAGTGTGGGCCGTCTGCTTGCGAACGAGCAAACTCCGAAAGGATAATAGCCTCATGGAAACTCCTCTTTCTCCTCAATTAGCGCGCAAGATGGATGCCTACTGGCGCGCGGCGAACTATCTCTCCGTAGGGCAGATTTATTTGTTTGATAATCCCCTGCTGAAAGAGCCGCTGCAATTGAAACACGTCAAGCCTCGCTTGCTCGGTCACTGGGGCACCACGCCGGGACTTAATTTCATCTATGTTCATCTAAATCGCGTCATCAAGGAACACGATCTGAGCGTGATCTATATTGCCGGCCCCGGTCATGGCGGTCCCGGCCTGGTCGCCAACACGTATTTAGAAGGAACCTACAGCGAGGTCTATCCGAACATCAGCCAGGATGAGGCCGGGATGAAACGGCTGTTCATGCAGTTCTCGTTCCCCGGCGGCATTCCTAGCCACGTCGCGCCGGAAACGCCCGGCTCGATTCACGAAGGCGGCGAGTTGGGTTACTCGCTCGCTCACGCCTACGGTGCCGCCTTCGACAATCCCGACCTGCTGCTCGCCTGCGTGATCGGCGATGGCGAGGCGGAAACCGGCGCGCTGGCCACTGGCTGGCACGGCAACAAATTCCTCAATCCCGCCCGCGACGGCGCGGTGTTGCCGATCTTGCATCTCAACGGCTACAAAATCGCCAATCCGACCGTACTGGCCCGCATTTCGCGCGAGGAATTGGAAGCGCTGCTGCGCGGCTACGGTTACACGCCCTATTTCGTCGAGGGACACGAACCGGAGAAGATGCACGCGAAGATGGCCGCGACGCTCGATACCTGCATCGCCGACATTCAGCGCATCCAGAACGAGGCCCGCAAAAACGGTTTCACCGAGCGACCGCGTTGGCCGATGATCGTCTTGCGTTCGCCGAAGGGCTGGACTGGGCCGAAGGAAGTGGACGGCAAAAAGACCGAGGATTACTGGCGTTCGCATCAGGTGCCGTTCGCGGAGATGGCCGAGAAGCCCGGCCATGTCAAGCTGCTCGAAGCATGGATGAAAAGCTACAAGCCAGAGGAGTTATTTGACGAAACCGGCAAGCTGATCCCGGAGTTGGCCGAACTCGCTCCGAAGGGCGATCGACGCATGGGTGCCAATCCGCATGCGAACGGCGGTCTGCTCCTCAAGGATCTGAAATTGCCGGATTTTCGCGCGTATGCGGTCGCCATCTCCGCGCCCGGTTCGGTCACGGCCGAGGCCACACGCATTCAAGGGCAATTTGTCCGCGACGTGATGAAACTGAATTTGGAAGCCAGCAATTTCCGCATTTTCAGCCCGGACGAGAACGCCTCCAATCGCTGGGGCGATGTGTTCGACGTGACTGATCGTTGCTCCACCGCCGAAATTTATTCCTACGACGATCACGTTTCGCCGGATGGCCGGGTGATGGAAGTATTGAGCGAGCATCAATGTCAGGGCTGGCTGGAGGGCTACTTGCTGACGGGCCGGCATGGTTTCTTCAACTGCTACGAGGCGTTCATCCACATTATCGATTCGATGTTCAACCAGCACGCCAAATGGCTGAAAACCACGCGCCGCATCCCCTGGCGTCGGCCGCTCGCTTCGCTCAACTATCTGCTGTCGTCGCACGTCTGGCGGCAGGATCACAACGGTTTCAGCCATCAAGATCCCGGCTTCATCGATCACGTCATCAACAAGAAAGCCGAGGTGATTCGCGTCTATCTGCCGCCGGATGCTAATACGCTCTTGTCGGTGACGGATCATTGCCTGCGCAGCCGGCACTATGTCAACGTCATCGTGGCCGGCAAACAGCCGGCGCCGCAATGGCTGGACATGGATCAAGCGATCAAGCATTGCACGGCCGGCATCGGCATCTGGGAATGGGCCAGTAACGACAAGGGCGGTGAACCCGATGTCGTGATGGCGTGCTGCGGCGACGTGCCGACGTTGGAAACGCTGGCCGCCGTCGATCTGCTGCGCAAGCATTTGCCGGAACTCAAGGTGCGCGTCCTCAACGTCGTGGACCTGATGAAACTGCAACCGCAAACGGAACATCCGCACGGCCTGAGCGATGCGGATTTCGATGTCCTATTCACCAAGGATCGGCCGATCCTGTTCGCCTTCCACGGTTATCCGTGGTTGATCCATCGCCTCACGTATCGGCGGACGAATCATCGCAATCTGCATGTGCGCGGCTACAAGGAAGAGGGCACGACGACCACGCCGTTTGACATGGTGGTGCTGAACGATCTCGATCGCTTCCATCTGGTCGGCGATGTGATCGATCGCGTACCGGCCCTGGGATCGCGAGCCGCCTATCTCAAGCAAGCAATCCGCGACAAGTTGCTCGACCACAAACAATACATCGACAAGCACGGCGACGATATGCCGGAGATTCGCGATTGGAAATGGCGATTGTGAATTCGAGTACGAGGAGCGCGTAAATAGTTTTTAGTATTGTTATTTCGTGAGTGCCAGCCCTGAAGGACGGGCACTCACGAAATAACACCACAAGCCATTACCGCCGCTTTCCCTGCCACCAAATCGGAGCGGAGCCGCCTACAAAATAGCTTCCTTGATGATCGGCGCATCTTCAGCGATGAGCTTGACCGGCCGATTAGTCGGCGTTGTCACAACGGTATCCGGGTCGATGCCAAGCAAGTGATAGAGGGTGCGACCAAAGCTCTCCACTTTGTAAAATTTATCCGTCACCTGAGCGCCGATTTTGTCCGTGGCACCGACGATGTTGCCGCCGCGGAAACCGCCGCCGGCGGCCAGGATGAACTGCGCGTAGTCCCAGTGATCGCGCCCGGCGTTCTTGGCCGTGCCGCACTTGGGCGCTCGCCCCATCTCGCCCAATGCCAGCACGATCGTCGATTCCAGCAAGCCGCGCACCTGCAAATCTTCCAGCAAGGTCGAGAGGGCCGCGTCGAGCATCGGGATTTGCTGCCGGCCGGCGACGAAGTTCTCGCCGTGCCAATCCCAGTAACCGAAATTGAAATGAACGACCGGCACGCCCGCCTCAACCAAACGACGAGCCAGCAGGAAATGCTTGACGTTGCCCGACGGGTAGCGCGTTTTCGCCGGCACGTTGCGGGTATAACGCGCCACACGTTTGGGATCCTCCTTTGAGAGATCCATCGCCTCACGCAGTTTCGGCGAACGCAACAGATTGAAAGCCGTCTGCTGATGGCGGTCCAGTCCCTCAATGAGCGGGTCCAGTTTGTCTTTCTGCCGCAAGCCGCCGTCGAGTGCCTTCAAGAGATCGACATCGCGATTCAGCGACGGTAGCTCAATCTGCGGCGTCAACATCTTGCTAATGTCGTCCTTCGACGCCACGGGATCGAAGATGAACGGACTGTGAGCCGGCCCAAGGAAACTCGGCGCGATGGCGTTGATCGTATGGACATCAATAATGCCGAGCGTGGCGAAAGTCGGCAGGTCGGCGGGGCCGGGCCGAAACTTCGATACGGCGCTGCCGTACATGGGATACTCATCGGTGCCGCTGGGCAGACGCGGATTGCCGGTCATCCAGTAGAACGGCGCGCGGGCGTGATCGCCCGGCTTGTTCATCGTCGTGACGGAGCGAATAATCGTGTACTTGTCGGCATGGCGAGCCAACTGCGGCATCAACTCGCATATATCGATGCCGGGCACGTTGGTCTTGATCGGCTTGAATTCGCCGCGATATTCGGCCGCGGCCGCCGGTTTCATATCGAACATGTCCGTATGTGGTGGACCGCCGCCCAGCCAAACGCAGATCAAATGCTTCGCTTTCGCCGTGCGGCCCGGCTGCGACCCGGCGCTGGCCTGGGCGCGAAGGACATTGAGCAAACTCACGCCACAAAGTCCCATACCGCCGATGCGGAGGAAATCGCGACGGTGAACGCGGCGGAATTGTTCGCAAGTATTCTTCATCAGCAACCTCGTCGGTTAGAGTCTGTCCCATAAGCCCCTCTCCCCCTGTACTCAGGGGGAGAGGGGTTGGGGGTGAGGGGGTGCGTTTTCTGCGGGTTCCTCTCCCCCTCACCCCCCAGCCCCTCTCCCCCGAGTACAGGGGAGAGGGGAGTTTAGGAGACAGTCGGTTAGTGTTGCAGCACGAATTCCCGTGTATTGAGCAGACTCCACAAGATGCCTTGCACGCCCTTAATGGGCGATGGCGATTGTCCGATATACTTTCGGCACGCTTGCCGTTCGGCGTCGCGCGGCAAACGGGCCAGCGTCACGAGGAAAATCTCCTCAATCCGTTGTTCGTCATCCCCAATTTCCTTGACGATGCGGGCGGCGCGTCCGCCGGCATCGGCAACCTTGGCCCGCACGCGCGGATGATTGGCGAAGCTGAGAACCTGCAAAACCGAGACGTTGCCGTCGCGTTCGCAATCGCACTGCACGGCCGAGTTGCGCTTGGGCTTGCCGAAGTTCGCCAGCATGAAGGTGACGAAGGTGTTACGCGGCGTAAAAGGAATCTCGACCGTCTTAAGGTTCGCCGGCCAGTGATGGTATTCCATATCCATCTTTTCGGTCGTTCCCGTCGCCTGGTTGAGCGCATCGACCAACACTTCCGCCGGTAGACGCCGGTAATAGAAATAGGCGTAATTCGTGCGATCGCCCTCGTTCGCTTCGCCGGCCATGCTGCTCTGCTGGTAAGTGCGGCTGGTCAGGATGGTACGATGCAGCCAACGCAAATCATACTTGTTCTCGATGAAACCGCGACATAGTTCTTGAAGCAACTTCGGATGAGAGGGTGGATTGAAGGAGGACAAATTATCGGGTGGATCGATGATGCCGCGGCCGAAATAATGTGCCCAAACGCGGTTGACGATCGCTCTGGCGAAGTAGGGATTATCCGGCCGCCGCATCCATGCCATGACGAGCCGGCGCGGATCCTCGTCCTTGGCGATGATGGTTTCTTCGGTCTGCCCCAGAAGCCGAAAGCGTTTTGAAGTCTGCGTTCCGATGGGGCTGGTCACGGTGGCGAAGGTCGTGCCGGGTGCGAGCAAGCGAACTTCGGAGTGCATGACCCGCCGAGCCGCCTCGGACATCGATCGGCTTCGCCGTTCCATGTCGGCCAATTGTTTCTTCATCTTGTCCAGTTGCGCCACGGCCGCCGGATCAGCCTTCGGTTTGGCCTTGCGGACGCTGGCTTCGAGTTTCTTGAAATCGTTCTCCCGCAACTTCTTGGCTTGCTCCGTGAGCTTCTTGGCATCGTCGTTCATCTTCTTGAAGACGACGGCGACCTTGGGAAATTTCTTCTCGTTGTCGCCCTGGAAGCCGATCTTACGAACGGACATGAAGAAGTTGGCGAAGCTGAGCAAGTCGTCTTGCTGCCAGACATCGTGAGGATGACGGTGGCACTGGGCGCACTCCAACCGCAGGCCGAGGAAGGCGTGCGATACCTGGAGCGCGGCCGGCAACCCCGACGAGGAATTGCGCTGCCAGTACAGATCCAGCGTCCGGCGCTGGCGATACATTTCCACATCCTTACGGCCCGGCGCATACCCCTCTTCCATGCGCAAGACTTCCTCCGCCCAGGTCTGAACGTCTCGCCCCTCGCGGCTGGTCGCCGTCAGAATGCGTTCGACGAATTGGTCGTAGGGAACATTTTCGTCCAGGCGGGCGCGAATCCATTGCTGGAAGCGCGGGGCGTCAACTTCCTGACGGATGCCGTCGGCGTAAACGCCAAAATCGCTCGCCTTGAGCAGGTCGCAAAACTTCAGCGTCCAGAGGGCGGCATGACCGGGACGCTGGAGCAATTCCGCAATTTTCCTCTCTCGCTTATCCGTTGTGCTATCAGCGAGAAACGCCCGCACCTCGGCGGGAACCGGCAGTTCTCCCGTCACGTCGAGCGTGGCGCGGCGGAGAAAGGTGGCGTCGTCGCTCAGTCCGACCGGCGGAATGCTGAGTCGTTGCAACTTCGCCAAAATGTGCTGATCGATGAAGTTATGGGGCTTGATGTTGGCGGGCGTCTGGGTTGAAGGACGCGGCACGAGAAGCATCGCCAACGCCGGTTCGGCGCGATAGCGGACGAGCAATGCCGTATCACCCACACCGCGAGCGGTGATGGAACCGTCTTGTTCCACCGTCGCCACCGAAGGCGTAAGTGATTCGTAGGAACACAGCGGCGTCACGTCCTCGTGGGAACCATCGGCGAAAGTCGCCTCGACGCGAAGGCGATACCTCTCCCCTGGCCGGGCCGTGTGTTCGTTCGGGTGAACGAGCAACCGCGTCACGCGCGAACGGTCGGGCTGATCCAGCGGCGCACCGTCAGCGATCCAGCGCCGGAGGATTTGATATTCGGCGCTTCCGACTGCCATGCGCTGACCGCCTTGATGCGCCGTCCGTCCCGTGGCCTTGAGAAGCAGAAGACTGGCATCCGGTTCATGCAAGTTCAGGCGGCGTCCGCCGGCCTCGCGCAGCAGACGTTCATGGTCGAGCGCCGGATCGGCGCTGAAGAGCGATAACTTAAAGCCATTTTGCCCCTTCACCGCGCCGTGGCAGGTGCCGCCGTTGCACCCCAACCGGCTCATCACCGCTTGAATGTGCCGTGTGAAAAGCGGTGCAGCGCGCTGCTCGGAGGACGTGGTATCGGCCCGTGCCATCCCACCAACGGACAGGAGGAGAAAACTCAACAACCCCAAGGAGAATGGGATAACGCGGCTCATTCGAGAATCTCCAGAGCGGCCATCAAATCGAGGACTCGCGAGGCTGCCGGCGAAATCCGAGAGAATACCCATGTGGTTCACCGCCCGATGCAGTAAAGATGCTGGCGTGTGCGGACGAACATATGTCGTTCGCTGAAGATGGGACAGCTGCCGAACCCCTCCAGCGTATTGCGGGCAACCTCGTGATACTCGCGTCCCGGTGCGACTACAATCGTGGTGCCCTTGGTGCTGCTGAAGTAGAGATTCGTGCCGGCCGCCGTGATACTGGAGTACAAGTTGCCGATCCCCAGTCGTTGACGGTAGACCTGCTCGCCGGTGGACGCATCCAGAACGTCGAGAGTGCCATCGGTCGTGACACCGTAGAGAAGTCCGTCATACAGCACCGGAGACGGAGTGCGCCGGCCGCCGGCCGTCTTACTTTCCCAGAGTTTCTCAAGCTTAACCGATGCCGGCTTCGCCGATACCAGCCGCACAGCCCGCGCCCCTCCGGGGAACGTATACAGGATGCGATCGTGAAGGACCGGGGAACACTCCGAGGACGACAGCGAGCCGTCCTTGAGCAGTATCTTTCCGTCGGCAAGACGAACGATGGCTCCGGCCGGGCTAACAACCACGGATGTCTCGTCAACGCGCGTCACGAGCGGGGAAGCGTGCCGGGCCGGCAACGGCACGCGCCAGGCGATTTCACCGGTGGCCGTCTCAAGAGCGAATAGATCGTTCAGGTGGACGATGAGTTTGCCATCGGCCAGCGCCGGGGAACTACTGTGCCCGAAGCCAATCGTGGGTGCCTCGATGTACTTGATCCAGCGCCGCTCGCCCGCGACCGTATACGCGCACACGACTCCGTTGCCGAACACGGCGTAGACATGCTCGCCATCGCTGGCGGGCGTCGCGGCCGTGTTGGTGGTCTCGCCATCCGCATACGAGGGCGGAGCCGGGGCGCGTTTCCTCAATTGTTGTACCTCTCGGTTAACCGCCTCAAGCTTTTGCTTGATTTCTTTCTCCTTATCGGCATCGCCTTTCACCCGACCTCGCTCGCGTTCCAGGTTTCGCTTTTCGGTTTTCAGCCGTGCGTACTCGGCCGTAATCTGCTTCGCTTTGTCTTCGCCATAAAGTTCCACCAGATCGTTCGAGCGCCGCCAGAGGATTTTGCCATCGGCCGCGTTCACGCAGAGCAATTCAGCCGGGTCCGAAACGACAAAGATCCGCTTGCCAATAAGGATCGGCGACGCCTGGCTGCGGCCGGGGAGTTTGGTCTTCCACAGGACGTTGGTATCCTCAGCCCACTTGGTCGGAGGATTGACCTCCTTGTAATAGCCGGTACCATCGGCCCTCCAGCCAACCGGATCTCGAGGTGATGCCCCGATGAGTAGAAGGCTGCTCAGCAACGCGATACCCAAATTCGTGGAGAGGGCTGTCATGGGAGGTCTCCGGGAGGGGGGATCGAGGCCTAACTGCCCACCAGCGCGGCGATGGGATTGCCGCGCGACAGCACGAACGGCCGGCCGCCCTGATCGTGCGTCTCAGCATGCGGATCGACGCCGAGACAGTGATAAATCGTGGCGGTGAAATCGGCAGGCGTCACCGGATTGCTGGCGGGATAAGCCGCGATCTTGTCGGACTGGCCGAAGACCTGTCCGCCCTTGATGCCGCCACCGGCGAACAACACGGAATAGCACTGCGGCCAATGCTCGCGTCCGCTGTTACTGCGCGTGATTTTCGGCGAACGGCCAAACTCGGCGGCCACCACCACGAGCGTCTCATCGAGCCGGCCGGTTTTCTCCAGGTCCGTCATGAGGGCATCAAACGCCTTATCGAAGGGCGGCACCAAATCTTCCTTATGAGCCGAGAAATTGTTCCAGTGCGTGTCCCAGGCGAAGCCATCCTTGCCCTGCGTTCGCTGCCAGTTGCACTGCACCAACCGCGCTCCGGCGTCGAGCAGACGTTTGCCGAGCATCACCGATTGCCCGAACAAATTGCGGCCATAGCGTGCCCGCTCCGCCGCCGGGACCGCCGATAGATCGACGGCGCGACGCACGGCCGGCGACGCAATCACGTCGAGTGCCTTCGCCTGATTGTCGCGGATCGACTGACGAATGGCGCGTTTGTCGAGCTGTTGTGTCTGCTTTTCGAGCTGATTGAGCAATCCCAATCGTCGCTGCAACACGTCGGCGGACTCGTTGGCCGCCAGGGGCAAGTGATCGAGACGAAACGTGTCGTCGTTGGGATTGCCGCCCGTCAGCAACGGATCGTACTTGCTGCCGAGTGAGCCGGCGAACTGGCCCGCGCGCCGGCCGCCGGCCACATCCATGCGATGCGGCACCAGGGCGAACGGCGTCATGGGGCCTTTGCCCGGATTAAGTTGGGCCACGCACGAACCCATGTGAGGCATATCCGCGCGGCTCATCGAGTTGACATCGCTGACGGAGCCGGGATACGGATAGCCGGTGAACATCCAGTAAGAACCCCGGCCATGATCGTTGTGGTCGTGGTTCATGCTCCGCACCAGGGCGAGACGGTGCATCCATTTCGCCGCCAGCGGCAGCAGTTCCGTGAAGCGCACTCCGGTCACGGAGGTGGCGATGGGACGGAACTCGCCGCGAATGTCCTCAGGAGCGTCGGGCTTGGGATCGAACGTATCGAGTTGAGCGGGACCGCCGGACAGATACAGGATAATGCAGTTCTTGGCCTTACCGAAGCTGGCCGCGACCGGCTTTCCTTTGCGCGGCGAAAGTCCAGCATTGGCGGACGAACCGAGCAGCAAAGGCAAGCTCAGGCCGGTCATCGAGAGACCGCCGATACGCAGCATTTCACGGCGAGACAGGCGATTTCCACGCTCGGTTGGACCCCACAGATTCAGCATGGGATTGATCCTTTCGCCATTTTCGTACAGTGTCGTTTGAGGAGGCGGGTCACTTTTCCGGCAGGTTTTTCGTACAACGCGGTAGGTTTATCGTGTAGGATGTACCTCGCTTGAGGATACCCCCGCAGCCAGCCCGCCGCAAGGCTCTATCCAAGTTTGCCCGCCCCTGCCGATATTCGCACCAACCATGAGGTGATCGATGTCACGCCCTTCCCTTATCTCTTCTTGCATCGCTCCCCTCTGCTTGACAATTTTCCTCGCAACGTGTCGAGGTCAGGCGTTCATCGAACAAATAACGCCGCCTGCCGTGGAGCGCGGCAAGACGACGCGCGTCACTCTCTCCGGTACTCAGTTCGGCCAGCCACTCGATCTGTGGACCTCGCTGCCTGCCGGCAAGCTGCGCGCGAAGCCGGTCAGCGGCGACGCCACGAGCGCCGTCTTCGACGTGACGATTCCCGCCGATGCGCCGGTCGGTATCTGCGGCATCCGTTTGGCGACGGTCGATGGTTTGAGTAATGTCCATCTCTTCCTCATCGACGATCTGCCCGTACGTCCGGCACCTGTTGCCAGGGAAGGGCCGGCGAAAGTCACGCTGCCGAGTGCGCTATGGGGCCGCTTCCGCAAGGCCGAAGTTGATCGCTTCGCCATTGACGTGGTGGCCGGCCAACGTGTTTCGTTCGAGGTCGTCGGCAATCGTTTCGGTGCAGACATCGATCCGTTGGTGACGCTGCGCGATGCGCGCGGTCGCTGGATTGCCGAGCGCGACAACGATCCGGGTTTGTACGTCGATTGTCGTTTTGAGCATGTCTTCGCGACGGCCGGCACGTATTTCGTTGAGGTGCGCGACGCACGCTATCACGGCTCGGCGCATGGCCATTATGTGTTGCGCATGGGTCGTTTTCCGGCGGCACGGGTGGCGCTTCCCTCGGTAGTCCCTCTCGGCAAACGCGGTGAGATCCATCTACCGGAATTGGGCGGCGCGGCGTTCACCATCGAGACGCCGCGCGATCAACACGAAGGGCCATTCTTCGCCGCGCTACGACGGCATGGCGATGAGGCTTCCACCTGGCTGCCATTGAAGGCCAGTTCGTTGGAACCCATCGTAGAGCGAGAGCCGAACAACACACTGGCTCAGGCGACGCCGGCCAAAACATCCGGCGTACTGTGTGGCGTCCTTGGCGAATCGGACGACCGCGATTTCTTCCGCCTCGATCTGGCGAAAGGCCAGAAACTCCGCGTGCGCGGTCAAGCTCGTGCCCTCAATTCCCCGGCCGATCTCGAAGTCAAAATCATCGACGCCACAGGCCGCGAGCTACGTCGTGCCAGCAATCCCGGCGAAGATGAAGTCATGTTCGAGTTCGCCGCCCCGACCGCCGGCGCTTACGGTCTGATGGTGCGCGACCTCGCCCACGACGGCGGCGCGGCGTTCGCTTACCGGATTGAAGTCCGCAACAGCGAGCCACGGGTACAAGTCATCGCCGAAACGGAAGGACTGACTGTGCCGCGAAGTTCGTATCAGCCGGTGGTGTTGACCGCGACGCGCACCGACTACACCGGCCCCATCAAGCTGACGCTCGCCGGCGCTCCGTCCGACGTAACGCTGACGCCCGACGAAATCCCGGCCAACAGTAACGCGCTTGTCTGCAAGCTATCGGCCACCGCTTCAGCACCCATCGGCATCCACACCTTGCAAATCCTCGCTCAACCATCCGCGCATCCCGAAGTTGGGCCGAGTCTCGTCCGCACTCAGCCGTTGATTGACCGCCAGCGAGTGAATGTCGATTTGATCCCCTACGCCCTGCGCGAAGATCAACGGCGGCTGCCGCCGTCGCTGACGGATCGGCTCGCCCTGCAAATCACACCGCCGGCACCGTTCACGATGGAACTGCCCGAACCGACGCGGACGCTGGTACGCTACTTGAATGTCCCCGTTCCCATCGTCACCACGCGGAGCAACGAGTTCACAGGGCCGATTACCTTCACTGCGCGCGGTGGTCAAATTGGCGACAAAGAAGAGGGCCGAACGCGCGTTTATACCGAGTTCTCCTCCGCCACGCCTTCACAACCCAACATAACCGGCGTCATCCATACGCGCATCCTGGTCAATCTCGGCAAGTTCCGCATTGAGGTACGCGGCACCGGCGAACACAAGGGCCGGCGCATCACGCTCGCTCGCACGTTCGATCTGGACGTGAAGACGGGTTTCGCTCCAAGCGCGGAGCCGGCCACGCTTATGCTGCCGCCCGGCGGCTCCGCGCGTGTCCGTCTGCTGGCCAACCGCGTTCCGCCGTTCGCCGGTGATGTAACGGTGGAGTTGTCGAAAGCGCCTGGCGTGACGCTGCCGGAGAAAGTGGTCATTCCGCGCGGCCAAGATAGTATCGAGTTGGCCGTGCAAGTGGTGGCGGAGGCGACTCCCGGACGGCACGGGATTCAGTTATCGAGCCGTGGCATCGTGGGCAAATACGAAGAGGAGCAACGGGGGACGCAACTTGTCATCGAGATACGCAAGCCGGAAACTCCGAAGAAAGGCGCAGCCCCCAAGTGACCGTTCGCGTCAATCCGAGGAAGAAGTACAATGAGCGTTCGGGTTGCCCTGGGTTTCGCCGGAGAATCGTATGTCTACCGCATCCGCGCTTGCCACGCCGCCTCTTCCAACCATCCCGCGCCCCGTGCGGGTGGTGATCGGTGAATCGGTTTGTATCCCCCCCGAGGTGGTTGACCTGGACTCGTTCTGTCGCTGGGCGATCTCGGACCAGTATCCCGAACGGGGCAGGTTCTCGTTCCTTCACGGAACCCTCTGGGTGGACCTGAGCATGGAAGACCTCTACCTACATAACCGAGTCAAGACTCAATTCACGATCGTGCTGGGAGCATTGGTTGAAACGCTTGGGCTGGGGATTTGGATTGGCGACGGGATGCTGCTCCGCCATAGCACGGCCGACCTGTCTACCGAACCAGACGGTATGTTCGTTTCTTACGATGCCCTGCGTAGCGGCCGAGTCGTTCGGGTCGAAGGCGAGACTTCCAACTGCTTGCAGCTGGAGGGCACCCCGGAGATGACGCTCGAAGTGGTCAGCGCCACCAGCGTGCATAAAGACACCGTGGAACTCCGCGAACTCTACTGGCAAGCAGGCGTCCTCGAATACTGGCTAGTTGATGCCCGCGGCGCTACACCCCGTTTCGACATCCTGCGGCGCGGCCCCAAGGGCTACACGGCCACACGCAAGCAAACGGGCGGTTGGAACAAGTCGAATGTCTTCGGCCGATCGTTTCAACTGGTGCGAAAGTTAGATCCACTCGGCGATCCGTTGTACGTGCTGAACGTGCGAGAATAATGCCGAATCCTCACAGAGAGTCGCGCGTGATAGGAGGGAGATTGTGGAACGAAGAACTGCTTTCATCGCTGGATTATTCCTCGCTCTCGTGTCTGATCCCGGCGCACGCGCGGACGAATCAAGCGCATCGTTCACCGTCATTCCTGCCGAAATCTCCCTCAAGGGAGCGCGTGCCCGGCAAGCCTTGCTCGTCACCGCGCACGGTTCGCAAGGTGACACCGACTTGACGGCGATCACGACGTATCAAAGCCGCGATCCGCGCATTGTCATCGTCAACGCCGCCGGTATCGTGACGCCGAAAAGCGACGGCAGCACGGAAATTATCGTGCGCCACGCGGGACGCGAAGCACGCGCTCGGGTGATCGTCGAGGACTTCGCCAAGCCTGCGCCCGTCGATTTCCGCACGGACGTGATCGCGGCCCTGTCGCGCGCCGGCTGCAATCAAGGAGCGTGTCACGGCTCACCGCACGGCAAAAACGGCTTCCATCTGAGTCTGCGCGGCTACGATCCGGAACACGATTTCAAGACGCTGACGCGCGATGAAATGGGCCGGCGCACCAATCGTGTTGTGCCCGAGGAGAGCCTTATTCTGCTGAAAGGCGCGGGGCGTGTGCCGCATCAGGGCGGCGTGCGCTTTCGGCTGGGCGATCCCGCCTATCGCGCGGTTCTCGGCTGGATTCGTGAAGGCTGTCAAGCGGGTGTCACTGCCGCGAAGCTCATACACCTCGAAGTGTTGCCCGGCACTCGTCGCCTGCATACGTCCCGTCCTCGTCAGCAGTTGATCGCGCGGGCGCACTTCGACGATGGCGCGATCCGCGACGTGACGGAATTGGCCGTGTACAGCTCGAACGATCCGGCCAGCGCCAGCGTCACGCCGGAGGGCCTCGTCGAGTTCACGCATACGGCTGAGGCATCCATTCTCGTACGCTATCTCGACCGCATCACCGGCGTTCGCTTGACTTATGTGCGGCACGATTCGCGCTTCACCTTCACCCCCCCGCCGGTCGCCAATTACATTGATGAACACGTCTTCGCCAAGCAGCGCCAGCTGCAACTGACGCCCGCACGGGATGCCTCGGACGCTGTCTTCTTACGCCGCGTTTATCTCGATCTGATTGGTACGTTGCCCACCGTCAAGGAATCGCGAGATTTTCTCGACTCAAAAGATGCCCAAAAGAGGAAAGAGCTTATCGATCGCCTCCTGAGCCGGGATGAGTATGCCAGTTTTTGGGCGTTGAAGTGGGCTGATGTGCTGCGCGGCAATCCGGCCACCATCAGCGAACGGGGCGTACACAGCTTCCATCGTTACCTTGTGCGGGCGATGGCCGCGGATCGGCCGATGGATGGCTTCGCGCGCGAATTGCTGACCAGTCTCGGCAACACGGTGAACAAGCCGGCCGCCAATTTTTATCGCATTTCACGCACTCCCGAAGAGGCCGCCGAGACGTTTGCGCAGCTGTTCCTCGGCGTGCGCGTGCAATGCGCCAAGTGTCACAATCATCCCTTCGAGTCCATCAGCCAAACCGACTATTTCGGCCTGGCCGCATTCTTCGCCCAGGTCGAACGCAAGCAGCCGCGCTTCGGACTGGACAATGAAATCATCTATCTCGCCCCTGGCCGTGAAGTGCGGCATCCGACGACTAACAAAACACAGGAACCGTCCGCGTTCGGCACGCCTGCGGGCAAGTTGGCGTCCGACGACGACCGGCGCGAGCGGTTGGCCGACTGGCTCACCAAGCCGGACAATCGCTATTTCGCGCCGTCCATTGTCAACCGCGTGTGGTTCCATCTCGTCGGCCGGGGCATCGTTGAACCGATTGATGATTTCCGCGAGACGAACCCACCTAGCAACCCCGAACTACTCGACGCGCTGAGCAAGGACTTCGTGCGCAACGGCTATCGGCTCAAGCCGCTCATTCGTTCGATCCTCCATTCGCGCACCTATCAGCTGGCCAGTGCCGGCCGTCCGGCATTGTCGCCACACGCGGCCAATCCTGATCGCTATTTCACCCGCGCAAGCGTGCGCATGCTGTCAGCCGAGCAAATCCTCGATGCGATTTCGCAGGCTTCCGGCGTCCCGGAGCCGTTTCCCGGTTATCCCGTGGGTACGCGCGCCATCGACATTGCCGAAGGGGGGATTTCTCATCCCTTCTTGCAGGCGTTCTCTCGGCCGGTGCGCGATGTGTCCTGCGAATGCGCGCGCGAGGAAGATCCGTCGCTGCCGCAGATGCTGCACTTGCTCAATAACAAGGGCGTCCTCGCTCGAATCAAGTCGCCGAAAAGCCGGCTGGCACGCTGGCTCCATGAAGAGAAGGACACGATTGTCATTATCAGCAACCTCTACCTGGCCACCTTGAGCCGGCGGCCAAGCAGAGAGGAAACGAATGTGATCCTGCATCATATCGCCGACCACGGAGGCGATCGCGTCAAAGGCTTACAAGATCTTCAATATGCGTTGTTCAATTCCAGCGAATTCCTGCTGCGGCATTGAATCGGTAGTTCGATTGCTCACGTGGTCGGCAGTCCCGGACGGATTACGGCAACTCGCGGATGCGGAGGTTGCGGAAGTCAATCGGCGAGCCTTCCGATTCCAAACACAGATAGCCCATCCGCGGCTCGATGCCGTTGCCGCCGGAAACTTCCTCACCGTTGACCCACAAGCGAATCTCGCCGTTGATCGCCCGAACGTAGTAATGATTCCACTGGCCGACGCCCTTGCTCAGATTCTTGCGCGGGAAGCTCCGGCTGCCGTTGGGCGATGTCGGGGCGAACGGCTTCATCTTCGACGCGCCGACCGCGAACACATCGCCGTTGGTCGTGAACCAATCGGGTTTTTTCTTCTGCTGCTTCTCGTACTGTTCGGCGTAGCCGTGGTCGAGAATCTGCACCTCAATGCCGTGGGGCAGCCGGCCGGGTTTCAGTTCCTTGATCGACTTCTCCGACGCCCATACGAAGATGCCCGAATTGCCAGCGCTTTTTTGGTGCCGCCACTCGGCGACCAGTTCAAAATTGGTGTATTGCTTCTTCGTACGGCAAACGCCTACCGGCTGCCCCGTGCAGTGAACGCTGCCGTCTTTCCACGCCCAGGTGTTTTCATCGCAGTTGACATTCACGAAGTTATCCGCCCCCAGTTCCTTCCAACCGGGACCAGTGCCGTCGATGAACGCCTTCGGTTGTTCCGCCGGCTTGTCGGCCGGCACCGCCAGCGAACAGAAAATGAACGGCAGACAGACGGTAATCAACATGCTCCAACGCGGCGCTTTCATGGGGAAACTCCTCCGGGCGAAGACATTGAGCCAGGCAAGCGAGCGGGCGAGGGAGCCAATGCTCCGTGGATGAACCTTGACGCCGGCTCGTCGCGATGGGATTGATCTAGCGGAGGCAACGTCAAGAACAAGCCTCACCGTAATCGGCCATGGCCCGGGGTGAGGTTTTTTGGGAATCGGTCTTGTCACGCCCCTGCTTTTCCCCAACATGAAGGGCATGTCACTGGAGATCACGGAAGACCTGATTGCCCGCCAAACGCCGGAAGCACAGGCCATCATCCGCGCCCTCCTCGCCAA
Organism: Gemmataceae bacterium; assembly: GCA_035553375.1. Lineage (GTDB taxonomy): Bacteria > Planctomycetota > Planctomycetia > Gemmatales > Gemmataceae > JAJPHU01. The sequence continues at coordinate 77,642 of DATNCY010000276.1, forward strand.
AATCCAGCAATCACCGGGCGTGGCTGTGGACTTTTTTGGATCAGGAGGTCGAGCCGACCAACAACGCCAGCGAGCGCGCCCTACGGCATGCGGTCATCTGGCGGAAGCTGTCCTTTGGCACGCAGAGCGCAGGTGGAAGCCGCTTTGTTGAGACAATGTTGACGGTGATCGAGACTTGTCGGCAACAGTCTCGGAGCATCTTCGCCTACGTCACGGTAGCAGTCCAAACCCACTTCGCCCGGCAGCCCATGCCTTCACTGCTTCCTGAGTCGTGAACCCTTGGGATGAGTGTGCATCTGGCGCGAGCGCAGATCTTGCTCGATCTGAAGCGGGCGGCCAAGGCCGAGCAAGTCGCTGTTCCCTCGCTCAGCGCGGCGCTTTCGAGCGGGGGGGCGGAATCGAAAGCAACACCAGGGTACTCCTCCTGTCCTCGGCGATCCCGGTCTGCCGCACCGTCACCAGTGCCAGTGCCCGCCCGTCTGGGGACAGGGCGGCAGACAGGACGGTGGTTAACGAGGGGGAGTCGGAATAAAGGGGGTGCTGAAACGCCCGCTCCAGCTTGCTCTCCCGGTCCCAGACCATCACCTCGCCGCCGGGGGCACCGACAGAGACCAGATCCTTCCCGGTCGCGGACTGCCAGTGGAACCGCTTTGGTATCGGCAGCGCCAGCCGTTCCCGGCCCGTGGCCGCCTCCCAGAGCCGGAGGTGCGAGTAGTTGTCGGCCTGTAGGGTGCTCCGGTGGTGCGAATGGTTGCCGGCCAGCAGGACGCTATCGGGCGTGAACGCCAGGCCGCTTGAAAAAGCCGGCCCTGCTTGAGCGATCGTCCGCCGCTCCTTCCAGGTACCCGTATCCCAGAGCTTGATCCGATTGTCCGGCGGATGGTGCCGTTTGTCCCCCAACTGTTCGGGAGTGAAGGGGAGATGGAAATCTCTCCAGGCGAAACTTGCGGCGAAGGTTTTTCCGTCCGGCGCGAAGGCACAATCGATATTGTCCCAGGGTTGACTTTTGTCCTCGACGCCCGAAACCCGCTCCGACGGGCTATACCCCTTGAGCACCGCGACCTCGGCCCCGGTCGCCCCGTTCCGGATGCTGACGACTCCGGGGGTGTCGCCGGCGACGGCGTACCGGTGCAAGTCAGGGGAGACAGCGAACAGTAAGCTGAACCGGGTGCGATTGAACTCGCGCAGCGGGAACCGGGTCGTCACGGCGCGACGGCCCAGATCCCAGTGGACCATTTCCGGCGTGCAGCCGTGTCTCGTGTCGATCCATGCGGCGGCCAGCGTCTTGCCATCACGGGAGAAGGCGAGCGCGTGGGGGCCGGACTTGGCATTGGCACCTTCCCCCGGCATCGTCAGCTTCCGGGCCGGCTCGCCCTGGGGCATCGGGTAGAGCGTTACCTGCCCGCCGCTGCCGACCGCCAGCCACTTCCCGTCCGGGGAGAACGCCGCGACTCCGTAATAGTCGGGGAGGGTGACGCGCCACCGTTCCTTCAGGGCGACCGGCCGCAACTCCTGGAAGAGGGCCTTCTGGCCCTCGGTGAGCAGATCCTCTACCTGTTCCCGGGCGGCTTTGCGGAGCCTTTTCGCCTTGGCGTTCAGGCGTTCGGCCTCCGCCCGCGCCTTCTGCGCGATGGAGTTCCATTGCCGAATTCGCTGGGGATCCCGTTCGTCGTCCTTGGACTCGCGCATCGCGACGTGTTCCTCCTTCTCGGCCCGCCGTTGGGCTAACCTGGCGTCGATCCAGCGCGTGACCGCCTCCCGGATCAGCCGGCGCTGCCGCTCCGAGAGCTTGAGCTGTTCGGCCAGTTCCGGGCGTGCCGCCAGCGCCAGGACGCCGTCGTCGTGGACGGTGAGCAATTCGAGGAAGCGCTGCATTTCCGCCTCGCGCGATGGCGGAGCCGGGTCTGCGGCCGCGTCCGCGAGGAGCCAGAAGCCCGCCAGGAACAAGAGAGGTAAGGGCAATCGGGGGAAACGGACTGCGCAACCCGTGAACATGATTGTTCTCCTTCGACCCGCAAGATCCAGCCGCCGAACACCCCGCCCGCTGGCCAGGGTGGTGGGGAGAAGTCGGACCTTGGAAAGCCTATTTGCGGTCCCGATCGGGTGCAGCGACCAGTGTGAGGTGGCTGCCGGTAGTATAAGTATAAGGGCGTCCAAGGCAAGTAGGCCGCTTATCTGAACAAGCGCTTGTGCCCTGCGCGTAATTCTGGCAGCGTTTTCCCCGAAAATTGGTTCCGGAATTCGAGGATGGGCACCTACCCTGGCGGCCTGCGCGAATAGATGACCGCAACCCGGTCCCGTCACGGCACGGTCGCCTCGCCATTTTACAGAGGAGAGGCCAGGTACGCCGATACTGCGGCGCCGCCGCCCGCTATACGCTTGTTACTCTCGTCCCGTGAATGGATACAGCCTCGTCCTTCCGCTATTTCGTGTTGGAGTGGTTCGGAGAATGGGGATAAGATGGCATCGCATCGTTTTCCACTACGCAATCTCCTTGATCGCGGGAATCCATTATGGCCGCCCAAGTGCCGATCTCCGCATTCCTCGACGAACTGGAGAAGCATCAACTTCTCAGTCCCGCCCAACTCAAGGAAATCCGTAATCTTCCTGACGACATCGGAACAGACGCCAAGCGACTCGCGGCCGAGCTAATGCGTCGCGATTGGCTCAGTCCTTTCCAGGTCAACCAACTCTTCCAGGGCCGCAGTGCCAGCCTCCGGCTGGGGCCTTACCTGCTGCTGAAGCGGATCGGAAAAGGCGGCATGGGTGAGGTCTTTAAGGCTCGCCATACGCTCATGGATCGTCTCGTTGCTCTGAAAGTTATTCGCGCCGATCGTCTGGATGAGCCGGACTACCTGAGTCGTTTCCGGCGTGAGATGCAAGCGACCGCCAAGCTCACGCATCCGAACGTCGTCCTCGCCCACGATGCCGCCCTGGTCGGCGACGTTTACTTCCTGGCCATGGAATACATCGAAGGCACCGACCTGGCCCGCCTTCTCGAACAGCGCCAGCGGCTGCCCGTGGCCCAGGCGTGTGACTGCATCCGGCAGGCGGCTTTGGGACTCCAGCACGCGCACGAACGCGGCCTGGTCCACCGCGACATCAAGCCTTCCAACCTGATTTTGGCCACGCCGGGAAACGTGGTCAAGCTCCTCGATCTGGGCCTGGTTCGCCTGCACTCCTGTCTCGATCCAGAGGGCACGACTTCCGGGCTGACGCGCGAGGGATCGGTCATGGGTACGCCGGATTACATCGCGCCCGAGCAGGCGGTGGACCCCCGCGCGGCCGATATCCGAGCCGATATTTACAGTCTGGGATGTACCCTGTACCACCTTCTCAGCGGCCGGCCACCGTTCCCCGGCGGCAGTCTCACGCAGAAATTACTCAAGCACCAGAACGACGAGCCGGACCGCATCGAATCGCTTCAGACTGAGGTGCCCATCGGTCTGGCGCGGATCGTCCGCAAGATGATGGCCAAGCGGCCACAAGACCGCCACCCGATTCCTCAAGCGGTCGCCGACGCCCTGGCTCCGTTCGCCGGCCCGACGGACGAATACGTTGTTGTCCCCGTCGCCGAAGTTGCCGGCTGTTCGGAAGTCGTCACCACGATGGCTTCCGCTGAGTCCACGCAAACGGCTCCGCCGCGCGAGGATCAACCCTCAAGGGCAGCCCGGCAGAACCGTGTTCTTCTGTTGACGGCGCTGGCTTTCGGGCTGGTCCTCGTCCTCTCCATCCTGATTGTTGTACCCTTGATCCTCCTGCGGTTGGCTCCCGGATCGGGTCCTATTACGGAACAGCAGATCGAAGCGCCGCCGGTCTCCGCGCTGAGCGGTTCCGGCAACGCGAAGGATAAGCCTTCCATCGTCCCGGACGGCAGGCAGACCGAGGCCGCCAAACTGCCACCGATCCAGGTCAATGGTCCTGCTCATCTCATCAAGGTTCTCAAAGGTCACACCGGCATCATTCAATGTCTTGCGTTTTCACCCGACGGCAAGCGCTTGGCGTCGGGAGCCGACGATCATCAGGCGCGACTTTGGGACGGCCTGACCGGAGAGGCACAGGATGCTCCTTTGCGGCAAAGCGATCCCGTGCGTGCGCTGGCCTTCTCTCCCGACGGCCAGCGCTTGGCTGCGGCAAGTTATGGGGGCGGCTACGACGCCTCCATCAAGCTTTGGAAGCTGGCCGCCCCTCGCGAGTCGCAGACACTTCCCTGGAAGAATACGACTGGCACGCCTTCCATGGCCGAGGTGCATGGCCTGGCCTTCTCCACCGACGGTAAACGATTGGCCTCCGGCGGCGGTCCCTTACGGCTATGGGATCTTGACAAGGGCGGGCCGCCTACCGTGTTCAACTGGCAAAAGACCTTCCCCAGTT